>NZ_JBEGHG010000034.1:0-471782 GCF_040675865.1 Burkholderia sp. LMU1-1-1.1 | reverse complement strand
GGCGGCGCGGGCGGCAGCAACACCGCCGGTGCGGGCGGCGCCGGCGGGACGCAGACGGCCGGCAACGCCGCGGGCGGCACCGGCAACGGCGGCGCGGGCGGCGCAGGCGGCACCCTCAGCGTGAATGCCGGGACGTTCGACATGTCGAACACGATGACCAGCGTCGGCCAGTCGGCGGCCGGGATCATGACGGTCAGCCAGAACAACGGCTTCTCTTCGCTGATCCAGCAAAGCGTCAACGTCCAGGCCAACATGAGCGTCGGCCGCTAGCGGCAACGGCGGGACGGCCCCCGCCGGGGCGCGGTCCCGCCGCTTTGTATCGCAGAGCGCGCCGCGAGGCGCGCGATAAGGAGAACCTTATGCTGAACCTGTCCAGGCAGGGAATGGCGGCGCTGCTGTTCGCGTTGTCCGCGACGTGCGCGGCGCAGCAGGCGGCGCCGCCCGTGTCACCGGCCGATGCCGCCGTGACGTCGGAGACGGCGCCGGCGGCCGGCGCGCAGCGGCGGGGCGGCGAGGTGTTTGCCGCGCCGCTGGCCGAGGAGCGGCTGGCCGCGCTGCGCGGCGGCAGCGAGTCGCCGTGGAGCGATATGAAACTGAACGGGGCGGTCAGCGGCAACAGCGCGGTTGCCGTGGCGTCGGGCGCCAACGTCATCACCGAGGGCTCGTTCAGCAACGCCTCCGGCTTGCCGATGGTGATACAGAACTCGGGCGCCAACGTGCTGATCCAGAACGCGACCATCATCAACGTTCAATTCAAATGAACGCGCCGCCGATCCGTTGTGTGTGTACGGCGCTGGCGCTGGCGCTGGCGCTGTCGGCGCCGGTAGCCGGCGCCGACCTCGCCGTGGGCGGCGGCAGCTTCCGCGTCAACGTGGCCAGCCTGAAGGAGGCGCGCTACCAGACCACGGCGCGGCAGCACCTGGACTTCAGTTGCGGCTCGGCCGCGCTGGCGACGTTGCTGACATACCACTATGATTATCCGATCAGCGAACAACTGGCGTTCGAGGAAATGTTCCGCAGCGGCGACCAGGCGCGCATCCGCCGCGACGGCTTCTCGCTGCTCGACATCAAGCGTTTCCTGGCCACGCGCGGTTTCGCCGCCGACGGCTTCGAACTGCCGCTCGAAAAACTGACCGAGGCCGGCTTTCCGGCGATCGTGCTGCTGGTCGAGAATGGCTACCATCATTTTGTCGTGGTCAAGGGCTTGCGGGACGACCGGGTGCTGATCGGCGACCCGTCCGGCGGCACCCGCGCCATGGGCCGCGGCCGCTTCGACGCGGCCTGGCAAAACCATTTGTTGTTCGTCATCCATGACACGCCGGGCAAGCCGCGCTTCAACGCGGCGGCGGACTGGCGGCTGGCGCCGCAGGCGCGGCCGGCCGACGCGATCGAGCGCGACGGCCTGCAGCGCTTGTCGCTGCCCACGCTGGGCGACGGTAATTTCTAGGGAGGGACATCATGGCCTGGCATCGCCGCTTGAACATCACGCTGTGGGGCGTCGCGCTGTGGGGCGCCGCGCCGGCGGCCGGAGCCGCCCCGGGTCCCTTCGACGCGACGCCGGTGCCGGACGCGCGGCTGGAGGCCACGCGCGGCGGCTTCGACGGCAACCTGGCGGTGTCGCTGGGCCTGGAGCGGCTGGTGACCATCAACGGCGAACAGGTGTCGAACACCCGCTTCAACGTGGCCGACCTGTCGCGCATCACCGGCGGCGAGGCGGCGCTGGTGCGCGCCGCGCTGGCGCCTTACCAATTGGTGCAAAACGGCGCCGGCAACGGCGTCGTCGATCCCGTGCTGGCGCCGCAGGCGATGTCGGCGTTGCTGATCCAGAACAGTCTCAGCGATCAATTGATCCGTAGCCAAACCACCATCAACGCCGCGGTCAACACGCTGGCCGCGCTCAAGGGGCTTGGTTTTGAAGGCAGCCTGCGCCAGGCGCTGGCCGCCACGCTGGTGCCGCGCTGAGCGCGCCGGCCGCCGCCAGGCGCTGGCCGCCACGCTGGTGCCGCGCTGAGCGCGCCGGCCGCGCCACCGATTGCGTAATACCGTCGATTCATCCACGCCTTTTCAAGGAGCGTAGCATGCAGCTGGCCTATTTTGTGCGCAGAGGTTGCGTCGGTTTATCCCTGACGCTGTCGAGCCTGACGACGCAGGCGCAGGCGCCCGCAGGTGCTCCGGGCGCCCCGGCCGACCTCGCGGCCGAGCTGGCGAACCTCAAGGGCCAGCTGGCCGAGCAGCGGGAATTGCTGAACGCCCTGCGGCGCGAGTTGGCGGCGCAGAAGACCGCGCTCGGCGCCGCGCCGGTGCCGCCGCTGCAATTGCAGGCGCAGCGTGGCACCGGCGTCGGCGTCGGGGCCGCCTCGGCCGAGCAGCCGGCGCGGCCTGCGGCGGCCCCGCCGGTCCAGGAAACGGTCGGCCAGGCGCCGGCGCGCGACGGCCGCCCGCCCGAAGTGGCGCCGCTGTTCGAGGCGCCCGGCGTGCTGACGCCGAAGGGCAAATACGTGCTCGAGCCGTCCTACCAGTTCGGCTACGCGTCCAGCAACCGGGTGGCGCTGGTGGGCTACACCATCATTCCGGCACTGCTGATCGGCCTGATCGACGTGCGCGAGGTCAAGCGCAACACGATGACGGCCGCGCTGGCCGTGCGCTACGGCCTCGGCAGCCGCACCGAGCTGGAGTTGCGGGTGCCCTATGTCTACCGTTCCGATTCCACCGTCAGCCGCGAAATCTTCACCGGCACGGCGGTGGAAAAAGTATTCCACACCAGCGGCCGGGCGCTCGGCGACGTCGAGCTGGCGCTGCGCCACCAGCTCAACGACGGCGGCGCCGACCGCTCGTATTACGTGGCCGGCCTGCGCATCAAGTCGCGCACCGGCCGCGATCCCTTCGAGGTGGTGACCGACTGCGTGCAGCGCTGCGTGGGGCCGAACGCCAGCGGCACCGGCCTGCCGCTGGACCTGCCGACCGGCTCCGGCTTCTATGGCATGCAGCCCAGCCTGACCTGGCTGTTCCCGTCCGATCCGGCCATCTTCTTCGGCAGCGTCAGCTATCTGCACAACGTCAAGCGCAGCGGCGTGCGCCGCATGGTGCTCGACGGGGCGTGGGAAGACCTGGGCACCCTGGCACCGGGCGGCGTGATCGGCTTTAACTTCGGCATGGGGTTGGCGCTGAACGACAAGGCCTCCCTGAGCCTGGGCTACAACCACGATTCGGTGGCGCGGATCAAGCAGAACGGCGTGGCCGTGCCGGGTTCGGTGCGGACCCAGCTGGGGACCTTGCTGATGGGCTTTTCCTATCGCTTCAGCGCGCAGCGCTCGCTCAACGTCTCGGTCGGCGCCGGCCTGACGCGCGACACGCCGGACGTGACGCTGTCGGTGCGGCTGCCACTGAGCTTGTAGCGCAGCGCGGCAGGATGGGCGCGTCGTGCGCGGGCAACCGGTTGCAACGATTGCCGCGACTGCGGCGCCCACGGCACGCCGCGCCGGCCGGTTGATCTGGCGTGACGGCGCGGACGCCTGGCGTGGTCAGGCGAACGCCCGCTCGAGGTCGAGTGTCGAGCGCACCCCGAGCTGGCCGGCATGAGTCCGCAACCATTCATCGGCCGCCTCCACGCCGCGCCCGTGCAGATG
Organism: Burkholderia sp. LMU1-1-1.1; assembly: GCF_040675865.1. Taxonomy (NCBI): domain Bacteria; kingdom Pseudomonadati; phylum Pseudomonadota; class Betaproteobacteria; order Burkholderiales; family Burkholderiaceae; genus Burkholderia; species Burkholderia sp. LMU1-1-1.1. The sequence goes on along the minus strand of NZ_JBEGHG010000034.1, from coordinate 468,156 downwards.
GGTGATGAAATCGAGTTCCGCGTTGAACTTGCTCGACACGCGGTAGTCCGACAACGTGTCGTTCCCGCTGATCAGGTGAAGGCGCGACCGGCTGGCGTGCACGGAGGTGCCTTGCTCCTCGTCGGGCGCGGCCAGTACGTGCTTGAGCGAGGCGAGTTCGCGCACGAAGCTGATGTTGAAGGCGATTTCATTGGCGCGGTTGCTGATGTCCGCCAGGCTGCGTGGCATGGTCGAGCGCGAGACCGGATTGTTCTGCACCACGATCACGTCGTCAGCGGCGCTGTCGAGCAACGGCGCCAGCGGCGGGTTGGCCACATAGCTGCCGTCCCAGTAGCTTTCCCCGTCCACCTCGACGGCGGCGAACACCGTCGGCAGGCACGCCGACGCCAGCAGCGACTGCACGGTGATTTCTTCGCTCGGGAAGATGCGGCCCTTGCCGGTGCGCACATTGGTGGCCGCGATGAACACGGGGATCGTGTCGCTGGCGCGCACCCGGTCGAAGTCGATCAAACTCGACAGCAAGATGCGCAGCGGATTGTGCGTGAACGGAATCTCGAACACGGGCCCGGCCAGCATGCCGGCCATCTCCAGCCCGTGGTAGGCGGGCGAACCCTCCATCGTCCAGCCGCCGACCAGGTGGTCGAGCAAGGTGCGCCGCATCGGACTGAACGTGGCCGCCATCGCCAGCCCGGTCCAAAAGCGCCGCAACGCCCGTTGCGCGCCGCGCCGGCCGCCGCCGCCGGCGTAGCCGTCGGCCAGCACGGCGGCGTTGACCGCGCCGGAGCTGCTGCCGCTCAGACGCGCGATGGACAGATCCTCCTCATCGAGCAGCCGGTCGAGCACGCCCCAGGTGAAGGCACCGTACGCGCCGGCCCCCTGCAGGCCCAGGCTGACCGTTTTAGTTAAGACGTCGCGCATCGGCCGCCCCTTTCAGGTAGTGTGCCGCCGCGATGCCGCCGGCCAGCGCCAGGACCAGGGCGGTGGTGCTGCCGGAGAAGCCGACCACGCCACTGGCGGCGATCGTGCCAGCCTTGCCCCCGACCAACTGCAGCCGCCGCTTGGACATCTCGACCCCCATCTTGCTGAGCTCATCGGCGCTGAGCAGCTTCTCGGCGGCGGCCAGCAACACCGTTTCCTCGTCGGCCACGTGGTGCAGCACGATGCGCATGAGCTCCATCAGCAACTGGTCGTGTTGTTCATCGATCGTCGTGCTGGCGCGCAGCCGGGCGATCAGCAGCCGCATCTCATCGTGTTCGGGCTCGCTCTTGGCGACGACGGGGTCCGGGCTGATCCGGCGCATGGTTGGATAAAAATATTCCTCCTCCAGCATGGCGTGGATTTCCAGCGCGGTGCAGATATGGGTGGTGAGCGCCTTTTTCACCCGCTTGCTGGCGCCGCCCGTGTATTGGTGAAAGGCGAGCAGCACATGGCTGTGATCCATCCGGATCATATCGGTGATCGAGGGACTGAGTTTGCTGAGCGTAAACATGGCTGACTCCTTTAAGTGGACGTTGCTCCGGGACGCGCCGCCGGCGACGCGCATCCCGGTACGGCATTCAGGTTATTCCGCGCGCTCGGCGGCCGCCTGGGCGGTGAGTTTCCACGCGGCCAACAACGTGCCGCCCACCAGCAACGACATGACCAGCGGCCGGCCGCGCGTGCTCAGGTAGGTGTAGGCCGAGTGCTCATGTACCTTGCTCTCGCGGCCTCCCTGGCGTTGCTGCAATTCCATTCCATTCGGGCCGTACAGCGCGTCCACCCGGTTCGGCGATGACGGCTGGTTTTTTTGCTGCTGGCCGAACATGAACAGGTTCATGAATTTGTCGAGCGCGCGCGGCATGACCCGTCCCTCCAGCGAGACCATCTTCGAGGCGCCGCCGACATAGATGTCGCGGCGCGGATGCTCGGCCGCGTACAGGATCGCGTCGGCCACCAGCTCCGGCGCGTACAAGGGGGCCGGCAACTCGGGTTCGTTTGCCATGTAGTTGCGGGCGTGGCCGGTGAACATGGTGTCGATGCCGGCCGGCTTGACCAGCGTGACGGCAATGGGGACCTTGTCCTTCTCGATTTCCATCCGCAGCGAGTCGGTGAAGCCTTTGACCGCGTGCTTGGAGGCCGAGTACATCCCCTGCAGCGGCACGGCGCGGTCGGACAGTTCGCTGCCAAGATTGATGAGCGCGCCGCCTTCGGCCTTCATTAAGTCCAGCGCCACCAGGGAACCGTGTACGACGCCCCAAAAATTGGTTTGGAATAACTTTTCCTGGTCCGCCAGGGGCACGTCCTGGTTGCGCCCATAAATCGAGATGCCGGCGTTGTTGACCCAGGTGTCGATGCGCCCGAAACGCTGTATGGCCGCCCGTCCCAGCGCGGCGACCTCGTCCCGGTTGCCCACGTCCGTCGGCACCGCCAGGGCCTCTGCGCCGGCGCCCCGCAGTTCGGCCACCAGGGTATCGAGCGCGGTGCTGTCGCGGGCCGCCAGCACCAGGCTGGCGCCCTTGCGCGCGGCGGCGCGCGCGGTGGTCAAGCCGATGCCGCTGGTGGCGCCGGTGATGACCATCACTTGGGAATGTAAAGGTTTCAATCGAGTTGGCATGTTGTCCTCCGAAGATAGAGCCGCCATCATGCACGCGCCGCGTGACATGCGCTGTAGGCGTTTCCCGAAGGAGGAAGTAGGACAGTGACGTGTGACGATGAGTGCGCTAAACGCGCGCCAGCGTGCGCTGACACACGGTCGCCTTCAACTGTGCTGGCTACAGTGGGGGCTACCCATTTCAGGAATCCCCATGGACGACCATCTCACCGTCGCGCCGACCGGCGCGGCCATCGGCACCTATCCCGTCAACCTGCGCATCAACGGCCAGCCGCACCGCTTCGAGGTGGAGGCCTGGGTCACCCTGCTGGACCTGCTGCGCGAACGGGCCGGCTTGACAGGCAGCAAGAAAGGCTGCGACCACGGCCAGTGCGGCGCCTGCACCGTGCTGGTCGGCGGCAAGCGCATCAACTCGTGCCTGACCTTGGCGGTGATGCAGAACGACAAGGACATCACCACCGTCGAGGGCCTGGCCGATGGCGCCCGGCTGCATCCGCTGCAGCAGGCCTTTATCAAGCATGACGCCTTCCAGTGCGGCTATTGCACGCCCGGCCAGCTGTGCTCGGCCGTTGGCTTGATGAACGAGGGGGAGGCGAACACCGTCGCCGAGGTGCGCGAATTGATGAGCGGCAATGTCTGCCGCTGCGGCGCCTATCCCGGCATCGTCGCCGCCGTCACCGAGGTCATGGGGCTGCCGGAACGCAAGGACAACCCGGACCGGCCGTATCTGCCGGGGACGGTGCCCGCATGAATCCGATCACCTACGTCGAAGCGGCCGATGTGGCCGGCGCGCTCGGCCATCAACATATCAGCGGGCGGGCGTTCATCGCCGGCGGCACCAACCTGATCGACCTGATGAAGGAACAGGTGATGCGGCCGAGCACGCTGGTCGACATCAACGGCCTGCGGCTCGATGCGATCGAGCCGGCCGAGTCCGGCGGCTTGCTGCTGGGCGCGACCGCGCGCAACGCCGATACCGCCTATCATCCGCTGGTGCGCGACGGCTACCCGCTGTTGACGGCGGCGATCCTGGCCGGCGCCTCGCCGCAGATCCGCAACATGGCCAGCAACGGCGGCAACCTGCTGCAGCGCACCCGCTGCCATTATTTCTACGACCTCGCCACCGCCTGCAACAAGCGCGACCCCGGCAGCGGCTGCGCGGCCATCGGCGGCCTGACGCGCCAGCACGCCATCCTCGGCGCCAGCGCGCACTGCATCGCCACCCATCCCTCGGATATGTGCGTGGCGCTGGCCGCTCTGGAGGCGGTGGTGCACGTGCGCTCGGGCGAGGGCGCGCGGCAAATCGCCTTCGCCGATTTCCACCGGTTGCCGGAGGACCATCCCGAGCGCGACACGACCCTGGCGCTGGGCGAGTTGATCACGCATATCGAATTGCCGCCGGCGGCGCAATTCGCCGCCCACTCGGCCTACCTGAAGTTCCGCGACCGCGCCTCGTACGCGTTCGCGCTGGTGTCGGTGGCGGCCATGCTCGACGTCGGCGACGACGGCGTGGTGCGCGACGCCCGGCTGGCGCTGGGCGGCGTGGCCCACAAGCCGTGGCGCGCGCCGCTGGCCGAGGCCGCGCTGATCGGCCGGCGCGCCGGCCCGGAGACGTTCGCGCACGCGGCCGAGCTGCTGCTGTCCGGCGCCCGGGGGCAGGGCGAGAACGACTTCAAGATCACGATGGCGCGCCGCGCCGTGATCCGCGCGCTCGAGCAGGCGCTCGAAGGCACGCATGACAATTCCCATGAATTCGCCGGCAAGGAGCCACTGTGACCGATCTGATTGAAGCATTGCGCACCCCCGTGGCCGACCAGGGCACCGGTAACGTCAACATCGGCATGGCCGTCTCGCGCGTGGACGGGCGCGACAAGGTCACCGGCCAGGCGCGCTACGCCGCCGAGCATTGGCCGGAGGCCGCCGAAGGACCGCTGCTGTACGGCGTGGTCGTCAGCGGCAGCGTCGCCAAGGGCCGCATCACGGCGATCCGCGCCGCCGCCGCGCTGGCCGTCCCCGGCGTGGTGGACGTGATCTCGCACGAGAACCGGCCGCGCATCCGCTCCTTCGATATCTTTTACAAGGACATGACGGCGCCAGGCGGCTCGCCGTTCCGCCCCCTGTACGACGACCAGGTGCTCTACAGCGGCCAGCCGCTGGCGCTGGTGGTGGCCGAGACGTTCGAGGCGGCGCGCTACGCGGCCGCGCTGGTGGAGATCGACTACGACGTCGAACCGCACGAAACCTATCTGCTGCAGCATCGCGGCCGCGCCTACACGCCGAGCCGCCTCAAGGCCGGCTACACGCCGCCGCCCGACACCAAGGGCCATCCGGACGATCGCTGGGACAACGCGGCGGTGAAGATGGAGGGCGAGTACTACAGCGGCGTCGAGCACCACAATCCGCTGGAAATGTTCGCCTCCACCGTGATACGCGGGCCGGACGGCCACCTGACCATCTACGACAAGACCCAGAGCTCGCAGAACAGCCGCTGGTATGTGTCGCACGTGTTCGGCCTGTCGAAGGACAAGGTCACGGTGCGCAACCCCTACGTCGGCGGCGCCTTCGGCTCGGGCCTGCGGCCGCAGTATCAGTTGCCGCTGGCGGTGATGGCCGCGCTCAAGCTGGAGCGTTCGGTGCGCGTGGTGCTCACGCGCCAGCAAATGTTCAGCTTTGGCCACCGGCCGGAAACGCAGCAGCGCGTCAGGCTGGCGGCCGAGCCGGACGGCACGCTGAGCGCCATCATCCACGAAGCCCTGGCCGAGACGTCGCGCATCGAGGATTACGTCGAGGTGGTGGTCAACTGGTCGGGCGAGCTGTACGCCTGCGAGCATATCCGGCTCGGCTACAAGCTGGTCGACCTCGACCACGCCAGTCCGATGGACATGCGCGCGCCTGGCGCGGCGCACGGCGTGCACGCGCTGGAGGTGGCGATGGACGAGCTGTCGTACGCGCTGAAGATGGACCCGCTGGCGCTGCGCCTGAAGAATTACGCCGAGGTCGATCCCAGCCACGGCCTGCCGTATTCGACCAAGGAGCTGCGCGCCTGCTACGAGCAGGGCGCGGCCCGCTTCGGCTGGGCCAAGCGCCCGCTGGAGCCGGGCACGATGCGCGAAGGGCGCGAGCTGATCGGCTGGGGCATGGCCACCGGCATGTGGGACGCGATGCAGATGTTCGCCCGCGCCAGCGCCGTGCTGCACGCCGACGGCAACCTGGTGGTGAGCAGCGCCGCCACCGACATCGGCACCGGCACGTACACGGCGATGGCCATCATCGCCGCCGACGCCATGGGCCTGCCGCTGGAGCGCGTGCGCTTCCAGCTGGGGGACTCGACGCTCCCGGTGGCGCCGATCGAAGGCGGCTCGTCGCACGTGGCGACCGTCGGCTCGGCGGTGGATGGCGTCTGCGACAAGCTCAAGGAGCGGCTGTTCAAGATGGCCAGGAAGATGGACGGCTCGCCGCTAGCCAAGGCGCGCCTGGCCGACGTCGAATTTGCCGGCGGCGGCGTGCGCCTGATCGCGCGGCCGGAGGTCGGCGTCCCGCTGACGGCCATCATGGCCGCCAGCGGCGAGGCGCGCATCGAAGAGAAGTACATGATGCTGCCCAATATGCTCAAGCAGATGAAGTACCAGCGCGCCACCCATTCGGCGGTGTTCGTCGAGGTGCGGGTCGATCCCGACTTCGGCACCGTGCGCGTGACGCGGGTGGTCAGCGCGGTGGCGGCGGGACGCATCATCAACGCCAAGACGGCGCGCAGCCAGATCATCGGCGGTGTAGTATGGGGGATTGGCCAGGCGCTGCACGAGGAGACCTTCTGCGACCATCACGAGGGGCGTTTCATGAACCACAACCTGGGCGAATACCACGTGTCGGTCAACGCCGACATCCACGATATCGATGTCATCTTCGTCCAGGAGGACGACCGCATCGTGAGCAAGATCGGGGCCAAGGGCGTCGGCGAGATCGGCCAGGTGGGCGTGGCGGCGGCCGTCTGCAACGCCATCTACCACGCCACCGGCCGGCGCGTGCGCAGCACGCCGATGACGCCGGACAAGGTCATGCTGCCGTAGACAAGACTGGAGAATGCCATGCCGATAAAAACCGTGGACGGCTACGAGGTCGACTACACGGCCGAACCGTTGGAGGGTTGCGACGCTTGGGGCGCGTATGTCGCGATCTTCGCGCCGTCGGACAATCCCATGCACATGAATAATATCGTTCCCAAAAAGCGGGTCGCCGCCGACGTCGCCTTGACCAGCGAGGCGATGGCCGAGCAGGAGGCCGAAAAGGCGGCCATGGAGATACTCGGCCAATTGCGAACGGGTGGGCATAAGTGCGTGGGCCGGATACCGGCCGGACAGGCCGGAAGTTGATGAATTTTCGATCATGGAGTGATCTATGAATATGTTGTCGTCCGGTAACCTGGTCAAGCAAGCTCGGCGGCCCGGAAATGATCGTGGTTGGGGTCGCGGACTTCCACCGCGACCGGCCGGAGGCCTTGCCGGTGTTTTGCGTGTGGGAGAGAACCATTTCCTGCATGAGGAAGTGTTTCAAACCAAGCACTTGGCGTTGATCCGCAAGGAGGGCCGGCGCGCCGTGCGCAGGGCCGACGCCGATGACCGCGCCTGCGCGCCGAGCCAGCCGACGGGCGGCATTCATCAAACTGGCGTGTCAGCGGAAAATCCGCGCCTGCCCGGGCGTTCCAGTGCTGGATTTTGCACGCGACGGATTTCGACTAGACGGCAACGGCGCCGGGCTGGTATCGTCTGGCATGCGGCCGTGCGATGGTGACCACGTTTTCGGCGTCTGCCCGATGCGCCCTATCGCCGCGATCTGGCTTTGACGCGTGCGTCAAAACGGGCGTGGATCTCACTGCCGAACGGCAGTAGTGCCTTCTCCACGACGGAACCACCGTCGTATTTTTTCATCAGGGCTGCCACGGCGGTCTCCTGATCGGCCCACCGTTCGGCCTGGGTCTCCGTGCTCCAGGCATCTCCCCGTCGAACTTTTTCGACGACATCATCGTAGCTGCGCAACGTGTAGTGATGCAGGGCCAATACCGCCTGATGGCAGGCGGCAGCGCTCCATCCCGGGCGATACGCAAGACGATGCGGTGATTTGATCGCCCCGCCGTCAACCGCCAGCGGTCGGCACAGGGACTTGCAATTTTGCTGCGGGGCCACCGCATGGGCCATTGTATAGTTTTCGATGACCAAACCGGACGGACGACGCTTGTGGCCGTTGGTACCGAACGTGATCCAAGGAAACTCCAGCCCGCCGATGTCCGGCGCTTGCTCGCTTAAAAAGGAGGATAGGGTGGCGGGGCCTTGATAGCGGATGAACTCGTCGGCGTCGATCACGGCGGCCCATTGCGCGTCGTGCGCGTGGTGGTGGAAGAAGTGTTGATAGGCGAGCAGTTGTTGCCGCAGTCGCCCCGGCCAATGGATAAGCGTGACCAGCGTGTCGTAGTCCGACAGGGCGTCGTGAATGTTGTCGTCACTTTCGTTGTCGTAGACATAGAAGTGCTCCACCCCGAGCAGTAGATGATACTCCAACCATTCGGGCAGGTATCGAGCTTCATTTTTGACGATCACGCAGACTACCAGTTTTTTCATCGTCGTCGTCCGTTCTCTGTTCGGGTTGTCATTCGGGTTGCCACGCGGCCGTGCCCTAGCCGGCGGCGCGGTGGGCGAGAGCCTCGTAAGCGCTGGCGATACGACCTGGCGCGAGGCGCGACGAGAGATCCTCCGCCCGTGCGGCGGCCGCCTCGGCATTGCCCGAGTCCAGGACCAGCCGGTCCAATTCTTCCAGCGTGCACAGATCGACGCCTAGTTGCTCCTTGAAAGGGACCTCCGGGTTGATGGCGCAGGGGATGCCGGAACAGAGGTATTTTTGTATCTTGGTGGGCGGCTTGTGGCGTTGGTTAAAACAATCGGTGAACTTGTAGTCGAACGCGGCGGCGCAAGTGAGCAAAGCATCACGCTGGGCAGGCACCGACCACTCGCGCATGATGACGCCAAGGCCACCCAACCTGCGCGCGAAGTCCGGCATGCCGATCTCCCCGGCGTGCCTGGCGGCGGCGGCTTGGGCGCGCGGACACGAATGATCTGTCAGCACGTCGATTTCCCGTGGGCGCCGTGCCAGCTGGCACAGACCATGGACGAGATAGGGCAGATATTGGTAGGCGCCGATCCACAGCAGGGAGCGGCCGGGGGAGCGCGCCGCATGCGCGACGCCATACTTGTTGTAGTGGTCCACCCAGGCAATGCGCTGCGCCGGGAAATACGGGCCCAGGCTGCGCGCATGCAGGCACACGGTGCTGGCCGCGTCGATAAAGGCCCGATGCCGGGCGATGTGGCACTCGTCGGCGAAGCAGTCCACCGGGAAAAACAGCAGCGCGATGCGGCGGCGCCTGATCTCGGCGGCCATGCGTTCCGATCCGGGGTGCTTGATCCAGAACACCAGGGAGCCGTCGGGTATCTCGTCCAGGGTCTGGAAATAACGGATGTCGTGGCGGTCTGCCAGGCGCCGCGCGACATCGGCGCCGACCCAATGCCAGGAGGGTTGGTCGGTGACCGGCCCGAAGAACATGCGCATACGCTTTCCTTTCCCGCGTCAGCGTGCGGCGGGGCGGGCCGCCTGGCCGGCCACCACGCCTCCGGGACGCATCGCGACGATACGGTCGGCCACCGCCGCGAGCGTCTGGCTGTGCGTGATGAGCAGCACGGTCCTGCGTCCCCTTAGCTGCGCGATCACCTCGCACAGGCTGCGTTCGTTGTCGGCGTCCAGCGATGCGGTCGGCTCGTCCATCAGGATGACCGGCGCGCGCGTGTAGAGCGCGCGGGCGATCGTCAGTAACCGGACCTGTCCGCCCGACAGGCGCCGGCCGTCGACGCCGACCCGGCTGTCCAGGCCCTGCGGCAAGGCCCGCACCAGCTGGTCGAGCCGGGTTTGCGCAAGCACCTCCCAGACCCGCCCGGGATCGGGCCGCTCGTCGCCATAGGTGACATTCTCCAGGATCGACCGATCAAACAGGCGCGCGTGCTGGGTGACCACGGCCAAGTGGCGGCCCAGGTCTTCCGGTGCCAGTTCCCGCAGTGGCCGGCCATCGACCAGCACATCGCCCGCATCCGGCGTCAACCTGGCCCGTAAAACCTCGAACAGGCTGCTCTTCCCGGCCCCCGACGGCCCCATGATGGCCACGATCTCGCCTGGCCGCGCGGCCAGGTCCACCTTGTCAAGCGCGGGCCGCCGCTGCCCCGGGTAGCGCGCCGTCACCTGCCGCAACGCGATGTTGCCCCCGAGGGGCGGCCCCGGCCGCGGTGGCGGACACTGCGCGGCGGACAGGTCCGCCAGCGCCAGGACCGATTGGGCGCCGAGGATGCTGCGCAGGATGGGGCCGGCAAGCTCGGCCAGGTTCTTCAGCGGCGCCAGGATCAGAAAAAGATTAGTCACATAGGCGGCGGCCGAGCCCTTGGTCATCGCCCCGGCGTTCACCGCCTGCAGAGTGCAGACAAGGATGATGCCGATGACCGCCACCGCCAACACCTGGCTCAACGGCGCCGGCAGCGCGCCGGCGCAATAGAACTTCAGTTGGGCGGCCCGCAACTGGTCGGCGGCCGCCTGGAACTGGCGCAGTTCAAGCGCTACGGCCCCGTGCAGCTTGACGACGGTCGCTTTTCTGCTGCGCTCGGCAAGCAGGTTCGCCATGCTTTCGTTCGCTGCGATCTGGCGCCGCGTCACCAGGCGCACCCGCGCGAACACCGCCCTGCACACGGCAAACACGATCGGCACCGCCAACGACGCGATCAGCGTCAGTTTCCAGTTCAGCACCAGCAGCGACGCATACAAGGCGAGCAAGCTGAGGGAATGGCGGATGAGCTTGCCCGTGACCCGGTCCAGGAGGTCGGCGCACTGCCGAATCTCGAAGTTCAGCAGGTACATCACCCGGCCGATCGACGGCGCCGGCGCCGGCACGGCGTCGCCGCCGAGCGCCTGGCGATACAGGCGGCGCTGAATGGCAGTTATCAGGTCGGCGCTGACGCGGCCCATCAGGTGGGTCGACACGGCCATCGCCGCGCCCTGCACCGCGAACATCAGCAGCACGGCGGCGGGCAGCATCGGATAGCTCACCCATCGCGGCAGCGGCGCCTTGCCCCAGTCGACCGTATACTTGACCACCGCGACCAACGCCGGCTGGGTGGCCGCGGCCACTATCAGGCACAGCGCCACGGCCAGCAGCGCGATCCAGTCGCCGCGAATCGTGCGCCAGATCTGCCGCAGGTCCGCCGGCATCGACCGCTCGCCGGCCCGGTCCGGACCGATGGGCTCGTCCGGCGCCATGGCGGACCGCCGTGACGGTGCGCTGGCGGCGTTCATGCGCATTGCCTCCCCGCGGCGCCGGCCGGCGCCGGGATGTCGGCAGCGCCGCGCCCGGTGCGCTCCAGCCATTTTCCCCGTCCATCATCAAGCACTAGCACGCGGTCCGCCACCGCCAGCGCGGCCTGGCTGTGGCTGACCATGACCACGGTGCGCCCGTGCGCCAGGGCGGCGAGCGAGCGCGATACGGCCAGCTCGCTCTCTCCATCGAGCGCCGAGGTCGGCTCGTCCAGCAGCACGATGGGGGTGTCGCGATAGGCCGCCCGCGCGATCGCCAGCAATTGGCGCTGTCCGCCCGACAGGCAGGCGCCGTCGGGCCCGACGCGCGTGCGTTCGGCCGCCGGTAGCGCCGCCACGAACGTATCGAGTTGGGCCGTGCGCAACGCGTTCCACATGCGTTCCGGATCGGGCGCGCCGTCGCCGTAGCAGACGTTGTAGGCGATGCTGTCATCGAACAGCTGGGTGTCTTGGCCCACGTACGCGATCCGGGCCCGCAGCGCTGGCAGGTCGAGCTCGCTCACGCAGATGCCGCCGACGCGCACGCTGCCTTCGCGGGGGAGCAACAGTCCGGCGATTAAGCTCAGCACGCTGCTCTTGCCGCTGCCGCAATGGCCGGACAACGCCACCGTTTCGCCAGGGGCGACGGCAAGACTGAGCCCCCGCAGTATCGGGCGCGACGCGCCCGGATAGGTGGCCGTGACATTGCGCAGTTCGATGCCCGGCACGCCGTCGTCGCCAAGGCGCAGATTGCCCGAGCGCTCGCGCGGCAGGTCGACCGAGGCGAACATCGTCCATGCCGCCACCACGGAACGCAGCAGCGCCGCGTTCGCCGACGCCAGGTCGCGCAGCGGCACCATCATCAGCATCAGCGCGGTACTCATGGCAACGAACTCACCGTCGGTGAATGTGTCGCCGAGCATCGGGCGCACCCAATACAGGCCGGCGATATAGGCCCCTACCACGGTCTGGCTGGCGGGCACCATCAAACCGGCGCGGCTCGACATCGCCCGGAAGGCGCTATTGACGCGCGCCGCGATGGCGTCCAGCCGGCGCGCCTCGAACTCGCCCGCCGCATGCTGGCGCACCAGCTCGCCATGCGTCAGCGCTTCCTCCGCGGCATCGCCCAGCTGTGAATTGGCGTCGACATAAGCTTGCACCGCCTGCTCGAAGCGGTGGCCGATCACGCGAACCGACCAGACGAACGGAAACACGAAGCTGAGCAGCGCCAAGCCCAGCCAAGGGTGTATCTGTAGCATCGTCACGGCCAGCGCGACGACGCTGAACAGGTTGCGGAAAACCTTCACCAGCACCCGCTCCACCAAGTCCAGCGCCGTCCGCCCCTCGATGGAAACGACATTGATCGCGCGGCCCATCTCGTGGCTGTCGACCTGGGGCGGCGCCTGCAGTATCGCTTGATAGACCTCGCCCTGCATGCGTGTGACCACATGCGACGACACCCAGATCATCAGGTAGCCGGTGGCGAATCCCCCCAGGCCGCGCACGGCGAAGACCCCGACCAGGCCGAGCGGCACCCATACCAGCTCGTACCTCGCGAGCCGACCCGCGAAGCCGTGATCGACCAGATACTTCGTCGTCCATACCAGGGCCGGCTCGGTGGCCGCCACCAGCCCCATGCCGGCGAACGCGGCCAGGAAATACCGGCGGTACGGCAGCACGCTTGCCAGCAATCGTCGAATCGCGACCAGCGGACGGCCCGCAGTGCGCGCTTGCGGCCGGTTCGCCGGGCCGGTGAGGCCGCCGGGCGGCAGGGCCAGTTCCTCAGGGGGAGGCATGGGCCGCCCGCTCCGCGCCCGCAGGGCGCGCCGTCATCGAAAAATACGGATGCTCGAATTTGGTCGGCGTGAACAGATTGATGGCCAGGCCGGTGTCGCGGGCTGCGTACATGAAGCCGATCTGGTCGCGCACCGAGTGCCGGCACAGCTCGCTCCACCACGCATCGTTGAACCGGCGCACCGCGCCCGAATGGCGCCGTATCACTACCGACGTTTCCGGCAGCCCAAGGCCGGCCGGCAGACCCTCGGCGCGATACCGGCGCACTTGCGCATCGATCACGTCTGGGTCGTCGAGCGCCAGTTCGCGGCAGCGCGCCGCCTCGTCATAGGTGCAGGCGCGGGTGCGGTGCCGGAACACCGCAAGGTCGGCGTCACCCAGGTACTCGTCGACCAAGCGCCGCGCCGGGACCCGCAATGCGACGTTCGCGTCGAGCCAGATCGAATAGTCGGTATCGGTGAATTGGTGCGACAGGATCTTGTGCATGCGCGCATTGCGGCGCGCCGACGAAAACAGTGTCGAGGCCGGCGCATGTGACCAGCAACTGTCTTGTTTCGTTTGGGCGTCGACATAGGCGCGGAAATGGGCGCCATCGATATTTTGATCACCGCGCAGCGTATCGCGCCGATCGGTACAACAGGTAAATACGGTAATCAAATTGAATTCCCAAAAAGAAAGGGCAGGCGCCGGGCCAGCTTGCGTGATTCAAGCCTGCGCCGAATCGGACCATTTTGACCGATGACCGGCGGAAGACGCGGGATAAAATTTATTCTATTATTTATAATCCTAGCCCAAGCCGATGATGATGTCGATATATAAATAAATCATAAACTTGATCAGTTTGGCCGCTGACTTCCGTGTTACGTTTCTCTTATCGCCCCCCGGTGCGCAATAAAATAAGGTGTTGATCCACATGTACATGTTATTGGTTTCGAGATTTGCCCTCGCGCTTGGGCTGGCGATTGCCGGGGTGCCGGCGATCGGACAATCCGTGCAGTCCGAAAAAACAAGAGATGAGTGGCAATCCTTTGCCGCCGCAGACCTGAAAGCGGTGCGTGACGTGATCCAGTCTTCCCATCCCGGAGGGATAGACGAGGCGAATCCCGAATTCCAGCGCTGGGTCGAGCAAGGTTATGAACAGGCTCGACAGCTTATTCCCCGCGTTACCGACTACAATTCGGCCATGGCGGCCGTACGCAGTTATGTGACGGGGTTTCGCGATGGACATTTCGTCTATTCCGATAATGTAAGAAAAGCGAATGACGCGACGTATTCCGACGGCATCGGCATTTCCCTGGTCAACGGACGTTATATGGTCACTGCCATCTTGCCTGAATGGCCGGTGGCGTTGCCGCCGTTCGGCGCCGAGCTGATCTCCTGCGATGGTTTAACGCCGCAGCAGATTATCGAGCAGCGGCACGCCCCTTATTTCAGTCGCCGGCAAACCGCGAGCGACATGCAATCATTGGCTTCGCAACTGAGTACCCGTGAGTTTGCCGGCGATGAACTCAAACAGTGCACTTACCGCACGCCCCAAGGCAAAGTCCTGCAGTTGGACGTCAAGTACAAGAGTTTCCCGACCAAAGCGTATTTCCGTGAGGTGATGCCAGCGCTGGCAAAGGGCATTTCGAGCGGCGCGCGACAGCGTGATAATGCCTATACGTTCAACGATGGCGTGCTGTGGATTTTCGCCGCCAACTTCAACTTACGCCCTGGCACGTCGGCCGCGGACGATCTTGAGAAAATGCTGGCCGACATAGCGGCACTGACCGGTGTCAAAAAAATTATCTTTGACGTGCGCGGAAATCAAGGCGGTGATAGCAGGATCGGCGGAAAAATGTTCGACGCCGCCACCGGCGGGCTGGAATATGACAGGGGCGATGTGGCCGGCCTGCAGCGCACCTATGCGCAGTGGCGGGTATCGGACGTGGCAATCGCGACGTTCGCGTCGCATATCGATCGGATGGGCAAGTTATACGGCAGCGATAGCGCGCAAGCCCGTGAGGCGGAACAGATGTACAAACGCCTGCGGGATGCCAAAGCTGCCGGAGAACCTTGGATAAGGCAGGACTCGGACTACCGGATGACCCAAGCCGACGTTGCCAAGCGCGGCGGCCATCTGCGCCGCTTCAAGGGCACGATCGGACTGGTCACCGATCAGAATTGCGCCAGTGCCTGCCTCGACTTCGCTGATCTGGTGCGCAGCGTGCCGGGGAGCGTGCATCTGGGCCAGACCACCAGTGCCGACACGGTGTATCTGGAAAGAGGCAAGGCCCGACTGCCCAGTGGCAACTTGCTGTTCCTGCCGTTGAAAGTGTGGCGCAACCGGCTGCGCGGAAACAATGAACCGTGGATCCCCCAGGTGCCGCTGACGGTCGATATGAGGGATACCCCCGCCGTCAGAAGCGCGGTGCTGACCGCGATCGCAACGTCGGCTACCCCGGCGCCGGCAAAGAATTGATCGTGAACGGCCCCTGCTTTTTTTGACCGGATAATCCATGTGGCCCAATTCCTTATCTATCAGCGTGAATCACCCGGGTTTTTTAGCGATGAGAATGCTCGACGGGAAAGTCATCTGGGTAAATCCAGAGTGGGCCGCCGACGAATCTTTATCCACCGATGTCGACCTGTTTGAAGTGTTCAGGAAGCGGTTCGCCTGCATGATCCCCAACTCCGAGCGCTTCGCCAGCCTTCGCTTCGATCATTCCGCCCCGGTGGAATTGCTGGCCGAACGCTATGGCGGTTGCGGCATTGGTTACAACGGCGGGGGTGTGCGATGTGGGAACCTGGGCAACTATCAGATCAAGGGCATAGGCAGGAACCTGCTTGCGGGGGCGCGTACGGACGTGCACCACACCTATGGGGGGCTGAAGGCAGCTCATGCGTGCCACGAGGCGATCTATGCCGTGGTACTGAACCACGTCCTTCCTTTGGGCGCGGCCAAGGTATATGGCGTGCTGTTGACCGGCGCCGACGCGGCTTACCGGAAAGGACTGGAGCCCGGCTGGGGAGCCTTGTTGGTGCGGGAGTCCGTTGTCAGACCCGGAAATTTTCTTCGCGCAGGAAATTTTTCACCCGCTGCGGAAGATCGACACCTGTTGGCCGACGACGTCGCCCGGGTTCGCGTGGCGATGCGCGAGTTGCTGCGCCAACTGGGCGGTGCGGACCAGTTTATCGTGATGCTCTCGCGATTTTTGAAAAACTGCGCCAATCAATGCACCTTCGCGCGGATCGCGCGCCTCATGCACGGCGCGTTAACGCCGTCAAACATCTGCATTGACGGGCGCTGGCTCGATCTGACCAACACCACCTTTTTGCCCTCGCGCGACAACCATGGGGGCGGCAACCGTGACACCGCGTGCTTTTATGAGGAGATGGGCCAACCGCTGATCATCGCGCGCGAATTTTTTGATACTTTTGCCAAGTACAACGGCCTTCGCCTGGATTTTCGGCCACTGGAGACATATTTCGATGACGTGTCGGCGCAGTATTTGCGACGCCACGTCTGCCATCTCTTCTCCATCCCGTTCGAACGCCTGCCCGTTGCCGCGCGCGTGCATCTTGGCCGAATCGCCAGGCATGTAACAACAATTTTGTCCAGCGGACGGGTGGTCTATGACACTTGGCCCACGGTGCTTCCCGCCGACGATCCGATTGGCAGCTTTATAGAGTTTTTGTTCATGTCGCACTTCGATCGGCCCCGGGCCGCAGTTCGCTCTCCAGGCATGTCGGCATGGATCGAGTCGCATTGCTGCGGTGTCGTCGACACGTTCAACCAAATGATCGAAGCGTCGTGGCGCGGGGAGGGCGCCGTCGAGCCGCTGCGCTGCTATGTTTTTCGCTTGGCGCTGCTGTCGATTCGTCCGGCACGGCTGGCCGAGCTCTTTTTCAAATGGCGGATGGAAAGCACGCTATGGGCCGCGATCGAGGGTGAGCCATCGAACATCGAAGCGTTGATGGGCCATTACGTGGGCGCCTGCGGTTGGATCTTTTCCAAAAATCGATCGGACATCACAGTGCTCCGAAGCGACGCCATATGCGTCGAGTACCGGGGGGGGCAGCAGTTATTCGTGCGATGCGATGCCACGCGCGGCGAGTGGCGCGCTTTCGGTAGCGCGGAATTTTCGAGCCTTGCAGCCCGAACGGGGCCGGTCGACTTGCTCGGCTTGGACTGCTCGGTCTATTTGGCCAAGGTCGCGGATCTTTTACAGGTTCTCGATACATGCGGGGAGTTAAACCGTGTCGCATAATGAAAATGGGCTTCGATTGATCAAGCTGCGGGCGGACCTGAATCTCACTAGCTCACCGGACAATATCAAGATACTGCTGCGTTCCGGCGAGCATGGTTTGTTCACTATTTTTAAAAATCAACTTGAGCGCCCAGTGGGCTATTTAACATGGGCCGGCATCAACAAGGAGTCCTTTCGTCGCTTGCTCGATTTTAATGAGAATTTAAAATATCCATACGAGTGGAACGAGGGACGCATCGCCCTCATCACCGACGTTGCGCTTGAAAAAAGTTGCCGTCAAGTGCTGCGCACGCACATCCGGGAATCTTTGCGGAATAAGCGGCTGGTCGTTTTCCGCCGCAACGGCGCTATAAGGGTTTATACCCGTACCCATCGCGGATTCCGTTTGGTCTTAAAAAAGGCCGCCTTTTCCGGCAGACCTCAGGCTGCCTAGTGCTTGATTTGCCGTTCGCGTCACCGCGTCGGTCGAAACAAATAATCATAGTTTTGAGCGTATTAAAAACCAATGCGCAAAGTGTTGCCAGTACGCTAATTGACATATAAAGTCGTTCTGTGAATCTTCCACTTTCGATATGGCGCTGCGGGTGAAAAGTCCCGGCTATCTGGTAGATATCACCCAATTCGATAGGCGAGTGCTTCCAGGAAAAATATAGTCGTGTGACAATCTAAAAGGATACGAAATGAACACCGAGCCGCAAGTAAATACAGAATCAATTGACCACACGCCGATCGCCAAGCGATCGGATCTCGCCCTTCCAAACGGATTTACTCACCGCCAAATCAGCGCGGCGACCACGCCAACCCACCAGAAACTGACTTTGTTTCCCACGGAAAAATGCAATTTCAGATGCACCTATTGTTATGAAGATTTTCAAATAGGGCGAATGTCGGAACAGTTGCAGCGATCGGTCGAGTTGCTCGTCGAACGGCGGATCTCCTCACTGAAAGAGCTCCAATTTTCTTGGTTTGGCGGCGAGCCGCTGCTTGCCAAGGATGTGGTACTAAGGCTGATGCGGCATGCCAAACGCACATGCGACGATCACGGTGTGCGTTTCTTGAGTGGAATGACAACCAACGCTTATTTATTGGATTTTTCGCTAGCCGAAGAGCTGCTAAGCTATAACCAGGATTTTTACCAGATCACACTGGATGGCGTCGGCGATGAGCATGACAAACTGCGCCGTCGTGCGGATGGTGCCGGCACGTTTGATCGCATCTGGGGCAATTTGAAGGCGATGAAGCAATTAGCAGGGAAATTCGATTGCCTGATCCGCATACATGTGAGGCGGGACAATATCGAGAATCTGGAGTTGCTGATGGCCGAGATTCAACAGGAGTTCGGCAGGGACAGGCGCTTTAGAATGGACTTCCAGCATTTGCGCAATATGGGCGGGGAGGGGGGGCGCACCGTCGTGGCCCAGCTGACGCTGACCGAGATGGAGGGCGTGAAAAGACATCTTCTCGATCTCTACCGCAAAGCGGACCCGAACTTCGTGGCGACGCCACCGCCGACCATCACGGCCGCGGTCATTCCGCCCCAGGGCGGGGCTGTGACCCGCCAGGCACCAGCGTCGTTGCCGGAATCGGCAGGAAGTCGCCGCCTGAGTGAAATATCGAATACCGAACCGTATATGTGTTATGCGGCCAAGCCCAACAATCTGCTTATCCGCGCCAATGGCAGGATCGGCAAGTGTACGGTGGCCTTGGACGATACGCGCAATGATCTCGGCTATCTGGCCGCCGATGGCAGCATTGTTATTGACCAAGATAAACACAAACTGTGGTTCCGGGGCTTGGAAACCTTGGATTTGGGCACTGCGGGATGCCCGCTGCACGGCATGCCCAAGTACGAAGGCAAGGGGCCGACGCCGGAGATACCGATTAAATGGATTGCTAAAGCGTCAACCAATGTCTAGCAATGTCATTGCTTAAAATGAATCACGTTATAGAGAAGCCAACCCAGTCCAGCGTCGCGGGCGCCGAAGCGGACGGCAGCGGCGTCCGCTTGCGTCTGTTTAGAAAGCAGGTGCTGGAACGAACCTCGTCCTCTGAACACTACACGATCATTGTCGCGCATTCGCGGCGAAACTGGGTTGCGTTGGCGGTGACGGCGGTCCTCATCACCGCCCTCCTGGGTGTCGTAGTGTTCGGGGATGTGTCAAAAAAAGCCAGGGTGACGGGCATCATTGTTTCGGGCAGTGGAAGCGCGACGGTGAGTTCGCCGATCTCCGGGGCGTTGAGTAAACTGCTTGTTTCTGAAGGGCAATTGGTGAAGCCCGGCGATATCTTATTTGAGGTCTCCGCCGACAATATGACGAATACAGGCAGCGCGACGGATGCCGTTAAGCAGCGTATAGCCGCCCGACGCCGGGCTTTACTGCAGCAAGCGGAGGCTATCAAGGCGGAAAGCCAGCACCACAGCGATGAAATATTGGTCAAAATCGCCGGCGCCCGCCGCACCGCCTCGTCGCTGGATCAAAAGCTGCTAAATACAAAGCAACTATTGTCGATCGCGCAGAAAAAGATAGACCGCGTAACCACCCTAGCCGAGCAGGGTTTTTACTCAACGGTGCAGCGGGAGGCGGAGGAAGAAAAGATCTTATCTTTGAAATCGAGTCTAAACGGCCTGATGGAAGATAGGGAGCAAATGCTTACCAATATCGAATCATTGAAAGCCGAAGCCCAGGCCGCCGCGTTTAATTCACGTTCGTTGTTGGCGCAATTGGATCAGGCTAGCGAATCGCTGGAACAAGAATCCGTCGAACTGGACTCGCGCAGCCTCATTCGAAAAATTGCGATCGCCCCGGGCCGGGTGGCGAACATCGCCTATGGCGTCGGGCAGTATGTGGTCGCCGGCCAGAGTTTATTGGCGATTATGCCCGAGTCAGGCAACTTGGAAGTCAACCTCTTCGTCCCCAGCCGGGCCATCGGACGCATACGACATGGCCAGAAAGTTTCAATCCGATATCATGCGTTTCCGTATCAGCAATTTGGACGCCGCTTGGGAAAAATAAGCGACATCGCCAGTACGCCGTTTGCACCGACCGAGCTCCCGGTGTCGGTCGCCAGCACGGTAATTGGATACGCGCAACCTAGCCGGGAAACCAAATCCTCCATCCCCGAGGGGCTTTATCGAATCAAAGTAACGATCGATAAATCGGCGCAAGAGGGTTCATTGCCGTTAAAGCCGGGCATGACACTTGACGCGGATATTATTGTCGGACAGGTCAAAGTGTGGCAATGGATGTTTGAACCGTTCCGGTTTTCCTTCTAATTTTGGATCGTTGAATGCGCACAATATTGCAGAGCGAAGGAAGTGAATGTGGTTTGGCGTGCCTGGCAATGGTCGCCGACCATCATGGTTACAAGCTGGATCTTTACACCTTGCGGAAGAAATTTTCGGTGAGCCTGAAGGGCATGACCCTCGAAAGCTTGATAGGGTACGCCGCCGCACTAGATTTCTCAACGCGTCCGTTGCGCGCCGAGCCCGCCAACTTGTCGAGTCTCAGACTGCCCTGCATCCTTCATTGGAATCTGGACCACTTCGTGGTCCTGCGCTCCGTGTCGCGCTCCATTTTTGGCGCCGAAACCTTTGTCATCGTCGATCCAGCGGTGGGCGAGCGAAAATTGACCCTTGAGGAGGTGTCATGCTCCTTTACCGGCGTGGTGCTTGAACTGCTTCCCAGTCCGTCTTTCCAGCCGGTCGAGGAGCGGCGGAAAATTTCCTTAGCCGATCTCGTTGGGCGGGTGTTCGGACTGCGCAGGGCCGTGGTCCAGTTACTTGGCTTGGCGTTCGCCTTGGAGCTGTTGGCCGTGTTCGGCCCCTTCTTTAATCAAATCATCATTGACGATATTGTCGTCACAGGGGATGTCTCGCTACTCAATTTGCTTTTAATCTGTTTTGGGTTGCTGATGGTGATGCAGACTGCCGTCAGCATTTTCCGCAGTTGGATTTTACTGCGCTGGAGTGCCTCAGTGGGCGTGCAATGGGCGACACGTCTGCTGAGTCATCTCGTCAAGTTGCCGCTCTCATTTTTTGAGAGGCGTCACATGGGCGATATTGTCTCGCGCTTCGGTTCCCTTGCTTACGTCCAGTCCACGTTGTCAAGTCTTTTCCTTGAAAGCTTGCTCGACGTGATTATGGTGGTGTTCGCGTCGATTTTCATGTTCATGTACAGCACGACCCTCGCGTTAGCTACTTTCGCGGCTGCAATCCTCTATCTGATTTTGCGGTTGTCTTTATATCCCAGTTTTAGACGAGCCAACCATGAGCGGCTGTTGTTATCGGCCCGGGAAACCTCGTTTTTCATGGAGACTGTGCGTGGCATAGCGCCGCTCAAGCTGTTCGGCGTCGAACATGACCGCGTGCAGAGGTGGCAATCCATAAAAATGGCCGTGGTTGAACGGGATCTGGAAACACAAAAACTGGATATCATATTCAAGCTCGCTTCGACGTCCATCTCCACATCGAGGACGCTGCTAGTTTTGTATTTCGGCGCGCGCGCCGTGATCGACGGCGAGCTATCCGTCGGTATGTTGATGGCCTTTAGCAGCTACTCCATGATATTTTCAGGGCGCGTCAATAACTTGACCGATTTATGGATACGAATGAAGATGTTGAGCCTGCACAACGACAGGATCGCAGAGATCGCCTTGGAAGAACGGGAATTGCCACCGGAAACGTTGAGCGATGTCTCTCGTCTGGAACCGCTTATCACGCTGGAAAATGTTCGGTTTCGATATGCGCAGGGCGAACCGTGGGTGATCGATGGTGTGAACTTGACTCTGAGGCCGAACGAAACTGCGGTGTTGGTTGGGAAAAGCGGATGTGGAAAATCGACGCTATTTAAGATCATTCTCGGTTTGGTTCCCCCGACCGAGGGAGAAGTCTTAATCGACGGCATCCCGATTAATAAAATCGGCCTGCAGGCATATCGACAGCTCATTGGAACCGTGATGCAGGACGACGTGCTTCTGGCGGGCTCGGTTGTCGATAACATCTCATTCTTCAGCCCTCGAATAGACCGGCAGCACGCCGTCCATTGCGCGCAACTCGCGGGTATCCACGCCGAGATTTGCGCTATGCCAATGGGCTATGAGACCTATGTTGGCGATATGGGGAACGTCTTGTCCGCCGGACAGAGACAAAGGGTCTTGCTTGCACGAGCGCTGTACAAACGACCCAAAATTTTGGCGATTGATGAGGGAACCAGCCATTTGGATGTCTCCAATGAGCGGCGGGTTAATCATTCCATCTCGGGCCTGGAACTTACCAGATTGATAATTGCTCATCGCCCGGAAACAATAAAAACGGCGGACCGGGTTGTTTTGCTTCACAAGGGAAAAGTTATTGAATTGAATCCCATCGATGGGCTCTCATATGCCAATACAGAACCGACCAGCGCGGAAAAATTCGGCTAGAAAACGCCCGGGTTTTAACCCGGGCGCTACTATTAGTCGTAAATGGTGTTAGGAACAGAAGGGAATATCGTTAGAACAGCCCCGCGAATTTGACGTGTCTTCGCAATAGAAGCCATTATCGCAACCTTCGTTGCTGCCGCCATCACAATAGTTGATATTCGAGCAGGACGATTGATTGGTCTCTTCGCTACAACCCGTCAAGTTGATACAGGCGTCGTTGGCCCCGCTATTACCGTCGCACAAGATGGTCTGATTGTTCCCGCCGCTCACGCTCTGGATTTCAATATCCTCAAGCTCACGGATACTGTCGTCCCGGCCCTGCACACCTCCGGTTTCGTCCAGCGTGATCTTGCTCAAATCAAAGTATTTATTCATGCTTTCCCCATGCTAGTGAAAGATTACTAAATCCACCGGATCGGCTTATCCGGTGTAGGCGGTTTACCCTCGACTTGAACATGCCGCCTTGCGGCATTCTGCCCTGACGAGGTCTAAGGTTTCCAAGCCGGAAAACCAAAGCCCTTTAGATGAACCGCGACCATCAAATCGATTGACGGCCTGCGGTTATTGGTTGAGAGATAAGGGCATAAGCGAGCTCGAAAATGCCGCGCCGACTAGAGGGCCGCAGTGGACAAGCGCTCCCGTAGATTTTCAATTTATAAATATTCCTTGCCCGTTAATAGGTGCAAGGATGGCCGGAACCGCTGCCGTACGTTTTCGAATTAATATCACGATACCATGCGAAACTTTACAGCATGAATTGATTTTTGTGAAACTTATCGAGGATGCCGACTTAATTCGATCAACATTGTGATCATTTTAATGGGTGGTGCGGCGTATTTAAAAAACTTTGTCGATAATGAGGACGTTGCGATCTGGACAGGTTTAATAGGATGTGGCGCAAGGGGCCGGTATCGCGCGCCACTGGCCGGATCGGCGTGCGCGGAGGCCGGCTGATCAGTCATAACGGGCAACGCTGTCGAATCGATTGGGAATTTCATTGCCGTCATTGGTGATTAACGCAATTGCCGGGTCCTCCTTGCGCTCGGACAATAGCCGCAGGAGGATGTAAACATGGCATTTGAAATATTCCGTAACAAGCTCGCCCTCATCGGCGCCTGCGTCGCTTTGACGCTGTCCGGTTCTGCCTGGTCGGCGGTCACGGTCGGCGCCGACAACGCCAACTTGCAGTACACGGGGCGGGTCGACCAGCGCAACGCGGCCGCGCCGGAGATGTCCTGGCCGGGCACCAGCATTGGGGGAAATTTCACCGGCACCACGCTGGCCATCAAACTCGACGACCAGTTCGGCAAGAACTTTTTCGACGTCTACATCGACGGCGACTTGGCGCGGCCGGTGCTGGTGCAGGCGGAGAAGGGCGGCAAGACCTATCCCGTCGCCGGCCAGCTCGCCCCGGGCAGTCACAGCTTTCTGATCACCAAGCGCTCGGAGGGCGAGGAGGGCGCCACCGTCTTCCGCGGGCTGGAACTGGCCGACGGCGGCGAATTGCTGGCGCCACCGCCGCGCAAACAGCGGCGCATCGAGTTCTTCGGCGACTCCATCTCCAGCGGCATGGGCAACGAGTCGCCCGCCGACGGTCCCGACCACCTGGTCAAGGACAAGAACAGCTTCATGTCCTACGCGTCCATCACGGCGCGCGCGCTGGACGCCGAGCTGCATCTGATTTCGCAAAGCGGCATCGGCGTGATGATCAGCTGGTTCCCGTTCACGATGCCGGATTTCTACGACCAGTTGAACGCGGTCGGCAATAATGACACCGTGTGGGACTTCAAGCAGTGGACACCCGACGTCGTCGTCATCAACCTGTTCCAGAACGACAGCTGGCTGATCGACCGCGAGAAGCGCCTGTCGCCGATGCCCGACGACGCCCAGCGGGTGGCGGCCTACCGGAAATTCGTCGAGACGATCCGCGCCAAGTATCCCAAGGCCTATCTCATCTGCGCGCTGGGCAGCATGGATGCCGTCAGGCCCGGCTCCAAGTGGCCGGGTTATGTGCGCACCGCCGTCGATCAGATGCGCGACGAGAACAAGGACGCCCGCATCGATACCGTGGTGCTGCCCTACACCGGCTTCAACGGGCATCCGCGCATCCCGCAGCACCGCGCCAACGCCGCGCTGCTGACGGCGGTGATAAGGGCAAAAATGGACTGGTAGGCCGAACCCCCGGGCGGGCTAGCCCTCGCCTTGGGACACCGCGAAGTCCTGGAACGAGCGCACGTCCACGCCAGCGCGTTGGCCGGTTTCGATGACCCGCGCCGCGATCTCGTTGTCCACGATTAGCATGTGGTAGGCGTCCTGGCCGAAGTCGACGCTCAGCAGCGACAGCGCGTGCCGGGGCAGCCAGTCCGACAGTACCTTCAGGCCGTCCATGACGGTGCGGCCGCCCGAATCCCATTCCCATTGGTCGTCGATGCCGCGTGTCTCCAGCATTTCGTTGACCTGCCAGTCGATCTCTTCGCTGGCTTTCCAGTCGACCTGGATCATCAGCCACTTGCCGTGTTCCTGACCTTCTTCGCCCAGCAAGCCTTCGCATAGGAAGTTCGTGAGGGCGAACCAGCCCTCGTTCACCTCGCTGCCGTCGAACTGCGCCAACACATTGTTGGTCAGGCGCTCGCTTTCCTCGTCGCCAAGTTGGCGCGTCACCAGCCGCATGAATTGCTCCATCGCTTCCTTGTGGGCGGCCGCCTGCTCGATCAGCTGCGCGTCGGGTTCGGAGTCGTCGGCCGGGTCGATTTGAGGTTTGCGGGAAAACATCTCGGACAGGCGTTTTAACATATCAAGCTTTCTAAAATGATATCGACATCCGCAGGATAGCAGCCTCCACGGACGGCGGCATCTGGGGCGTCGCCCTGGCGCCACGATAACCCTAAAAACTTCTTAATAACGTCCGGGCACTATTCGTTTCGTCGACGTCTCCACACCACCAAGGTCTGGAGCGTCTCGGGAACGAATAGGAGATGGTCAGTGTTTAAACGCAGGAGCGGCGGCCGGCTGGGGCCAGGTCCGTGGATCATATCGACCGGCGCTATGTTCCCGGGCTGCGCCACGCAGTCACCGCACGCGCCCGGGCAGCTGCCGCTTTTCGCATGTCGCGCAGAGCGCTTGCCGCGCTTCGATCCTGGCGTCGCCTTGCCGGGCCAATGGCTGCGCCATTCCTCGATTATTGCTGAAGCACCCTCAATGAAACCATATGACAGCCGGCCCGATCCGGCCGATCAGCCGTCACTGCCCCCGCCGCGTGAACCCCAATGCCAATTTTATTTTTCTTTGGCGTTATCAACCTGAAAGAGAATTACAGCATGAAAAAATCCTGCCTCGCATTCCCCTTACTGGCACTGTTGCTGTCCGGCGCCGCGCAAGCCCAGGTCCTCGCCCCGGAACTGGCGGCCAAGGAAGCCTCCCCCGAACCATCCCATTGGGGACTCGGCCTTGCCGCCGGCTACACCGCCAGCGCCTACCGCGACTTCGACAATAAGGTCCAGGGACTGCCGCTGATCATGTACGAGAACCGCTACATCAGCTTCTTCGGCACCACGCTCGACGCCAAGCTGCCATCGGCCGGCCCGATCTCGTTCCGCCTGCGCGCCAAGTACTCCGGTGACGGTTACGAAGCCAAGGATTCCCCATACCTGAACGGCATGGACGAACGCAAGGGCGGCCTGTGGGTGGGCGGCGCGGCGATCTGGCGCAACAGCATCGTCAACGCCTCGGTCGAAGCGCTCACCGCCACCGGCGACGCCGAGGGCAAGCGCGTCAAGCTGGAACTGAGCCGCAATTTCAAGGCCGGCGCCTTGACGGTAACGCCGCGCGTGGCCGCCAACTGGCACGACGACAAATACGTCGATTACTACTACGGCGTGAAGGCGACCGAGGTCCGCGCGGGCCGTGCGCGCTACGTCGGCGAGTCCACCACCAACGCCGAAGTCGGCGTGCGCTTCGGTTACGCCGTCACGCCGCGCCACAACGTGTTCGTCGACGTCAGCGCGACGGCGCTGGGCAGCTCCATCAAGGACAGCCCGCTGGTGGAGAAATCGAGCGAGAGCAGCGTACGCTTCGGCTACCTGTACAACTTCTAAGCGGGGAGCCCGCCCGGCTTGCATTATTGTCGATCGGTGATGCCGTATATCAAAGTTATCTCGACCCATGAATAATTTGTATACGGACCGGCTTTCGGCTGCGTGTCAAAACAATACTGGATATACTGCGCCGTGATAACTGGCGGCCGCTACCATGCGTGGGCTGCCGCCTGTTCCTTCCTTCGATCCGGTATTTTTTTGGGAGTTCCACGCACTATGAGCAGTTTTATTTCGAGGCTACAAAAGCAGGCGCGGGGCTTCCCGACCATCGGTTTGCTGGCACTGGCGGTCAGCTCGGCGGCCAGTGCCGCCACCACCAGCCTCAATCAGTCGTGGGACTTCTACCGTGACGACGCCAAGGCCGCCGATACGGTCGATAAGGTCGCGCCGGGCGCGTGGACCAAGGTCGATCTGCCGCACACGGCCCGCCTCGAAGCGAAAGTGCCGGTCAATTCCTGGCAGGGCAGCGCCTACTATAAAAAAACCTTCGACGCCAAGGTCGCTCCGGGCGAACAGGCGGTGCTGCGCTTCGAGGGCGCGATGAACGTGGCCGACGTCTGGGTCAACGGCAAGCATTTGGGCACGCACCTGGGCGGCTATCTGCCGTTCTCGTACGACATCACGCCGCACCTGAAGGCCGGCGGCGGCAACGAGCTGGTGGTGCGCATCAACAACGAAGACAACGCCATCACCGGCCCGAAACCGCTGAAGGACCTGGATTACATCCAGTACGGCGGCATCTACCGCGACGTCACGCTGAGCATCAAGCCGGCCGTGCATATCAGTGACGAGATGCTGTCCAACACCGAGGCGGGCGGCGGTGTTTTCGTCACCTATCCGCAGGCCGATAAAAAGTCCGCCATCGTCCGCGTCAAGGCCGAGGTGTGCAACACGGCCGGCGAAGCGCGTTCCGCGCAGCTGAGCCAGCGCCTGCTGTTTAAGAGCGCCCGCGTCGCCGACGGCGCCGAGAACATCGAGCTGGCCGCCGGCGAGTGCCGCCATGTCACCCGCGACCTCAAGGTCGACCGCCCGCAATTGTGGTCGCCCAAGTCGCCGAACCTGTACGCGATCCATACCACCGTATCGAGCAAGGGCCGGCAGGATGTGGTCACGACCCGCGCCGGCATCCGCCGCATCGCGCTGGAAAAGGGCAAGTTGCTGATCAACGGCGAACAGACCTTCCTGCGCGGCGTCAACCGCCACCAGGAATATCCGTATGTCGGCTACGCGCTGTCGCCGCAAGCCGACTACCGCGACGCGCTGCTGATCAAGCGCGCCGGCTTCGATTACGTGCGCCTGTCGCACTATCCGCATTCGCCGGCCTTCATGGCCGCCGCCGATGAACTGGGCCTGATGGTGTTGCCGGGTATCCCGGGCTGGCAGTACTTCAATCCAGATCCGGCGTTCTCCGCGCAGGTGCTGAAAACCTGTAGCGACATGGTGCGCCGCGACCGCAATCATCCGAGCGTGCTGGCGTGGGAATGCTCGCTGAACGAGACGCAGATGCCCGATCAGCTGATCGAGAAGCTGCACAAGACCGTGCACCAGGAATATCCGGGCGACCAGGCGTATTCCGCCGGTTGGGTACCGCAGACTTACGACGTGTATCTGCAGGCGCGCCAGCACCGTCTGGACGACAAAAAGCCGCTGCCGAACAAGGCGCTGATCGTCTCCGAATACGGCGACTGGGAATACTACGCGATGAACGCCGGTTTCAATCAGACGGCGTGGGGCGACTTGAAAGAGGCCGACCGCAGCAGCCGTCAGTTGCTGACCGATGGCGAGACCCGTTTGCTGCAGCAGGCGAAGAACCTGGCCGAGTCGCACGACGACAACTTCAAGACCGGCGCGGTGGCCGATGGCTATTGGGTGATGTTCGACTATGGCCGCGGCTACGCGCCCGACCTGGAGTCGTCCGGCGTGATGAGCATCGACCGCTTGCCGAAGTTCTCGGCCGAGTTCTTCCGCTCGCAGCGCGACGCATCGGAGACATCGGCGAAGTGGGGCGGTGGGCCGATGGTCTTCATCGCCAGCCACTGGACCAAGGACTCGCTGCCGCGGGTGCGCGTGTTCAGCAACACCGACGAGGTCGAACTGTTCTTGAACGGTAAGAGCTTGGGCAAGGTCAAGAGCGGCCCGTCGACGACGCATCCGAACCTGGCGCATCCGCCGCTGGAGTTCGACGCCGGCCGGTTCCAGGCGGGCACGCTCAAGGCGGTGGCTTATCTCAAGGGCCGCAAGGTGGCCGAGCATGTCGTGCAAACGCCGGCCGAACCGGTCAAGCTGGGCGTCGCGGTGGACGACCTGTCCGTGAAGTCGACCGATGGCGACCTGGTGTTCATCCGCGCCAGACTGCTCGACGCCAACGGCACCGTGGTGCCGGAGAGCGGCAAGACGGTGACCTTCGCCGCCGGTGATGGCTACGAGATCGTCGGTCCGAGCATGGCGACGACTGAAGCCGGCATCGCCAGCGTGCTGGTGCGCGTGAAGGGCGCCAAGGGGGGCATTAGCGCCGAAGCCGGAGCGCTGCGCGGTCGCTTGTAATCGCCATGTACTGATCGCGACCGCTGGCGTGCGGTCGCGATCCGCTTCACTTCCTTGTGACGCGCGGTTTCTTCTTAACCTGCGCGTCCGGATCGGACGTATCGCCGTTCAGCATGGCGCGGATCCGGCCGATGTGGATCGCCGATTGGTCGATACGTTCGCCGTAGGCGGGGTTGCCTATGCCCTCGCTGCGCATTTTCACCAGCAGGTTGCGGTTTTCCTCGAACATGCGCAGCGCCACCCACAGCGTCTCCTCCATTTTCTGCGTCTGGTCGGCCAGCAGCTCGCCGGCCGTGTAGGCGTGGCCGGTGTGGCAGCGATAGCGCAGTTGGCCCGCCTTGCCGACCTCCCACAGCACGCCGCCGCAGCCGGGGCAATTGAACGGCACCAGGGTGCCGAGCGCGTCGACCGATTCGAGGTCGCTGAGCACCCGTTCGGCGATCTTCGATTCGATCGCGACGTCCGCCGGCACCGCCTTGCGCTTGCCGCGCTTGCGGCCCGCCAGCTTGAGTAGCAGCGGTCCCATGTCCGCCAGCGCGACGCATTTATCCACCCAGGCATTGTTGATGACGTTCTGCGGCATGTCGGGATAGCTCGCGTCCGCCGGGTCCTGGACCACGCACAGTCCGCCGCAGCGATGGACGGCCTCCATGCCGGAGGTGCCGTCGTCCAGATAACCGCTCAGGATCACCGCGATCACCCGGTTGCCGTGCGAGACCGCCGCCGAGCGGAACAATGCGTCGATGGCCGGCCGGGCGCGGTTCTCGCGCGCGCCTTTGGTCACGCGCATCGTTTCGCCCGCCAGCATCAGGTGGTGATCCGGCGTGGGCAGGTAGACATGGCCGGGCAGGGGCATCTCGCCGTCCTCGCCGGCCTTGCACGGCAGGGTGCTGTTGCGGCTCAGCAGACGGATCTGCGCCGCCGTCGACGCGGTGGCCGCCATGTGCTGGACGATCAGGATGGGTGCCGGGAAATCCGGGCTCAGCTGGGCCAGCAGGGCGCTGATCGCGTCCCCGCCGCCCGCCGAGGCGCCGATCACGACGATGGGTGTCGCGGCGGCCCCCGCACGTGGCGCAATAGTGGATTTGGCCATGTTGCCCCCGGGGTCAGAAATGCGACTACTGTATCCCAATACCGCCTTTGCGAATGTTCTGTTGGGCAAAGGGTTCGGAACAAACGGGGGCGGTGCCGACACACATCTAAGCGATGGATGTCAGGAACGCGTCGGCGATAGGATAAACAGTGGAAAAATCGTATCGACGACCAAATTTTGGTGTCCAGTAACGACCATGGGCGAGCCAATTCCGATAGTTAAACGCACCGATCAACTCGCCCACCAAGAGCTTCGACACATTTGAATTGTCACGCCAGCAGAGCAATAGATCGTCGTCCAATCTCGCCCGCTCTTCCTTCACCTGGTATATTGCGCGCAGAGCTCGCGAAATCTTGCCCTTCTCTTTGTTATGGACTCGTCTCAAGTAGTCGGTACGTACGGCGGCTTCCACACAGGCGAGGGCTGAGAGGGCGCTGTTGTGGTCGATCTCAGTCAATACACTCGAGCGCACCACGTCCACGGACAATCCGACATATCCTGCAAGACTCGGGTGGGCGGTGAGCACTGTGGGGTCAGGATTGGAAAAAAAATCATATGTCGCCGTCGTCACTACCGAGTAATGTCGCGCAACATCGGGTAGGGTCAGTGCCTGATCGGACAGGCTGAGTTTACTCACCCCGCACGACCTTCATCAACATGTCCAAAAACATCTCGCGCGTCAGTTCAATGTACGCCAGTGCCGGCGGGGCCGGCATAATTTTCCACACCAGATCAGGCATCGCAACTTGCTCTGGTATTGGTTTTTCATCAAATGCAAAGAGTGGGTTCTTTGCCCTTTTGGGAACCAGGATCAAGCGACAAACTCCCCGGGGGCCTTCCATGTCGACGCGTCCCCATGCGCCAATCAAGAACGTGCCTATCGGTTTGAGCTTCACAACAGCTTGCCCGACGGTGATTTCGATCTGGGGTGCCTGGTATGTGCCAGTTTGCTCTTCGGTTAACGGGACCATTCTGGTCGATGTCTTGATCCCCTTTTCCACATAGGCGTTCAGCCAGTCATTGACCAGCTTTTTTAGCTCATCTAACTTCGAGAGCCAGCGCCGCTTGTCCTGTTCAATCGACATCGCTCCTGCCGTCTCATCGCTGGCAACAGCCGTTTGCTCTTGAATGAACTGCATAAACTTGTCAGTCATTTCTTAGCCTCCAAACCGTACCGGCGCATTATCGCATCAAGGGTGGAATGCACTTGCGAAGCCCGAAACAGGCAGGCGTATCATTTTCGCGTTCATGGCCGCTGTTCGCGATAGCGGTGCGCCAGCACCAGCGCCAGCGCGGCCGAGGCGGCGCGCGCCGGGGCCGGGTCGGCGCGGCCGGTCAGCGCGATCGGCACGGCCGCGCCCAACACCACGCCGCAGCAGGCCGCGCCGGCCATGTACTTGAGCTGCTTGGCCAGCAGGTCGCCGCTTTCCAGATCGGGCGCGATCAGGATGTCGGCCTGGCCGGCGACCGCCGAGACGATGCCGTCGGCGCGCGCGGCGGCGGGCGAGACGGCGTTGTCGAAGCCGAGCGGACCGTCCAGCAACGCGCCTGCTATCTGGCCGCGATCGGCCATCTTGCACAGCGCGGCGGCGTCGATGGTCGAGCCGATCCTGGGGTTGACGGTTTCCACCGCCGATAACAGCGCCACCTTCGGGCACGCGTTGCCCAGCGCGTGGGCGAGGGCGATGGCGTTTTGCACGATGTCGACCTTGTCGGCCAACCGTGGCTGGATGTGCAGCATGCCGTCGGACACCAGCAGCGCCTTGCCGTAGGTCGGTACCTCCAGCCGGAACACGTGCGACAGGCGGCGCTTGGTGCGCAGCGCCGGCTCGGCCAGTACCGCGTCGATCAGTTCCTCCGTATGAAGGCTGCCTTTCATCAGCATTTCCACCGCGCCGCCGGCGGCCAGGGCGGCGCCGCGCGCGGCCGCCGCGTGGCTGTGCGCTTCGTCGATGACTTCCGCATCGTCCAGCGACAGTCCGTCGCCGGCCGCCAGCGCGCGCAGGCGCGGCGCCGGCCCCACCAGCAGCGGCACCATCCATCCCTGGCTGGCCGCCTCCAGCGCGCCGCGCAGCGACACGAGGTCGCATGGATGGATCACCGCGCAGCGCACTGGCGCCAGCGACCGGGCCAGCTGGCGCAGCGTGGCGTACGGATCGGCGGCCGGCGCCAGGCAAAACGGCGGCAGCTGCGCGCGCGGGCGCCGCACTTTCTCGGTCGGGGCGATCACCGTGGCCACGCCGGTCAGCACCACCGTGCCGGTCTGGTTCCTGATGTCGCAGTCGAGCGTCACGTGCTTTTTTGTTTGCTCCTTGGCGCCGACCGTGGCCGTCACGCGCAACTCGTCGCCGATGCGCACCGGTTTGAGGAATTGCAGCGTCTGCGCCAGGTAGATCGTGCCGGGGCCGGGCAGGCGCGTGCCGAGCAGGCGCGAGATCAGCGCCGCGCCCCACATGCCATGCGCGACGACGCCCTTGAATAGCGTGCCGTGCGCGTACTCGGCGTCGACGTGGGCGGGATTGACGTCGCCGGAGACGGCGGCGAACGCGGCGATGTCCTCCGGCGACAAGGTGCGGCTCAGGCGCGCGCTTTGCCCGACGCGCAGTTCGTCGAAGGTGACGTTTTCGATGAACTCTTCGGTGTTGTCGGTGTCAGTCATAGCAGGGTGTCCGGCGCCGGGGCGCGGACCCCGATGCGGTGCAGTCTACGAGCGGACACCGGTTCGACTTTGATCTGGATCAATCCCGCGACCGACGGTGCTTCGTCATAATGGACCGTCAAGCCATGGAGGCGTGTGTGAATATTTTGCCGATGCGTGTCAAACCGGCGTCCGAGGTGGTGCACGAGCCGCCCGCGCCCGAACTGGGCAACGAGTTCGATCTGTTCGTGCAGGCGCAGCTGGCGCGCACCACCGGCGGCGTGTCGCCGATCGCGCTGGCCCTGGCGTTCCAGGACTGGTGGATGCACCTGGCCAGCGCCCCCGGCAAGTGCGCCGAGCTGGGGGCGCAGTGGCTGGCCGCGTTCTCGCCGTTCGCCCCGCCCGTCGAGGCCGATCCCGACGACCGCCGCTTCGTCCAGCCGCCGTGGCGGCAGTGGCCGTTCGACCTGTACGTGCAGGGCTTCCTGCGCTGCCAGCGTTTCTGGCGCGACGCCACCACTGGAGTGCGCGGCGTCTCGCCGCACCATGCCGACGTGGTGCGCTTCACCGCGCGCCAGTTGCTCGACATGTGGTCGCCCTCCAATTTCGTCGCCACCAATCCGGAGGTGCAGCGCGCCGCGCTCGCCAGCGGCGGCCGCAGCCTGGCCGACGGCGCGCTCAACTGGCGCAAGGACCTGTGCCGGCACCTGGCGCCGCCGTGGATGGCGGTGCCCGAACCGCCCGGCCCGCAATACCGGCCGGGCGTGGACGTGGCGGTCACGCCCGGCGACGTGGTGTACCGCAACGAGCTGATCGAGCTGATCCAGTACGCGCCGCAGACCGCGACCGTGTACCGCGAGCCGGTGCTGGTGGTGCCGTCGTGGATCATGAAGTACTACATCCTGGACCTGTCGCCGCGTAACTCGATGGTGCGCTACCTGGTGGGGCAGGGCCATACGGTGTTCATGATCTCGTGGCGCAATCCCGGGCCGGACGACCGCGCGCTGGGCATGCACGACTACCTGCGCCAGGGACTGTTCGCCGCGCTCGACGA
This sequence comes from Burkholderia sp. LMU1-1-1.1, assembly GCF_040675865.1. Classification (NCBI taxonomy): domain Bacteria; kingdom Pseudomonadati; phylum Pseudomonadota; class Betaproteobacteria; order Burkholderiales; family Burkholderiaceae; genus Burkholderia; species Burkholderia sp. LMU1-1-1.1. The sequence continues at coordinate 434,305 of NZ_JBEGHG010000034.1, read as the reverse complement.
GGTGCGGCGGCGCTGCGCCGGGGCGCCGGCGCATGGCGTCGGCTACTGCCTCGGCGGCACGCTGCTGGCGATCGGCGCCGCGGCGATGGCGAACGGCGACCACGGCCGGAAGGAGGACCTGGCGTCGCTGACCTTGCTGGCGGCGCAGACCGATTTCAGCGAGCCGGGCGAGCTGGGACTGTTCATCGACGACAGCGAGCTGGCCTTCCTCGACGCGCTGATGTGGGACCAGGGCTATCTGGACGACGAGCAGATGGCGGCGTCGTTCCAGCTGCTGCACGCGCGCGACCTGGTCTGGTCGCGCATGATGCGCGAGTATCTGCTGGGCACGCGCACCGCGCCGAACGATTTGATGGCGTGGAACGCCGACAGCACCCGCCTGCCGTTCCGCATGCACAGCGAGTACCTGCACCAGTTGTTCCTGCGCAACGACCTGGCCGAGGGGCGCTACCATGTCGACGGCAGGCCGGTGGTGCTCGACGACGTGACGGTGCCGGTCTACGCGTTGGCGACCGAACGCGACCACGTCTCGCCGTGGCGCTCGGTGTACAAGATCCACCTGCTGTGCGACGCGCCCATCGACTTCGTGCTGGCCTCGGGCGGGCACAACGCCGGCATCGTGTCCGAGCCGGGGCATCCGCGCCGCGCCTACCGGGTGCAGCCGCCGTTGCGCGGGGCCGACGGTTACCGCGCCCCCGACGCGTGGCGCGAGCAGGCCGACCTGGTGGAGGGATCGTGGTGGCCGCACTGGCAGCGCTGGCTGGCGGCCCGGTCGAGCGGCGCGCTGGTGGCGCCGCCCGTGGCGCGGGAGCCGCTGGAGCCGGCGCCGGGACGCTATGTGCTGGAAAAATGAGGGACGGCGGAAGGCCCCGCGCCGGACGCCAACGACAAGTCGGCCGCGTGGCAGTGTCATGCGGCCGCTTCCCACTTGGAAACCCTTGCGCGGCATGTTCCCTGGATGGGATGTTTAGTCGGCGTCGGTGATCAGGTAGCTCGAATACAGCTGCGAACTGTTGGCGCCGCTATAGACCATCTCCAATCGCGTTTCCGCGACAGCCAGCGCCGGCACCGAGGTATTTTGCCCCGCTATTTGCTGGGCGGCACTCCAGTTGACGCCGTCGCCGGAGGTGCTGACCCACAGCTGGGAGTTGTTGGCGTCGGAGTACACCAGATACAGCAACCCTTCAAACGCGGCCAGTGCCGGGATTGAGGTCTGCTGGTCCTGGATTTGCTGGGCGGGATCCCAGTTCAGGCCATCGAGCGATCGCGTGCAGTACAGCTGCGAACTGTTGTTGCTTGTGTAGACCATGTACAGATAATCGCCCATGGCGGCGAGCGCCGGCACCGAGGAATACTGGCCGGCGATTTGGACGGCTTGCGACCAGTTGGCGCCGTCGCTGGTCCGGGTGGCCCAGAGCTGGGAGCTGTTGGAATCGGAGTACACCATGCACAGATAATCCCCGAACGCGGCCAGCGCGGGGATGGACGTTTGCTGTCCGATCTCGACGGCCGTGCTCCAGGTGATCCCGTCCGCAGAAGTGGTCGAATAAATCTGGGAGCTGTCCGAGCCGGTGTAGAGCATATACAGCAAGTCGTGGAACAATGCCAGTGCCGGCACCGACGTCTGCTGGCCGATTTCGGTGACTGGCTGCCATGTCACGCAGTCGAGCGACAGGGTGGTCCAGATCTGGGAGTTGTTAGCGTCGCTGTAGGCCATGCAAAAGCCGCCTTGCGGGGCGGGGGCCAAGGCGGGAATCGAGCCGAACTGACCGGGAATGGCGGTCGGATTGGAAAATACGATGGCTGTGTTGGCGGCGCGTTGCGGAAGGTTCTCAGGCTTGTTCATAGTGTTTCTCCAGTTGGTGGTACGGGTGGTGTTGCACGTGTGCGCCGGTCGGCGCGTGGCCCTTGCGGGCCGGTTCATGAGCACTCATGGCAGGGTGGGTGTCGCCTGGGCATCGGGAGCCCCCCATACCACGAGCGAGAAATCCTGGCGCGAGGGCGCGATCTGCGACAGGCTGAAGACGTTGCGGTCGGAGGCATACACGGTGACCGAGTCGGACGAGGTGATGGCCAAACCCTTTCCCCAGCGAAAGCTGCTGTTCATATAGGGTTCGGCGACCGACCACAGCAAGAGGATGAGGGCGTGGGCCAGCGGTGCTTGCTGATTGTTGAGCATATAGCTCAGCAAGTCGGTCAGGGTCTGGCTCACGCCCGGCACGGCCATTTTCCGCTCGCCGGGTAGTTTGCTCAACGGTTCCCGGGCGGCCAGGTCGATGTGATACAAGCACATGACATTGTTGCTGCCGTCGTCGTTGGCATTCAGGGTGAACATGAAGATGCGGCCGTCGGTCTGGGTCACCAGCGCCAGGCCGGCGCCGGATTCGGCAAATTCCTTGGTGTGGTAGACCGGCTCGAAGCCGATTTGCGATGGCTGCAGGGAGTCGCTGGTGGAACGGTACAGGGTCAGTTCATGTCCGTTGACGCCGGCGACGAGATAGCGCCCGCCCGGTCCGGCTTCCTTGGTCATGCCGACGCCGTTGACCCCTCCTTTGTGGGCGATCCTGCCCAGGACAACCATCGGCTCGTTACCCAGGGTAGGACGCAGATCGCAAATCTGGATGACGGAGTCATCGCCGCTCGTCTCGCTTGCCTGGATGCCCATCGCCATGAAGCTGCCGCAAGCCTGGGACGAGCAGGGATGGCACCAGTTTTGTTCCTGGGTGTCATAGGTGGCGTCGACAACGCCCTGGCCGCCTGCGCCCAGTTTGTCCGCGATGAGGTATTTTCCCGATGCCGCGCCGTCATCGACATCGGTGTGGGTGAAAATGAGTTTGTCGGCGAACGCAGCGATCCCCTTGAAATGGGAACACAGCGTGCCGGCAGGCTTGGTGGGCGCAGTGGGGCAGGCGTAGTAGTTGCGCGTGGCAATGTCGGGAACGGCGTTGAATGCGTCGAGCACGTTGCGCAATTCGATATTGGCTGGAACGATCATGGTTTCTCCTTGACGACGGTGGTCACATGGCCGGGCCGGCCAGCGTCGCTGCGGATTTGGCCGGTTGCCGGTGAACTGTTTCGGAGATTGAATTATTTGGAGGAATACGACCTTACGATTACCTTACCGTGCCAAGTTATTGTTTCTAAACATTTTTATCGGAGCTGTCCGCACGCCGGGGCGCCCCACGGCGGCCCCGGTCGGGTTATGCCTTGCCAGGCAGGCGTCACGTTAATCTGGGATATTGCCGCCGGTACTGTTTTTAATCTCCGGATCGGTACTGGCGATCAAGCGCGCGACGGGATAAGGCGGCGTTCCACCGTTTACCGCTGTTTGCGTTTGGGTGAACACCAGGATCAGGCCGCGTGTCGAATTGGCTGCCACGTCAATGATCAAAGACCCGTCCGTTTCGGCGGCGTAGACGCTCTTTAACTCATCCCACGCGTCCAAGGTCTTCGCCACTCCGGCGTACAGCCTGACGGTGGCGTCGAGCTTTGCGGGTGGCAGGCCCGTACCACGGCGGGTCTCCTGCTGCGATAGCTGGATCAGCTTGACTTTGTTCGCATCGCAACGCTGAGCCCTGGCGTTCAAGTCTTTCGGATTCGCCGGCACCCACAGCGGCTCGTTGTGTTGTCCATCCTGGTAATACAAAACGGTTTCCGTGTCGGTAGGGTTCGGGACGACGGGAACCACATAAAAGGTTGCAATCTTTTTTTGCATGGGGGTGGGCGCGGCTACTTGGCTCGTCATGGTGTGGCTCCTCGTTTGAACTGCGTTAGAAACTCGGTCGACCGGGGGCGATAGCCTCCGGCGCTTAGTTTTTGCAACTCGTTCCCAGCGACGGCGCCGGCTCCGGCGCAGGCGCGCGCCGTCAGCCACGCTTCCAGCACGAAACCCGCCTGGCCGGAGTCGATCGCCGGTTGCAGGGTCAGGCGTGTGGTTGCGCAGTGCGCCGCCGGCGCGCCGGCATGCGCGCGTATCAGCAGCAATCCCGCGCGAGCCTGTAGTTCCCGTCCCTGCCATAGGTAGGGGTGGTTCGCCATCAGGGCCCGTAGTCCTTGCGCCGCCGCGTAGGCGCTGTTGCGCGCGGCCGGCCAGTCACGCTTGGCGGCGGCCAGTTCGGCGTCGGCCAACGTGGCTTGAACCACGGTTTGCTGCCACAATTGCGGATTGGCGCGCTCGACATTGGCTTGGGCGGCCAACCGGCGACGCAGCAACGGCAAGGCGGGAACGATGGAAACACCGCCATCGACCATGGCAAGCAAAAGGGCGCTTTCCGCATGCAAGCGTTCGGCTTGCCAAAACAGGTTGCCGGCGCCGTTCACTAGGGCCCTGTCGAGCCAGGCCACCGCGCCCTGCCGGGCTTGTAGCGCGCCGGCGCCGTGTCCCAATGCCAGGAGCGCCTCGGCGCGCCGTGTTTCCAGCACGCCGAGGTCGCGCAGCCGCACCGACTCGCTGGGCCGGGCCGTCGTCAGTTGCAGCTGCACGGCGCGCGCCGCGTCGTACAACGCCAGCGCCCGCACCGGCTGGCCCTGGATATGGGCCAATTGCCCCAGCCAGGTATGCGCGCTAGCGACCGCGTCGCGCGCTTCGACATCATCCGGGTGGCCGGCCAGCACCGCCGACTTGAGGGCGAGCGACGCCTCGAAGCCGCGCCGTGCCTCATCCCAGCGGCCGCGCTTCATGGCGATGGAACTGAGGCTGCCAAGCGCATAGCCAAGTTCGGCGCGGGCCTGCGGGTCCGCCGGCGCCGCGGCCAGCCATCGTTCGCTGGCGGCCCGATAGCGCTCCATCTGCTTGCTGGCCTCGTCCAGGCGGCTGGCGTCATAGGCGATTTGACCGAGCCAAAACGCGCTGGCTCCCAACGTCTTGTAGTATTCCCCGCTATCGCCGTCCGGGACCTGGTCGATGGACACCAGCAGGTCGTAGGCGCGCACCAGGGCGGCGGTCGCGATGTTGAGATGGTTCTTGCCGCGGGTGCTGTTGACTTCGCCTATCACCACCAGCGCCTTGGCCCGTTGCAAGGTGTCGGCGGCGGACTCGTCGCGCGCATCGGTGGGATTCAGCAACTGAAAGCCCTGTTCGCCTATGCTTTCGAGCAAATCGAGCTTGCCGACCGGGCGTAATTGGTCGGCCAATTTGCCGAGCATGAAGGTGGCCAGGCGGCGGCTTTGCAGCTCGCGCGCGGACACGGCTTGTGCCAGTTGGGCATTGCGCACGGCCGCCACGCCGGCGATCGCCGCCAGCGCGAGCACCCCGGCGGCGGCGGCCCAACGTCGGCGCGCCTGCCATTTGAGCCGGGCGAGGGAACGGGCCACGAAGTCCAGCTCCTCGGCGCTAAACAGGTGGGGGACCCCGGACGCGGCGCTGCCGGACTGCCACAGCAACGTTCCGCGCGGCAGCAACAACGCGTTGGCGCGCGCGCCGTCCAGCCAGCGCCGCACCCACGGCGCCAGTTCATCGCGCGCCGCCAGCGTCGCGCGGTGCTGCGCCACCCATGCGGTGACCCGGGGCCATTTGCGCAGCAGCGCCTCGTGCGCCACCCGGAAGCAAATCACGCCCGCCACCCGGTCGGCCACCAGCAGGCGCGCATCGACCAGCGCGTCTACCAGCGCGCGCTCATTGTCGTCGGCCAGGCTGGCCTGGATCACCGAGCGGCCCGTGGGCGCGGCGTCTTTGGCGGACAAGGCCATCAGGCGCGGCAGCAGTCGGGCCAGCGCGGCTTGCTGCGCGCCGGGCAAGCCCGCCAGGATCGCTTCCGCCCGGCCGCCGATCGCCCCTTCGAGCCCGCCGAGTTCCTCGTAGGCGGCCCATGTCAGTTCATTGCCAGGCTCCCGCTTGAGGTAAAGCGCCTGTAGCGTGTATTGCAGCAGCGGCAAAGCGTCGCCCGCTTGCGTGGCCTCGGCGCACAGGCGGTCGTCCAGCCGATTCAAGCCGTTCGCGTCGCTGCCATAGGTTAAATTGGCCGCGCGCGCCGGCAGGCGGATGATTTGGCTGATGGCCTCCGCATCGGGGGGCGCCAGGTCCATGTGGGCGCCGTGCTCCTTGTCGTGCATGAGCAGGCGATGGCCGGCCAGGCTGGGATAGAAGTCGTTGCGGCACACCGCGAGCACCATGACCAGTCGACTGTGCACCAGCTGCTCGACACAGTCGAGGAATGCCCGCACGTCGATGCCGGCGGCCATCTGGAACAGGCCCTCGAGGCGGTCGAGCACCAGCAGCGGCACCCCGGCGGCGCCTCGCGCGCGCGCCGCAAGTCCGGTCGCCAGCAGCCGTGGCAGTTCGTCGGGTCGCTCGAGCAATGCCTGGGACAGCGATGCGATGCTGTGGCCGGACAGCAAAGGCGTGCCGGCTATTTCCCAGTCCAGCAAGGCACCCGCCAGCGCTTGCCATGGCCCGGTCTCGTCGAGCGCGCCGAGGTCGGCGAGCGCCACGGCGCTGGCGCGCAGCCGGGTGGCCGATGTTGCCGCGTCCGCGGACATGGCCGGCACCAGGCCCGCTCGCACCAACGATGTCTTGCCGGAACCGCTGGGGCCCAATAAAACCACCAGCGGATGTCCGCGTTCCCACTGCGCATCCACGCATGCGAGCAACTGCTTGACGGCCGCATCGCGTCCGAAGTAGACGCTGGCATGCTCCGTATCGAACGGCTCCAGCCCACGAAACGGCGATCTCCCGCGCCAGGCGTTGCCCAGACCGCGCGGTCCCTGGCCGGACAATACGCGGATCGGCGCGATGACGCGGTATCCCTGCTTGCGGATCGTTTCAATGTAGCGTGGCTTGCTGGCGTCGTCGCCCAGTGCGCGCCTGAGCCCCGCGATGACTTTATGCAGCGGATTATCACTCTGCGCGTGGTCGGGCCAGCACGCCTCAAGCAGCGCGTCGGCCGTGAGCACCTCGTTGGCATGGCGGCAAAATTCTACCAGTACCGCCATCGGACGCGGCTCCAGCAGCACGATGTCGCCGCCGCGTTCGATGCGGTGCGCGGCCACGTCCACAATCCAATCGCCAAGCAGGAAGCGCGCGGTGTCCGGGATCGGCTCGCTGCTGGATGGCACGGACTGGGGGGGGGATGGGGCCGGCTTCAACGTTGCTCTTTAAGCGTGGGAGGTCAGGCCGGACGTTTGCGGAAACATGTACGCCGCAATGCTTGTCGGGGGATTTTGTTATATTAAAGCCAATATCGCATGTTCCTTATTTTTTGGCAACCTGTAAATATTGCTAATAAGTGCGATGGCGGGGATGTTGAGAAAAGAAAAAGGCCGATGCGGACGCGGGAAAGCGTCGGCATCGGCCTCGTGGGGCGCCGGCGGTCAGGCGACCGCCGGCGGATTCATACTTCAGGTCGGGCTCGCTTCCTCGTCCGGGAAGGCGTTGGTGGCCTTGGAGCCCCACAGCGCGTAGAACAGCACATAGACTTCGCACAACGCGGTCAGCAGGAAGGACATCTGCAGGCCGTAGATGTCGGCCAGCCAGCCCTGCACCACCACCAGCGCGCCGCCGGCGATGGCCATGATAAGCAAGCCGGCGCCTTCCTCGGTCATCGGGCCCAGGCCCTTGATGCCCAGTGTGAAGATGGTCGGGAACATCACCGAGTGGAACAGGCCCACCGAGATCAGCGCCCACATGGCGATGTGGCCGGTGGTGAAGGTGGCGATCAGCATCACGATGGCGGCGCCGATGCTGGCACCGGCCAGCACAGTCTCGGCCGACACGGTGCGCATCAGCGCGGCGCCGACGAAGCGGCCGATCATCATGCCGCCCCACAGGATGAACAAGTAGTGCGACGCGGTTTCGTGGTTGACGTTGCCGATTTCAGGCTGCGAGACGAAGTTGATGAACAGGTTGGCCACGCCGATCTCGGCGATCAGGTAGATGAAGATGGCCGGAATGCCGAACACCAGATTGCGGTGGCGCCACAGCGAGTGCTTGCCGCGCTGTTCCTTGGTGGCGCGGCTGGTGCTGGACGATTTCATTTCCGGCAGCGGGAAGCGGGCGATGATGACGGCCAGCACGATCAGCACGCCGGCGACGATCAGGTAGGGCAGTTGCACCGCTTGGGCGTCGGCCAGGCGCTCGGCCTGGGTCAGCACCTGGCCCGCTTCGAGCGTGCCCGAGTTGGAGCGGCCCAGGATCAGGTAGCCGCCGAACAGCGGCGCGAACGTGGTGCCCAGCGAATTGAACGCCTGCACCAGGTTCAGGCGCGACGAGGCGGTCTGCGGCGAACCGACGACGGCGACGTAGGGATTGGCGGCCACTTGCAGCAGGGCGATGCCGCAGGCGATCACGAACAGCGCGAACAGGGTGACCGGATACGACGGCAGGCGCGCCGCCGGGATCATCATCAGCGAACCGGCGGCCATGATGGCGAGGCCGACGACGATGGATTTCTTGTAGCCGATGCGCTCGATCAGGCGCGCGGCCGGGATCGAGGCGACGAAGTAGGCGATGAACCAGACCGACTCGATCATCGTGGTTTGTGTGTAGTTCAGGTCAAAGACGCTGCGCAGGTGCGGCAGCAGCGTATTGTTAATGACGGTGATGAAGCCCCACGTAAAAAACAGACTTGCAAGCAGCGACATCGTCGCACGATAGCTTACAACGGGAGACGAGGTCGTCTCCATAGTGCGAGCAGATGAAATAGGCGCTGCCATAATCTTTCCTTTCCAACAAGCGGGAGGAATATGGTAGAGCCAATCCCCTTATCTTGCCAATGAATAAATAACAATGTCCTATACCTTTTTCGATATGGCAGATATCACCAGATCGTAGTACTGGTAAAACAGCAAGGTCAGGCCTGCACCTTGTGGTCTTCCGATTGGGCTTTTTCCATCGCTTCCGGCTCGAGTTCCTCAGCCGAGCGGTTCAGATGCACGAACACGCCCCAGGCCGCCAGCAGCACGCCGACGCTGGCCACCAGCGCCGCCACGTACACCAGGCCGGCGAGATCGTCATGCACCGCGTGGAAGGTGGCCACCAGGCCCTCGATCGCCAGCGCCACCACCACCACCACGAAAAAGCGCGACAGGAAGCGCCGCACCCGCGTCGGCGCGCTGATGTCGGCGTCGCGCACCACTTCCTCTTCGATGATGGTCTCGGCGATCTGCAGCGCCACCACGGCGGCGGCCAGGATGCCGATCGCCTCGATCACCTCCTGGGCGGCGGCCAGGCCGATCTCGCCGGTGGCGGCGTCCCAGCCGATGCGCGCGCTGATGGCGATGAGGAACAGCGCGGCGACGGCGAACAGGAAGGCGATCAGCGCGTGGATCGCGCCGAAGGCCGTCAAGAGCTTTTTCATGGGGGTGTCCTTACAAGATTCCGTTATTGCTAAATTGTAAGGTGATAGGCGCGGGGCTTATGTTCGCTATGCAGCATATAGCCGGCAAAAAAGCACCAAGGCCGCCTAAAAAAAAGAAAGCGCAAAGAAAAACGCGCCGGCAGGCCATCGGGGAAGATGGCCGGCCGGCGCGCCGGTTTGGTACCGAAGGGCGTTAGCCTCCGCTGGTTATTTCTTCGCTTTGCGGCGGGCGACTGCGCCCATCAGGGCCAGGCCGCCGAGCATCATGGCGTAGGTTTCCGGCTCAGGCACCGCGCTCGGGATGGCCGAAACGGTGGCACCGTAGGTCGAATTCGCCAAACCGGTCACGCCGGTGATGTTGACGCTGTAGATGCCGGCGGCCAGCGGACCGGTCCAGCTCAGGGTTTGCGAACCGGCGCCAGGCGTCGGCGAACCGAAGCTGGTGCTGTTCAGTACGGCCGAGAAATTCAGAATCTGGCCTGCGGTCACGGCGAACGTCTGGACGGCCGCGAACGATGTGGCCGACGGCGCCAGCAGCTCGAAGGTCCAGGTGTCGTTAATGGAGACACCGGCACCGAACTTCTCGGACGAACCGATCAGGCTGTCGAAACCGGACGGGTCGAGCACGCCCAGGTTGTGGACGGTCGCCGAAGCGCTGAACGACGCTGCGGCAAGTACGGCAGTTGCTACAACAGATTTTAATTTCATATTAATCCTCGGCGAAGGGTAGGGGGTGGATCAGGGGTGGGGTGTAACTGAGACCGATAGTAGCATCTTTTGATTTGCAATTTCAATCACACACTTATCGTTTTTACACTTCCTTTCACTTATTTAAGGCCGAGTTGTACGGACGCCTCATTTTCTGTTGCACCGCAGCAATCGACCGCCGATTCGTCATGCCATTTGAGTATATTTACAACGATAAAAATGATTGGCGGCACCGTCATGCTCGCTTTAGGATAGCGTCGCAGCTCACTCGGCACGCAATCAGCCCGCGGTTCACTTTTCAGAAAGATGCTTATATATGTCAGCTACGTCACCAATCAAACTTGCCATCGTCGGCGTGGGCAAGATCGTCCATGACCAGCACGTGCCGGCGATCACGGCCAACACCGATTTCGCGCTGGTCGCCTCGGCCAGCCGCAACAACACCATTGAAGGCATTCCGGGATTCAAGTCGATCGAGGAAATGCTGGCCGCCATGCCCGAGATCGAAGCGGTCTCGCTGTGCATGCCGCCGCAGTACCGCTATGCCGCCGCCCATGTGGCGCTGACCGCCGGCAAGCACGTGTTCCTTGAAAAGCCGCCCGGCGCCACCCTGTCCGAAGTGGCCGACCTGGAGGCGCTGGCCGCCGCCAACGGCGTGTCCCTGTTCACCAGCTGGCACTCGCGCTACGCGCCGGCGGTGCAGCCGGCCAAGGCCTACCTGGCCGCGCACCCGCCTATTAACATGCAGGTGACCTGGAAGGAGGATGTGCGCCACTGGCATCCGAACCAGGACTGGATCTGGCAGGCCGGCGGCCTGGGCGTGTTCGATCCGGGCATCAACGCCTTGTCGATCGTCACCGAGATCCTGCCGTCGCTGGTGTTCCTCACCGGCGCCACGCTGGAATTCCCGGAAAACCGCGACGCGCCGATCGCCGCCGAGCTGCACTTCAAGAACGCCGCCGGCGTGCCCGTCCACGCCGAGTTCGACTGGCGCCAGACCGGCAAGCAGAGCTGGGACATCGTGGTCGGCACAGCGCAGGGCGAGGTCAAGCTCAGCGACGGCGGCGCGCGCCTGTGGATAGCCGGCAAGGAGCAGCCGCTGGAGAAGGAAGCCGAGTACCCGTCCTTGTACCGCCGCTTCGCCGAGCTGGTCAAAACCGCCAGCTCGGATGTCGATGTGGCGCCGCTGCGCCATGTGGCCGACGCCTTCATGCTGGGCAAACGCAAGGTCGTCGACGCCTTCCACGACTGATGACAACCATCACACGACGCGCCACGGCGCTGGCGGCTTGCATATTGCTGGCCGCGTTGCAGCATCCGGCGGTCCACGCGGCCGACGGCGGCTTCGCCAAAGGCGCCGATATCAGCTGGATCACCGAGATGGAGGCGGCCGGCCGCCCCTTCCTCAACCGCGAAGGCAAGCGCCAGGACTTGTTTGCCACGCTCAAGGAACAGGGGATGGACGCGGTGCGGCTGCGCGTGTGGGTCGATCCGGCCGACGGCTATAACGGCCTGGCCGACGTGCTGGCCAAGGCGCGGCGCGCCAAGGCCGCCGGCATGCGGCTGATGATCGACTTCCACTACAGCGACAACTGGGCCGATCCGGGCAAGCAGTTCAAACCGGCCGCCTGGAAGGGTTACAGCGTCGACCAACTGGCCAAGGCCGTGGGCGACCACACCCGCGCCACCCTGGCGGCGCTGCGCGAGGCCGGCATCACGCCGGAATGGGTGCAGGTGGGCAACGAAACCACGCACGGCATGCTGTGGCCGGAGGGCGCGGCCGGCACCCATATGAAGAACTACGCGCGCTTCGTCGCCAGCGGCTACGATGCCACGAAGCAAGTGTTCCCGGACGCGCAGGTGATCGTGCACGTGGATAACTGCCATGACAACCGCCAGTTCCGCTGGAACTTCGACGGCTTGCTGGCCAATGGCGGCAAGTTCGACGTGATCGGCGCGTCGGCCTATCCGACCACCGTCAAGGGTGTCGACTGGCGGGCGGCGACGGCGGCCTGCCTGCACAATATGAACGACCTGGCGGCCCGCTACGGCAAACCGGTGATGCTGGCCGAGGTCGGCGCGCCGTGGAATCATCCGGAGGGCCGGGCCATCATCGCCGACCTGATCGCCAAGGTGCGCCAGGTCGACCACGGCAAGGGCGCCGGCGCGTTCTATTGGGAACCGCAGGCTTACAATTGGAAAGGTTATCCGATGGGCGCCTTCGACAACGGCAGGCCGACCGCGATCATGGACGCGTTCCGCGAGTAGGACGGCGCGCGGCGGATTGCAAGGTGGCAATCCTTCACGGGGTTTTTTTTCGCGCCGCGCCCCTGTTCAGTTTGCTTTGATGTAGATTGGCAAGTTCGATCCATCCAACACGCTTTCTATGTCTTTTCTCACCAGGCGAACCTTGTCGCTTCGGCACCTGCTTATCATCCTGACCGCGATCGGACTGCTGCCCATGGCCTTGCTGGGCGTGTGGAGCATCCACGCGGCCAGCCAGTATCAACAGCGGGAGCAGGAAAGATCGATGCTCGACCTGGCGCGCGCGCTGTCGAGCGCGGTCGACGCCGAGCTCGACGCCTCGGTCGCCATGCTGGCCAGCGCCGCGCGCGCGCCGGCGCTGATGGCCGGCGACGTCGACGGCTTCTTCGATGTCGCATACGGGCTGGCGGAGAACCAGGCCGAATGGCAGGGCATGATCCTGACGGACGACAAGGGCAAGGTGCTGTTCAATACCATGGCCGGGCGCGGCGCCGCGCCGCCCAGGGTGGTCGATCCCGAAAGCCTGAAACGGGTGCTGGCCACGCGCCAGCCGGTGGTGGGCCAGATCCTGCGCGGTCCCCGCGGGCGGGCCGCCTTCCCGGTGCGCATCCCGGTGATCGACGACGACGGCGAGCTGTACACCCTGACCGCCGTGATCCGCCCCGACCGCGTCGTGCAGATGATCCAGCGCCAGAGCATGCCGGCGGGCTCGGTCATTTCCATCCTCGACGCCGCCGGCAAGTTTGTGGCGCGGTCGCGCGACCACGACGGCACGGTCGCCGGCGTGCCGAGCGCGTCGCTGGTGCAACTGATCGGCAGCGCCAAGTCCGAAAACGTCGGCACCGCCACCACGCTCGAGGGCGAGGCGCTGGTCTCGGCCTACACCACCTTGTCGCATTACGGCTGGACGGTGGTGGTGGGGCAGCCGGCGGCGCAATTGCGCAGCGCCGCCTACCAGCGCCTGGCGGTCTACGGCGCCGGCATCCTGGCCTCGCTAGGCGCGTGCATCGGCATCGCCTCCCTGCTGTCGGCGCGCATCGTCACCACGATCAAGGGGCTGCAAACGGGCGCGGCGGCATTGGGCACCGGCGCGCCGGTCACCGTGGTGCCGTCGCGCATCGCCGAGTTCCAGCTGATCGGCGCGGCGCTGGAGGAGGCCGAGCGCCAGCGCGCCGCGCAGGAACGGGAGCGGGCGCTGTTGCTGGACTCGCTGAAGCGGGCGTTGGAGAGCCAGCAGGAGGCGCTGACGCGCGCGCGCGAGGCGGGCCGTGCCAAGGACGAGTTCCTCGCGGTGCTGGGCCACGAACTGCGCAATCCGCTCAGTCCCATCGTCACCTCGCTCGACCTGATGGACATGCGCGACGAGCCGGGCGCGCGGCGCGAGCGCGCGGTGATGCGGCGCCAGACCAACCACCTGCGGCGGCTGGTCGATGACTTGCTCGACGTCTCGCGCATCACCTCGGGCAAGTTGCGCATCGACGCCAGACAAGTCAATTTCGCCGACGTCGTGCGGCACGCGGTGGCGGCCTCGCCGCAACCGGTGATGCTGTCGGCGCCGCCGGCGCTGTGGGTGCGCGGCGACGACAGCCGCCTGACCCAGGTGCTCAACAATCTGTTGTCGAACGCGGTGCGCTTCGGCAGCGACGACACGCGCGTGTCGCTGGCGGCCGACGGCGGCCGGGCGCGCCTGGTGGTCAGCGACAACGGCATCGGCATGGGCCGCGACCTGCTGGCGCGGGTGTTCGAGCCGTTCATGCAGGCGCCGCAGACGCTGGAGCGCCGCACCGGCGGGCTGGGCCTGGGGCTGGCGATCGTGCGCCAGCTCGTCGAGCTGCACGGCGGCACGGTCACGGCCGACAGCGCCGGTCCCGGCCTGGGCAGCCGCTTCGAGGTGCTGCTGCCGCTCAGCGAGGCGGCGGAGGCCGAGCCGCCGGACGTGCCGCGCGGCGCCTGCGCCGGGGTGCGCGTGCTGCTGGTGGACGACAACGTCGACGCCGCCACTTCCGCCGCCGCGTTGCTGGAACAGCTGGGACACGAGGTGCGCGTGCTGCACAGCGCGGAGGCGGCGCTGGCGCAGTTCAGACAATTCGCGCCGGCGGTTGCGATCCTCGACATCGGCTTGCCGGACATGGATGGCTACGCGCTGGCGGCGGCGCTGCGGCGCGCGCAGGGCCCGGCGCCGCTGCGGCTGGTGGCGCTGACCGGGTACGGGCAGAAGGAGGATGTCGAGCGGGCCGCCGGGGCCGGGTTCGACCTGCATCTGACCAAGCCGGCCAGCGCCGAGGAGCTCGGGCGGGCGGCCGGCGCCGCCGGGTGAGGGGCTGCCGGCGGCGCATGCATGGCCGATTACGCTGCGCTAATCCGCCCTACGTGTGCAACGCGCGCTCGCGGCCGACCGCGTAACCCTGCGCGTAATCGATGCCGATGTTGTTGACCACGTCCAGGGTCACCGTGTCCTCGACGAATTCGGCGATCGTCTGGATGCCGATCACCTGGCCGACCTTGTGGATCGCTTCGACCATCGCCCGGTGCACCGGGTTCTGCGCGATGCCGCGGATGAAGGAGCCGTCGATCTTGAGGAAATCGACCGGCAGCGATTTCAGATAGCCGAACGACGACAGGCCGCTGCCGAAGTCGTCCAGCGAAAACCGGCAGCCCAGCAGCTTGAGCCGCGCCATCAGGTCCTGCGCCTTCGGCAGGTTGCGGATCGCCGCCGTCTCGGTGATCTCGAAGCAGATCCGGGCCGGGTCGATCCCGTTGTCGACGAACTGGTCGATGATGAACTGGTGCAGCGTGTCGTCGTTCATCGACGGCCCCGACAGGTTGACCGAGAACATCGGCGGCGCCGCGCCATGCTCCGGCGCCCCGGCCGGCGCCTGGTCGGCGATGTGGCGGCAGACGGCGCGGATGACCCAGCGGTCCAAGGTCGGCATCATGTGGTAGCGCTCGGCGGCGGGGATGAAGCGGTCCGGCCGTATCACCGCGCCGGCGTCGTCCTTCAGGCGCAGCAGGATCTCCTCGTGGGTGCGGCGGTCGCCCTGCAAGCCGGCGATCGGCATCGCGTACAGTTCGAAGCCGTCGCGCTGGATGGCGTCGTTCAGGCGCGGCACCCACATCATCTCGCTGTGGCGCCGCGCCAGGATGGCGTCGCCCTCCGAGTAGACGTGGATGCGGTTGCGGCCCTCGTCCTTGGCCAGATAACAGGCCTCGTCGGCGGCGATCAGCAGGTCGCTGACGGACTTGCTGTCGGCGCTGATCTCGACCATGCCGATGCTGGCGCCGATCTCGAAGCTGTGCTCGTCCCAGACGAAGCGGAATTCCTTGACCAGCTGGCGGATGTCCTCGGCGATCAGGCGCGCCTGGACGAGCTGGCAATAGCCCAGCAGCACGCCCAGCTCGTCGCCGCCCAGCCGCGCCAGCACGTCGCTCTCGCGCATCTTCTGCTGCAGCAGGTTGGCCAGGATCTGCAGCAGCGCGTCGCCGGCGGCGTGGCCGGCGCTGTCGTTGACCAGCTTGAAGCGGTCGAGGTCGATGTACAGCAGCGCGTGCGTGTGCTCGTCCTGCTTCGACACGTGCAGCGCGTGGGCGACGTGCCGCTCGAACTCGCGCCGGTTGCACAGGCCCGTCAGCACGTCGTGGGTCGCGTGCCAGGACAACTGGCTCGACAGCGCGCGCTGGTGGGTGACGTCGCGGAACACGGCCACCGCGCCCAGCATCTCGCCGTCGGCCAGCCGGATCGGCGCGGTGGTGTCCTCGACGGCGATGCGGCGCCCGTCGCGCGTGACCAGCATGGCGCGCGCCGGCAGGCCCACCGCCTCGCGCTTGAGCAGGCATTTGTAGACGGTGTGTTCGAGCGGACGGCCGTCGGCCTCGTCGACCAGCGGCAGCACCTCGCCGATGTCGCGCCCGGCCGCCCGTTCGAGCGTCCATGCGGTGAGCCGCTCGGCGGCGCGGTTCATGTAGCGCGTCGCGCCATGCTCGTCGGTGGTGATGACGCCGTCGCCGATGCAATCGAGCGTCACCTCGGCCATGCGCTCGCGCTCGTCGGCGACGCGTTCCTGTGCGACCGCGCCGGTGATGTCGCGGATCAGGCCCAGCGTGCGCTGTGGCCGCCCGTGTTCGTCGCACAGCACCCTGGCCTCGGCGCTCAGCCAGCGCGCCGCGCCGCCGGCCAGGCGCACGCGGTGGTCGACATGACCGCCGCCGGGCGCGTCGACGGCGTCCTGCAGGGCGCGCAGCAGCGCGTCGCGTCCGTCCTCGTGCACCAGCGCCAGGAACTGCGCGAAGGGCTGGTCGGCCTCGTGTGCCGGCAAGCCCAGCAGGGCGGCGCCGGCCGCCGACCAGTGGAGGGTGCCCTCGATCACCTGTCCGTTGACGACGGCGGCGTCCCAGATTGCCATGCCGGCCGCCTCGATCGCCATCTGGGATCGTAATTCGTGCTCGTCCATGTAAGCCTCGCTCGTTCCACCATATATACCAATGATGTTGGGCCGCCCTGCGCGCGCGCGATTGAGGCAGCGCAAACGAACAAGCGGAAAGGCGGCCGGCCGGCGCCATCGACGCGCCGTCGCGCTGTTGGGCCGCCGATCGGTTCCAAACAGCCGCGGCCGGTTATACTGCCGGGTGTAGGGCGGGCGCGGCCCGCCGGCGAGTAGGCATTCGGGGGGAAGATGGAGCGGCAGGCGACGGCGGGGACCGGTGTGACGGAGGCGGCGGACGACCTGGGCTGGCTGTCCGGCGGCGGCGAGATGGGGCAATTGATCCGCTCGATGGACTGGTCCGCCACGGCGCTGGGGCCGCTCTCGGGCTGGCCGCAAAGCCTGCGCACCTCGGTCAGCCTGTGCCTGTCGTCGACGTTCCCGATCCTGGTGGCCTGGGGGCCGGACGACATCCAGATTTACAACGACGCCTACCGTCCGATCTGCGGCGCCAAGCACCCGGAATCGATGGGCGCGCCGTTCAAGATCTGCTGGGCCACGGCGCTGCCGGTGGTCGGCGACGCCTTCGACCGCGCCCACACCGGCGAGGGCGTCTACATCCGCGACCAGCGCATGTTCCTGGACCGCTACGGCTACCTCGAAGAAGCGTTCATGACATTCTCGTTTTCACCGATCCGGGTCGAATCGGGCAACGTCGGCGGCATTTTCCATCCGATCACCGAATCGACGGCGCAGGTGCTCAACGCCCGCCGCACGCAGAACCTGCGCGACCTGACCGGCCGCATCGGCCGCTCGCGCACGATCGCCGAGCTGGCCGGGCTGATGGCCCCGGACGGCGAGACGATGGCGCTGGACCTGCCGTTCATGCTGCTGTACGAACTGGTGGACGCCGGGGCGGGCGAGGGCGCGCGGCACGGGCGCCCGACGCTGCGCCTGCGCGGACGCACCGGCCTGCCCGCCGAGAGCGCGCTGGCGCCGGCCGAGGTGGCCGCCGATGCCGCCGCCGGCACCGATACCGGCTGGGATTTCGCCGCCGCGCTGGCATCGGCCGAAGGCCGCCACGTCGACGACCTGGCGCGCCGCTTCGGCGCCTTCGACTGCGCGCCGTATCCGGAGGCGCCCGCCGGCGCCATGGTGCTGCCGCTGTTCGTGGCGGGCGGCGACCAGCCTTACGGCATGCTGGTGGCCGGCGTCAGCGCCCGGCGCGCGCTCGACGACGACTACCGCAATTTCTATGAACTGCTGCGCGCGGCCTTCAACACCGCCATCGGCAACGTGCTGGCGTACGAGCAGGAGCAGCGCCGCGCCGCCGCGCTGGCCGAAATCGACAAGGCCAAGACGGCCTTCTTCTCCAACGTCTCGCACGAATTCCGCACCCCGCTGACCCTGATCCTGGGACCGCTGGAGGACGCGTTGGCCGACGCCGGCGAGCCGCTGGCGCCGCGCCAGCGCGAGCGCATCGACGTCACCCACCGCAACGCGCTGCGCCTGCTCAAGCTGGTCAACTCGCTGCTGGACTTCTCGCGCATCGAGGCCGGCCGGGTGCAGGCCCGCTACGCCCCGGTCGACCTGGCGCGGGTGACGGCCGACCTGGCCAGCGTGTTCACCGCCGCGATGGACAAGGCCGGCCTGGCCTACCGGGTCGAGGTGGCCGCGCTCCACGCGCCGGTCTACGTCGATCTGGACATGTGGGAAAAGATCGTCTTCAACCTGCTGTCGAACGCCTTCAAGTTCACGCTCTCGGGCGCGGTCACGGTGACCCTGGCGCCCGGCGCCGACGGCCGGACCGCGCGCCTGACGGTGCGCGACACCGGCAGCGGCATTCCGGCCGCCGAACTGCCGAAGGTGTTCGAGCGCTTCCACCGCGTCGAGGGTGTGCGGGGCCGCAGCTACGAAGGCACCGGCATCGGCCTGGCGCTGATCCAGGAGCTGGTGCGCCTGCACGGCGGCGGCATCGATGTCGAGAGCGAGGTCGGCGTCGGCACCGCCTTTCATGTCGAGATTCCGTTCGGCGCCGGCCATCTGCCGCAGCAGTACGTGGTGGCGCTGCCCGATCGCGGCGACGGCGCGCGCATGGGCGCCGCCTTCGTCGAGGAGGCGCTGCGCTGGCTGCCGGGCGAGCCGCCCGCCGACGCGGAGGCGGCGCCGGCGCCGGCGCCCGCCGTGGCCCGGCGCGCCCGCATCCTGGTCGCCGACGACAACCAGGACATGCGCGGCTACGTGCGCTCGCTGCTGGAGCGCGAGTACCTCGTCGAGACCTGCGCCGACGGCGAGGCGGCGCTGGAAGCGATCCTGCGCGATCCGCCCGACCTGCTACTGAGCGATGTGATGATGCCGCGCCTCGATGGCTTCGGCCTGATGCGGCGCATCCGCGAGCACCCGGCGGTTGGCGGCCTGCCGATCATCCTGTTGTCGGCGCGCGCCGGCGAGGAGGCCAAGATCGAGGGGCTGGAGGCGGGCGCCGACGATTACCTGGTCAAGCCGTTCTCCGCCAACGAGCTGCTGGCGCGCATCCGCAACCACATCGAGCTGGCGCGCGAGCGGCGCCAGGCCACCATCGCGCTGCGCCAGCGCGAGGAATATTTCCGGTCGCTGGTCAACGCCTCGCCGGCGATGATCTGGACCACCGACGCGCGCGGCCATCGCGACTTCCTCAGCCAGCGCTGGTCCGACTACACCGGCCGTTCGCTGCAGGAGGACCTGGGGCGCGGCTGGCTGGAGCTGATCCACGCCGACGACGCCGCCCGGGTCGATGCGGCCTACGCCGCCGCCTTCGGCAAGGGCGCGCCGTTTTCCGTCGACTACCGCCTCAGGAACCGCGACGGCGCCTACCGCTGGATGATCGACGCCGGCGCGCCGCGTTTCGACCAGGATGGCAAGCTGCTCGGCCACATCGGCACGCTGGTCGACGTCCACGAACGGCGCCTGCTGCAGGACCGCTTCGCCAACGTCACGCGCGCCAGCGGCATCGGCGTCTGGTACGCCGACGCGCCGCTGTCGCTGATGCAGCCCAACGCGCAGCTGCGCGCGCAGTTCGGGCTGCCGGCCGAGGGGCCGGTGCCGATGGAACAGTTCTATCTGCGGGTGCACCACGAGGACCGGGCGCGCGTCGAAGGCGACTTCCACAGCGCGATGATCGAGGGCGTGGCCTACGACGACGAGTTCCGCGTCGCGCTGACCGCCGCGCCGGCGGCGGGACGGGCGTCGGCGCGCTGGATACGCATGATCGCGTGGTGCCAGCGCACGGAGGGCGAGGGTGGCGGCGTGGCCCATTTCGACGGCGTCACGCTCGACGTGTCGGACCAGAAAAGCGGCGAGCACGAGTTGCGCGCGATGGCGGCCGAGCTGTCGCAGGCCAACCAGGCGCAGCGCGAGTTCCTGGTCACCTTGGCGCACGAGTTGCGCAATCCGCTGGCGCCGATCCGCAGCGGTCTGGAGCTGATGCGCGCGCACGACCTGGCGCGCGGCGAGTTCGAACGCGTGCGCGCGATGATGGAGCGACAGGTCGGCCACCTGGTGCATCTGGTGGACGATTTGCTGGACTTGGCGCGCATCGCGCGCGGCAAGGAGGTGCTGGTGCACAGCCTGGTGGAGCTGGACAAGGTGGTGCGCGGCGCGGTCGAGATCAGCATGCCGCTGATCGACGCCAAGGGCCACCGGCTGCTGGTGTCGGCGCCGTCGAACGCGCCGCCGGTGTGGCTCGACGCCCACCGCGTGGCGCAGGTGATCGGCAATCTGCTCAACAACGCCGCCAAGTACACGCCGGACGGCGGCACGATCGAGCTGATGGCGGTGGTCGAGGCCGGCGAGCTGACGGTGACCGTGCGCGACAACGGCGTCGGCATCCCCGCCGAGGCCTTGCCGACCGTGTTCGACATGTTCACCCAGGTGCCCGGCAGCGAGGGCCAGGCCCAAGGCGGGCTGGGCATCGGCCTGAACCTGGTGCGCCGGCTGGTCGAGCTGCATGGCGGCGAGGTCGGCGCGCACAGCGGCGGCGCCGGGCAGGGCAGCGCGTTCACCTTGCGCCTGCCGGTGACGCCGTCGCTGGCGGCCGAGGCGATGGCCTTGTCGGCGCCGGCGCAGCCGGCGCCGGTGGCGCGGCGCATCGACGAGGCCGCGGCCAGCAGCCTGCGGGTGCTGGTGGTCGACGACAACGTCGACGCGGCCGACACCTTGACCGCCTTGCTGGAGTTTAAGGGCCATACGGTGGCCGTGGCGCACGACGGCCCGCAGGCGCTGGCCGCCGCGCGCGCGCTGGCGCCGCAGGCGGTGTTCCTCGATATCGGCCTGCCGGGCATGAGCGGCTACGAGGTGGCGCGAGAATTGCGGGCGATGCCGGCGCTGGACGGCGTCGCCTTGATCGCGCTGACGGGCTGGGGCACGGACGCCGACCGCCTCAAAACGGACGCGGCCGGGTTCGACCACCATTTGACCAAACCGGTCAGTTTCGACGAGATACTGCGGATGCTGACGGAGCTCGAGCGCCGGCAAAATCCCTGACGCGGGGGCGCGCGCGGCCAAAAGCGGTAAGGAAAATGCCGGTATCGTGTGGTGGCTCACACATGCGCTGTTATTTACCGCCGCGCGCGATTGAAAAAGCCCATTTTTGCCTAGTAAAATGTTAATAATATAGCATTTCTAGCAAGGAGCTTTCATGTCTCAGCCCAAACCCTACGATCCGAACGCGATGCTCGACACCATCCTGGCAAAAATGCAGCTGCGCAATGACGCAGCACTGTCGCGCTTGCTGGAGATCCAGGCTCCCGTGATCAGCAAAATCCGCCATCACCGCATGCCGGTCAGCGGCGCGCTGCTGGTGCGCATCCATGAGGCCACCGGCCTCAGCGTGCGCACCCTGCAGGACCTGATGGGCGACCGCCGCAGCAAATTCCGCCTGTCCTCGGCCCAGGGCCGCGCCGGCGCCCAAGCCGGCAGCGCCGGCGGTGCCGAATGACCTCGCCGGCGACGATCGCCGGCGACGGGCTGGTGGCGCTGGCCGCGCTGCTGCACCGGCGGGGCTACCAGTTCACCACCGTCACACCGGCCACCCACGGCCGCGTAGTGGGCCGCGCGGCGCCGCAGGACGCCCCGAGCCTGCGCGACGTGTTCGGCTGGAACAAGCCCTTTACCGCCGACCAGATGGACGCGGCGATCCTGGAGCAGATGCGCAAAGCGGGGGTGCTGCGCGACGACGCCGGCATCCTGCGCAGCAGCGTGCGCGCCGCCACCATCGGCCCGCAGCTTTACTTCCATTCGGCCTATCCGACCGGCGATGCCGACTCGGTGTTCCTGGGGCCGGACACCTACCGCTTCGTGCGCGCGGCCGGCCACGCGCTCGATAACGTCCTCGGCGGCGGCGGCGCCGGCGTGCGGCGCGCGGCCGACATCGGCTGCGGCGCGGGGCCGGGCGCGATCATGCTGGCCAAGCGCTTCCCCGAGGCGGAAATCTACGCCGTCGACATCAACCGGCGGGCGTTGGCGCTCGCCGAGGTCAACTGTCGGCTGGCCGGCGCCGCCAACGTCGCTTGCGTGCACAGCGACATGCTGTCGGCGCTGGACGGCGAGTTCGACCTGATCATCTCCAATCCGCCCTATCTGCTCGATCCCGACCAGCGCGCCTACCGCCACGGCGGCGGCGAACTGGGCGCGGGTTTGTCGCTGCGCATCGTCGAGGCGGCGATCGCGCGCCTGGCACCCGGCGGCACCTTGCTGCTCTACACCGGCGTGGCGATCGACAACGGCGAGGACCCCTTTCTCAGGCAGGCCGGCGTCCTGCTCGAAGCGGCGCGCCTGTCGTGGAAGTACGAGGAAATCGATCCCGATGTGTTTGGCGAGGAACTCGACACCCCGGCCTACGCCGGCGTCGACCGCATCGCCGCCGTCATGCTGCTGGCCAGAAAAGGCGGTAAGCGATGAAGCTGATCCGGGAGCGCTTGCTGCGCGGGGCCAACCTGTACAGCCGCTTTCCATGCATCGCCGCGACCATCTCCGTGGACGACTCCGCCGTGCCGCCGGCCGACGTCGCCGACGCGGTGGCGCGGCAATTGTCGTTGCCGTTGCCTTCGTCCGCGAGCGCCGATCTCGGCCAACTGGTCGCGCAGGTCGCGTTGCAGTTGCAGCGCTCGTGCGGCCACGTGCTCGATTTCGCCCACGCGGAAGCGCTGGCGCCCGGTGGGGCGCGGCGCCGCGTCGTGGTCCAGTACGCGCTGGAACACGTGGCGCAGCGGGCGCTGGCGATGGCGCTCGACATCGTCGGCGCCGCCCTGCGCGGCGAAGCATACGCCGGTTATGACGTGGCCGGGGCGCTGGCCGCGCTGCACGCGCTGTCGGCCGGCCTGGCGCTGCCGCCGCGCATCGGCGAACTGGTGGGCCGGGCGCGCGCGCAGGGGATTCCCGTGCTGCGCGCCAGCGAGCACGCCGATCTGGTCCAGTTCGGGTGGGGAAGCCGGCAGTGGCGCTTCGTCGACGCGCCGGTGGCCGATACCCCGCTGCTGACCAACACCGTCGTGCGCGACCGCCTGCTCGCGCGCGCGTTGATGGTCGAGGCGCATATCGATGTCCCGGCCGGCACCACCGTCAACCGGCTGGAGGACGCGCTGCGCGTGGGCCGCCGTTACGATTGGCAGGCGGTGGTCAAGAGCCGCCACGCCACCGGCGACGACCGGCAATGGCGCTGCGCCAGCGAGGCCGAGTTGACGGCGGCCTTCGCGCTGGCGCACGCGGCCGGTGGCGACGTGGTCATCGAGAGCTTTGAGGACGGGCCGCTCGCCATCGTGCAGACCGGCCCGGACGGCGCCAGGCACGCGTCGGCGGAGGTGCGCCACCTGTGCGCGGGCGCGGCCGCCAAGCTGGGACTGGCCGAGGCGCGCGTCAGCGTCGTCCAAAGCGAATCGGGCCCGCTGGTGACCGCCATCGACGGCGAGGGCGCGGCGGCCGATGTCGCCGACGCCGCCACGCGGGCGCGGCGCATGCTGGCCCAGCCCGGCCGGGGCCGCATCCCGGTGATCGCCGTCACCGGCACCAACGGCAAGACCACCACCACCCTGATGATCGCGCATGCCGTGCGGCTGGCGTGGCTGCGCGCCGGCTACACCACCACGCAGGGGATCTTCATCGATGGCCGGATGGTCGGCCACGGCGACTGCACCGGTTACTGGTCGCACCGCACCGTGCTCAGTTCGCCCGAAGTCGACTTCGCCGTGCTGGAGACCGCGCGCGGCGGCCTGCTCAAGCGCGGCCTGGCGTTCGACACGTGCGGCGTGGGCGTGATGCTCAACGTCTCGGACGACCACCTCGGGCTGGATGGCGTCGAGACCGTCGACGACCTGGCGCGGGTCAAGTCGACCGTGATCGCGGCCGCGCGAACGGCCGTGCTCAACGCCGACGACCGCCATTGCGTGGCCGCGCTCGGGCGCCTCGCGCCGGGCGCCACGGCCATCTTCTTTTCGATGGACGCCGCCAACCCCACGTTGCGCGCGCATGTGGCCGATGGCGGCTGCGGCGTGTGGCTGGAAAATGAAACGATCATGCTGGCCGAGGGCGCCGGCGCGCCGGTCCGGCGGGTCATCGGCGCGGCCGCCATCCCGGCCGCCATCGGCGGCCTGGCCCGCTATAACATCGCCAACGGCCTGGCGGCGACGGCCGCGCTGCATGCGGCCGGCTTCGGCGCCGCGCATATCGCCATGGCGCTGGCGGGCTTCGTCTCGGACGCCGCGACCAATCCCTTGCGCTCGAATATCTTCGCGGTGCGCGACTTCCACATCGTGCTCGACTACGCGCACAACCCGGCCGCGTACGCGGCGCTGGGCGATATGGCGCGCGGCATGGCGGCGCCGGTGCCGGGCGCGCGCGTGCTGGCGGTCATCACGTCGCCGGGCGACCGGCGCGATGAGGACCTGCGCCGCATCGGCGAGACCTGCGCGGCCGCGTTCGACGTGCTGTTCGTCTACGAGTCGCTGGCCCGTGGCCGTCCGGCGGGCGAGGCGGCCGCCGTCATCGGCGACGGCGTGCGATCGGCGGCCGGCTTGGCCGGCGGCGTGGAGCGGATGCAAACGTTCGGCGGCGCGGCCGAGGCGCTGCGCGGCGCCTATCGCCAGTGCGGCAAGGGCGACGTGCTGGTGTTTGCCTGCGGCACCGCCGTCTCGACCCTGATCGACGCGGTGCGCGCCATCGACGCCGAGGGCGCCGCCGCGATCGAGGGCCAGCTGGGCGGCGCCTAAGGTCAGGACAGGGCGGTGTCGAGCACCATCATCACGATGAAGCCGATCACCAGCGCGCAGGAGGCGGTCTTGCAATGGCCGTGGCGGTGGGCCTCGGGCACGACGTCGTGGCAGATCACATACAGCATGGCGCCGGCCGCGCCGGCCAGGCCCCACGGCAAGAAGGCGGCGCTGGCCTCCATCAGCAGCGCGGCGCAGACGGCGCCGAGCGGCTCCACCAGGCCGGACAGGGCGCCCAGCGCGGCCGCATACACCCGGCCATAGCCCACCGAGCGCAGGGCGATCGCCACCACCAGCCCCTCCGGTATGTCCTGGATGGCGATGCCCGTCGCCAGTGTGTGGGCGCGGCCGGCGTCGACGCCGCCGTAGCCGACGCCGATGGCCAGCCCCTCCGGCAGGTTGTGGATGGCCACCGCGCCGACGAACAGCCAGGCACGCGTCATGGCCGTTGGATCCACGCCGAGGGCGCCGTCTTCCAGTACCTGTTCGGAGCGCACCAGGTGGCCGAGCAGCATCACCAGCAGCATGCCCAGCAGGATGCCGCCGCCGGCCGTCAGGCTGGCGCCGGCCGCGCTCGCGCCCGCGTCCTTGCTGGCGTTAATCGCCGGCAGTACCAACGAAAACGACGTGGCCGCCAGCATGATGCCGCCGCCCAGGCCCAGCGCGGCGTCATAGCTGCGTTGCGAAAACTTTTGCGACAGCAGCACCGGCAGGGTGCCGGCGGCCGTGGCCGCCGCCGCCCACAGGCCGGCGGTCAGCGCCTGCCGCGCCGGCAACGGGAGCGAGGCGATCGCCAGCGCCAGGTCGCGCGTGAGCAGCAGCGTGCCGAGCACGCCGATGAAGGCGCCCATGGCGAGGCGCCACGTTGGGCGGAGGCCGGATCTCAGCATGGAGTTTAATTCTTTCGGCGTACGCCCGTTGGGTCGGCAAACATGTTTTTCTCCTGGTTGGCGCAGCCATCTTAGGGCGGCCGCAAAGCTGCGTCTATCGGTGCGCAACGCTTGCAGATGTAAGACGGCGCTCGCATGGCTTTGTTTAGCCGCCGCGCCTTCGCCCGTTGCCGAAAATGCTTGACAATAATCTAAGGTGATCCTAAAGTGATATCACTTTGATGTCATCTACCTGAGGAGCAATCGAACATGAATGGTGCAAACACTCGCCGCGAAACGGCGTTCTCATCGACGAATGGCTACCTGGCCGCGTGCGTCGGCATTGTTTTGCTGTTGTGCGGCGGGTTCCTGTTCAAGACGGCGATCGGGGACGACGGCGGCTTTTCCGCACTCTTCGGAGCGATATTGCTGTTGCTGGCCGGACTGTTTTTCTTGATGGGCCTGTTCATGCTGCAGCCCAACGAGAGCGCCATCCTCACCCTGTTCGGCAAATACATCGGCACCGACCGCAGCGAAGGCTTGCGCTGGGCGTTCCCGTTGTACGTCAAGCGGCGGCTGTCGCTGCGCGCGCGCAATTTCAACGCGCCCACGCTCAAGGTCAACGACAAGCGCGGCAACCCGGTCGAGATCAGCGCGGCGGTCGTCTGGCGCGTCCGTGACACCGCCCAGGCGGTGTTCGAGGTGGACGATTTCGAACGCTACGTCGCGATCCAGGCCGAAGCCGCGCTGCGTCATCTCGCCTCCCAGTATGCGTACGATGAGGCCGAGGATTTGCCCCAGGGCGAGACCACGCTGCGCGGCGGCATGGAGGTGGTCGTCGACGCCCTCAAGTGCGAGCTGCAAGCGCGGTTCGAGGAGGCCGGCGTACAGGTGGTCGACGCCAAGCTCACGCATCTGGCTTACGCTCCCGAGATCGCCCAGGTCATGCTGCGCCGCCAGCAGGCCGAGGCGATCATCAGCGCCCGCGCCAAGATCGTGCATGGCGCCGTCAGCATGGTCGAATCCGCGCTGAAGGGCTTGTCGGAGCGCGGCATCGTCGAGCTCGACGACGAGCGCAAGGCGGCGATGGTCAGCAACTTATTGGTGGTACTGTGCTCCGACAAGGAAACCCAGCCGATCATCAACACCGGCACCCTCTACAACTAGCGGTCAACGAGCATGGCAAGTCCCGGGAAAAAAGCTTATCCGCTGCGTATCGACCCCGCGTTGTGGGAGGAGCTGCAACGCCTGGCCGCGCGCGACCTGCGCAGCGTCAACGCGGAAATCGAGTTCCTGCTGCGCGAGGGCCTCGCCCGGCGCGGCGTGAAGATCAAAGAGGACAAGGACAAAACCGACGACCCGGAGCAGGAATAACCCCCGGGGGTCAGTGCCGACATTCGGACATTGGGGAACTTTTTGCGCGCTGAAAAGTTCTCGTTTTTTTCAGTTTGTCCGAATGTCGGCACTGACCCCCGGGGTTTTGGCATTTAGCATTGCTTCGATCTGTTCGAAGCCGACCGGCTTGACCAGGTGGGCGTCGAAGCCCGCTTCCTTGGCCAGATCCCTGTCCTTTTGCTGGCCCCAGCCGGTGACCGCCACCAGCGCGGTGTGCCGCAGGGCGGGCAGGGCGCGCAGCGCGCGCGCCAGGTCGTAGCCGTTGATGGACGGCAGGCCGATGTCGAGGAAGGCGAATTCCGGCAGGAACGCGGCCGCGTTGTCGAGCGCGCTCTGGCCGTCGTAGGCGACCGAGACCACGTGGCCGTGCGATTCCAGCAACGCGCCCAGGCTGTTGACGAAGTCGATGTTGTCGTCGGCCAGCAGGATGCGCCGGCTGCCGCCGACGGCCGCCTGGCCGGGGGCGGCCGGCCCGGCGGGCGGCTCCGGCGGCGCCTCGGCGTGCGTGGGCAAGGGCAGCGTCAGCACGAACTCGCTGCCGTAGCCCAGGCCCATGCTGTGCACGCTGAGCTCGCCGCCGTGCAGCTCGGCCAGCCGCCGCGCCAGCGACAGGCCCACGCCGAGGCCCGCCGTGGTGCGCTCGAGCGAGGCGTCGGCCTGCACGAACATCTGGAACACGGCGTCGCGCATCTCCGGGGCGATGCCGATGCCGTTGTCGCGCACGTGGATGCGCACGCGTTGCGGCTCCAGTTCGACATCGACCGCGATGCGCCCGCCGCGCCCGGTGTACTTGGCGGCGTTGTTGAGCAGGTTCGACAGGATCTGCGTCAGGCGCGTGGCGTCGCCCTCGACCAGCACCGGACGCGCCAGCGGCGCCGACGCCAGCACATGTCCCTGCTGCTCGACCAGCGGCCGCACGGTCTCGAAGGCGTCGTGGATGACTTGCTGCAGGTCGACCAGGTCGCGCTTGATGGCCAGCTTGCCGGTATTGATGCGCGAGACGTCCAGCAGGTCGTCGACCAGCCGCACCATCTGGCGCAGCTGGCGCTCCATGATCTCGCGCGCGCGCTGCCCGGCGCCGAGGTCGGCCGGGTTGATGCGCATGATGTCGAGCCCGGTCCTGATCGGCGCCAGCGGGTTGCGCAGCTCGTGCGCCAAGGTGGCGAGGAATTCGTCCTTGCGGCGGTCGGCGATCAGCAGCGCGCGCTCGGCCTCCTGGCGCACCGCCATCTCGCGCTCCAGCGTGCGGTTGGTGGCGAGCAGGCCGCTGGCGCTTTTCTCCACCTCGGCCAGCATGGCGTTGAAGGCGTCGACCAGGGTGCCGATCTCGCCCGGCGCCGAGCCGGGCACGCGCAGGCCGAAGTCGCGCCGCTGGATGACGGCGCGCGCGGCCGACGTGACCCCTTCCAGCGGCGCGGTGATGCTGCGTTGCAGCCGCGAGGCGACCAGCGCCGCCAGCAGCAGGCTGCACAGCATGACGACGGCCAGGATCGAACCGTACGAGGCCACCCGCTCGCCGACGCGGTAGCGCGCCTCCAGGTAGACCGTCCCGATGCGCTCGCCGTGTTCGACGATCGGGTGGTACAAGGTCAGGCTGCCGTTGACGATCTGGTGGCCCAGCGGGCCCGGCTTTTCCAGGAACACCGGCGTGCGCAGCGCCGCCTGGGTGTAGGAGGCGAACATCGCGCCACTACTGTTGTAGATGGCGCCGGCCAGGATCTCCGGCCGCATGCGCAGCATGCCGAGGTTCTTGCGCGCCGCCGGGGCGTCGTTGAAGTTGATCGCCGGGGCGCTGGCCAGCGCGATCAGTTCGGCCTGGGTGCGCATGTCGTCGATCCATGAACGCTGGAACGTGCGCAGGTCGTAAAACAGCATCGCGCAGGTGCACAGCAGCAGGGCGGCGGCGGTGGTGGCCAGGGCCATCGCGATCAGCCTGGCGCGCACGGTGGCCAACGTCAGGCCCAACCACGCCATCAGCCGCCGCCCTTCTGCACCGCGTACGCCACCGACAACAGGCGCGAGCTCAGTTTGAGCCGGCCCCTGTCGGCCGCCGCCAGCGAGACCTCGAAGCGCACGCGCTCGTCGACCAGCCGGAAATTGATGACGCTGCCCGATTCGATGCCGGTGGCCGATTCGGTCACGCTGAGCGCGCCGGCTTGTTGCGCGGCCTTGACCAGCGCCGCCTCGTCGGTGCCTTCGGTCGCGCCGATGAACAGCAGGTGCAGGCCGCCGGAGGGGTCGACGCCCTGCATTTTGCGCACCACCACGGCGTGGTTGTTGACCATGCGCCCGGCGGTCAGCCGCGTCAGCTCGGTGGCGATCTCGTCGGCGCCGACCACGCCCACCACGTACGGCGCGCCGGGGTCGAGCGGGCCGCCGGGGAAGTCGACATAACCGAGGAATTTATACAGGAAGCCCGCTTTCACGCTGGTGGCCGAGGCGGCGTCCGGCTCGTCGTGGACGGCGGCCGCCGCCCCGGCCATCCCGGCTATCTCGGCGCCGTCGGCCATGCGGGCCCGCGCGCAGGGCGTTGCCAACGCCAGGGTCAGCGCGAGGGCGGCTGCGCGCGTCGGCATCCAGTTCGCGCCTCTCACTTTGCCTGACATTTTGTTTCCTTTTAGATCACGTTGGAAAATTATACTGGTGCAAGGTCGGGGCATGCGTATTTGTGTTGAATAACAACATCGAAGCCGCATCCAGCCTGGCGCCATGGACCGGCGCGGCGGATTTTCTCTTGCAAGTTACCCCTTGTCCTGGACGGACGATTGACAACCTGTTCAGTAACGTTTCCCGGTAGCTCATTTAGAATTCGGGGTGAGATTACACGACTGTTTCGTGTCACGAGGAAGCATCATGCAGCAAGAAAACCCGTTGACCGCCCAGGCGATCGAAGCCGAGCGCTTTCGCCATTTCATCGTCAGTGTCACCGATTACGCGATCTACACGCTCTCGCCCGAGGGCGTGGTGATCACCTGGAACGCCGGCGCCCAGCGTTTCAAGGGCTATCGCGAGGACGAGATCGTCGGCCGCCATTTTTCGGTGTTCTACACGGCCGAGGAACAGGCGCGCGGCCGGCCGGCCTGGGTGCTGGAGCAGGCCAGGACCACCGGCAGGTTCGAGGACGAGGGCTGGCGCGTGCGCAAGGACGGCACGCGCTTCTGGGCCAGCGTGGTGCTCGATCCGATCTGGGACGATGCCGGCGAGCTGCTCGGCTTCACCAAGATCACGCGCGACATCACCGCGCAGCGGGCCGCGCAGGAGGAACTGCACGCCAGCGAGGAGCGCTTCCGGCTGCTGGTGCAGGGGGTGACCGATTACGCGATCTACATGTTGTCGCCGGAGGGCATGGTGACCAACTGGAACGAGGGCGCGCGGCGCATCAAGGGCTATCAGGCCGAGGAGGTGATCGGCAAGAGTTTCGCGATGTTCTACACCCCCGAGGACCAGGCCGCCGAGGCGCCGGCCGTGGCGCTGGCCACCGCGCTGAAGGAGGGCCGGTTCGAGCGCGAGGGCCGGCGCGTGCGCAAGGACGGCACGCGCTTCTGGGCCAACGTGGTGATCGATCCCATCCACGGCGCCAACGGCAAGCTGCTCGGCTTCGCCAAGGTGACGCGCGACATCACCGAGCGCAGGCTGGCCGCCGAGCAGCTCGAACGCACGCGCGAATCGCTGCTGCAATCGCAGAAGCTGGAGGCGATCGGCAAGCTCACCGGCGGCATCGCCCACGACTTCAACAATCTGCTCAACGTCGTCATGAACGGGCTCGACATCCTGCGCACCATGGCCGACCGCACCGTCCAGAGCCGCGCCATGGACGCGATGGAGCGCGCCGCCCAGCGCGGCGCCTCGTTGACCCAGCAACTGTTGGCGTTCGCGCGGCAACAGCCGCTGCGGCGCGAGGCGCATGACATCGGCCGCGTGATCCGCTCGTTCGACGCGGTGCTGCACCGCGCCGTGCCGAGCCGGGTGCGGCTGCGCATGCAGCTGGCGCCGGAACTGCCCACCGTGCTGATCGATCCGACCCAGTTCGAGGCGGCGCTGCTCAACCTGGTCGTCAACGCGCGCGACGCCATCCCCGAGCATGGCGAGGTGACCGTCGCGGTCGACATGGTGCTGCTGGCCGCCGGGGAGGTCGGGCAGTTGGCGGCCGGCAGCTATGTCAGGGTGGCCGTCACGGACTCGGGCACCGGCATGGCGCCGGAGACGCTGGCGCGCGCCGTCGAGCCGTTCTTTACGACCAAGCCGGTCGGCAAGGGCACCGGCTTGGGGCTGAGCCAGGTGTACGGGCTGGCGCAGCAATGCCAGGGCGACTTGGCGATCACGTCGGTCGTGGGCGGGGGCACGACCGTCGCGTTGTACTTCCCGGCCGTCGCCGACGCCGACGGCGCGCACGCCGGGAACGGGCACAGCAAGTCGGAGAAGGTGCTGCTGGTCGACGACCAGCCGGACGTGCTGGAGACGGCGGTGGCGCTGTTCAGCCACCTCGGCTATGAGGTCTTGTCGGCCAATAACGGCGTCGAGGCGCTGGCGACGCTGCGCGGCAACCATGACATCGCCATCCTGTTCACCGACGTCGTGATGCCCGGCATCGGCGGCATCGAGCTGGCGACGATCACGCGCCGCGAGTTTCCCAATGTGAAGGTGATCCTGGCCTCGGGCTACACCAGGTCAAGCCTGCAGGACCAGAGTCCCGAGCTCGACACCTTCGACCTGATCCCCAAGCCTTACCGGCTCAGCGACCTGATCAAGATTCTCAACGCGGCCCACGTCAAGTAGCCGCGCGGCCGACATGAACGGGCACAAGCCTTCGGCGATCGCGTCCGGTTGCAGGCCGCTCGCCATCAGCGCGGCGGCGGCCGCCAGCACGTGGGCGATCGCGCGGCGCGCGTCGTCGTCCGGCGCGCGCGCCGTCTCCGCCCAGCGCAACAGGGGCCGGCGCGATTTGCCGTCGGCCAGCACCAGGGCGCCGTCCTCGGCGAAGGCGGCGCGGCCGCCGCGCTCCAGATGCCCGCGCAGCGCCGGGTGCGAGGCGTCGCCGCCGAAATAGACCACCTCGACCTGGGCGTCGACGCTGGCGCCGAGCTCGGCGCGGCGGGCGCCCCCGGCGTCGAGCACGACCGCGCGCGTGGCCGTGCGCGCGACCACCGCGTCGGCGCGCGCCAGCTCCGCCGGCGTGGCGAGGCCGTCGACGCCGCCCGGCTCGCCGCCGCGATCGAGCAGCACGGCGACGTCGCAACGGTCGAACGCCAGGCCATGCAGCACGATGGCGCGATGCGGCGTTTCCAGCACGGCAAACGCCACTTCCGGCGCCGCCAGCACCGCGCGCGCGCCGCGGTCGCCGTCGCCGGCGCCGACGGCGGCGCCATCGATGAACACGCCCTCGCCGCTGGCGCAACCTGTGGCGATGCCGGCGCGGCGCAGCGCGTGGTCGATAATCAGGGTGGTGGCGCTGCCGCCGGTGGCGCCGGCGACGGCGACCACCGGGATGCGGCCGTCGCCGTCGCCGAACATCGACTTGACGATGGCCGCGCCGGCGTCGCGCGGCGTGCCCGCGCTCGGGTATTCGTGCATGCGCAGTCCCGGCGCGGCGTTGATCTCGATCACCGCGCCGTTGCTGCCGTCCAGCGGCACGCCGATGTCCTGGCACACCAGGTCGATGCCGGCGACGTCGAGGCCGATCTTGCGCACCGCGCGCGCGCACACCGCCAGCGTGTGCGGCGGCAGCCGGTCGGTCACGTCCTCGGCGGTACCGCCGCTCGACAGGTTGGCGTTGCCGCGCAGGACCACGCGCCGTCCGCGCGCGGGGATGCTGTCGGCCTGCAAATCCTGCTCGGCCAGCGCGGTGTCGGCATGGCCGTCGAGCGGGATGCGGGTCAGGATATTGCTGTGGCCTTCGCCGCGCGCGGGGTTCCGGTTTTCCAGCGCGACCAGTTCACGCACCGTCGAGACGCCGTCGCCGGTCACGGCGGCGGGGCGGCGCAGCGCGGCGGCGACGACCCGGCCGCCGGCGACCAGCACGCGGTAGTCGTCGCCGCTGATGTAGCGCTCGACGATGATGGTGCGGCCGTGCTCGCGGGCGCGCTCGAACGCCAGCGCGACCTCGTCGTCGTTGCCGCAGCGGGTGGTGACGCCCCGGCCATGGTTGCCGTCGAGCGGCTTGACGGTCACCAGCCCGCCCAGCTGCCGGGCGGCGCGCAGGGCTTGGTCGAGCGAGCGCGCCGTCACGCCCTCGGGGACCGGCACCCCGGCCTCCTGCAGCAGCGTCTTGGTCAGTTCCTTGTCGGCGGCGATGCCGACGGCGACATGGCCGGTGTCGCCGGTGATGCTGGCCCGCAGCCGCTTCTGGCGCGCACCCCAGCCCAGCACGAACATATTGGCCTCGGCGGTGATGCGCGCGGCCGGGATGCCCTGGGCCCGGGCGGCGCGCAGGATGGCGCCGGTGCTGGTGCCGATGGCCCGCCGTTGCGCCGTGGCGCGCAGCGCATCCAGGCCGTCGGCCAGGCGGAGCCCGGGCGGCGGCCGGCCCGGGTCGCCGGCAAGCAGGCCGTCCACCAGTGCCAGCGCCAGCTCGACGGCGTCGATGGCCACCGGCTCGATCTCGTAGGCGCAAACCACGCGGTATCGGCCGGCGGCGCCCGGCACGGGTTCGGTATGCACGAAGCCGGCCGGCGTGCCGGCCTGGCGTTGCAGCGCCATGGTGACGTCGCCGACCACACGCGCCAGCCCGGCGGCGTCGCCCGGCGCCAGCGCCGGGCCGCCGCCTCCGCCGGCGGCGCGCAGGTGTTCCCGCAAGCCGGGGAGCAGGGCCGCCAGGCGCTGCGCGAAGCCGTCGAAACCGCCGGCGGCCGCGTCCGCCGGTGGCGGCAAGTCCAGCACGCTCAGCAGGCAGGGATGCGGCGAGTACGGGTTGGGGCCGCGCAGCACGTGTTGTTCGACGATGTTCATGGGGCGTTGTTCCGGTCGGCGAGGAAATTGAGGAAATCGGCCAGCTCGGGCGGCGCGCGCGGCGTCCCGGCCGGCAGATCGGGGCCGGCCGCGAACGCCGCGCCCGACGGCAGCAGGTGCAGGGCGACCCCGACCAGGGTCGGCACGGCGCCGGCCGGCAGGTCGGCGATGTTGGAGCGGGCGTTGCGGCAATCGAGCACGGTGACCATGCCTTCGCCGATCACCTCGATGCCGGAGCGGCCGTGGACGATCAGGGCGGTATCCTCGTCGATGCCGGCGCCGATCAGGAACGGCGTTTGCGCGACCACGCTGAGCAACCGGTGGATGCGGTGGCGCTGCGAAAAGTGCTGGTCGATCACCACCCGGTGCACGAAACCGAGCCCGGCGCCGAGGCGGACCGCGCCTTTTTCCGGCGCCAGCTCGGCCTTGCCCTCGGCCAGCATGTGGGTGCACATGGCGGAGGCGCCCGCGCTGGTGCCGGCGATGCAGGCGCCGCGTCCGTGGAAGGCGGCGCGCATCGCTTGCTCGACCCGGGTGCCGCCGATGCAGGCGACCAGGCGTTTTTGATCGCCGCCGGTCATGAAGATGCCGCTGGCGCCGGCGACGATGTCGGCCAGCGCCGCGTCGTCGGCGTCGCCCCGGTCGGCGATGGGGACGTGGCGCACATTGCCGGCGCCCAGGTCGGCCAGCGCCACCCGGTACATCTCCCACACCCGCTCGGGGATCTTGCTGGCGGCGGTCAGCACCACCAGCGGGCGCGCGGCGCCGCCGGCCAGCGCGACGAAGCGGGCCAGGATTTCCTTGTTGTCGGTGCGGTCTTCGCCGCCGCCGATGATCATCAGCGTGCCCGTCGCGCCGTCCATCGGGCCGTCGCCGGTCGCCATCAATCGATCAACTGGCGGAACAGGCGCGTCGCCATCAGGCCGACGGCGCTGTGGTGGCGCGCCGGCGTCATCAGCGATTGCAGCAGCCGCATCGCCGCTTGCTTGTTGCCCATGGCCGCCACTTGCAGTTCCAGTTGACGCAGGTCGCCGATGGCGCCCTCGTCATTGGCGCCGCCATCGGCGGCGTGGGCCGCATGGTGGCGGATGATGCCGCGCGCGGCGCCGCTGCGCGGGCTGTGGTGCAGGCCCAGCGTGTCGAGCGCGCGCTGGCGGGCGCGGAAGCTCGGCGTGCGTGCTGCCGGCGCGGCCGCCTCGCCGGGCACGGTGGCGATCCAGTCGGCCAGGATCTGTTGTTCGTAGGCGCTGAAGACGCCGAACATCTCGGCGCGCTCGCTTTGGATCAGGCGCCAGAAGCGGCTGTTGTCGGCCGGTTGGCCGCGCTGTATCCAGCCGGCCTTTTCCAGTTCGCCCAGCATGGCGGGAATCTGTCGCGGATCGGACAGCCAGTCGTTGATTCCCCGGCCGCCGACGCGGCAGTAGTCGGAGTGCATGTTCTTGCCGACCACGCTTTTCGCCGCCAGGATGTGCACCAGTTCAGCCTCCAGATCGAACTCGGCGATGACCGAGTTGGTGCTGGCGCCAAGGTCGTTGAGGCGGTAGCCTTCCTGCACGCGGCGCAGGAAGGCGGCGGCGTCGCCGCAGCGTGGCAGCAATTGTTGCAGCGCCTGCACCGCCTTGAAGGCGTGGCCGGTGCCGCCGTTGTCGACGGTGATGTGCAAGGTGAAGTAGTAGGGATCGATGCCGAGCTCGTTCAACTCGTAGGCGGTGATCAGCAGGTGCAGCGGTAGCTGCTCGTAGCCGAGGTTGTAGCCGATGATCTCCGGGAGGAAGTGTTCGGCGTCGTAGGCCAGCGCGAGCTGGATCGCGCCCTGGACGAAGTGGGTTTCCTCGACGTCCTGCCATTGGTCGCAGCCGTGGCTGGCCAGCAGTTTTTTGTAGAGCACGACGTGGTTTTTATCCGGCACGCCGTCGCCCAGTTCTTCCAGGTAGGTCTGGATCAGCGGGCGGAAGTCGGGATCGTCCCAGCGTTCCAGCACCCCGTACAACCAGGCGCCGTCGACCAGCTTGGTCGGGGCGACGTGTTTGAGGAAGAACAGCGCGTGGGCCTTGGTGGTGAAGTAGCGGCGCGGGGCGCCGTCGCGGCGTTGCTTGAGGTAGGCGTTGTATTCGGCGCCGATCGCTTCCGAACGTTCGGTGATCCAGGTTTCCATGTCCGCCGTGTCGTCGGGCAGGTCGGAGCTCAGCAGGCGCGCTTGCTGTAGCTGTTGTTCCAGGAAGGTGCGGGCCATCGCGCGGTCATTGCCGACAGGAACGCCGGGCGACAGCGCGCGGTAGACGGCGCTGGCGACGGGTGTGGCGCTGTGATGGCAGGGGCTGGCGATGTTGTCTGGCAGTGTATGGGCGAGTGGGGACATGGTGTTCTTCCGAAAAAGTGAGACGGCATCAAGCTCGTCTATATTGTCGGTAGATTATCCCTGCCACAGGGCGCGCGCCCAAGGGGTGTTGCCCCTGTGTTGGTGTAAGACAGAGCTTACATTGCTGGTTTGCACATCGGAGCACGTCGGGCGGAGCAGCGCAGCGTCATCGGCCATGTATGGGGCGGCGCATACATGGCCGATGACGCGGCGCTAATCCGCCCTACGTGTCTGCGTGGTTAATCAAATGCGGTGGCCGGCCGTCACGACCCGGCGGTTTTCGCGCTTTCGCCGCGGTTCGCCTCCACCCGCTCCGCCGCCTTTTTCCCGGCCAGGAAGGCGTGGTCCGAGTTGTAGTACTCCCACTCGCTATAGCGTCCCGCCAGCACGATATCGTGCAGCTCCATCCACGCGCGCACCGTCGCCACATTCCCGGCGCGGGCATGGTCGTACACCACATACGCATAAGGCATGTCGACCTGGTTGGCCGTGACGACCCGGTCATCCTCGCGCATCATGCCGACCTTGATGCAATCGGCGATGCAGCGTTCGATCAGCTCCTGGCCATCCAGCGGCAACGGCTTCCACGGCGAATACGAAATCTCGCAGGTGAACCCGAAGCCCCCGGGAGCGTTGCATTCCGGACTGGCGTTGCCCTGCACGAAAATCCGATGGAAGATGCTGTCCTCCGGATAGTAGATCCAGTGCTTGTCGGTGACGTCGGTGCGCGCGATGCCGATGTTCACGCAGCGGATGGAGATATGCCGCAATCCCTCCGCCGCCCGCCGCACCTCCGGCGGCGCCGCGTTGCCGATCAGCCGCACCAGTTCCGGCAGCGGCATCGTGCTGATCAGCTGTTCGTATTGCAGCCGCCGGCCGTCGGCCATCACCACCGTATGCTCGTCCGGCAGGATGCACACCGCGTCCGCGTTGAGTTCGATCTTGCCGCGTATGTGCGGCAGGAAGCCCGACACCAGCGCCTGGAAGCCGCCGCGCTTGGGGTAGCCGAAGCGGGCGTTCGGCCCCATCGGCTTGGCGACCGGTTCCAGCGCGCCTTCGATGATCTGGTTCAGGTCCGGCAGCGGCACCCGTCCGCCCAGCCACGAGGTTTCCATTTCGTTCAGCGGCACCGTCCACAATTTCTTGTTGTACGGGATGGCGAAGTGGCGCGCGATGCCGGCTCCCCAGACGCGGTAGATGAAGTGCTCGAAGTCCTCGCCCTTGGCGGCGGTCGACATCGCGCTGGCGCTGCTGTTGGCGACATCGGCGGTGCCGTCGGCGCAGCAATCCTCGACACCGGCGGTGGCGCAGCTTTCCGCCTTGTCGGCCAGGCCGTAGCGCGATTCGATGGCGCCGACGATGCACTCCTTGATGACGGCCGGCGGCAAGCCGTACAACGCGCCCTGGAACGGATAGCGGGTGAACACCTGCTTGCTGTAGACCCAGGCCTCGCGCATCTGCCAGTGCTGGTTGTCGCCCAGCAGAATGTCGTACAGCTTGAGGACGTATGGGTCGTTGGAAAACATGATGTGACCGGCGTAGTCGAAGGTGAAGCCCTGGTCCTGGATCGAGCGGCACCAGCCGCCGACCGTGGCGTTACGCTCGAGCAGCACGGTGTCGGCGCCGAGGTGGTAGGCGGCCGATAATCCGGTCGGGCCGGCGCCGATGATCAGGCAGCCGGTGCGCTGCGCGGCCGACGCCTGGCGCATCGGATTGACGACGGCGCCGCCGGCGGCCACCTCGGCGGAGGTGGCGCGCGCGCCGTCCTGCTGGGTCAGCTTGGCGCCCTTGCCGGACGGCGGCGTGTCGACCAGCAGGGCGCGCATGGCGTCGGCGGTCGCCTCCCACGAGGTGTTGTCGACCACGGCGCGCATCTTGGCGGCCAGCGCCGAGCGCAGCACCGGCGTCATCGCCAGCGCGGCCTCGCAGGACTCGATGAATTCCCGGTGGCTGTGCGCCACCCAGACGATGTCGCCGTATGGGTCTTCCACGTCCTTGATGGCGGTGCTGACGGCCGGCAGTTCGGCCGCCATGTATTCCAGCACCTTGGTCGGGCTGATGTAGCGGGTCGCCTCGTTGAGCGCGAATGGCAGCAGGCACACGTCCCAGCCGGCCAGGAATTGCGGCAGCGCGTCGTACGACTGCTGGCCCAGGTAGTGGATGTTTTCACGTCGCGGCAGCGCGGCCGGATCGATCTTGACCACCGGCCCGACCAGCACCAGTTGCCACTCCGGGTGGGCGTCGGCCATTGCGGCGATCAGCTCGGTGTCGAAGCGTTCGTCGATGACGCCGTAGTAGCCCATGCGTGGACCCGGGATACCGGCGTGCAGCGGATGGCCGTTGCCACGGTCGAGCGCTTGGCGGAAGTGCGCGGCGTCCACGCTGCTGGAGAAGCAGTGGGCGTTGTCGTGCCGGCCGCGCTTGGCCTCGTACAGGCTGGGGCCGCCCGTGAACACGAGGTCGGCGATCTTGAGCAGCGCGGTCTCGCGCTGCAGCAGTTGCTTGGGCGGATTCTTGAACGCCGACAGCTCGTCCATGCAATCGTAGACCACCAGGCCCGCGTGCAGCGGCGGCAGCAGCGGCAGCGCCATCGGCGTGTAGAACCAGACGATGGGGGCGTCGTCGTCGCGGCCGATCCCGGCCAGCAGCGGCTGCAGCAGCGGAATCTGGTCGTCGTGGAAACCGGGCGCCTGCACCGGCGTGTGCGGGCGGTAGACGGTGACGTTGGGCGCCGGCGTGGAGCTGTGCAGGAAGCTTTCGCCATCATGGAAAACCGGCTCCTCGACAAAGGCGATTTTGTAATGTTGTGCAAGGCGCGACAGGAGTTGTTGCGGGCGCTGATAGACGAAGTCCCAGCGCAGATGACAAAAGACGACGATGGTTTTCATGAAGTTCTCCCTGTGCCCTCGCGGGTCGTTAATAGTTGGATTGGCTGGTCACCGCGCGATCGACGTGCTATCGCGATAGAAATAATGTGTAGACAATCGTAGCAATGATCGGGTGTTTTTTCTTTTCAATTCCGCTAGGAAAAGCAGTTGTAAATTAGTCGCACTTTCGCGGCTATTTAACGATGAATTCGCTTTTCCAATTGAAATTGGAATGCGTGGCGCGGCTAAGATTGCTAGCATGATTTTTCGCCGCGCGATTGTCGCGGCATCGATGAAAAGGAAGCGCATGAGCCAGTTCGAATATCCGAGACCGCAGCTGGTACGCGACGCGTGGCAGTCCCTGAACGGCGAGTGGGAGTTCGCCTTCGACCACGAGCAGCGCTTCAGCCATCCGGGTGATCCGATCGACTGGAGCGCGCGCATCGTCGTGCCGTTCGCGCCGGAGGCCAAGGCCAGCGGCATCGGCGACGAATCGTTCCACATGGCCTGCTGGTACCGGCGCACGTTCGACCTGGACCAGCGTGGCGCGCGCACGATGCTGCATTTCGGCGCGGTCGATTATCACGCGCGCGTCTGGGTCAACGGCGTGCTGGTGGCCGAGCACGAGGGCGGCCACACGCCGTTCCACGCCGACATCACCGACGCGCTGGCG
This sequence comes from Burkholderia sp. LMU1-1-1.1, assembly GCF_040675865.1. Lineage (NCBI taxonomy): Bacteria > Pseudomonadati > Pseudomonadota > Betaproteobacteria > Burkholderiales > Burkholderiaceae > Burkholderia > Burkholderia sp. LMU1-1-1.1. Next base: position 394,273 of record NZ_JBEGHG010000034.1, on the reverse strand, counting down.
GAGGGCGCGACCCAGACTATCACCGTGCATGTCGAGGACGATCCGAGCGACCTGGCCAAGCCGCGCGGCAAGCAGGACTGGCAGCCCGAGCCGCACTCGATCTGGTATCCGCGCACCACCGGCATCTGGCAGACGGTGTGGGTCGAGTCGCTGCCGGCGACCTATATCGGCTCGCTGCGCTGGACGCCGGTGTTCGACGGCTTCGAGATGGGGTGCGAGGTGCTCGCCGGCGGCGACATCCGCGACAACCTGGCGGTGTCGGTGCGGCTGCTGCACAACGGCGTGCTGCTGGCCGCCGACCGCTACCTGCTGGTGGGGCGGGCGGCCAACCGCAAGATCGTGCTGTCGGACCCGGGCATCGACGATTCGCGCAACGACCTGCTGTGGAGCCCGGAGCGCCCGACCTTGCTCGACGCGGAGCTGACCTTGTATTGCGGCGACGAGGTGCTCGACACGGTGCGCTCGTACACGGCGCTGCGCTCGGTGGCGATCAACCGCGACCGCTTCATGCTCAACGGCCGGCCGTACCCGCTGCGGCTGGTGCTCGACCAGGGCTACTGGCCCGACTCGCTGATGACGGCGCCGTCCGACGACGCGCTGCGCCGCGACGTCGAGCTGGCCAAGGAGATGGGCTTCAACGGCGTGCGCAAGCACCAGAAGATCGAGGACCCGCGCTACCTGTACTGGGCCGACCGGCTCGGGCTGCTGGTGTGGGAGGAGATGCCGTCGGCCTACGCCTTCAGTCCGCGCGCGATGACGCGGCTGATCAAGGAGTGGACCGAGGCGATCGAGCGCGACTACAGCCATCCGTGCGTGATCGTGTGGGTGCCGTTCAACGAATCGTGGGGCGTGCCGAACCTGACGTCGACCCAGGCGCACCGCAACGCCGTAGAGGCGCTGTACCACATGACGCGCATGCTCGACGCCACGCGGCCGGTGATCGGCAACGACGGCTGGGAGGCGTCGGCCACCGACATCCTGGGCATCCACGACTACGACGCCGATCCGGACAAGCTGCAGCAGCGCTACGCCGTGACCGATCCGGTGCGCACCCTGTTCGACCAGCGCCGTCCGGGCGGGCGGATACTGACCCTGGACGGCTTCCCGCACCGGGGCCAGCCGATCGTGCTGACCGAGTTCGGCGGCATCGCCTTCGATCCGAACGCGCCGGCGCACCACACCTGGGGCTATTCGCGCGTCGGCGACGCCGAGACGTATCTGAACCGCTATCGCGCCTTGCTCAAGGTGGTCAACGAGACGGTGATGTTCAGCGGTTTTTGCTACACGCAGTTCGCCGACACCTTCCAGGAAACCAACGGCTTGCTGAACGCCGACCGCAGTCCCAAGGTGCCGCTGGCGCAGATCAGCGCGGCCACGCGCAACGCCGGCGGGTGACTCCTGATCAGGATGCGCTCTAGTCCTACGTCATCAGCAGCCGTGTGCTGACAAGGGACGGCTGAGCTGGCCGTAGAATGCAGTGGTCGCGATTGTTTGACCGCGCGGCGCGGGGTTTAACTACATAGTCTCAGGGAGAAGAAAATGAACTTTTTAGGATGGATTATCGTAGGCGGTCTGCTGGGTTGGATTGCGAGCAAAGTCATGAACACGGATGCCCAACAAGGTATCTTCTTGAATGTCATCGTCGGCATTGTCGGCGCTTTCCTCGGCGGCCTGGTCATCGCGCCGTTGCTCGGTACCGGAACGATCAATGATGGCGACTTCAGCCTGGGTTCGCTGGGCGTATCGTTCCTCGGCGCGGTCGTGCTGCTGGCGATCGCCAACCTGGTCTTCCGCGGACGAGCGCGCTAGCGCGACGGCGACAACGCCGCTTCCATGGACACCGCCTTCGCAGGCGGTGTTTTTGTTTGTGCGCACCCGACGCGGCGGGGCTGGAACGGAACATTGACTTTGCTCAATTTGGTGTATGGTGTTCCCGACGCACAAGCCAGACCGGGGTTTTTATGAAATTAGCTGCCTTTATCACCGCGCACATGGACGAGATCGTGGCGGAGTTCGTCGCTTTCGCCCGTACCCTCGAGCCGGCTTCGCTGGGAAATTCTGTTGTCGAGCTAAAAGACCACGCGCGTGAAATTTTGTTGACCATCGCGGCCGGACTGGATTCGGCCGAAACGCCGAAGCAAAAACGCGACAAGTCGGTGGGGCAGGCCTCGGTCTCGAAGGGCCCGGAGACGGCGGCGGCCGCGCACGGCGCGGCGCGGCAATCGGGCGGATTCACGCTGCCGCAACTGACGGCGGAGTACCGGGCCCTGCGCGCGAGCGTGCTGCGGCTGTGGATGCCGACGGTCAGGTCGGTCACCAAGGCGACTGCGGAGGATTTGTCGGCGTTTCACGAAGGCATAGATCAGGCGTTGCAGGAATCGGCGGTCCAGTACGCCCAAAAAACCGACCGCGCGCGCGACACCTTTCTCGCCATCCTCGGACACGACCTGCGCACGCCGCTCGCCACGATGTCCATGGCGGGCGTCTTCCTCACGCGGCCGGGCGAGGGCACCGAGCGCACCGCCCAGATCGGCGTCCGGGTCAAGCGCAGCGCGGTGGCGATGACGACCATGGTCAACGATTTGCTCGAATACGCCCGAACCGAGCTCGGCGGCAAAATGCCTGTGTCGCCCAGCCTGGCGGACCTGCAGGACATCTGCCAATTCGCCGTCGAGGAGGCGACGGCGGCCCATCCCGACTGCGAGTTCCTGTTGCGCTGCGAGGGTGACATGATCGGCGATTTCGACGCGCCACGGCTGTCCCAGGTGTTCTCCAACTTGCTCAACAACGCCGCGCAATACCGCAGCGGTAAAAAGCCGGTGACGCTGGCGGCGCATGGGGAAAGACCGAGGTGACCGTGACGGTCACAAATTTCGGACGCGAAATCGCACAGGAGTCGTTGCGCGCGATTTTCGATCCGTTGGTGCAGCTCTCCGTCTCCAGCGAGCAAAAAGGCCCGATGAACACCAGTCTCGGCCTCGGTCTGTTCATCGCCCGCGAAATCACGGTCGCCCATGGCGGCACGATCGGCGTCGAGTCGGGCACATCGCACGGCACGGTCTTCACGGTGCGTCTGCCCAGGACGCTCGATCTGCGCGGCACGCGGTCGCGCGCGCGGTAGGGGCGGCTGCCCGTGACAGACGGGAACCCGGCGCCACCGGTCCGGGGCGATAGCCGGGCTATCCGCGCAACATGTCGATGACCTGGCCGATGTTGTAGGGCTTGGTGATGAACATCGCGGAATCCCGGCGGGTATCCAGCAAGGCCGGGTCGGTGTAACCCGAGGTCAGTATGATCTTGACGTGCGGGTAGTTGGTTTCGACGATGCCGGCCAATTGCAGGCCGTCCATCCCGGGCATGGCGATATCCGAGAAGACGGCGTCGATGGTCGGGTCGGCACGCAGAGTGGCCAGCGCCTCCTCCGCCGAATAGGCCACCCGGACCGCCATTCCGTTCGCGCTCAGCAGCATTTCGGCCATATCGGCCAGGTCGCGCTGGTCATCGACGACCAGCACCGTTGGTGCGCGCGGGACCGGCTCGCCGGACGCCCGCGCGCCGTTCGTCGCGGACGGGCCGGCGCGGCCGACATGGCGTCCGCGGGAAAAGTGATAGTGGCTAGTGGTTCGCATGGTGGGTTGCCTTTGTTTCGGCGCTGCCATGCCGCATGGCGTAAAAGGGAAAATCGATTGTAGCACCGGCCAATAGCACGGTTGGGTGCGCTATCTAACGGACCGGCCAGGACGGGCGCCATATCGCCCGCCGAGCGCGGTTGGGCGTAAAATGACGCGCTTCGCGCCGGCAGGCGTTTTTGGACATCGGGATATGCGGGATATGAAGGCCGTCGAGCGGTTTCGAGCCGACCTGGTACGCTGGCGCCAGCTGGTCGCGCCTGGGTGGCTGGCGGCGCTGGCGGCCGGCGGGGAAGTGGAGGCGCCGCCCTCGCCCGGTTGGCGTCTGCTCGAGGTCGGCTGTGGTTGCGCGACGCTGTTCGAGCACGCGCACATTCCCGGCGCTTCCTACATCGACACCCGCGCGTTCGAAGCCGAGCCGTTCTGGAACAAGCGCGCCGACGACGTGGTGCTCGGCCTGCTGTTGGCGCGGGGGATACGTCACGACACCACCGTCATCCTGTATGGCCGCAACAATCTGGCGGCGGCGCGGCTGGCGCACCTGCTGTTATATGCCGGGGTCGAGGATGTGCGGCTGCTCGACGGCGGTTTCGCGGCGTGGGAGGCCGGCGGGTACGCCTGCGCGCGAGGCCCGGTCCATTTGCTGGCCGGCCACGCGGTCGCGGAATTCGGCGCCGCGTTCCCCGCCCATCCCGAATACTTGATCGGCACGCGCCAGGCGCGCGCGTTGCTGTCCACGGCCGATGGCGCGCTGGTCAGCATCCGCAGCGAGGCGGAGTTTCTTGGCAAGGTCTCCGGCTACAGCTACATCGCGGCGCGCGGGGATATCCCCGGTGCGCGCTGGGGACGGGCCGGGGCCGACGGCGATGTGAACAGTATGAGCGCTTACCATCTTGCCGATGGCCGCATGAAGCCTGCCGCCGAGATCGCGCTGCAATGGCGGGAGCAGGGCATAGTCGAGGGTTTGCGGATCGGGTTTTATTGCGGCACGGGCTGGCGCGCGTCGCTGGCGTTTTTCTATGCCTGGTTGATGGGCTGGCCGCGTATCAGCGTGTATGACGGCGGGTGGATGGAGTGGAGCGGTGCGGGGACGTGTGAGGGCGCCGGGGATTTGTCCGATTGACCGGGCGGCAAAGCCGATCAGTTTGATGATTTTTCCGTTCGGTGTGGTAAGAATGCGCCCGCTCTCTCTACAATAGGAGCGATGAAAACTCCTCTCAGCGCGCTTCTGTTCCTCTCGTTCGCCGCCGCGCCGGCGTTCGCTACCAACTATTACGTCGCCCCCGGTGGCAGCGACAACGCCGCCGGCACGCAAGCGGCGCCGTGGGCCTCGATCGCGCATGCGCAGACCCAGGCCCAGGCCGGCGACACCGTCTACTTCCGTGGAGGCAGGTATGCCTATACGGCCGGCGTCGAGGTCTGCGCCAGCCGCACGGCCATCGTCAACGCCATCACGCTCAACAAGAGCGGCACCGCCGGCCAGCCGATCCGCTACTGGGCGTATCCGGGTGAAACCCCGGTGTTTGATTTTTCCGAGATGAAGGATGATTGCCGCGTCAAGGGCTTCAACGTCACGGCAAGTTGGGTCCACCTGAAGGGGCTGGAGGTGACCGGCGCGCCGCAGCAGCCGGGCAACCGGCTGAACCACGAGTCGTGGGGCGTGTGGAACAACGGCAGCCACAATGTCTTCGAGCTGCTCAACCTGCATCACAACATGGGCCCGGGGTTGTTCATCCAGAACGGTTCGAACAACCTGGTGCTCAACAGCGACTCGCATCACAACTACGATCCGTACACGTCGAACGGGGCCGGGCAGAGCGCCGACGGCTTCGGCGCGCACATCAAGGCCAACCAGCCGGGCAATGTGTTCCGGGGGTGCCGCGCGTGGATGAACACCGATGACGGCTTCGATCTGATCAACGCGTTCTCGCCGGTGACGATTGAAAATTCGTGGGCCTGGCAGCATGGCTATTTGCCGGGGACGACCACGCCGCTGGCGGCGGGCAACGGCAACGGTATCAAGGCGGGCGGCTATGGCGGCGCGTACGTGGCCAACGGGGTCAAGCACACGGTGCGGTTTTCGGTGGCGTTCGCCAACAAGGCGGCTGGTTTCTATGCCAACCACCATCCGCTGGCGATTGACTTCTTCAACAATACGGCGTTCAGCAACGGGGTGAACTACAACATGCTGGGGATCGCGCCGGATGGTTCGGCGGTGAATTTCGGGAACCTGCGCAACAACCTGGCGTACAAGGGGACCGCGACGTCGAATACGGCCGGGCTGGATATGGCGAATAATTCGTGGACGTTGCCGGTGCAGATCGGCGATGGGGATTTCGAGGATGTGTCGGCCACGGGTTGGGACGCGCCGAGGCAGGCGGACGGCAGTTTGCCGGTGTTACGCAGTTATCATCTGCGCGCGACCAGCGATTTGATCGGCAAGGGGGTTGATGTGGGGTTGCCGTTCAAGGGGGCGGCGCCGGATTTGGGGGCGTTCGAGGCGGCGCAGTGACAGCGACACGCAGGGCGGATTAGGTGGAACGCCGTAATCGGCCATGCGTGCGCCAACGCGACGCACGCATGGCCGATTACGCTTCGCTAATCCGCCCTACGTGTTTCCATGGCGTTCTCATGGTGTTTCCACGTCATTGGGCCGCCGATAACGCGTGGCGGCCCCCGAGATTAATCAACCAACTTCGCCGCCAGTTGCTGCACCTTGGCCGGATCGGCTTTCACCGCCACCGCCAGCGCGCGGCCGTAGTTGGCGTCGGCCTTCTGGAAGTGCGACAGCATCGTGTACTTGACGTTGTCATCCTTCACCTGACCCAAATCCCCCGCCAGATTGCTGACCAGATTGGCCTGCTGCTGCGCGTTCAGCGAGCGGTAGAAATCCCCCGCCTGCGTGAAGTTGCGCGTCTTGGCGATGCGCGCCTGCTGCGTCGTGCCGCTCAGCGGCAGTTGGCTGGACTTGTATTCGGCGTTGTCGGCCAGCGGCGCGTGCGCGCTGGGCTGGTAGTTGACCTCACCCTTGCGCGCGCCGCTGTTGGCCGCGCCGTCCTGGTTGTAGTTGGCGGCGGCGGTCACCGGACGGTTGATCGGTAGTTGCAGGCCGTTGGCGCCCAGGCGGTGCAGCTGCGTGTCGGCGTACGAGAACAGGCGGCCCTGCAGCATGCGGTCTTCCGACGCTTCGATGCCCGGCACCAGGTTCGACGGCGCCATCGCCGATTGCTCCGTCTCCAGGAAGACGTTGTCCGGATTGCGGTTCAGGGTCATGGTGCCGATTTTGGTCTCCGGCACGCTGGTCGGCCAGATCTTGGTGGCGTCAAGCCCGTTGAAGTCCAGCTTGGCCAGCTGCTCGGGCGTCATGACCTGCACGTACAGATCCCATTTCGGGAAGCGGCCTTCCTTGATGGCGGCGATCAAGTCGCCCGTCATGTGGTTGAAGTCGCGGCCCTGGATCTCCGACGCCTCCTTGGCGGTCAGCGTTTTTTCGCCCTGCAGCGACTTCCAGTGGAACTTGACGTAGTTGACCTGGCCCTTGGCGTTGACGAATTTATACGCGTGCACGCTGTTGCCGTCCATTTCGCGGTAGCTGGCCGGCGTGCCCTGGTCGGAGTACACGCGGGTCAGCATGTGGGTCGATTCCGGCTGGTGCGAGAAGAAATCGAAGAAGCGGTTCGGGTCTTGCACGTTGGTGTCCGGCGACGGCTTGAGCGAATGCACCATGTCCGGGAACTTGATGGCGTCGCGGATGAAGAACACCGGCAGGTTGTTGCCGACCAGGTCCCAGTTGCCTTCCTTGCTGTAGAACTTGGTGGCGAAGCCGCGCGGGTCGCGCAGCGTTTCGGGAGAGTGGTTGCCGTGGATGACGCTGGAGAAGCGCACGAACACCGGCGTTTCCTCGCCCGGCTTGAACACGGCCGCGCGCGTCAGGTTGGAGATGTCCTTGCTGGCGACGAAGACGCCGTGGGCGCCGGTGCCGCGCGCGTGCACCACGCGCTCGGGCTGGCGCTCGCGGTCGAAACGCTGCAGTTTCTGAATCAGCTGGACATCCTGCAGCAGGACCGGGCCGTTGGGGCCGGCCGTCTGGGAATTCTGGTTGTCGCCGATGGGGGCGCCGTTGTCGCGGGTCATGACGGTGGCGGGGGTGGCGGTCTGGGCGGCGGCGCCGCCGATGCCGGCCGCTGCCGTCAAGGCCAACGCGGCCAGACGGCGGACGAGCTGAGTCGATTTCATGGGTATCTCCCTTTTGATGATGTGAAAGCAAACATTACCGTCTGCGACACAATTGTCAAAATCAATTATTTATATGAAATCGATAGCTTTTACGATTGTGAAACCTTTCAGTTACAAAAAATCCTATCGGACGCCGCCAGCGCTTGCCTTAGCGTTTCCGCCCGCTGCTGGCGAATTGCTCGATCTTGCGCGTGGCGCCGGAAACGATCAGGATGTCGGCCGGCAGCACGCGGGTGTCGGGCAGGGCGTGCTGGAAATCCTCGCCGGGGCGCTTGACGCCGACCACCGTGACGCCGAATTTCTCGCGCACGTGCGACTGCGCCAGGGTCATATCGTGCGTCATGTCCGGCGCGCGGATCTTGGCGATGGCGAAGCCGTCGTCGAATTCGATATAGTCCATCATGCGGCCGGTGATCAGGTGCGCCACGCGCGCGCCCATGTCGGCCTCCGGATAGACGATGTGGTGGGCGCCGACGCGTTTGGCGATCTGGCCGTGCTCCGGCGTCAGCGCCTTGACCCAGATATCCTTGATGCCCAGCTCCGTCAGCACCATCAGCGACATCAGGCTGGCCGCGAGGTCGGTACCGATGCCGACGATCGCGTGCGAGAACTCGGCCACGCCCAGCTGGCGCATCACGTCCTCGTTGGTGGAATCGGCCTGCACCGCGTGGGTCAGCTTGTCGGCCCACAGCTGCACCAGTTCCGTGTCGCGGTCGATGCCCATGACGTCGTGGCCCATGCGCATCAGCGCCTCGGCGACCGCGCCGCCGAAACGGCCAAGGCCGACGACGACGATGTTGTCGCTGTTCGGGAATGAGATCTGTTCCGTGAAAATTTTACCCAACAATTGGATGCTCCTCGGGATAACGATAGGGCAGGCGGCGTTCGCCAAGTACCAGCGACGCCGCCAGCGTGACGGTGCCGACGCGGCCCAGGAACATCAGCAGGGCCAGCGTCAGTTGGCCGCTCGGCGGCAGGGCCGGGGTGATGCCGGTCGACAGGCCGGCGGTGCCGAACGCCGCCACCACCTCGAAAATAATCCGGTCGGTCGGGAAGTCGGAGACGTGCAGCAGCACCATGGTGCCCAGGGCGACCATGCCGCAGCCCAGGACGACGACCGTGATGGCCTGGCGCTGCGCCGACGCGCCGAGACGGCGGCCGAAGGCCTCGGTGTCGCGGAAGCCGCGCACCTCGGCGATCACCAGCAGCGCGAGGATGACGATGGTGCCGACCTTGACGCCGCCGGCGGTGCTGGCGCTGCCGCCGCCGACGAACATCAGGAAGTAGTGCAGCGCCCACGATTCCGGCGTCAGCGCGGCGATGTCGACGGCGTTGAAGCCGGCCGTGCGCGCGGCCACCGACATGAACGACGCCGACAGCAGCTTGTCGCCCAGGCCCATGGCGCCGAGCGTGCGCTGGTTGTGCCATTCGAACAGCAGCACGCCGAGAAAGCCCAGGGCCAGCAGCGCGGCGGTGCCGAGCAGTGTGAGCTTGGTGTGCATCGACCAGTGGCGCGGGTCGCGCAGCTTGAGGCGCAGGTCGTGCAGCACCGGGAAGCCGATGCCGCCGGCGACGATGGCGATCATCAGTGGCGCCAGGATCAGCGCGTCGCCGGCGTAGCGCGTGACGCTGTCGGCGTGGATCGAGAAGCCGGCGTTGCTGAACGCCGACACGGCGTGGAAGGCGCCGCTCCACGCGGCCCGCGCCCACGGCAGGTCGTAGGCGAAATGCATGCGCAGGGTGAGCAGGGTGGCGATCAGCAGCTCCGACGCGAACGTGACCACCAGCACCAGGCGCGCCACGCTGGTGACGTCGCCCAGGCCGAGCGTGCGGGTCTCCATCTGGCTGATTAGCTTGGTGCGCAGGCGCGGAGAGCTGTTGACCAGCAGGCCAAGCAGGGTGGCGGCGGTCATCATGCCGAAGCCGCCGAACTGGAACAGTGCCATGATGATGCCCTGGCCGAAGCCGGACCAGTAGGTGCCGGTGTCGACGATCGTCATGCCGGTCACGCAGACGGCGGACACGGAGGTGAACAACGCGACCAGCCAGGGCGCGCCCTGGCCGCCCGCCTGGGAGAACGGCAGCATCAACAGCGCCGTGCCGAAGGCGATCACCATCAGAAAGGCCAGCGCCACGGCGCGCGCGGGATGAAGCACGGATCGCATCAGGGTTTAAGTCGCAGTGTCAGGTTGTTCCGGGTGGAGAAGGCGATGCAAGTCACATCGGCGGCGGCGCGGCTCGATTATACGTGACGCCGCCCGGCCGCAACGGCCAATCTCCGCGCGCTGGACGGATCGGCGCGGCGGTGGCATGCTTGGAGTCTTCCAGACCTGCACGAGGTGGTGATGCGGCATTTGAACGGCGCTGCGATTGTGTCAATGATGTTGAAGGCGCGCGCGTTGCCGGCTGTTTTGCTGGCATGGCTGGCCTTCGGGGCGCTGTGCGTGCCCGCCACCGCCGAGCAAATGTCGTTGCGCCACTTCGGCCAGGCCGATGGCCTGGCCAATCAGGCCGTCACCACCATCACCCAGGACGGCGCAGGCTATCTGTGGGTGGGCACCGAGAACGGCTTGTTCCGTTTCGACGGCGCCCGCTTTCTCCGCTATGGCAAGCGCGATGGCCTGCCGGCGGCGTTTATCACCGCGCTGACGACCGATGCCGCCGGCCGCCTGTGGGTCGGCACCGACGCCGGCTTGTGCGAGTGGCGGCGCGACGGCTGCGTCGCGGTCGCGGGTCCGGACGGTGCGCCCATCGTCCTGTGGGCCGGACAGCGCTTCGCCCGCAACGGCGACGATGCGGTGCTGGTGGTGGGCAGGCGCGATCTGTTGGAGGTGCGGCCCGCCGCCACGGCCGGAAAATGGCAATCCCGATATTATTTCAGCGACGCGCAACGGCGCGCCCACCCGGAGCTGGGGCAGATCTTCAGCATCGCGGCCGGCCCGGACGGCGCCCTGTGGATGGGGTGCGGAAAACAGGTATGCCGCTACGGGGCGGACGGCCTGACCCGCTACGGTCCGCAACAGGGCGTGCCGCCGGCGAAGTGGGGGGCCATCTTCGCCGCCAGGGACGGCGAGATGTGGCTGCGCAGCCAGGACTACATGCTGTCGCTGGCGCCGGGCGCGGCGCGCGCGGTGGCGCATGCGCCGCCCGGTGTGGCGCAGGCCACAGTCAGGCAGTATTTTCCGATGGCCCAGGATAGCGACGGGACGCTGGTGTCGAACAACGACTACGGCCTGCTGCGCGGCGCGGCGGGCAAATGGCGCGAGTATGGTGCCAGGGAAGGGCTCAAGGCCGATGGCGGCATCTCCGCCATCTTCGCCGACCGCGATGGCGAGCTGTGGCTCGGGCTCGCGGGACGGGGCCTGGCCCACTGGCAGGGGTATCGCAGCGTCGCCAACTGGACCACGGCGCAAGGCCTGCCCAGCGACGACATCTGGTCGTTCCACCGGGCCGGCGACGGCGCGCTCTATCTGGGAACGGGGCGCGGCATGGCGCTCCAGCGGCCCGGCGAGGCGCGCTTCGGCCAGCCGGCGGGCGGTTACGAGGGCGCCGACCATCAAATCGGTTCGATCGCCACCGACCGCGCGGGCAATGTGTGGAGCGGCACATTCTCCGGCGCGCTGGTGCGCCAGGACTGGCTCACGGGGCGCGGCGTCCATGTGGCGAAGCTGCCGTTGATCCTGCGCCTGTTCTTCGACGCCGCCGGCCGGCTGTGGATCGCCACCAACAACGGCCTGTATGTGATCCGCGACCCGGAACATTCGTCGACCCCGCAACCGGTCGAGGGGCTGCGCGCGCTGCTGGGCGAGCAAAGGGACGACATCGGCGTGAGCGCCATCTGCCAGACCGGCGACGGCACCTTGTGGTTTCTCGCCAGCGGCAAGGTGCTGCGGCTGGCCGGCGGTCGCTGGGCTGCGCCGAAACTGCCGGCGACCTTCAGCATGCTCTCTTGCGACGCCGGCAATCTGTGGCTGGCGGACGAGCGCGAGCCCATCGTCTGGCACGGGCCGGCCGACGACGCGGCCGACGCGCTGACCTTGCAGCGGCTGCCGCTGGCGGCCACGCCGATGGCGGGCCGCTCGGTGATGTCGATGCATGTCGACCGGCGCCATTGGCTGTGGATCGGCAGCGACGACGGCGTGGCCGTCTGGAACGGCAAGGCCTGGCGCCTGCTCAATCAGCAAAGCGGCCTGATTTGGAACGACAGCAACCAGTACGCGATCTTCGAGGACACCGACGGTTCGATGTGGATCGGCACCAGCAGCGGCGCTTCGCACATCTTGCACCCGCAGGATTTGTTCGCGCCAAAGGAGCTGGCGCTGAGGATCGAGGCGGTGGACTACGACGGCCATGCGCTGGGCGTCAGCAAGGCGCAGATGATCGCCTGGAGCGGCGGCGCCCTCGAGATCAGGTTGGCGGTGCTGTCGTTCCGCAACCACGAGGCGCTGCGTTACCGCTACCGGCTCAAGGGGCTGGAAAGCGCCTGGACGGTCACCGACTCGACGGCCTTGCGCTATCCGGCGCTGGCGCCGGGCAGCTATGTGCTGCAGGTGAGCGCGGAGAACAGCATGCTGCAGGCGGCGGCCGGGCCGATCGAGCTGCCGGTGACGATCATGCCGCCCTGGTGGCGGAGCGGCTGGTTCTACTCAGCCTGCGCGTTGCTGGCGCTGACCTTGGCCTGGCTGCTGTACCGCTGGCGCCTGCGCGGCATCCTGAGGCGCAGCGCCGCGATGGAGCAGCTGGTGCGCGAACGGACCATGGAGCTGGAGGCCTCGCGCGAGGAGCACCGCATGCGTTCCCTCAAGGACGGCCTGACCAAGGCCTGGAACCGGGTCGCGATCATGGAGATGATCGGCCAGCAAATCGCCACCACCGCGCGCAGCGGCGGCAGTTTCATGGTGGTGCTGCTGGACCTGGACCATTTCAAGCGCATCAACGACACCCACGGCCATCTGGCCGGCGACGCGGTGCTCAAGGAGTTCGTGCGGCGCCTGTCGGACCGCCTGCGCGGCTCCGACACGGTCGGCCGCTATGGCGGCGAGGAGTTCATCGTGCTGCTGCCCGGGCTGTACGCCGGCGGCGGCGAGCAGCGCATCCGCGACCTGCACCGGGAAATCTGCGCCGAGCCGGTGGTGGTGGACGAGGGCGTCGCCATCGACATCGCCTGCAGCTTCGGCGTGGTGGCCGGGCCGCTGGCCGGCTGCACGCCCGAATCGCTGATCAAACTGGCCGACAAGGCGCTCTACCGCGCCAAGGAAAACGGCAGGAACCGCATCGAGTACGCCGAGCGCGAACCCTGAGGCGGCCGCCGTCCAACTTTCCATACATGGGCTCGGCGAGCGTTCCAACTTTTCATGCCGCCGGCACGCGGCAAGCATCATTTCCGTAAAGAATTGTCATTGAAATCAATGGCTTGAATGGCTATTTTTGGCTTGGGCGCGCTGGCATAGCCATTGCTATCTACCCGTACCCCGCGGCGCCGCCGGGGGAACAATACGGAGATGACAAAAGTGAAAAAAAAGCGCCCACTAACGCTGTATATCCTGATCGCCATGGTGTTGGGTGTAGCCGTCGGCTACGCGTGCCACCAGGCTTTCCCCGATAAAAAGGCCGCCGCCGACATCGCCGGCCATATCTCGATCGTGACGGACGTGTTCCTGCGCCTGATCAAAATGATCATCTCGCTGCTGGTGTTCTCGACCCTGGCGGTCGGCATCGCGCATCTGGGCGATGGCAAGGCCGCCGGCCGCATCGGCATGAAGGCCATGGGCTGGTTCGTGATCGCCTCGCTGGTGTCGCTGACCTTGGGCATGGTGCTGTCGAACCTGATGCAGCTCGGTACCCATCTGGGGCTGCCGCTGCCACCGATCGACGCCACCACCGGCCTGAAAACCTCGGCCTTCACGCTCAAGGAATTCGTCAGCCACATGGTGCCGAAGTCGCCGATCGAGGCGATGGCCAACAACGAGATCCTGCAGGTGCTGGTGTTCGCGATCTTCTTCGGCAGCGCCCTGGGCGCGCTGGGACAATCGGCGGCCAAGCTGACCGCCGGAGTCGACCAGCTGGCGCAGGTCATGTTGCGCATCACCGGCAGCATCATGAAGATGGCGCCGCTGGCCGTCTTCGCCGCGATGGCGTCGGTGGTCACCACCAACGGCCTGGGCATCCTGGCGACGTTCGCCAAATTCATGGGCGGCTTCTATCTGGGCCTGGTGTGTCTGTGGGCGCTGCTGATCCTGGGCGGTTTCGCCTTCATCGGCAAGCGCGTGTTCCGCCTGCTGGTGCTGATCCGCGAACCGTTCCTGCTGGCGTTTTCGACCGCCAGCTCGGAGGCCGCGTATCCGAAACTGCTGGTGGCGCTGGACCAATTCGGCGTGCAGCGCAAGATCTCCAGCTTCGTCATGCCGATGGGGTACTCGTTCAACCTGGACGGCTCGATGATGTACTGCACCTTCGCCGTGCTGTTCATCACCCAGGCCTATGGCATCGACCTGTCGCTCGGTACCCAGATCACCATGCTGCTGCTGTTGATGGTGACGTCCAAGGGCATCGCCGGCGTGCCGCGCGCGTCGCTGGTGGTGATCGCCGCCACGCTCAATCAGTTCAACATTCCGGAAGCGGGTCTGCTGCTGTTGATGGGCATCGACCAGTTCCTGGACATGGGCCGCTCCGCCACCAACGCCGTCGGCAACGCCGTGGCCACCGCCGTCGTCGCCAAGTGGGAAGGCGCGCTCGATGAAGAGAAGGCGCCGGTCGCCGAGCACGTGAAGGACGGCGTCGCGAACATTCGCGCCGCTTGAAGTACGCCTGAAAAGGCATCCAAAAAAAGCCTCACCACAAAAGTAATCTCAGGAGACGTAAAGATGCAGAAAAATTTGATCGGCGCCGTGGCGCTGGGTTTGTTGTCGTCCGCCGCGCTGGCGCAATCGTCGGTCACCGTCTACGGTGTCGCCGACGCCGGCCTGCTGGTGGAGCGCGGCGGCGCCGCCGGCAATACCACCAAGGTCGGCAGCGGCATCGGCTCCGGCTCGCGCCTGGGCATCAAGGGCAAGGAAGACCTGGGCGGCGGCATGACGCTGGCCTTCGGCCTCGAAAACGGCAACAACCTCGATACCGGCAACGCCGCCCAGGGCGGGCTGCTGTTCGGCCGCCAGGCCTACCTGTGCCTGACCACTCCGGTGGGCGCGTTCAGCATCGGCCGCCAATACTCGCCGTTCTATAAAACGCTGAACAACATCGCCGACCCGTTCCAGACCGGTTTCGCGGGTAATTCGCAAAACATCTTCGCCAATAACTCGCGGGTCGATAATTCGGTGGAGTACATCACGCCGAAGGTGGCCGGCTTCTCGGCCGACGTCCTGTATGGCTACGGCGAAGTGGCCGGCGACAGCAGCAAGAACCGCAGCATCTCCGGCAGCGGCACCTACGAAAACGGTCCCCTGACCCTGGTGCTGGCGCACCAGCAGCGCGACAACGCGCTGGCCACCGCCCGCAGCCGCAACACCATGCTGACGGCGCGTTACCAATTCTCCACGGTCACCGTCCACGTGGCGCACGCGCGCAACAAGGACTTGCTGGATAATGACAGCAAGGATACGCTGCTGGGGTTCACGGCGCAGCTGCCGGTTGGTAAACTGCTGGTGTCGTTCATCGATCATAACGACGATTCGGCGCTGCGGCAGGATGCGCGCCAGGGGGCGGTGGCTTATTTGTACCCGCTGTCGCGCCGCACGGACCTGTACACCGCCTACGGTCATATCAATAACCGCAACGGCGCCGGTTTCAAGGTCGGCACGGCCACCGACACCGGCACCGGCACGACTGGATTCAACCTCGGCGTGCGGCATGTGTTTTAATAGCCGTGGATTGAGCGCGGTTGAGCGCGGGTTGGGGTAATCAAGAGGGCATTATGGCGGCAGCACCATCGCAGACGGTTCCACCATCGCGGCCGGGCCGGCGGCTTTGGGGGCGACTCACGCTGTGGGTGTTGCTGCTGGCCGCCTGTCTGGCGCTGGCGGCCTTTTGCTGGCGCTGGGCGGAGAACGCGGCCATCGAGCGGCTGCGCCTGTCCGGGGCGCAGCGGCTCGACGGCTATGCCCTCAGCCTGGAAAACCTGCTGGCCAAATATGACTTCCTGCCCGGCACGCTGGAGCTGAACAAGGACGTCATCGCGCTGCTGCAGCATCCCGGGGACGACGCGCTGCGCGGGGAGGTCAACGAATACCTGGAGAAGGTCAACCGCCTCTCCAAATCCACCACCATCTACATCGTCAACCTGCAGGGCGTGACGCAGGCGGCCAGCAACTGGCGTGAGCGCGACAGCTTTGTCGGCGACGACGTCTCGTTCCGGCCTTACGTGCGCGACGCGCTGCGCCGCGAGCCGGGTGGTTTTTATGGGGTCGGCACCACGCGTGGCGAGCCGGGTTATTTTTTCGCGCACGGGATTTATCACAACGGCCGCATGCTGGGCGTGGCCACGGTCAAGGTCAATATCGAGAAGCTGGAAAAAGGCTGGGCACAGGGCGCCGACAGGGTGCTGCTGGCCGACGCCCACGGTGTGGTCTTCCTGACCTCCGTACCGGAATGGAAATACCGCACGCTCGCGCCGCTGGCGCCGGAGGTGCGGCGGGAACTGGAGGCGTCGCGCCAGTACTTTTCGCACGCGCTCACGCCGCTGGGTTTGCGCGAGGAGCGCCGCATCGACGGCGGCGCCAGCATCGTCGAGGTGCCCGCCGCGGTGCCTGACGCCGGACCGGATACGCGCATGGTGAGCCAGGTCCGCTCGCTGGCGCCGCGCAAATGGCAATTTGTGTACCTGTCCGATCTCGCTCCGGCCAGGGCCAGCGCGCGCAATGTGTTCTTGTTCGCGTTGCTGGTGCAGGCCTTGCTGGTGATGCTGGTGTTGTACGCGCGCCAGCGCCGCCGCCTTGGCCGGCAGCGGCTGCGCGCGCGCGAGGATCTGCAGCGCGCCTACGACAACCTGGAGACGATGGTGGCCGAGCGCACCTCCAGCCTGCAGCAGATGACGCACAATCTGAGCGAGGAGAATATCGTGCGCCGCAAGGCCGAACAAAAACTGCGCCAGGCCCAGAGCGAACTGGTTCAGGCGGCGAAGATGGCGGTGCTGGGGCAGATGTCGGCCGGGATCACGCATGAACTGAACCAGCCGCTGACGGCGCTGCGCACGATGGCCGACAACGCCAAGGTGCTGATCGAGCGTGACCGGCTGGACGAGGCCAAGACCAACCTGGCGACCATTTCGCAGCTGGTCGGGCGCATGGGACTGATCACCGGGCAGCTGCGCCAGTTCGCCCGCAAGGCCGATGCCAGCCTGCGCCCGGTGCCGGTGGCGGCGGCGATCACCGGCGCGCTGTTCCTGGTGGAGCGGCGCGTGGAGCGCGAGCGCGTGAACTTCCGCATGTCGATGCGCAGCCAGGGCGTGCACGCGCTGTGCGACAGCAACCGCCTGGAGCAGGTGCTGGTCAATCTGTTTAACAATGCGCTCGACGCGATGGCCGACAGCGAGACGCGCGAGCTGACCGTCAGCGTCGAGCGCACCGACGAACGCGTGATGATCGGCGTGGCCGATACCGGCCCGGGCATCCCGGAAGACATCCGCGCTCATTTATTCGAACCTTTTTTCACCACCAAGCCGCAGGGGCAGGGCCTCGGACTGGGGCTGGCCATCTCCGAGCAGATCGTGCGCGAGTTCGGCGGACTGCTGCGGGTCGAGGCCGGCGCCACGGGTGGCGCTAGGTTTATCGTTGAATTGCCGCTTGCGGAGCAGGAGACTATAGATGTATGAAGCGATGAAAGTGCTGTTGGTCGAGGACGACGCCACCGTGCGCGCGGGTAGCGCGCAGGCGCTGGACCTGGCCGGGTTCCAGGTCGAGGCCTTCCATGCGGCCGAACAGGCGCTGGGGAGGATCACCCCGGGTTTCGCCGGCGTGGTCGTCACCGATGTGCGGTTGCCCGGCATGAGCGGGCTCGATCTGATGGCGGCGGTGAAGGCCATCGACGCCCAATTGCCGGTGGTGCTGGTGACCGGTCATGGCGATATCACGATGGCGGTCAACGCCATGCGCGATGGCGCCTACGACTTCATCGCCAAGCCGTATTCGTCGGAGCAGCTGTCCGAGGTGGTGCAGCGGGCGCTGGAGACGCGCCGCCTGACCCTGGAGGTGGCGGCGCTGCGCCACCGCATCGAGCATGGCGTCGGCATCGAGGCCACCTTGCTGGGCGATTCCGCGCCGATGCGCGATCTGCGACGGCTGATCCTGGATCTGGCCGACGAACCGGCCGATGTGCTGATCTACGGCGAGACCGGCACCGGCAAGGAGATGGTGGCGCGCTGCCTGCACCAGTACAGCCGCCGCCACAAGCGCAATTTCGTCGCGCTCAATTGCGGCGCCATTCCCGAGAATATCTTCGAGAGCGAAGTGTTCGGCCACGAACCGGGCGCCTTTACCGGCGCCGGCAAGCGCCAGGTCGGCAAGATCGAACACGCGGACGGCGGCTCGCTGTTCCTCGACGAGATCGAGAGCCTGCCGATGTCGTTGCAGGTGAAGATGCTGCGGGTGCTGCAGGAGCGTTACGTCGAGCGGCTTGGCTCCAACAGCCAGGTGCCGGTGGACGTGCGCGTGATCGCCGCCGCCAAGGACGATTTGAAGGAGTTGTCGGACCAGCAGAAATTCCGCAGCGATTTATACTATCGCCTGAATCTGATTGTGCTCAACCTGCCGCCGCTGCGCGAGCGGCGCGAGGACATTCCGCTGCTGTTCGAGCACTTCCTGCTCGGCGCGGCGGCGCGCTACAAGCGCCCCGCGCCGCCGGTCCCGGGGCCGTTGATGCAATCGCTGATGGCGCACGACTGGCCGGGCAATGTGCGGGAGCTGCGCAACATCGCCGAGCGCTTTGTGCTGGGATTGTCGAGCGGCTCCGACGGCCTGCTGTCGGCGCGCAGCCTGGCGCCGTTGCCGCTGGCGGAGCAGGTGGGCTGCTTCGAACGCGCCGTCATCGAGCAGGAGCTGCGCAAGGCCGGCGGCAGCGTCAGCGAGGTCAGTGTGGCGCTGGCGGTGCCCAAGCAGACGCTGTACTACAAGATGCAAAAGTACGGTTTAACCTCGGACGGGTACAAGTAAGCCCCAGGCGAGATTCGCACGGTTATGCGGATTTCGTCATTCTTTGTGATTTGCCCGCGCAAGACGCAAGGCGCCGGCCGGCGTATATTATTGGATAACATCGTCTATTCAGGATAACCATGCCCGCCTCGTCTCCGTTCCGTCATCGTCGATTGATCCTGCAAGGCGCCGCCAGTCTGGGGCTGATATCCGGGTGGAGCGCCAAGGCCAATGCCGCCGGCGCGGCGGCGCCGGCCAGCGCCGCCGGTGCCGCCGCGACCACCGCGCCGTCCACGCCATCATCCGCCACGGCGGTGCCCATGTCGGACGTGCGCCTGCTGCCTTCCTTCTACGCCGACGCGCTGCAGGCCAACCAGTCCTACCTGCTAAGGCTCAGCGCCGACCGCTTCCTGCACAACTACCACCTGTTCGCCGGCCTGCCGGTCAAGGGCAAGATCTATGGCGGCTGGGAGTCGGACACCATCGCCGGCGAAGGGCTGGGCCACTATCTGTCGGCGCTGTCGCTGATGCACGCGCAGAGCGGGCTGCCGGCGCTCAAGCCGCGCATCGACTACATCGTCGCCGAGCTGGCGCGCGTGCAGAAAGCCCAGGGCGACGGCTACATCGGTGGCTTCATGCGCAAGCGCAAAGACGGCAAGGTGGTCGACGGCAAGGAGATCTTCCCCGAGATCATGCGCGGCGAGATCCGCTCGGCCGGATTCGACCTGAATGGTTGCTGGGTGCCGCTGTATAACTGGCACAAGGTGTTCGCCGGCCTGTTCGACGCCCAGACCTATGCCGGCAACGCACAGGCGCTGCAGGTGGCGACGGGGCTGGCCGGGTACATGGCGAAGGTGTTCGACGCCTTGAACGACGAACAGCTGCAGCAGGTGCTGGCGTGCGAACATGGCGGCGTCAACGAAAGCTTCGCCGAGCTGTACGCGCGCACCAACGACGAGCGCTGGCTGGCCGTCGCGCGGCGGCTGTACCACCACAAGGCGCTGGCGCCGCTGGCCGAAGGCCGCGACGAACTGGCCAACCTGCACTCGAACACGCAGATCCCCAAGTTGATCGGCCTGGCGCGCCTGTATGAGCTGAAGGGCCGCCAGAGCGACGCCGACACCGTCAAGTTTTTCTGGAAGACGGTGACGGACCATCACAGCTACGTCATCGGCGGCAACGGCGACCGCGAGTACTTTTCGGGCCCCGACACCATCGCCGCCCACATCACCGAACAGACCTGCGAAGCCTGCTGCAGCTATAACATGCTGAAGATGACGCGCCATTTGTACAGCTGGTCGCCGGACGCCGCCTATTTCGAC
Organism: Burkholderia sp. LMU1-1-1.1; assembly: GCF_040675865.1. Taxonomy (NCBI): domain Bacteria; kingdom Pseudomonadati; phylum Pseudomonadota; class Betaproteobacteria; order Burkholderiales; family Burkholderiaceae; genus Burkholderia; species Burkholderia sp. LMU1-1-1.1. The sequence continues at coordinate 373,966 of NZ_JBEGHG010000034.1, read as the reverse complement.
TACTACGAGCGCACGCACCTGAACCACATCATGGCGCACCAGAATCCGCGCACCGGCATGTTCACTTACATGACGCCGCTGATGTCGGGCACGGCGCGCGAGTACTCCAGCGAGGAGAACGATTTCTGGTGCTGCGTGTTGTCCGGCATCGAGAGCCACTCCAAGCACGGCGACTCGATCTATTGGGAGAACCGCGACACGCTGTTCGTCAACCTGTACATTCCGTCGCTGGTGAAGTGGCGGCACGCGGCGGCCACGCTGGAGATGACGACGCGCTATCCGTTCGAGAGCGATATCGACATCAAGGTCAAGCGCCTGGCCGGCCAGCGCTATTACACGCTGGCCTTGCGCATCCCGGCGTGGGCTTCCGGCCATACCCTGCTGGTCAACGGCAAGCCGCACGCGGCCAGCAAGGACAAGGGCTATCTGTTCGTGCGGCGCCGCTGGCGCGCCGGCGACAGCGTGCGGTTGACCTTGCCGCTGGAGCTGCGGCTGGAATCGGCCGCCGGCAACGACAAGGTGGTGGCCCTGTTGCGCGGACCGATGGTGCTGGCCGCCGACCTGGGCGCGGCCGACAAACCGTTCGACGGCCTGGCGCCGGCGCTGGTCGGCGCCGACATCCTGGCCTCGTTCAAGGAGGCCGACAAGGTCAAGGCCGTGTACCGCACGGTCGGCAGCGGCCGGCCCGGCGACATGAAGTTCACGCCGTTCTTCGCGCAGTACGACCGGCGCGCGGCGGTGTACTTCAACGCCTACAACGAGCAGGAATGGGCGGCCTCCGAAGCGGCGTTCCGGAAGGAGGAGGCGCGCCTTAAGGATCTGGCCGACCGTTCGATCGATGTCATGCACCTGGGGGAGATGCAGCCGGAGCGCGACCACGACCTGCAATCGGATATCTCGTATCCGGTGTCGTATCGCGGCCGGATGGGCCGCGACGCCCGCACCGGCGGCTACTTCAGCTTCCGCATGAAGTGCGGGCCGGGGCAGCTGGTGCTGCAGGCCAGCTACTGGGGCGAGGAGCGCAACCGCGATTTCCACATCAGTATCGACGGCGAACGGGTGGCGCGCGTCAAGCTCGATGGCAGCCATCCGGGCGAATTTATCGACCGCGATTACGTGCTGCCGGAGAAATTGACTAACGGAAAGAGCAGCATCGTGGTCCGCTTCGATCCGGAACCCGGGCACACGGCGGGGCCGGTGTTCGGCGTCCGTTTGTACGTGCAGCGCTGAAGGGGAGGCAGGCCGCGGTTGGGGCGGTTTCAATCAGACTCCGCCGTTACAGGATTAATGATACGCTGGTAAATATTGTTATTCTGTAATCAAGCGAGGCTTTTATGAACCGACCGGCATTGCCCGCGTTGCCGGCCGCGCGCTTTCTCACCGCGCCGGGAGAGTTGGGTGCGCAGATTTTGGCGTTCGATTGGGCGCGCACGCCGCTGGGAGCGATCGAGGATTGGCCGCACAGCCTCAAGACGGTTGTCAGCCTGATGCTCAGCTCCCGCCAGCCGATGTGGATAGGGTGGGGCGGGCAGGCCACCTTCCTGTACAACGACGCCTACATCGGTGTCCTCAGCATGGCCAAGCATCCGTGGGCGCTGGGGCGTCCTGCGGCCGAGGTGTGGGCGGAGATCTGGGATATCTGCGGCCCGCTGGCCGACCGCGTGTTCGAGCATGGCGAGGCCACCCTGGCCGACGACGTGCGCCTGTTCATGAGCCGCGGTGATTTTCTGGAGGAGACGTTCTATTCGTTTTCGTATAGCCCGGTGCGGGATGAATCGGGCAACGTGGCGGGGCTGTTCTGCCCCAATCTGGACGTCACAGCCAAGCACCTGAACGCCCGCCGCCTGCGCACCCTCTCGGACATGGGCACCCGCGTGCTGCAGGAGAAAACCGTGAGCGGCGCCTGCGCGGCGGCGATGGCGAGTATCGCGGAGAACCCGGACGACCTGCCGTTCGCGATGCTGTACCTGGCGGATGGCGACGCGGCCGGCGCGGCCGCCGGTCCCGCCACGCTGGCGCAGGCCACGCATCCCGACCTCCCGCGCCAGCTGTTCCCTATCGACGAGGTGATCGTCGATGGCGCCACCCGGCTCGTGGCGCTGCGGCGGTCGGCGGAGAGGGAGATGGAGTCCACGTTCCCGCCCGGCCTGGCCAATCAGCCGATACGCGAGGCGCTGGTGTTGCCGTTGATGGGCGCGGGCACGCAACAAAGTATCGGCGCGCTGGTGCTGGGCGTGAGCGCGGCGCGCCGGCTCGACGCCGACTACCGGCGCTTTCTGGAATTGATCGCGATCCAGACCGGTAACGCGATCCAGCAGGCGCGCGCCGCCGAGGAGGAGCGCCTGCACGCCGAGATGCTGACGGAGCTCGATCGCGCCAAGACCCAGTTCTTCAGCAACGTGAGCCACGAGTTCCGCACGCCGCTCACGTTGCTGCTCGGGCCCATGGAGGATGCGTTGCGCGACGCGGCCGCGCCGTTGCCGCCGGCGCAGCGCGAGCGCATGGAGCTGATGCGCCGCAACGGGCTGCGGCTGCAAAAGCTGGTCAACACGCTGCTCGAATTCGCGCGCGTGCAGGCCGGCCGCGCGCAGGCCAGCTTCGCTCCCACCGACCTGGCGGCGCTGACCGCCGATCTTGCCAGCAGCTTCCGCTCAGCCATCGAGGGCGCCGGCATGCGGCTGGTGGTCGACTGCGCGCCGCTGGCGTCGCCAGTGTATGTCGATCCTGGCCTGTGGGAGAAGATTGTTCTCAACCTGCTGTCGAACGCCTTCAAATTCACCTTCGAGGGCCATATCGCCATCGCCCTTCACCAGGCGGGAACGAACGCGCGCCTGACGGTGAGCGACAGCGGCACCGGCATTCCGGCAGACCAGTTGCCGCATCTGTTCGAGCGCTTCCATCGCGTGGAGGGCGCGCGCTCGCGCACGCACGAGGGCTCGGGCATCGGCCTGGCGCTGGTGCGCGACCTGGTGGCGCTGCATGGCGGCGCGATCGGCGTCGACAGCGAGCTTGGACAAGGGACGGTGTTCGCCGTCGAGATCCCGCTCGGCAGCGCCCATCTGGACCCGGCACACGTGCGCGAGCAGCGCCTGGAGGCGTGGCGGCCGACGGCGGTGCAATCCTATGTGGCCGAGGCTGAGGGATGGGTACAGCCGGAGGAGCAGCCGGCGGATGCGGACCATACGCCGGTTGCGCGGCATGGCCGTCTGCTGATTGTCGACGACAATGCCGACATGCGCGACTACCTGCGGCGCTTGTTGCGTGGCGTTTGGGATGTCGAGGTGTGCAACAACGGCCTGGAAGCACTGGACGCGGTGCGGCGCCGGATGCCCGATATCGTGCTGTCCGATGTCATGATGCCGGAACTCGACGGCTTCGGCCTGCTGGCGGCGCTGCGCGGCGATCCGGCCACGCGCGATATTCCGATCATGCTGCTGTCGGCGCGCGCCGGCGAGGAGGCCCGGCTGGAAGGGCTGCAGGCCGGCGCCGACGACTATCTGATCAAGCCGTTCTCCAGCCACGATCTGATCGCGCGCATCGAGGTGCTGCGCCTGCGGCGGCAAGCCCGGATGGTGGAGGTGGCCGTGGCGCGCCGCACGCAAAGCATTTTCAGCCAGGCGCCGGTGGCGATCGCCATCCTGCGCGGGCCGGAGCACGTGTTCGAACAGGCCAACGCCTGCTACCAGGAGATGGTCGGACCGCGCGCGCTGGTCGGCCAGCCGATACGGCAGGCCTTCCCGGAGCTGGAGGGGCAGGGCATCTTCGAATTGCTGGACGGCGTGCTGGCCGGCGGCCAGCCCTATGTGGGGCGCTCGGTGGCGGTGCGGTTCCGGCGCGGCCGGGACGAAGCGCTGTCCGATTGCTGTTTCGATTTCGTCTACCAGCCGCTGGTTGACGATGCCGGCCGGACCGATGGCGTGGCCGTGGTGGCCTTTGAAGTGACCGAGCTTGCCAACGCCAAGCGCGCCGCCGACGCGGCCAACCGCGCAAAGGACGAATTCCTGGCGATGCTGGGCCACGAATTGCGTAATCCGCTGGCGCCCATCGTCACCGCTCTGCAGCTGATGCGCTTGCGCGGCGGCGACTACGCGCTCAAGGAACGCACGGTCATCGAACGGCAGACCAAACACCTGGTCGCGCTGGTCGACGATTTGCTCGATGTGTCACGGGTTGCCGAGGGCAAGATCCAGTTGCGGCGGCAATCGGTGGAGATGGCCGAAGTGGTGGCGCGCGCGATCGAAACGGCCAGCCCGCTGATCGAGGAAAAGCGCCATACGCTGGAGGTGCGGGTGCCGTCCTCCGGGCTGGCGGTGATGGCCGATCCGGGGCGCTGCGCGCAGGTGCTGGCCAACCTGCTGACCAACGCCGCCAAGTACACCGAGCCGCAGGGCCGCCTGAGCGTGCACGCATGGCGCGACGGCGGCCACGCGGTGGTGGCGGTGCGCGACAACGGCATCGGCATCGCCCCCGACATGCTGGCATCGGTTTTCGACCTGTTCGTGCAGGAGCGGCAGGCGTTGAGCCGCTCGCGCGGCGGCCTTGGCCTGGGCCTGACGATCGCCAAAAGCATGATGGCGCTGCATGGCGGCAGCATCACCGCGCGCAGCGATGGCGAAGGGCTGGGCAGCACCTTTACGATCCGCATGCCGGCGTTGGATCAAATCTTCGATCCGCCGCGCGCGGCGGCTTCGGCGCCGGCCGCGCGCCCGGCGCCGCCGAAACCCGCCAGCTCGGGATTGAAGGTGATGGTCGTCGACGACAACGAGGACGCCGCGCGGGCCGTCGGCGAGGCGCTCGAACTGATGGGGCACGAGGTATACGTGATGTTCGGCGCGCCGGAGGCGCTGGCCAGCGAAGGCAGTTTGCGTCCCGACGTCTGCCTGCTCGATATCGGCTTGCCCGGCATGGATGGCTACGAGCTTGCGCAGCGCTTGCGCCAGCAGGCCGGCCAGCGGCCCTTGCGGCTGATCGCGGTCACCGGCTACGGCCAGGACGGCGACCGCCGGCGCGCGGCCGAAGCTGGCTTCGACAATCATCTGACGAAGCCGGTCGATCTGACGACGCTCGACGGGTTGCTGCGGGGCCGGGGTGAAGCGACTTCTTAAGCGCCATATCGAGCGACGAAGGCCTATCGCTCACGCCATCAATTGCGGGCCCGCCAGCGGCAGATCGCGCCAGCGCTTGCCGGTGGCGTCGGCCAGCGCGTTGCCCAGCGCTCCCGCCATCGGCCCCTGCGCCGCCTCGGCCACGCCGAGGAAGGGGGCGCCCGGCCGGTCGATCAGCACGACGTCGACCCTGGCCGGCACGTTCGAGTAGCGCATGATCGGATAGCTGGCCCAGTCGATGCTGGCGATGCCGTCCGGCCCGAATCGCAGGCGTTCGTACAGCGTCCAGCTGGCCGACTGCAGGATGCCCCCCTCGATCTGGTTGCGGATGCCGTCCGGGTTCACGCCCTGGCCGCAATCGACGGCCGCCGCCACCCGCACAATTTGGACGGCGCCGGTGCTGCGCTCGATCCGGATCTCCACCGCCAGCGCGACATACGCCATCAGGTTCTTATACTGGCCGAAGGCGAAACCGAAGCCGTGGTCGCGGCGGCGCTGGCGCTCGCGCTTGTCCCAGCCGAACTTCGACGCTGCGGCGCGGATCGCGTCGCGCGCGCGCGGGTCTTCCAGATGTCGCAGACGGAACTCGACCGGATCGGCGCGGGCCGCCGCCGCCAGTTCGTCCATCATGCCCTCGATCGCGAACAGGTTGATGTGGGCGCCCAGCGAGCGCATCGCCGAGGTGCGCAGCGGCGTCACCGGCAGAAAATGGTTGATCACCTTCGAGTTGGCGAACGCGTACAGCGGCGCCGCGTTGCGGTCGCCGCCGCCCTCGGGCATCGGCATCGGCAGCGAGGGGCTGGGCGTGAACGGCTTGGCCAGCAGTTGCGCCGGTATCAGCTTGCCGGCGTTGCCGGGCCGTTCGTTGTGGGAGCCGCTCCACAGTTCGTAGTGCCAGTCGCAGACCTTGCCGCCGGCGTCCAGCGACGCGCTCAACTCCGTGCTCATGGCCGGCGCATACGGCTCCCACTGGTTTTCCTGGTCGCGCATCAGCTGCACCCGCACCGGCCGGCCGGGCATGGCGCGGGCGACCAGCGCGGCGTCGGCCGCCACGTCGTCGGCGCCGTTCTGGCCATAACAGCCGGCGCTCTCGGTGTGGATGCAGCGCACCGCGACGAGCGGCATCGACAGCATCTCGGCGATGGCCGCGCGCAGCGGATAGACGCCCTGGGTGTGCGTCCATACCGTTAGTTTGCCGTCGTCCAGCAAGGCCACCGAGCACGATGGGCCGATCGAACCATGCAGCACGTACTGTTTGGTGTAGCGGTTCTTGATGGTGGTGACGGCGGCGCCGCCGCCGGGAGCGCGCTTGTCCTCGACCACGATGTCCTGGGCCGGCAGCGCGCGCAGCGTGGCGTGGATGCTGGCGGCGGCCGGCAAGACCGGGCCCCTGGCCCACTTCGCGCCGGCCGACAAGGCGCGCATCGCCAGGATCGCCTGCCATTCGTCGTCTGCGACGACCGCCAGGTAGTTGCCGTCGACGAGTACTTTCAGCACCCCCGCCATCCGCCCGGCGGCCTGGATGCCGGCCGACAGCAGGCGCGCGCCGTAGGCCGGCGGACGCACCACGCGGGCATGCACCATGCGCGGCAGACGCATGTCCTGCACGTAGCTGGCGCCGCCGGTCAGCTTGGCCGGTATGTCCACGCGCGGCAGCGAACTGCCGATCACGGTGTAGGCGCCGGCTTCCTTCAGCACCGATTTGGCCTGCGCCGCGCGGTGCAGATCGATACCGCGCAGCGCCTGGCCATAGTGCATGTTGCGCCCGTCCGGCGCGATGATCGTGCCGGCCCGGGTTGAGAGGTTGTCCGGCGCGACCTTCCACTGCGCCGCCGCGCCTTGCACCACCAGCGCGCGCACCTGGGCGGCGGCGTGCAGCAAGGCGGTGCCGCTGTCGGCGATGGTGTGGCTGCCGGCGGTGTAGCCTTCGTTGGGCGTGCGGCCGGTGTCGCCGGTGATGAAGTCGATGGCGGCCGGCGCCACGTCCAGCTGTTCGGCGGCGATTTGCAGCAGCGCGGTGCGCACGCCGGTACCGAGTTCCACCTTGCCGGTGAAGACGGTGACCTTGCCGTCGGCGGCGATCCTGATCCAGGCGTCCAGCATGGGATTGGTTTTCAGGCTACCCGCCAGCGCCTTGTCGGCAACCGGCGGCACGCCCATCGCGTTGAATTCGGCGCGGGCGGGGCGGGGCAGCATGGAAAATCCAAGCACCAGGGCGCCGGCGCCGAGGGTGGCGCGGCGGCGCAGGTCGATGGTCCCGGTTTCGGTGACCTGGGCGGTCATGGCTTGCTCCCAGCCGCCTTGCGCGCCAGGGGCGCGACGCGGCGCGTGGCCGCCACTTCGCCGATGGCGGCGAGGATGCGCATATGCGTGCCGCAGCGGCAAAGGTTCGGTTCCATGTGGGCGCGGATCTGGGCCGCGCTGGGCTGCGGATTCTGTTCGAGCAGCGCCTGCGCGCGCATCACCATGCCGGCGATGCAGTAGCCGCATTGCGCCGCCTGGTGCCGGATGAAGGCCGCCTGCAGCGGCCCGGGATGGGCGGCGCTGCCCAGGCTTTCGATGGTGCGCACGCGGCGGCCTTCGCAGGCGGCCACCGGCGTCAGGCAGCCGAAGACCGGCTGGTCGTCCAGCAGCACGGTGCAGGCGCCGCACTGGCCAAGGCCGCAGCCGAACTTGGCGCCGTTCAGCTCCAGCTGGTTGCGCAGCGCGTACAGCAGCGGCGTGGAGGGATCGATGTCGAGCGTGTGGGTCACGCCGTTGACGGTGAGTGTGCTCATGGCTGGTTCTCCTTGCGAATCTCGGTGACGCGGCGCTCAAGTTCCGGCCACGGCGCGCGCTTGCCGATGTCGGCCCGGACGTAGGCGGCGATGCTGGCGATCTGCGCGTCGTCGAGCGAGGCGGCGAAGGCCGGCATGAAGGTGGCCGAGCGCGATTGCGTCCATGGCACGCCGTTCAAGACGATCTGTATCAGGTTGTCGGGACGGGCGCCGGCGACGGCGGTGCTCAGGTTCAGTGGCGGACGGCCGCCGGCCGCCATCATCGGGGCGGCGTCGCCATGGCAGCCGGCGCAGGCGCCGGCGAACAGCGTGCCGCCCTGGCGGATGCGGGCGGCGTCGGCGCCGGTGGCCGGTGGCGCGGGGGCAGGCGGGGGAGGAGCCGCCGGCGCCGCCGCTGCCTGCAGCGACATCAGGTAGGCCGCCATCGCCTTGGTGTCTTCCGGCGGCACCAGCGACAGGCTGTGGGCGACGGGCGCCATCGGACCCGCGGCGGCGCCGTGCTCCGGCGACCAGCCATGACGCAGGTACAGCGCCAGTTGTTCGGCGGTCCACGGCTTGGGTGCGCGCAGCAGCGCGGTCAGCGCCGGCGCGTCCCAGCCGTCGATATTGCCGCCGGCGAAGGCGGGACTGCGCTCGCCGCCGATCGGATCGAGCGCGCTGTGGCACGAGGCGCAATGGCCGGCGCCGTCCACCAGATAGCGGCCGCGATTCCATTCGGCGCCACGGGCCGGATCGTCCGGTTCCGGACCGCTGCGTAGGTACAGCAGGTTCCAGCCCGCCAGCAATGGCCGGAAGCCCAGCGGGAAAATCAGTTCATTGTCGGGCGCCGCCGCTTGCGCCGGCGTGCGGGTCATCAGATAGGCGTAGGCGTCGGCGATGTCGGCGTCCGTCAGGCGCGTGTAATGTATGTAGGGGAAGGCCGGATACAGCAGATGGCCGTCGCGGGAGACGCCATGGCGCAGCGCGCGGGTGAACGCGGCCAGCGACCAGTTGCCGATGCCTGTGGCCGCGTCGGGCGTGATGTTGGTGGTGTAGATGGTGCCGAAGGGCGTGCGCAGCGGCAGGCCGCCGGCGTAGGGCCGGCCGCCGGTGGCGGTGTGGCATACCATGCAGTCGCCGACGGCGACGATGCGGGCGCCGCGCGCGAGACTGGCGGCGTCGAAGCCGCCGGGGGCGGGCGGAGTGATGGGCGCCAGCGCGGGCTGCACCACCCACGCCGCCGCCAGCGCGCCGGCGGCCAGTGCCGCGATGCCGGCGACGGCCCATTTCCGTGTTGTTTTTTTCATTCCCACTCCCCATCTTCGGCGTTCGTCTCAGGTGCCAATGTGCCATCGGGCGGAGCGCTTGCAACCTTTCGAAAGGCAGGGCAGGGGATGGAAGGTGCAAAAACCTATCCGGAGTATAGGACTCAAGCCGCGCGATCCCCCCTATAATTGGAGGGATTGCCTATTTCATAATTTACAAGGACAGCATGTTGCGGGTACCGAGCACTCCCTGGATGTCCGGGTTGTTGATTTGCTTGATGTTGTTGATCTTCGCGGTCGATACCTTCACGCCGCTGGACATGGCGGTGGCCGTGATGTACGTGGTGGTGGTCCTGTTGTCGGCCAGCGTGTGGCAGCGGCGCGGCGTGCTGCTGGTCACCGGCATCTGCCTGGCGTTGACGGTCGCCTCCTACCTGCTGACGCATACGGTGGTGTTCTCCGGCGCGGCAGCCGGGCGCATGATGGTCGGCCTGCTGGCCATCGGCATCACGGCTTTCCTGGCGCTGCGCGGACAAAGCGCCACCAACGCGTTGCTGGCGCGCGAGCACGCGCTGCGCCGCAGCGAGGCCTTTTTGGCCGGCACACAGCGCATCAGCAAAACCGGCAGCTTCAGTTTCAAGGCGCCCGACGGCGCGATGTACTGGTCGGACGAGGCGGCGCGCATCTTCGGCTATCCGCTGGACGTGACGCCGACGATGGAGCGGGTGCTTGAGCGCAGCGCGCCGGACGACCGCCCGCTGGTGCGCGCGGCGATGGCGCGGGCGCTCGGCGCCGAGGGCGTGGTCGATCTGCGACACCGCCTGCTGCTGCCGGACGGCCAACTGAAATATGTGCACGTGCTGGCCGAGCCGCGCTACGACAAGCAAGGCGCCTGCGAATACCTGGGGGCGGTGACCGACGTCACGGCGGCGGTCCTGGCCGAACAGGCGTTGCACAACGCCCAGGTCCAGTTGGCGCACGCCACCCGTGTGACGATGCTGGGCGAACTGGCGGCCTCCATCGCGCACGAGGTCAATCAGCCGCTGGCGGCCATTTCCACCAATGGCGAGGCCTGTTTGCGCTGGATGAACCGCCCGCAGCCCGACCTGGCCGAGGCGCGCGCCACGGTCGCCAGCATATTGGAAGCGAGCGGGCGGGCCACCGGCGTGATCAAGCGCATCCGCGCGCTGGCACGCCGCAGCGATCCGCAGCACGCGGTGCTGGACCTGAACGCCGTCGCCGAGGAGAGCGTGGACCTGGTGCGGCGCGAACTCGATAGCCATCGCGTGGAGCTAACGCTGGACCTGGCGCCGCAACTGCCGCCGGTGTGCGGCGACCGCGTGCAGCTGCAGCAGGTGATCATCAATTTGCTGATGAACGCCAGCCAGGCCATGGCCGCCTGCGCGCCGGGACAGGCGGTGCTGATGCTGCAAACCGGCCTCGCCGCCGACGGCGCGCCGCTACTGAGCGTGAGCGACTCCGGCCCCGGCATCGCCGCCGATGCCGCGCCGCGCCTGTTCGAGGCGTTCTACAGCACCAAGGAGGACGGCATGGGCATGGGCTTGCCGATTTGCCGTTCCATCATCGAGACCCACGGCGGCCGTATCTGGGTGGGCCAGCCCGCGCCACACAGCCCCCTGGCCGGCGCCACCATCACGTTCTCCCTGCCAGCGTATGAACCAGATTGATTCCATCGACCATGCGGAAGCGTTGGTCTACATCGTCGACGACGAGGCGCCGCTGCGCGAGGCCATTTCCAGCCTCCTGCGGTCGGTCGGCATGCGGATCGCCGCCTTCGCGTCGGTGGCCGAGTTCATGGCCGAACCGCGCGCCGACGTCACCAGCTGCCTGCTGCTCGACGTGCGTCTGCAGGGCGTCAGCGGCCTCGATTTCCAGGCCGACCTGCGGCGCGACGGCGTGGCGCTGCCGATCATCTTCATGACCGGCCATGGCGACATCCCGATGTCGGTGCGGGCGATGAAGGCCGGCGCCATCGACTTCCTGGCCAAGCCGTTCCGCGACCAGGAGCTGCTCGACGCGATCGACGCCGCGTTGCGGGCCGACCACGCGCGGCGCCGGCGCGACGGCGCGCTGCAGGGACTGACCGCGCGCTATGAGAGCCTGACGCCGCGCGAGCGCGAAATCATGGCGCTGGCGGCGCGCGGCCTGATGAACAAGCAGATCGCCGGCGAAGTGGGGACCAGCGAGATCACCGTCAAGATCCATCGCGGCAACGCCATGCGCAAGATGCAGGCCAAGACCTTCGCGGACCTGGTGCGCATGGCCGAGGCGCTCGGCCTGGCGTAAACTTCCGGGGTTTGTTGCGGGGAAGCACGACTTTAACCGATCGGGCAGGGATGGACCTATACCCTCGTATGATTTCCCCGCCGTCAGCTAGCCTGTATTGTTCCACCATGCGCAGGACGGCCGCGAGACGCCGTTCGAACATGGGAGTACCCAGTGTCTGATCCGGAACCACATTTTTGTAATATCGCCATCGTCGATGACGACCACGCCGTGCGCGTCGGCTTGAGCAGCCTGTTGCGCTCCTACGGCTACGCGGCGCAGGCCTTCGAGTCGGCGCGGGCGCTGCTGGACGCGGGCGGGGCCGCGCTCGACCGCTTTCATTGCGTGATCACCGATCTGCAGATGCCCGGCATGAGCGGCATCGACTTGCTGGAGGAGTTGCGCCGCCAGGGCAAGGCGCTGCCGCTGATCCTGATGACCGCCTTTCCCGAGGCGGCGCTGCGCAAACGCGCGCTGCAGGGCGGCGCCTCCTGCTTTTTGAGCAAGCCATTCGACGCCGACCAACTGCTGGGCTGCCTCAGGAGCGCCGCAGCTTCCTTGCCGCCATCGGATTGATGTTGTCGGCGCAGTCGCCGCAAAAGCCGTACAGCGACAGCGAGTGCTCGTGCAGCACGAAGTTGCGCTCCTTGGCCACCGCCTCCTGGCGCGCCTCGATCTCGGCGTCGAGGAATTCCTCCATCTTGCCGCAGTTGGTGCAGATCAGATGGTCGTGGTGGCCGCCTTCGTTGAGCTCGAACACCGAGGCCACCGATTCGAAGTGCCGGCGGATCAGGATGCCGGCGTCGGCGAACTGCATCAGCACCCGGTAAACGGTGGCCAACCCCATGTCGATGTTTTCGTCGTGCAGCAGACGGTAAACGTCGTCCGCGTTCAAATGCTTGCTTTTCGATTCCTGGAACAATTGCAGGATGCGCAGACGGGGAAGGGTGGCCTTGAGGCCTAGTTTGCGCAACTCTTGGGGGATATCCATGCGTCTCTCTAATGATAATGATTCTTATTCGCACTATATCCGTATTTTATTTCTTTGGCAATGCAGTATTGATGGCGTGTGCGGCCTTTTTTGTTCTGGACAAACTATAATCTCCGGACAACATTTACTTTCCGGACACTGTGACCCATCCCTTTCTCAATGGCGGCGGCCAAGTCGCGCAGATCATCGCGTCCCACGACTGGAGCAAGACCGCGCTTGGCCCCATCGACGCCTGGCCGCAGTCGCTCAAGACGACCGTGGCGCTGATATTGCGCTCGACCGTGCCGATCGTGCTGCTGATGCGCGAGCAGGGGGTGATGATCTACAACGACGGCTATTCGGTGTTCGCCGGCGGCCGCCATCCGATGTCGCTGGGCGCCAACGTGCGCGAGGCCTGGCCGGAGGTGGCCGATTTCAACGACCACGTGATCAAGGTCGGCCTGGCCGGCAGGACGCTGGTCTACACCGACCAGGAACTGACGCTGCACCGCAACGGCGGGCCGGAACAGGTGTGGATGAACCTGGACTATTCGCCGGTGCTCGACGAGGATGGCACGCCGGTCGGCGTGATGGTGCTGGTGATCGAGACCACCGACAAGGTCAAGGCCGAGCGCCGCGTGCGCAACGAGGCCGAGCGCATGCGCATCATGTTCGAGCAGGCCCCCGGCTTCATGGCGATGCTGTCCGGTCCCGAGCATGTCTTCATGTCGGCCAATCCGGCCTACATGGCGCTGGTCGGCCAGCGCGAGGTGATCGGCCTGCCGGTGCGCGAGGCGCTGCCGGAGGCGAACAGCCAGGGCTTCGTCGGCCTGCTCGATAAACTGTACGCCTCCGGCGAGACCTGGTCCGGCACCGCCGTGCCGTTCTTCCTGGCCGCCACCGGCGACCGGCCTGCGCGCGAGCGCTTCCTCGATTTCGTCTACCAGCCGCTGCGCGACGCCGCCGGCGCCGTGTGGGGCATCTTCGTGCAGGGCGCCGACGTGACCGACCGCGTGATGGCCGAGAACCTGCTGCGCGCCAGCGAGAACACCTTCCGCACCTTGTCGCAGACGATCCCGAGCCAGGTCTGGCAGGCCGACGCCGACGGACGGCTGGACTGGTTCAACGACCAGGTCTACCGCTACTCCGGCACCCAGCCCGGCCAGTTGAACGACAGCCGCTGGGCCGAGATCGTCCATCCGGACGACCTGCCGGCGGCCAGCCAGGCGTGGACCGTCGCGGTGGCCACCGGCCGGACCTTCGAGACCGAGTACCGCATCCGCCGCGCCGACGGCATCTACCGCTGGCACATCGTGCGCGCCCTGCCGATCGTCGACGACCACGGCGTGGTGCAGCGCTGGGTCGGCACCAGCACCGACATCGAGGACCAGAAGTCGACCGCCTACAAGCTGCAGCAGCAGGTGGCCGAGCGCACGGCGGAGCGCGACCGCATGTGGCGCTATTCGACCGACGTGATGCTGGTGGTGTCGCTGGACGGCTGGGTGGTCGCCGTCAATCCGGCCTTCACCCGCCTGCTGGGATGGGAGGAGCTGGAGGTGATCGGCACCTCGCTCTACAAGCTGATCCACCCGGACGACATGGCCGCGTCGATGGCGGAGATGGCCTCGCTGGCCGAGGGCCGGCACACCTTCAAGTTCGAGAACCGCACCTTGCGCAAGGGCGGCGGCCACGCGATCCTGTCGTGGACGGCGGTGCCGGACGAACGCTACGTGCACGCGGTGGGCCGCGACATGACGGCCGAGCGGGCGGCGGCCGACGAGATGCGCCGCACGGCGGCGGCGCTGCAGCAGTCGCAGAAGATGGAGGCGATCGGCAAGCTGACCGGCGGCGTGGCGCACGACTTCAACAATCTGCTGCAGGTCATCTCCGGCAACCTGCAGCTGCTCGGCGGGGACGTCAAGGGCAACGCCCGCGCCGAGAAGCGCCTCGAGCACGCGCTGGCCGGCGTCACGCGTGGCGCCAAGCTGGCCAGCTATCTGCTGGCGTTCGGCCGGCGCCAGGCGCTCGATCCGAGGGTGGTCAAGATCGGCCGCTTCATCGCCGGCATGGAGGACATGCTGCGCCGCAGCCTGGGCGAGGAGATCGAGGTCGAGACGGTGATCTCCGGCGGCCTGTGGAACACCCTGGTCGACACCGCGCAGGTGGAGAACGCGGTGCTCAACCTGTGCATCAACGCGCGCGACGCCATGAATGGCGTGGGCAGGCTGACCATCGAGGTCGGCAACGCCATGCTCGACGACCAGTACGCCGCCACCCATCCCGAGCTGGCGGCGGGCCAGTACGTGATGATCGCCATCAGCGACACCGGCAGCGGCATGACGCCGGAGGTGCTGGCGCAGGCGTTCGATCCGTTCTTCTCGACCAAGCCGGAGGGCAAGGGCAGCGGCCTGGGATTGTCGATGGTGTACGGCTTCGCGCGCCAGTCGGGCGGCCACGTGAAGATCTACAGCGAGCCCGGAAGCGGCACCACGGTCAAGCTGTACCTGCCCCGGTCGACCGATGTCGAGGACGCGCCGGCGCCGCCGGAAACGCGCGCGGTCGTCGGCGGCCAGGAAACCATCCTGGTGGCCGAGGACGACGACGGCGTGCGCGCCACCGTGGTCGAAATGCTCAGCGAGCTCGGTTACCGCGTGGTCAAGGCGAACGACGCGGCCAGTGCGCTGAGCATCATCGACAGCGGCCTGCCGATCGACCTGTTGTTCACCGACGTGGTGATGCCGGGCGCGCTGCGCAGCCCGGAGCTGGCGCGCAAGGCGCGCGAGCGGCTGCCGGGCATCGCGGTGCTGTTCACGTCCGGGTACACGGAAAACGCCATCGTGCACGGCGGCCGGCTCGATGCCGGCGTCGATTTGCTGGGCAAGCCCTATACCCGCGAGGCGCTGGCGCGCAAGGTGCGCCACGTGCTGGCCAACCGCCAGCATCAGGCGCAGCTTGCCGTGCTGCCGCCGGCGCCGGTGGCGGCCTCCAGCGACGCGGCCGCGACGCGGGAAGGGGGCGCACCGGCGGCCGGCTTGCGCATCGTGCTGGTGGAGGACGAGCGGGAACTGCGCGAGACCACCACCGAGCTGCTGGAATTGCTGGGCCATACGGTGTTGCCGGCAGGCGACGCTGCCGCCGCGCTGGGCTTGCTCGACGGCGAGGCGGTGGACGTGATGATCACCGACATCTCGCTGCCGGATCTCTCCGGCGAGGTGCTGGCGGCGCGCGCCCGCGCGTTGCGGCCCGGTCTGCGGATCATCTTTGCCAGCGGACAGCATCCACGCTTCCCGCTCGACGGCGCGCAATTGCTGCTCAAACCGTTCAGTGTCGAGAAGCTAATGCAGATGCTGGCTTCCGTGGTGTAAAGTATATTATTGATGTAATTCTATTAAAATTAAAGTGGTTTTTGGATAGAATTTTTGGTATATTGCTTTACTTCAT
Source organism: Burkholderia sp. LMU1-1-1.1 (assembly GCF_040675865.1). NCBI lineage: Bacteria > Pseudomonadati > Pseudomonadota > Betaproteobacteria > Burkholderiales > Burkholderiaceae > Burkholderia > Burkholderia sp. LMU1-1-1.1. Next base: position 358,143 of record NZ_JBEGHG010000034.1, on the reverse strand, counting down.
CTAAAGTTGCTTTAAGGCAGCTTGCCATTCGCGGCCCCGGCCGCGAAGCGGCGTTGCCACCTTTCCCATTCTGAAGAACAGACGCCCGTCTGCGGTCCCTGGCGCGTTACGCCCGAACCCTGTGTACTGGCGACCGCGCCGTATATGTACCACCGGGAACACAGACAGGAATTCCGCATGACCGATTCATTCTTGCCCTTGCCCGCGATGCGTTTGTTGACCAGACGTTTGCTCACGATATTTTTATTGACGGTGCCGGCCGCGTTGCCGGCGTTCGCCGCCGAAGCCGGCCCGCACGATCCGGTGATCGTGGTGTCGCCCAGGAATCCGCTGTCCGCGCTGCGTTACGAGCAGGTGGCGGCCATCTTCATGGCGCAAACCGACCGCTTTCCCGACGGCGCCGAGGCGGTGGCGCTCGACCTGCCGCCCGGCAGCGCGCTGCGCGACGCGTTCTACCGGCGCGTCGCGGACCGCTCGCCGGCGCTGATGAAGGCTTACTGGAGCAAGATGGTGTTCACCGGACGGGGCCAGCCGCCGCGCGAGCTGCACAACAGCGCCGCCGTGCGCCGCATGGTGGCCGACAACCCGGCCATGATCGGCTACATCGACCGCGCCGCGCTCGACGCCAGCGTCAAGGTGCTGGAGCTGCGGCCATGACGGCGTCCAAGGCCGGCGACAGCCTGCGCGCGCGCTGGTTGCGGCGCGGACTCGACACGCATATCTCGCTGCCGCTGTTCGCGCTGCTGCTGCTGGTGGCCATCTGGCTGCTGTCACTGCACGAGATCGACGTCGAACGGGTGCGCGCGCGCGAGGCGGCCGCCGATTCGCTGCGCGAGGTGCTGGGCACCTACGAGGCGCAGGTGGCGCGCGGCCTGGATGGCATCGATCAAACGCTGCGCGTGCTCAAGTACGCGGTCGAGCGGCGCGGCACGCTGGGCGCGCTGCCGGAACTGGCCCGCGAAGGTTTGCTGCCGTCGGGCCTGGTGTTTTCCGTCAGCATCGTCGACCGCGACGGCATGACGGTCGCCAGCAGTCCGCAGGCGACGCCGATCTCGGTCGCGGACCAGCGCTACTTCAACTTCCACCAGGAGCGCGACAGCGGCGCGATCTTTGTCGGCGAGCCCATGCGCGATGCCGCCAAGACCGATTGGCATCTGCATTTCACGCGCCGGCTCGACGACGAGAAGGGCAACTTCGCCGGCGTCGTCATGGTCGAAACCGATCCCGCGTATTTCACCAGCGGCTATGAGCGCAGCCGCATGGGCGAGCGCGGCATGCTGGGGCTGATCGGCACGGACGGCGTGGTGCGCGCCCTGCGCATCGGCGACAAGGTGTCGTTCGGGCAGCGCCTGGCGGCGCCAGCGACGCCGCCCCATCTGCAGTCGGTCGCCCGTCCGCATCCGCAGGACGGGGTGAGCCGCTTCAGCGGCGTCAGCGAACTGCACGGCGTGGCGCTCAAGGTCGTGGCCGGCCTCGACGAGCAGGAGCAGATGGCGGCGTTCGAGCGCAAACGGCGCGAGATCCTGTGGCGGGCCGGCGCGGCCAGCCTGGCGCTGGCGATCGCCACCGGGCTGCTGTGGCTGTGGTCGTGGCAGGGCGCGCGCCACCGCGCCGGCGTGCGGCGCGCGCAGGAAACCTACGCGGCGGCGTCGGCCGCCAGCCTGGACGCCTTCTTCGTCATGCGCGAGGTGCGCGACGGCGCCGGCGCGATCGTCGACTTCAACATCGTCGACGCCAATTCCCGCGCCGAACAGTTCACCGGCGTGAGCCGCGAGCGCCTGTGCCGCACCACCTTGCTGCGGCTGGTGCCGACGGCGCGCGAGAGCGGCATGTTCGCCGACCTGGTGCGCGTGACGCAGGCCGGCGGCGTGCACGAGCAGGAATGGGAGAACACGATACCCGAGTTGAGCGCGCGCTGGCTGCACCAGCAGGTGGTACCGGTCGAAGGCGGCGTGGTGGCCATCGTGCGCGATATCACCGAGCGCAAGCTGGCCGAGGAGCGCATGCAGCACCTGGCCCACCACGACACCCTGACCGGCCTGCCCAACCGCATCCTGATCACCGAGCGGCTGGAGCTGACGGTGGCCGAGGCGCGCCGCGATGGTGGCGGCGGCGACGCCACCTTGCTGGTGGCGTTCATCGATCTCGATGGATTCAAGCTGGTCAACGACGGCCTGGGCCACAACGCCGGCGACGCGCTGCTCAAGGTGGTGGCCGGGCGCATGGCCGCCTGCCTGCGCCCGGGCGACAGCGTGGGCCGCTTCGGCGGCGACGAATTCGTGCTGATGCTGCGGGAGGCGGCCGCCGTGGAAGGCGAGGACGCCGGCGCGGCGGCGGTGCTGGAACGGGTGCGCGAGGCGGTGCTGCAACCGATCAGCGTGGGCGGGCAGCAGGTGCAGGTCAGCTGCAGCATCGGCGTGGCGGTCCATCCCGACGATGGCGCCGACGCCGAAACGCTGCTGATGCACGCCGACGCGGCGATGTACCGCGCCAAGGAGCTGGGCAAGAACAACTGCCAGTTCTACGCGCGCGAAATGAACGCCGAGATCGAACAAAAGCTGGTGCTGCTCGAGGGCATGCGCCAGGCGCTGGAGCATCGCCAGTTCCGCCTGGTGTACCAGCCCAAGGTGGACCTGCGCACCGGCCGCATTTTCGGCGCCGAGGCGCTGGTGCGCTGGGAGCATCCGGAGCACGGCGTGATCGGGCCGGACCGTTTCATTCCGCTGGCCGAGGAGAGCGGCATGATCGTGGCGCTGGGCGAGTGGGTGCTGCGCGAGGCGTGCCAGCAGAACCGCGCCTGGCAGGACGCCGGCCTGCCGCCGCTGTGCATCTCGGTCAATGTGTCGCCGCGCCAGTTCGAGGAGGGGCGGCTGGTCGAGCGGGTGGCGCTGGCGCTGGCCGACAGCGACATGGCGCCGCGCTGGCTGGAGCTGGAGGTGACCGAGGGCGTGATCATGCGCGACCTGACGCGCGCGCTCGGCAAGATGGAGCAGCTGCGGACGATGGGCGTGGCGCTGTCGATCGACGACTTCGGCACCGGGTATTCGAGCCTGTCGGCGCTCAAGTCGTTCCCGATCAGCACCCTCAAGATCGACAAGTCCTTCGTGCGCGACCTGGCGCACAGCGCCGGCGACCAGGCCATCGCCAGTTCCATCATCGGCCTGGCGCACCGCCTCAAGCTGCGCGTGATCGCCGAGGGCGTGGAAACGGAGCAGCAGCGCGGCTTCCTGCGCGCCAACGGCTGCGACGAGATGCAGGGTTATCTGTTCAGCGAGCCGCTGCCGCCGGAGCAGCTGGCGGCGTTGCTGAGGCGTTCGGCGGGCGCCGCGCCGCCGCTCGCGCGGCGCAGCGAGGTCGCCGCTTAGGCCCGGTTACCAGGTCCACGTCAACGTGGCGCTGCCGTTGCGCGGCGCGCCGTACAGGCTTTGCGTCCAATACAGGCTGGTCAGGTATTTCTTGTCGGTCAGGTTGTTGAGGTTGACCGACAGGCTCAGGTGCTTGTCGATGTCGTAGCGGGCCATCAGGCCCAGCAGCGCATAGCTGGCCTGCGTGGTCTTGATGCCGCGGCCCTGGTCGGTGTCGATGGCGCTTTGCCAGGCCAGCGTGCCGCCGACCTTGAGCGCCGGCAGCGCCGGCACGCGGTAGGTGGTGTTGAGCTTGACCGTGGTGCGCGGGATGTAGGTCTTGACGATTTTCCCCTGGTCGCCGTGGATCGACAGCCGCGTGACGCCGGCGCTGGCCTGCCAGCCCTTGGCCAGCTCGCCGGCCAGGTCGAACTCGACGCCCTGCGATTCGGCGTTCAGGCCGCGATACACGGTCTTGCCGCCGACAAAGTCCGCCTGCTCGGCGGTGTTGTCCTGTTTGGTCTTGAAGACCGCCCCCGATACATTCAGCCTGCCGTTGTAGAACGCGCCTTTCAGGCCGGCCTCGGTGGTCTTGCCTTCGACCGGCGCCAGGGTGTTGCCGTTGATGTCGGTTTCGCTTTGCGGGTTGAAAATCTCCGTGTGGCTGGCGTAGGCCGACCAGTTGCGGTCGATGTCGTAGACCAGGCCCACGTAAGGCGTGCTCTTGCTGGCCGAGCGGAACTTGCTGACGCCGTAGGAGACACCGCTGCTCTTGGCGCGCGTGCTGTTGATGCCGGTCAGCAGCTTCCAGTCGTCGGCCAGGTTGAAGCGGGCGGCGGCGTAGACGGTGTTGCGGCGGTCTTCGTAGCTGCTGCCGTCGGTGGCGGCGTCGAACAGCGGCTGCGGCAGGCTGCCGTCGAAGGCGCTGTTGCCGGGCAGCGGGTCGCCGATGCCGCGTCCGTACAGCGATTGGTCGCGCAGGGTCGACCTGGACCAGCTGTAGCCGAAGCTCAGGTCGTGCCGGCGGCCGCCGAGGCCGAATTTGCCGTCGACCGAGACGTCGAGCAAGGTCTGGCGCTGGCGGGCGCCGTAGCGCGACGGATAGGCGAACAGGCCGTCGCCGGTGAGCTTGTCGGGCGTGCCGTAGACATATTCCAGCGCCGAATCGGAGCGGTAGGTGATGCGGTTGAGCGTCGATTGCACGCGCCAGCCCCGGCCCAGATCGTGGCCCAGTTCGGCGAAGCTGCTGTTGGTGACGGTGTCCCAGCGCGACCAGTCGGCCGAGGTGCTGGCCGAGACCGGATAGTCGGTCGGGCTGCCGTCGGTGTAGAACAGCGGCAGGGCGCCCCACATGACGCCCTTGCCGCGATTGGTTTCGTAGGTGTGGCCGACGGTCAACAGGGTGCTGTCGCCCAGGCGGGCGTCGATGACGGCGTAGCCGACGGTCTTGCGCGGCTCGTAGCGGTCCAGGTAGGAGTCGCTTTCCTGGCGGATCACGACGGCCCGGCCGGTGACGCTGCCGCTTTCGTTGAGCTTGGTGCTGACGTCGCCCTCGACGCGGCGCTGGTTCCACGAGCCCAGGGTGACGCTGGCGCTGGCCGCCGTCTCCGCCGTCGGCCGCTTGCGGATGAAGTTGACGGTGGCCGACGGGTTGCCGGTCGAACTCATCAAACCGTTGGCGCCGCGCACGATGTCGATGCGCTCGTACAGGCCGGTGTCGAGGTTGCCCGCGATGTTGCCGAACACCAGCGGCGTGCCGACCCCGTCGTACTGGAAGTTGATGATGTCGAAGCCGCGCGCCGTGTAATAGGTGCGGCTGGTCTCCACGCGCTCGACGGTGACGCCGGTGGTCGTGGCCAGCACGTCGTTGATGTTGTTGAGCTTGAAGTCGTCCATCAGCGCGCGCGTGACCACCGACACCGATTGCGGCGTTTCGCGCAGCGACAGATCGAGTTTGCCCGCCGAGCGGGTGCGGCCGGCCGTGTAGCCATCGTCCCCGGCGGCCCCGGTCACCGTGACCACCGCCATCGTCGGCTCGGCGGCGGACGACGCCGCGGCGGCGCCCGCGTCGGAGGACACGGCGGCGGCTACGGCCTCGCGGTCGGCGGCCAGGACGGTGGCGGAATGGACCAGCGACAGCGCCAGCAATAGCGGGCGCAGGGGAAGGTGACGGGGCATGCGGGACTCCTCGGGTGGGATGGGGTCACTGGCTGGGGAATCGCATTGCCTGGCTGTGGAACCGTGAATGTGGGGAAATGAGCGCGCGCGGCGATCAAATCTTAATAAGAATCATTACCAATTATAATTGATTGATGACATGTATGCAAAGGTGGCCGCGCTCATTTGCCGCGCAGGCGCGCGTTTGATGCGAAACAAGGCCGCCTTGCGGGACGCGATCTACTCTGGTCGAGCTACTGGAGGCCGTCATGCACACCGTCACACCATCCACCACCGCCACCACCGCCGCCACCAACGTCGCGTCCGCCCTGGCGCCCTTGCTGTTCAGCTTGGCGCTGCTGGGCGGCTGCGCCACCGGCATGCACAGCGCGCCGGCGCCGGACGACGCCGAGGTCATCCCCATCACCGAGCAATGGCTGGACGCGCAGCAGCGCGACAACGCGCCGGCGGCCGGCCAGGACCTGGGCAGCCTGGCGGCCACCGAGCCGGGCGTGTACACCTATATCCTGGGCGTCGGCGACGTGCTGGCGATCACCTTGTGGGACCATCCGGAACTGACCGGCGCGGTCGCGCGCGACCAGGGCGTCGAGGGCGCGGGGCTGGGGCCGCCGGCGGCCAGCTTCGTCATCGACCAGCAGGGCAAGCTGCATTTTCCGTTCGCCGGCACGATGGACTTCGCCGGCCTGACGCGCGAGCAGGCGGGCGCCTTGCTGAGCAAGCGGCTGGCGCGCTACTTCCGCGACCCGCGCGTCACGCTCAGCGTGCAGGCCTACCGTAGCCAGCGGGTCTACATCGACGGCGAGGTGCGCTCGCCGGGCCTGCAAACCGTCAACGACATCCCGATGACGCTGCTCGAAGCGCTCAACCGCGCCGGCGGCCTGACGCCCAACGCCGACCAGAGCCGCATCACCGTCGAGCGCGCGGGCCGGCGCCACAAGGTCGACCTGATCCGCGCGCTGCGCGACGGCCGCCACGCCGCCGCCGTGATGCTGGTCAACGGCGACATCGTGCGGGTGCCGCCGCGCGACGAGAGCAAGGTGTTCGTCGCCGGCGAGGTGCTGCAACCGCGCTCGCTGACCATGCACGACGGCCGGCTGACCTTGAACGAGGCGCTGGGCGAGGTCGGCGGCATCAATCCGCAAAGCGGCGACGCCGGCCAGGTGTACGTGGTGCGGCAGACGGCGCAGGGGCCGCGCGTGTACCGGCTCGACGCCCGGCCGTCGCGGGCGCTGGCGCTGGCCGAGCGCTTCGAGCTGCGCGCCAAGGACGTCGTGTATGTGGCCGCCTCGCCGCTGGCCAACTGGCACCGCGCGATCAGCCAGCTGTTCCCGGGCGAGCTGTCGTCCGTGGTCGGCGCCACCACCAGACCATAGGCCCGCCATGAACGACGCTTACGACACTCCGCCGCAACTGCGCCCGCTGCGCGGCATCGCCGCGCCCACCCGGCTCATCGAGCGGGTCGAACCGTTGCCCGAGCCGGACCCCGGCGCGTTGCCTTGGCGCGCGTATTTCCGCACCCTGGCCGCGCGGCGCTGGCTGATCACCGGCGTGGCCACGCTGTGCACCTTGGCGGCGCTGGCCTACGCGCTGGCCGCGCGCCCCGTGTACGAGGCCAACATGCTGCTGCACGTGGAGGAGGAAAGCCCGAACGCGTCGAAGAACATCCTCAACGACGTGTCGTCGCTGTTCGAAACCAAGAAGGCGGCGATCGCCGAGATGGAGCTGCTGCACTCGCGGCTGGTGGTGGCGCGCGCGGTCGACACCCTGCGCCTGTACATCGATGCCCGGCCGCGCTATTTCCCGCTGGGCGGCGAGTGGATCGCGGCGCGCCGCGGCAGCCAGTTGTCCGAGCCCGGCCTGTTCGGCCGTGGCGGCTACGTGTGGGGCGGCGAGAAAATCGAGGTGGCCAGCTTCGACGTGCCCGACGCCATGTACGACCAGGATTTCACCGTCACCGCGCTCGGCGGCGGGCGTTACCGGCTCAGCGACGGCAAGCGGCGCCCCGTGCTGGAGGGCGAGACGGGGCAGGCCGCGCATGCCGCCGGCCCCGACGGCGCCATCGACCTGCTGGTGACGCGGCTGCGCGCCAATCCCGGCGCCCGCTTCATCCTGCGCCGCAGCTCGCGCCTGGCCGCGCTCGAGCAGGTGCAGCGCTCGCTGCAGATCGCCGAGCAGGGCAAGCAGTCGGGGGTGATCGAGGTCAAGCTGCACGGCGCGGCGCCGCAGCAGGTATACGCCACGCTGACCGAGATCGGCAGCGAATACATGCGGCAAAACCTGGCGCGCCGCACCGAGGAGGCGCAAAAGACGCTGGCCTTCCTCGACCGCCAGTTGCCGGTGCTGCGCCACCAGCTCGAAAGCGCCGAGGCCAGCTACAACGGCTACCGCAGCAGCCACGCTACCGTCAACCTGGAGCAGGAGGTGCGCATCGCGCTCGACACCCTGGCGGCGGCGCAGACGCGGCGCGGCGCCCTGGCGCAAAAGCGCGCCGAGCTGCTGGGGCGCTACACCGACGAGCATCCGCTGCTGCAGGCGCTGAACCAGCAGAGCCGCGAGACGGTGCGCGAGATCGACGAGCTCGAGGCGCGCATCAAGCGCCTGCCGCTGATCGAGCAGGAACAGGCGCGCCTGGCGCGCGACGTCAAGGTCAGCACCGACCTGTACACCGAGCTGCTGAACACGGCGCAACAGTTGCGCCTGGTGGCGATGGGGCGGGTCGGCAACGTGCGCATGGTCGACATGCCGGTGGCGCCGGAGCGCGCGCTCAAGCCGAACCGCCCGCTGATCGTGGCGCTGGGCATGGTCACCGGCCTGTTCCTGGGCGCGCTGATGGCCTTCGCCAGCAAGGCCATGGTCGGCGGCATCGACGACCCCGAGCGGATCGAGTCCCTGCTGGGCGCGCGCACGGTGCACGCGACCATTCCGCACAGCCGCAGCCAGGTCCGCCTGCGGCGGCAGGCGCGCAAGCGGGCTCCGCTGCTGCTGGCGCAGGCGGCGCCGGACGACGCGGCGGCCGAGAGCCTGCGGGCGTTCCGCGCCGCGCTGCAATTTGTGTTGCCGCACAGCCGCAACAACATCGTCAGCTGCCTGGGGCCGACACGGCGGGTGGGGGCCTCGTTCGTGTCGGTCAACCTGGCCTTGCTGATGGCCTCGGGCGGCAAGCGCACCTTGCTGATCGACGCCGACTTGCGCGACGGACGGCTGCACGAATACTTCGGCATCGAGCGCTCCGGCGGCCTGGCCGAGTGCCTGGCCGGCGCGCTGCAGCCGCACATGGCGGTGCGCCACGGGGTTGCCGACCATCTTGATTTCATTCCTTGCGGCAGTGTGCTGCCGCAGCAGACGGAGTTGCTGCAGCACCGCCATCTGGCCAGCCTGCTCGAGTCGCTCGGCGCCCGCTACGACGTGGTGCTGATGACGGCGCCACCGGTGATGGAGGCGGCCGACGCGCTGGTCGTCGGCGCCCACGCCGGCGCCGTCTTCCTGGTCACGCGCGCCGGCGTGACCACCGAAGGCCAGCTCAACGCGGCGGTCAAACGGCTCAACCATGCCGGCATCGCGCCGCACGGCGTGGTGTTCAACGACGCCTGACGGCGTGGCGCGGAGGGGTACCCAAGGGGCAATTCCGCGCGCTGTTTTTCTGTTGTAATAAAGTCTTGTCAGAATTTTTTTCTAAAAGCATTGAACTATAGAATTTGATTCAGATCAAACCTTCCTCATTCACTTCATGAACGAGGAAAGTCTGATGAACAATTCTGTCCACTACCTGTCCCAAGGGAGCGCCACGACCATCGGTCTGGGCGCCTGCGCGATGCTGCTGGCCGCTTGTGGCGGCGGCAGCGGCGGCGATGAAGGAAAGCAAGCCGTCACGGCGGCGCAAGCGCCCGTGCTGGCCGCCAGCGTCACCTACAACGGCGCGGCCGCCGCCAGCGAGCTCTATGTTTCAACCGCAGGTTCAGACAGTAACGCCGGCACCCAGGCGGCGCCGTTCCTGACGATACGCCGGGCATCGCAGGCGGCGACGCCCGGCACCATCGTGCACGTGGCGCCCGGCGCCTACGCCGGCGGTTTCGTCACCAGCGCCAGCGGCACGGCCACCGCGCGCATCAAGTATGTGTCGGACACCAAGTGGGGAGCGAAGATCGTGCCGCCGGCCACCTCCACCACGTCGGCGGCGTGGGACAACCGTGGCGATTACGTCGACATCGTCGGCTTCGAGGTCGACGGCAGCACGGCGCGCGCCGGCACGTTGTGGACCACCGGCATCTACACCGGCGGCTCGTTCGGCGGCGTGTACGGCACCCGCGTGCACCACATCGGACGCAGCGCCTGCGCGTCGGGCGGCGGCATCGGCGCCGACAGTTATTTCAAGGGCAGCGCGCATGACGTCAGCGGCAATCTGGTGCACGACATCGGCGCCAACGGCTGCCGCACCATGTACGGTGTCTATGTCAATAGCGTGGGCACGGATGTCAAGAACAATATCATTTACGGCGTCTCGAACGCGGCGGTGCGCTTGTGGCACGACGCCTCCGGCGTCGACGTCGTCAACAACACCATCTTCGCCTCCAATACCGGCGTGGTGGTGGGCAGCGGCGATTATTATCACGCGACGGCGGCGGGCGACAATTCGCGCGTGACGAACAACATCGTGTACGACACCGTCTATGGCGTGGTTGAACAGGGCAACATCGGCTCACACAACACCTATGCGAACAACCTGATGTTCCAGCAGTCATCCCAAGGCTATCTGCTCCTGAAGGGCGTGGCGGTGGCCACCGTCGCCGCCGCGCCGCAGTTCGTCAACTACGTGCGCACCGGCGGCGGCGACTACCATTTGCGGTCGACGTCGCCGGCGATCGACAAGGGCCTGGCGGTCGACGCGCCGCCGCGCGACTTCGACGGCAGGGACCGCCCGGTCGGCGCCGCCGACGATCTGGGCGCCTACGAGTACGCCGGCACCACGCCGACGCCTACCCCCACACCAACCCCGACGCCGACGCCGACCCCGACACCAACCCCAACTCCCACGCCCACCCCGACGCCGACCACCGCCAACCACCTGTACGTGTCGACCGGCGGCTCGGACAGCAATTCCGGCGCGCAGGGCTCGCCGTTGAAGACGATCGCGCGCGCCGCCGCGCTGGCCGCGCCGAACACCACCGTGCATGTGGCCCCGGGCAACTACGCGGGCGGCTTCAGGACCAACGCCAACGGCACCGCGAACGGGCGCATCTACTATGTCTCGACCACCAAGTGGGGCGCGAAGATCATTCCGCCGGCAAACTCCAGCAGCAACGTGGCCTGGGACAACCGCGGCAACTATGTCGAGATCAACGGCTTCGAGGTCGACGGCAGCGCTTACCAGAGCGGCACCAAGTGGCGCAGCGGCATTTACAACGGCGGCTCCTACGATGTCATCCGCAACAACCGCGTGCACCACATCGCCCAGACCATCCCGTGCGACGGCACCGGCGGCTCGGCCATCGGCGTCGACTCCTACTACAACGGCGTGCAGGGCGATGTCATCAACAACTTCGTCTACGATATCGGTCCGGCCGGGTGCAGCCATGTGCACGGCATCTACGTGAGCACGACGGGCAGCGTGGTCGGCAACGTCGTCCACCGCGTCGCGCAGGGGGCGATCCACTTGTGGCACGACGCCACCAACGTCATCATCGCCAACAACACGGTGGCCAACTCGGGTATCGGCATCATCGTCGGCGGCGGCGACTTCTACCACAGCAGCGCCGGGGCCGACTACACGCACGTGGTCAACAACATCGTCTACGACAACCGCTACGGCATCTCCGAACAGGGCAAGACCGGGACGCACAACACCTACCGCAACAACCTGGTGTACCAGAACGTCAACTACAACTTCAGTTTGCGTAACGGCCTGGTGGCCAGCGGCACGGTCAGCGCCGATCCGCAGTTCGTCTCGTACACCCGCACGGGCACGCCCGACCTGCACCTGCGCAGCACCTCGCCCGCCAAGGGCGCCGGCACCACCACCTACGCGCCGGCGTACGACATCGAGGGCACGCCGATGCAGCCGGTCAGCATCGGCGCGTACAAGTAAGTCGCGATAGGCGCGGCCGGCCGCTAGCCGGCTTCGCCCGCCGTCGGCGCCCCCAGTTTCCTGCCGGCCCGGCCCGGCAGGAAACGCTTGATGAACCGGCGCAGCCTGGCCGTCTGCGCCTCGAACGGCAGATGGATCAGGTAGGAGAGCGAGACGACGATGGCCAGCATGGCGGCATACACCGCCAGGCTGGCCGGATCGTCGGTCGACAGCAAGCGGCCGCCGCGGTAGGCCCACAGCGCCCGTAGCAGCGGCACGTGCAGCACATACAAGGTGAACGAGAAACCGGCCAGGAAGGTGCCGGCCGCCACCAGCGGCCGCATCGCCGCCGGATCGCGGCGTCCCGCGCCGCACAGGCACAGCAGGAATACCGCGCTGTACAGCAGGTCCGGCGCCAGCGACCGGCCGTCGACGTCGCCGTCCTGTCCCTGCAGGCGCAGGACCATGGCCAGCGCACCGAACAGCAGCCAGCCCGCGTAGCGCTGAACCCGGCCCGCGTCGAGCCGCACGCGCGAGGCCGCCGCCCCCATCAGCCACACCAGGAGGTACAGCACGATGCCGGAGGCGAGGCAGGACGCCAGCGCGATCGCCGCGACGGCGGCCGCCAGCCGCCCCTGCGCGCCGCCGGGCCGCAGCGCGAGCACCAGCAGCGGAAACAGCGCGTAGTACCACGTCTCGTAAGCCAGGCTCCACAAGGGGAAGTTGCCGCCGAATGCGGGCACCGCCATCGTTTGCACGCCGACCAGATTGCCCAGCAAGGTCGCCAGCGACCACGGGCTGGTGTCGGCCAGCCTGGGTTGGCCGGCGTCCAGTTCGCCGCCGGCCAGGCCGAGCAGCAACATCAGCACGAACGCCGGCAGCAACACGATCCACAGGCGCGTGACGCGGTCGATCGCGTAGTCGCGGATCGCGTGGGGCTTGCCGACGCGGTCGAGCAGGCTGCCGCCGACCAGCCAGCCGCTCAGCACGAAGAACACCACCACCGCCTGGTGGGCGAAGCCGGAGAAGAACGATAGTCCCACATACCACAGCGGCGGCTCCTGCAGGGTGCTCAGGCCGGGGAAGACCTGCGCCCGCAGATGCGCGGCCGCCACCTGCAGCGCCGCCAAGCCGCGCAGCAGCGAGATCAGCGGCGACTGCCAGTCGTGCGGCCCCATCCGGCTTTCCTTGAGTAGCCGCAGCCGCGGCCAGCCTCGAATGCGCGCACTGGTCTGCGCGCCTTCTGGCGCCTGCGTGTGCGCATCTGCCCGTATACCGGCGGCCATCCCGGCGTGAGCGCCGCCCGGGATCGTCACGTCGCCGTGCGGCGTCGTTAAAGCGGGCCGTCCCAACAGCAGAACACCAACCGTGTGGAACAGGATGCGCAGGTCGGTGAGCAGGCCGCGCTGGCGCACGTAGCGCACGTAGTACTCCAGTTTGACCGGCAACACCTGCTGCAGGTAGGTCCGTTCCGGGTCCGCCGCCCGGCGCAGGATCTCGCCCTCGTCGCGAAAATGGATGGCGGCCCAGTCGGTGATGCCGGGCGGCACCGACAGCACGATGTCGCGCACCGTTGGCGGGTAGTGCTCGACATAGCGCGGCACCTCGGGACGCGGCCCGACCAGGCTCATCTCGCCACGCAGCACGTTGAAGAGTTGCGGCAGCTCGTCGAGCTTGTGCCGGCGCAGCAGCCGGCCGGCGCGGGTGGCGCGGGCGTCGTCGGCCAGCGACAGCAGGCCGGCGTCCTCGGCCGAGGTGTGCATCGTGCGGAATTTGACGATGCGGAACGGCACGCCGTTGCGCCCGACCCGGCGCTGGCGATACAACACCGGTCCGGCCGAGTCGAGCCTGATCCATGCCGCCAACGCCAGCATCACCGGCGCCAACAGCAGCAGGCCGGCCAGCGCGGCCACGATATCGAACACGCGTTTGGTTAACATAGCAGCTCCGTCAAGGTGGCGATGACGCGCGACTGGTCGGCGTCGCTCATGCGGGTGTACAGGGGCAGGGTCAGCAGGGACTGATAGCCGGCCTCGGCGCGCGGGAAGCGCTCGGGCGCCAACGCGTAGCGCTCGCGCCAGTAGGGCTGGCGGTGCAGCGGGATGTAATGCACGCTGGTGCCGATGCCGCGCTCGGCGAGCAGTTCGATCAGCCGGTCGCGCGCCAGCGGCGCGGCCGCCGTCAGCCGCACCGGATACAGGTGCCAGGCGTGCTGGCCGCCGGCGTCGGCGTCCGGCGGCAGGCGCAGCGGCAAGCCGCGCAGCTGTTCGGCGTAGCGCGCCGCCAGCGCCTGGCGGCGCGCCAGGAAGCGCCCGATCTTGCGCAGCTGCTGGCAGCCGATGGCCGCCGCGATGTCGGTCATATTGTATTTGTAGCCGGGCGCGACGACCTGGTAGAACCAGGCCGGGCGACGCGAGGTGTAGCGGTCGAAGGCGTCCTCGCTGATGCCGTGCAGGCGCATGACGCGCACGCGCCGCAGCAGCGCCGGGTCGCGGCACACCACCATGCCGCCCTCGCCGGTGGTGATGGTCTTGTTGGCGTAGAAGCTGAACACGGTGGCGTCGCTGTCGAGGGTGCCGACGGCGCGCCCCCGGTACGACGTGGGGAAGGCGTGCGCGGCGTCCTCGACCACGCGCAGGCCGTGGCGCCGGGCCAGCGCCAGGATAGCGTCCATGTCGCAGGCCAGGCCGGCGTAGTGGACCGGCACGATGGCGCGCGTGCGCGGCGTGATGGCGGCGGCGATCGCGTCCGGGCAGATGCACAAGGTGCGGTCGTCGACGTCGACCAGCACCGGCTCGGCGCCGAGGTAGCGCACCACCTCGGCGGTGGCGGTGAAGGTCATGGTCGGCACGATCACCTCGTTGCCGGGACCGATGCCCAGCGCCTCGAGCGCCAGGTGCAGGCCGGCGGTGGCCGAGTTGACGGCGACGGCGGTGACGCCGCCGCCGAGGAAGTCGGCGAACTCCTGTTCGAAGCGCCGGCTGACGGCGCCGGTGGTGATCCAGCCCGAACGCAGGCACTCGAGCACGGCGGCGGCCTCCTCGCCGTCCAGGTCGGGCAGGGCGAAGGGCAGGAAGTCGCTGGTTGGCGCCGGCGCGGCCGCCGGGCGGGGCGCCGCTTCCAGCGGCGGGCGTGGTGAGGGCATGATGTCTCCTTGGTGGGGTGTCAGTGCGGCGGCGCGGCGCAGGCGGCCAGGAAGCGGTCGGCCAGCAGCGCGTAGTTGAGGTGGGCGCGGGCGTAGCCGGCGCCGCGCTGGCCCAGCGCGTGGCGGCGCGCCGCCGGCATGGCGGCTAGGCGCGCGATGGCGGCGGCCAGCGCCGCCGGGTCGTCCGGCGCCACGCTCAGGCCGCAACCGGCCTCGGCCACCGGATCGTTGGCCGCCTCGACCGCGTGGATGATGGGGCGGGCCGCCATCATGTAGTCGCCCAGCTTGTTGGGGGAGATGCCGTAGCGGTACAGCGGCTGGCGCCGCCAGCCGAGGTAGGCGATGTCGAAGCCGCGCAGCAGCGCCGGCATGTGGCGCTTGGCCAGCGGCTCGAGGAAGTGGACGTCGCGCAGGCCGGCGGCGGCGGCCTTGCGCTGCAGCGCCTGCTTGTCGGGCCCGGCGCCGGCCAGCACGAACGCCAGCGGCCGCCCCCGCAGCAGCGCGGCGGCGTCGATCAGGGTGTCGAGCGCGTTGGCCAGGCCGTGGCTGCCGGCGTAGCCGACCACCGTGCGGCCCTCCCGGCGCAGCCCGGCCAGCAGGGCCGCCGCCGCCCCCGGCAGCGCCAGCGGCGGCAGGTCCCACTCGTCGAGGTCGACGCCGTTGGGCACCACGTGCAGCTTGTGCGGCGCCATGCCGCGCGCGGCCATGTGGGCGCCGGCCTTGGGCAGGATGGAGATGACGGTGTCGGCGTGGCGGTAGGCGTAGTCCTCGGCCGCCTGCATCAGCACGATGAACGGGTGCCAGGCCGGCATGCCGCCCAGCTCCATCGGCGACAGCGGCCACAGGTCGTGCACCTCGAACGCCAGGCGCGCGCCGGCCAGCGTGGCGATGCGGCGCGCCGGCCAGATGTCGGCCGGGTAGGTGCTCGAGGCGATCACCAGGTCGGGCTGGAAGTTGCGCGCCAGGCGCGGCGCGCCCCGGTACAGCGCGGCGACGAAGGCGGCCATGTTGGCGGCGCGGCCCAGGCCGTTGCCGCAGTAGGCCGGCGTCGCGTGCCAGCGGTAGTCGATGCCGTCGATGGTCTCGTCGACCACCCGCCGGCCGTTCAATTCGGGCGCCTGCGCGCGCAGGTGCGAGTGGGACGAGGCCACGATGCGCACCCGGTGGCCGGCGCGCACCCACTCGCGCGCCAGGTAGTACGGCCGGTACTCCATGCCGTGCCGCACCGAGCCGGCGTAATGGTTGATCAGCAGTATGTTCATCGGTGTTGCCCTCGTTGTTGCCTGGTTGCGTCATCCAGTGCTTTACCAAGCCGGCGTGTGGCCGGCCTCACCAGCGCCAGGCTTCGACCAGGCGCCGCAGGTTGTGGCCGCTGCTGGCGGCCCAGTTGGTGCGCCATTGGGCCGGATGCGTCAGCAGGCAGATGCGGCGGTAGGCGCCGAGCGCCTTTTGCGGCGGCATCGGATGGAAATACTGCGGGTGCGGGCGATCGCTGATGTACAGGTCAAAACTCGACAGCAGTTCCTGGTCGTAGCTTTCGCAGGCGATGCCGCAACGCGCGCGCAGCGCGGCGTCGTCCAGCAGTTCGTGGTTGATCATGCCCAGGCGCCGGTTGGCGAAGTCGCCGTGGCTGGCGACCGTGTGCAGCTTGCTGCCCAGCTGTTCCTCGATGCGGCGGAAGTTGCGTTCGAACTGGGCGCGGATCTCGTCCATGCGGGCGCGCACCTGGGCCGGGTCCTTCAGGTGCGCGCGCTTGGCGTAGGTGGCGATCTCCTCGTAGTGATAGCTGGCCTCGCTGCCATAGCGTTCGATCTCGCGCATCAGGCCGAAGTCGAGCGTCGACAGGCGGAAATAATAGCTCGCGCGCACGCCGTGTTTCTGTTCCAGCGCGAACATGCGGCGCGCGGTCGGCAGGTCGGTGTCGATGTCGTGGCGGTGCACCAGCACCCGGCCGGCGCCGGCGCGCCCGCCGCGCAGCGACGCCAGCCAGGCGCGCACCGACGTTTGCCGGTAGCCCTCGTGGCGCGCGTGTTGCAGCAGCGCCTCGTAGTGGCGCAGGCGCGACGGCATCAGATAGTCGCTGTAGAGGCGGTTGAGGACGGTACGCATGAGGTTCACCGCAGGCTGTAACGGACGCGGTAGGGCGCGAAGCCGAGCATGGTCTTGAACTGCCGCAGGCCGGGCTGGGCGCCGAAGAAGGTGTCGTACATCAAGAACTCCGGGCCGTCGCCGGCCTGCAACTCCATCAGCAGCAGGCTGACGATGTCGGTCACCAGCAGATGCATGACGCCGTCGTTGTTGCGGTAGCCCATCAGTTGCGAGAACGCGGTGAAGTTGCCGTAGCGTCCGATGTTGCAGTAGGCCATCAACTTGCCCTGCTTGCTGAACACGCCGAAATAGCGGTAGTGGCTCTGCGCCTCGTAATGAAACTTCTTTTCCCGGTAGCTGGCGTCCATCGGCCGGCCTTGCCGGCTGGGCAGGCTGGTGTTGATGTCGTGGATGGCGTCGATGTGGTCGTTGCGGTCGATCTGCGCCAGCGCGTAGCCGCGCCGGCGCGCCTTGCTGACATAGGTGGCGGCGCCGCTCCGCCCGGTAAGGCCGTCGAGGTAGGCGACCGGCCCGGCCAGGCGGCGCAGGTCGATCAGGGCCACGCCCAGCTGTTTGTAGCCGAACACCTTGTATTTCGGATGGGGACTGGTGAAGCGGCGGTGCGTCTCCCGCACATCCTCCGGATTGAAACTGGTGTCGAAGCACAGCCTGGCGACCGGCAGCCTGACCACATCCAGCACCAGTTTGCATTGATTGGCGAGCTTGGCGATCATGATGTCCTCAGCAAATGGAGTGGTTCAAAGATGTTCATAGAATTGAATCAGCTTGCTTGCCTCGCGCGGCCAGTTGTAGCGCGCGCACACCGCCTTGCGGCCGTTCTCGCCCATGCGGCGGGCGATGTCGGGGTGGCTGGCGAGGTAGTCGATGGCGGCGGCGATAGCCGGCGGGTCGCGCGGGTCGACGCACAGGCCGCAGGCGTGCGCCTCGACGACGGCGCGCCACAGCGGAAAGTCGGAGGCGATCACCGGGATGCCGGCCGCCATGTACTCGAACATCGCGGCCGGCGGCGCGCCCAGGTGGGTCGGCGTGGCGTGCGGCGTGATCAGACCGGCGCGCGAGGAGGCCCGCAGGTCGCCGATGCCGGACCGGCCCAGCTGGCCGAGCGCGTCGATGCGGCGCCAGCCCGGCCGCGCCAGCATGCGGGTGGCCAGCGCGGCCTCGGAAAAATCGCCGGCCAGGCTCAGGCGCACCGGCGATTGCAGCAGTTCGCAGGCGCGCACCAGCTCGACGATGCCGCGGATCGCGCTCAGCGCGCCCTCGTGGCAGACCCGCACCGGCTTGTCGGCCCAGGCCGGCCCGGCGCCGAGCTCGTCGGGAACCGGAAAGTCGCTGACGCTGATCGTCGCGCTGTTGACGGCCAGGAATTTGTCGCGGACCAGGGGCGTGGCGGCGATGACGCCGTCGAGCCGGCGGCAGGCCTGCCGCTCGAGACGGCTCCGCAACGCCGCCAGCGCGCGGCGCGGCCAGGCGTCGCCGGCCTGCGCCCGTCCGGGCGGCGCGGGCAGGTCGTGGCCGGCGTCGAACACCACCTTGCAGCCGTGCCGGCGCAGCCCGGGCCCGAGCGGCAGCAGCGCGGCATGGTGCAGCTGGACGATGTCCGGCCGCAAGGCCAGCGCGTGGCGGTACAGCCGGTGGGCGGCCGCCGCCAGGCCGGCCGGGCCGCCGCCGCGCGCGCCGGCGTCGACGATGCGCACGCCGTCGCGGCTGGCCTCGCCCAGGCCGTCGGCGACGACCAGGGTCACGCGGTGGCCGCGCGCGGCCAGGGCGCGGCACTGCTTGGCGAAAACGCGGGCATCGTCGCGCGCGTGGACCGCGCTCAGGTGGACGATCTCAAGCATCATGGCCTCCGGAGCGGTAGCGGGCGTAGGCGCCGAGCGCGGCGCCGATCATCATGTCGACGAAATAGTGCGACATGCACAGCAATAGCAGGGTGACCCCGAGCAGGCACCACGCCAGCACGAAGCGCTGGTCGCGGCTGGCGCGTCCGCCCACCAGGTAGCCGTGCACGGCCATTTGGCCCAGCGGATACACCAGCAACGCCAGCAGTCCGAGAAAACCGAACAGGCCCAGGTCGACCCAGGTCGACAGGATGTTGTGCGCGTAGTTGCCCGGCGCGTAGCTGGCGTAGTCGCCCAGGATCGGATGCAGGTCGATGGTGCGCAGCGCCTGCGCGGTCAGATGGTGGCGCGCGCTGACCGACGACGAATGCGACAGGTCGAGCAGCTCCAGCGTGCGGTTGTCGGGCACGCCGGCCAGGATGGCGTCCAGATTGACCTTGAGCAGCAGGAACAGCAGCACGAACACCGCGACCACGGCCATGCGGTGGCGCGCGGCGTGGAATTCGATCAGCGGAATCAGGAACAGCAGCGCGCCGAACTCGCTGCGGGCGGTGTTGATGTACAAGGTCGGCAGCCCGAGCGCGTAAAGCGACCAGCGCAGACTCCGGTGGCGGGCGCAGGCCAGCGCGACGGCCAGCGGCATCAGGTAGGAGCGCGAGAAACCCTGGTAGGTGGCGACGCTGTCGGGGTCGCGAGCCGCGCCAAGCACGGCCAGGTAGAACGCGCCGTCGACGGAGAAGGCGAACACCACGGCCGACATCGCGACCAAGCTGATCAATTGCGTCAGCCGGAAGCGCCGGCTCTGGAAGTCCAGCGTCTTGAAGATGATGAACAGGCTGAGCATGTACACCAGGCCCAGCAGGTGGGAGGCGATGATGGCGAGGTTGGCGTTGGCCGCGTTGCAGGCGATCGCCGCCGCGAAATAGGCGAGGAAGCCCCAAAAGGCGGCGTCGACGCGGTGCAGGTGGAACGACCGCGCGCGCAGGCGGCCCAGGTAGGACAGCAGCAGCATGGGAAACATCAACAGCGCGACGGCGGCGAAGTAGCCGCCCAGGAAGGCGCGGATCACGCCCAGTCCCAGCAAGGTCTGATAGGCGAAAAAGCCGGGGAACAGCAGGAAGAAGGCCAGCTCGGCGTAGGCGGGGCCGAGCAGGCCGGCGGGCGCCGCGCCCTGGTGGTCAGCGGGCAGCATGCAGGCCCCCGGTCGGGTTGCGGTTGACGCTGTAGCGGTAGGACATGCGCAGATACAGCAGGTACAGCAGCGAATAGCCGATGGTGTAGGCCAGCACGTTTTGCTTGAGCGTGAGCGGGGCGGCGAACACGCCGACGGTCATGATGAACAGGGCGATTTGCCAGACCAGCTCGATTTTCTGCCGCCCGGCGACGAAGAATACATAGCTCAGCGGACTGGCCAGGAAGTTGAGGAAGTACAGCGGCGCCAGGATCTGGGCCAGCTCGCCGGCGCCGCGCCAGGCCTCGCCGAAGGCGAAGACGAACAGCGCCGGCGAGGCCAGCAGCAGGATCAGCGACGGCACGCAGCCCAGCAGCAGCAGCACGCGCAGCGCGTGCAGATAGGCGGGACGGCAATTGCCGGTGTCCTGGAACTGGCGAACCGATTCGCGCTTGAACACTTCGTGCACCGACGCGGCCAGCAGGGAGATCGGCGCGGCCAGCACGCGCTGGGTCAGCGCGAACAGCCCGGCGGCCATCGCGCCGTGGCGCACGCCGATGATCAGCAGCGGCAGCTGGCCGACGCCGGTGTTGAGCAGGTTGGCCGGCAGCGTGAAGTTCCACAGCGCGCGGTGGGTGCGCAGGAAGGCGCGCTGCGTTTTGGACGGGAACAGCGCCGACAGGCCGTGCCGCGACAGCCGGCGCAGCCACGCCAGCGCCTTGCCGCGCAGGCCGTCGCGCCAGGTCTGCCAGCCCGGGCCATGCCGCCACGCGCGCCACGATGGCGTGCCGCCTCGCCGCCGCCCCAGCGGCGGCTTGAGCAGCATGCGCGCGGCCACCAGGCCCATCGCCAGGCCGATCAGATGGCCGGCCATCAGCGCGCCGGCGCCGACGCCCAGGCCCAGGATGCCCAATTGCGCCAGCGCGATGCCGCCCGCCGCGACGATCCTGGCCTTGGCGGCCGGCGCGAAGGCGTTGTGCGAGGCGGCGTAGGCGAGCGTGGTTTGCATCGTCGCCGTCAGCCAGGCCGCCGTGCCCAGGGTCAACGCGCCCAGCCACGACATGCCGGTTAGGCAGCACATCTTGATCAGGGTGGCGGCCACTGTCAGCAGCAGCGCCAGCCAGGTCGCCGACCAGGCCACGACGCCGAAGCACAGGTGCTGGCGCTGGCGGCGCTGGTCGAAGATCATCGCGTTTTCCATGCGCAGTGTGGCGATCACCGCCGCGATGGCGACCACGCCGAACCAGACGCTGAACGCCCCCATCTCCGCCGGCGTGCACAGGCGCGTGATCAGCGGCGCGGCCAGGATGGGCAGCGCCTGCGCCGCCACCGAGCCGCTCATCACGGTGAGCAGATGTTTCCAGAAGGTGGGCAGATTGGGTAGCGTAGGCATGGCGCGTTCCTAGTTGCCGGCGGCGGCCAGCACCACGTGCGCCACTTTCTCGGCGTCGGCGCTGGCCAGGTAGGGGCCCATCGGCAGGCTCAGCACATGCTGGGCCAGCAGTTCGGCCACCGGGCAGGCGGCGTCGTCGAAGCGCGCGTACGCCGGCTGCAGGTGGATCGGCAGCGGATAGTGGACGGCGCTGGGGATGCCGGCCAGTTCCAGCGCGCTTTGCACGGCGGCGCGCCGCTGCGGCACCACCGTGTACTGGGCGTAGGCGCTGTCGCGGTCCCGCGCCGGCGCGGCGGTCTCGATGCGTCCGGCGAACAGGCGGTCGTAGACGGAGGCCACCTGGCGGCGGCGTTCCAGCTCGTCTTCGAACGCGCCCAGCTTGGCCAGCACGATGGCGCACTGCAAGGTGTCCATGCGGCCGCCGACGCCGATGCGGGTGTGGCGGTAGCGCTGCGACTGGCCGTGGACGCGGATTTCGCGCATCGCCCGCGCCAGCTCGTCGTCGCTGGTGAAGATGGCGCCGCCGTCGCCGTAGCACCCCAGCGGCTTGCTGGGGAAGAAGCTGGTGCAGCCGATGGCCGACAGGTTGCAGCTGCGCAGGCCGCGATAGGTGGCGCCGAAGCTTTGCGCCGCGTCCTCGATGACGGCCAGGCCGTGCTCGCGCGCGATGTCGTTGATGGCGTCCATGTCGGCCGGTTGGCCGTAGAGCGACACCGGCAGGATGGCGCGCGTGCGCGGCCCGATGCGGGCGGCGATCAGCGCCGGATCGAGGTTGCCGCTGGCGCGCTCGACGTCGACGAACACGGGCCGCGCGCCCAGCAGCACGATGGCCTCGGCGGTGGCGATGAAGGAGAACGGCGTGGTGATGACCTCGTCGCCGGGCCGGATGCCCAGCGCCATGAGCGAGATCACCAGCGCCTCCGTGCCCGAGGCGACCGTGATGCAATGGCGCGCGCCGCTGAACGCGGCCAGTTTCTGCTCCAGCTGCGCCACCTCCGGCCCCATGATGTACTGGCCGTGGTCGAGCACGCGCTGGATGCCGTCGTTGATGTCTTCGCGCAGCAGTTGATACTGGGTTTTCAGATCGATGAATTCCATGGGGGGCTCCGTGGCCGGGCTGTGGGTGTCGGGTCGTGTGGGAGGACGTGCGTTCAGTCGGGCGGCATCAGCGCGCAGACGCTGTCACGGACCACATACAGGTCGCCGCTGTGCGGACAGAGGGCGCTGCCGTCGCCGCGCCGCGGCAGGTCGAGCCGCTCGCCGTGGCGGCTGATCCAGCCGATCTGGCGTGCCGGCACGCCCGCCATCAGCGCGAAGTCGGGCACGTCGCGGTTGGCGACGGCGCCGGCGGCGACGAAGGCGTGCGCGCCTATCGTCACGCCGCACACCACGGTGGCGTTGGCGCCGATGGTGGCGCCGCGGCGCACCAGGGTGGCGCGGTACTCGCTCTTGCGGGCGATCGCCGAGCGCGGGTTGTATACGTTGGTGAACACCATGCTGGGGCCGCAGAAGACGTCGTCCTCGATGGTGACGGCGTCGTACACGGAGACGTTGTTCTGGATCTTGACGTTGTCGCCGATGACCACGTCGTTGCCGATGTAGACGTTCTGGCCCAGCGAGCAGCCGGCGCCGATGCGGGCGCCGCCGCACACATGGCTGAAGTGCCAGACGCGCGTGCCGGCGCCGATGGCGGCGCCGTCGTCGACGATGGCGCTGGGGTGTACCGTCGTGTCCATGTGCTTCTCCGTGGGCGTGTCCATATCAATAGTCGAGCGGCAGCGCGACGCGGCGGCCGTCGCGCGCCGAGCGGTAGGCGGCGATCAGCACCTCGAGCGACTTCAGGCCCTCGCGGCCGTCGGTCTCCGGCTCGGCCTCGCCGCGCAGCACCTTGATCACGTTGTCGTAGTACAGCGGATGGCCGAAGCCGTACACCGACGTGGTGGCGTAGCTGGCCTCGCGCACGCGCGCGTCGTCCTCGTCCGGTTCGGCGAACTGCCACTGCTGCACCTCGTTGACGGCGACGCCGCCGATGCGCGCGGTGCCTTTCTCGCCGAGGATGGTGATGCTGCCCTCGAGGTTGTGCGGATAGGCCAGCATCGTCACGTTCATCGAGCCGAGCGCGCCGTTGCGCCAGCGCAAGCTGATGACGCCGGTGTCCTCGACCTCGATGTCGCGCGCCAGGGTGGCGGTGTAGGCCTGCAGGCTTTCGACCGGGCCGACGATCCAGTCGATCAGGTCGACGTAGTGGCTGGCCTGGTTCATGAACGCGCCGCCGTCGAATTCCCACGTGCCGCGCCAGCCGGCGCTGTTGTAGTAGCTTTGCGGCCGGGTCCAGAACACGTTCAGGTTGACCATGTAGATGCGGCCGAAGCGCTTCTTGTCGACCGCGCTTTTCAGCAACTGCAGGGTGGCGTTGCGGCGGTTCTGCTTGACGACGAACATGCGCACGCCGGCCGCGTCGCAGGCGCCCACCATGCGTTTGGCGTCCTCCCAGCGCGTGGCCATCGGTTTTTCGGTGATCACGTGGCGGCCGGCGGCGGCGACGCGTACCGCCTGTTCGGGATGCAGGCCGGACGGCGTGGTGATGACGACGGCGTCGACCTCGCTCTTGGCCAGCATCTGGTCCAGGCGCGCGAACGGCGTGGCGCCGGTCTGGGCGGCGGCGCGCGCCAGCGCCGCCGGATCGACGTCGCAGACCGCCACCAGCTGGCAGCGCTCGGCGTGCTGGGCCAGCGCGGCGAAATGGTTTTGCGCGATGCGGCCGCAGCCGACCAGCGCGAAGCGCACTTTGCGGCCGACGACGGCGGGGGCGAACTGGCGCATGATGGGGACTCCTTGCAATGGATGGAGGGGACGGCCGGGGACGCGGAGGAGCGGCGTGCCGTCAGGACGCCTGGGCTTGCGCCGGCGCCGGCGGCGCCATGCTCAGCTGCGCGATAGCGCGCAGCGCCGCCTCGCCGTCGCCGGCCCGGGAGCCGCTCTGCGGCGTGAACTCGTTCATGATGGTCTTGAGCATGGCCTCGATCAGCCAGCGGTCGTTGGTGTCGCAGGTGATCAGCAGCAGCTCGATGTACTGGTCCAGCACCGCCGGCGGCAGCGCCTGCTCCTTCATGCGCAGGATGCGCGGGTGGCGGCTCGGCTCGGCGCCGTCGGCGGTCAGCAACTCCTCCTGCAGCTTTTCGCCGGGGAACAGGCCGACGTAGCTGATCTCGATGTCGCCCTGCGGATACTGGGCGGTCTTCTCGGTCAGCCCGGCCAGGGCGATCATGCTGCGCGCCAGGTCGACGATGCGGATCGGCCGGCCCATGTCGAGCACGAACACCTCGCCGCCCTCGGCCATCGCGCCGGCCTGGATCACCAGTTGCGCAGCCTCGGGGATCAGCATGAAGTAGCGTTCCATGGCGGCGTCGGTGATGGTCAGCGGCCCGCCCTGCTGCAACTGGCGGCGGAACAGCGGCACCACCGAACCGGACGAGCCGAGCACGTTGCCGAAGCGGACCATGCTGAACGTGGTGCGGCGGTCGGCGCCTGCGGTGGCCGCCTGCGCGGCGGCCTGGAACACCAGCTCGGACAGGCGCTTGCTGGCGCCCATGATGGTGCTGGGCCGCACCGCCTTGTCGCTCGACACCAGCACGCAGGTCTCGACCAGGTACTTGGCGGCGATGTTGGCGACGGCGCGCGCGCCGACGACGTTGTTGCGCAAGCCTTCGACCAGGTTGGTCTCGACCATCGTCACGTGCTTGTAGGCGGCGGCGTGGTAGATGGTGTCGATGCTGTCCTCCTGCATCACGCGTTCGAGCAACTGTTCGTTGCACACCGAGCCCAGATGGGCGCGCACCGACAGCTGCGGCCAGTTGGCCTGCAGCTCCTGGCGTATCGTATACAGCGCGTATTCGGAATGGTCGAGCAGATGCAGGCGGCGCGGCCCGAGGCCGGCGACCTGGCGGCACAACTCGCTGCCGATGGAGCCGCCGGCGCCGGTCACCAGCACGCTCTTGCCGCGCACGCAGCGGCTGAACAGCGCGCTGTCGGGCTGCACCGGCGCGCGGCCCAACAGCTGTTCGAGCGGAAAGTCCGGCACCGGGCCGCGCGGCGGCTGCCGGCGCAGCGAGTGGTCGGCCAGGTCGAGCAGGCCGTGCAGGAACTTGACGCTGACGCCGGAGGTGCGCAGCATGCGCAGCACCGCGCCGAGCCGCTCGCCGGAGGTGGCCGGCAGCGCGACAACGATCAGCCGGATCGACGAGGCGGCGACGATCTCGCCCAGCCGGTCGGGCGGGAACACGCGCAGGCCGCCGACGGTGCGCTGCTCGCCGCCGCACTTCTCGTCGATGAAACATACCGGGCAGTAGCGGCTGTCGCCGCGCATCGCCTGCGCCAGCCGGGCGCCGGTGTCGCCGGCGCCGTAGATGGCCACCGGTTCGCGCGCCTGCATCGGCGCGCGGGTGTGGCGCCGCAGGAAGGCGCGCACCGCCACGCGCGAGGCGACCAGATAGGACATCGCGATCAGCCAGTAGTTGACCAGCGCGCCGGCCGGCAGCGGCTGGTCGTCGCGGTCCATGGTCAGCACCGACACCGCCAGCACCGCGCCGCCGAGGCCGAGGCCGGCGATGGTCAGCATGCGCTGGTCCAGATAGCGCACCACCGCCGAGTACAGGTCGCTCATGGCCAGCGCGGCGATCGACATCGCCGTCAGCAACAGCGCGAGCGCCGGCGGCGCGCCGATATCGGCGCCGGCGCCGGCGCTGGCCAGCAGCGCCAGTTGCAGGCACAGCGGCAGCGCCAGGCAGTCGGCGCCGAACATCAACAGGCTCTTGCCGGCGCGGCTGATGGCGATCAATTTCTCGCTGAGGACGCGGGCGAGCGGGGCGGGGCTGTAGGTGAAATAGAGCATGGTGCGCCTTCAACGAAGCAATCATTGTGGTCGCCAACGCCATGGTGCGTGGCATGCACTGATTGTCTTCTGACCAGCGTATTGCGGCTTGACTGCGATCAAACGGCCGAGCGTACCCCGTCGCGCGTGCTTGACTTCTACATTTCCTATTCCACTTAATTTTCTTTGGAAATAATGTAAGCCTTATGCCATAAGGCTTCCGTTGAAATCAAAAATGCTGTGAAACACGTAGGGCGGATTAGCGCAGCGTAATCGGCCATGTGTGCGTCGTCGGTGACACAGGCATGGCCTCGTGGCGGACAATGTTCCGCGTCAGATCGGCTTGATCACATACACGCAGCGGCGCGCGCCGTTGAGCATGTGTTCGACGCGGCCGACCGAGCAATCGGGACCGAGCACGCGCTGGAACAGGTCCAGCTCGGAGCGGCAAAACTGCTGGCACTGGCGCGCGGCCGCGCAGATCGGACAGTGATTTTCCACCAGCAGCAGGTTGCCGTCGTCGCGCGTTTCGACTTCGGCCATATAGCCTTCGCTGCTGCGCGCCTGCACCAGCGCGGCCACGCGCTCGGGCAGGGCGCCGGCGTTGCGCAGATGCACGCGGTACTGCTGCTCGCTGACGGCCTCGCGCGCGGCGATCAGTTTGTCGAGGCCGGCGTCGCCGAACAGGCCGCGCACCTGGTCGATCAGTTGCACCGTCAGGTCGGCGTGACGATCGGGAAAGCGCGCGTGGCCGGCCTCGGTCAGCAGCCAGCGGCGCGAAGGGCGGCCGCGCTTGTCGGCCACTTCCTCGTAGGTCAGCATGCCTTTCTCCTGCCACGCCTCGAGCTGCCTGCGCGCGCCCATCGACGTCAGGTCCAGCAACGCCGCCAGCTGCTGCGCGGTTTGCGGGCCGCGGGTCTTGATCAGGAACAGCGTCTGTTCGGCGGTGTTCATGGCAGCGCTCGCTTGAGGCGATCGCGGTCGTTGTCCTGGTCTTTATCATTACTGCGCATGCTGGCGTGCCAGCCGCCCATGCGCCATGCCGACCAGGTGGTCAACGCCGCGCCCAACAGCAGGATCAGGCGCGTGTCGATCAGCGTCAGCACCGCGCCGATCAGCGCCATCAGGATGTTGGCCAGGCAGAAGGTGGTCGAGATCAAGCCCATCACCGCGCCCTGGCCGTGGGCGCCGAAGCGTTCCGCGCACCAGGTGGGCACGATGCCGTTGTAGAACGAGTGCGGAATGCCGAACAGGACGATGGCGGCGATGCCGATGGTGGCGTTGCTGGCGGCGAGCACGGTGATCAGCCCGGCCGTGACGAAGGCGAAGCGGCGCGCGCGCGGCAGTGCTTCGCCTTTGAACGGGCGGCCGGCGAAGACGGTGGTGGCGGTCATGACCGCGCACAGGCCGGCCGTGGTCCAAGCGATGCCTTGCGAGCCGTAGCCGGGCACTTCCACCAGCCACAGCGGATAGAACTCGTAGAAGGCCGTCACGCCGCTGGTGTAGGCCAAGGTGACGATGAACAGGTTGCGCAGGTCCGGCTCGCGCAGCAGGTTGAGCGCGTGGCGGTCGCGCGCCACCTGCCACCAGGAGGTGGTGGCGTCCGACGGCGCCTCGGCCGGCAGCGCGATGGCCACCAGCACGGCCGTCATCAGCAGCAGCGCGACGGCGATCCAGAACGGCACCGTGATGCCCCACACCAAGGTGAAGCCGGCCAGCAGCGGGCCGGCCAGCCAGCCCATGTAGAAGGCGCCGTTGAGCCACGAAAGCGCTTTGCGGCGCAGGTCGCCGTCGAGGCGGTCGGCCAGCATGGCGCGCGCGACCGAGCCGTTGCCTTCGAGCAGGCCGGTGAAGAAGCGGGCGACGATGAACAGCGGATAGGATTCGAACAGCAGGGCCAGCGCGGTGATGGCGTGGCCGAGCGCGGCGCCGTACAGCGTGACCAGCAGCACCGGGCGGCGGCCGTAGCGGTCGGACATTGGGCCGAGCAGGGCGGAGCCGATCAGCAGGCCGAGCGGGTTGATCATCAGCGCCAGGCCGAACAGCAGCTTAGGCGGCAGGCCGAGGAAACTGTTTAGATCGTTTGTGACGCCGGCGGCGAACAGCGGCGGCAAGATCGGGTAGGGCAGCGCCGCGCCGATGGTGGAGAGCAGGGCCAGCAGGCAGGCGGCGCTGATCAGTAGCGATGTTTTCATGGGGTGTCGGTCGGTTTGCATGAACGATAATATAAGCGGTCCCGGCTATTAAGTAAACGAAAATGTTTATTAATTCACGGGCCGGGACGGGGCATGTATGATGGCGCTCATCGCAACAATCACGACGCATCATGGGAAAGTGGTACCAGGACCGCCGAGGCGGCTATTTTTTTCTGCTGCTCGGCATCGGCCTGATGCTGGTCTACGGCGCGCTGGAGTGGCGCTTTCCGGCGCCTGACCGGCTCGTGGCGGTGAGCGGGCGCGTGACCTGGAGCTACACCAGCATGGGCGCGCTGTACTACACCGTCGACGGCGACGCGCGCCAGTTCGTGCTGCTGGAAAAAGGCGACACCGACGGCCGCATGCGCGCCGCCGTGCGCGACGCCACCATGCTTTATCCGGTCACCGTCCGGTTCGATCCGGACCAGACCAAGCGCCCCGGTTTCCTGCCCGGCTTTTTCTATATCACCTTCGGCGTCGCGGTCGGCGGCAAGGACGTCACCGCCTTCGACGACGTGCGCGCCGCCCATCGCCGCGACAACCTGATCGCGCTCGCCCTGGGACTGATCTTCACCGCCTTCGGCGCGCGCCGCCTGTACCTGCTCAGGGGCGCGGCCGCACCCGCTGCAGCGCCGCCACGTCGCCGCCGGCGATGAGCGCCAGATGCTCGGTGATGTGCGCGACCGGCCAGTCCCACCACGCGATGGCTTGCAACGCCGCCGCCACGCCGGCCGGAAAGCGCTCCTTGATCACCTTCGCCGGATTGCCGCCGACCACCGTGTAGGGCGGCACGTCGGCCACCACCGTCGCCCGCGACGAGACGATGGCGCCGTCGCCGATGGTCACGCCCGGCATGATCAGCACGTCGTAGCCGATCCAGACGTCGTTGCCGATCACAGTGTCGCCTTTGTAGGGCAGCTCGCCGTCGGCCGGCATCACCTTCTCCCAGCCATTGCCGAAGATCTGGAACGGGTAGGTCGAGATGCCCGACAGCTTGTGGTTGGCGCCGTTCATGATGAACTTGACGCCGCGCGCCAGCGCGCAGAACTTGCCGATGACGAGCTTGTCCCCGATGAAGGGGAAGTGGTACATCACGTTGCGCTCGAAATTGCCGGTGTCCTCGGGATCGTCGTAGTAGGTGTAGTCGCCGACGACGATGTTGGGATTGGTGACGATGTTCTTCAGATAGCAGACCTGCGGAAAGCCTGCCATCGGATGCGGGTTGTCGGGCGAGGGACCGTGCATGGCGTCTCCTTAGCGGACGTCGCGCTGGCGGCGGAACGCCAGGAAGCCGGCGATGACGGTGAAGCTGGCGACGATCGCCACCACCACCCAGAAGCCGTGCGGCGCCTGCGCCAGCGGGATGCCGCCGACGTTCATGCCCAGCAGGCCGGCGATGATGTTGATCGGCAGCGCCAGCACCGTGACCACCGTCAGCACGAACAGGCTGTGGTTGTTGCCCTCGTTGACCAGGGCGGCGATCTCTTCCTGGATGAGCTTGATGCGCTCCTGCAGCGAGGCCATGTCGGCCAGCACCATCGAGAATTCCTCGGTCGACTGGCGCAGCTCCTGGGCGTCGATCTCGGCGACCCAGGCCGGCGGCCGTTGCAGCAGACGGAACAGCGCGGCCGGTTCCGGCGCCAGCAGGCGCTGCAGCCGCACCAGCACGCGCCGTAGCTGGCCGAGGCTGGCGCGTTTGGTGTTGAGCTTGCCTGCCAGCAGATTGTCCTCGATGCCGTCGACGGTGGCGATGGCGTCGCGCACGATCTTGATCAGCGCGTCGGCCTGGTCGCGCAGCAGGTGGATCAGCAGTTCGACCGACGAGCGGATCGGCTCGCCCGTGCGCACCGCGTTGCGCAGCACGTCGACCGCCTTGAGCGGCTTGCGCCGCGCGCTGATGACGACCTGCTTGTCGACGCTCAGCCACAGGGTCGAGATGTCGGACGGTTCGAACGTGAAGTCGTGCAGCACGTCGTTGACGACGGCGATCAGGGTGTTGTCGGCCAGCTCGATGCGGGTCGAGCGCGGGCCCTCATGCAGGCTTTCGTAGAATTCCTCGGGCAGCGCGGTGTGTTCGTGCAGCCATTTCTCGCTGGCGGTGTTGGCCAGGTTGTAGTGCAGCCAGATGAATTCGGTCGGATGGTGGGCGCGGTTTTTCAGCCACACGCGCGCTTCTTCGGTGTCCAGCGGCCGGCCCGTGCCGTCGGCCTCGCGGCCGAACACGTAGCCGCAGACCAGGCCGGATTGGTCCGACCCGTAGGACAGGGGGGCAGTCTGCATGCATCATCTCCATGGGGAGGGCCGGGCGCGCGACCGCGACACGCCGGCCCGGTGGCGCTCAGACCAGCAGCGCGGCGTTCATTTCGGCGGCGTCGTTGGCCGCCTCCTTCAGCATCAGCGCCAGCTTGTCCCCGTCGATGAACAGGTCGATGGCCGAGTCGGAATGCGGCGGCAGCTCGCGCTGCGGTTCCTGCAGCGGCGAGCGCACCGGCGTCAGGTGGTTGGCCAGCAGTAGCGTGTCGAGCAGCGAGTCCGGCGGGATCGACATGAAGCTGTCGCGCAGGCCCTCGATGGCGTCGGCCACCGGCTCGGGGATGCACAGCTTGCGCATTACCTCGCGCGTGATGATCTCCTCGCTGGCCGAGTGCCAGTTCTCCGGGTCTTCCTCGAGCAGGCCGGGGAACTCGTCGGCGCGCGACAGCAGGTAGAAGCCGCCCACCTCGTGCACGATGCCGGCGAACAGCGCGGTGTCCTCGTTGACGCCGGTGACGTGGCGCGCGATCAGGCGCGCCAGCGCGGAGACGGCGATGGTGTGGTCCCACAGCGCCTCGGCCTTGGCGCGCAGTTTGGGGTCGGTGATCTTGCTGCCGAACTGGCGCACCACCATCGCGGCGGCCAGCGCGAACAGGTTCTGGTAACCGATCCGCATGATCGCGCCGCGAACGTTGGTGATCACCGGCGCGCCGGAGCGGTTGAACATCGCCGAGTTGGCGATGGCGACGGTGCGCGCGGCCAGCAGCGGTTCGGCCAGCACCAGGCCGATCGCCTTGTCGACCGGGCATTCCGGATCGTCCAATGCCAATTGAACGCGGAGCGCCGCATTTACGCTGGTGGGGAACACCAGTTCGCCACGGATGGCCAGGGCCGCAATATGGCCGAATGCTTCAAGTTTGTTCATGATTAAAATTATACGCACGCTACGGCCCATTCTCAACGCCATGATGACGATGTTGTGGGTTCCGGGTGCGATAGAGGCGGGGATGCGACAGATGCGCGCCCCGCCGGCGTCACGCGTTCGCCAGCCGGGGCTGGCGCGGCGCCACGGCGCCGCTGTAACGGGCGACCGACAAATCGTCCGCCAGGATCGCCGGACGGCGTGCCGAAATGATATCGGACAGCAGCTGCGCCGAGCCGCACGACATGGTCCAGCCCAAGGTGCCGTGGCCGGTGTTGATGAACAGGTTGCGCAGCGCGGTGCGGCCGACGATGGGCGTGCCGTCCGGCGTCATCGGCCGCAAGCCGGTCCAGAAGCTGGCCGAGGTCGTGTCGCCGGCGCCCGGGAACAGGTCGTTGACCACCATTTCCAGCGTCTCGCGGCGGCGCGGATTGAGGCGCGTGTCGAAGCCGGCGATCTCGGCCATACCGCCGACGCGGATGCGGTCGTCGAAGCGCGTCACGGCGATCTTGTAGGTCTCGTCGAGAATGGTCGACACCGGCGCGGCGGCGGCGTTCACGATCGGCACGGTGATCGAATAGCCCTTGAGCGGATAGACCGGGATGCTGACCAGGTTTTTGAGCAGGCTGGTCGAATACGAACCGAGCGCGACCACGTACGAGTCGGCGGTCACGACCTCGGCGCCGCAGCGCACGCCCTGGATGTCGTCGCCCGACGTGAGCAGGCCGGTGATGTCGACGCCGTAGCGGAACTTGACGCCGAGCTTCTCGGCCATCGCCGTCAGCGCGGTGGTGAACAACTGGCAATCGCCGGTCTCGTCGTTGGGCAGGCGCAGGCCGCCGACCAGCTTGTTCTGGTCGAGGCCGGGCTCGGCGCCGGCCAGCTGTTCGCGGCTCAGCAGTTCATAGGCGACGCCGGTTTCCTCGAGCACGGCGATGTCCTTGGCGGCGTCGTCGAGCTGCTTCTGGGTGCGGAACAGCTGCGTCGTGCCTTGCTGGCGGCCTTCGTATGCGATGCCGGTGGCCGCGCGCAGGGTCTTGAAGCAGTCGCGGCTGTACTCGGCCAGCCGCACCATGCGTTCCTTGTTGACGGCGTAGCGCTCGGTGGTGCAGTTCTGCAGCATCTGCCACATCCATTGCAACTGGAACAGCGTGCCGTCGGGCGTGATCGACAGCGGCGCGTGGCGCTGCAGCATCCATTTCATGGCCTTGAGCGGGATGCCGGGCGCGGCCCAGGGCGACGCATAGCCGGGCGAGATCTGGCCGGCGTTGGCGAAACTGGTCTCCAGCGCGGGGCCGGGCTGGCGGTCGAGCACGGTCACGTCGTGTCCGGCCTGGGCCAAATAATAGGCGCTGGTGACGCCGATAACACCGCTACCGAGAATGACAACGCGCATGCGAACCCCTATTATTTATATAAGCCAGATATTCCACTATGGTATTCTCGTATCACCAGCATTTGTTACTGTATAAAATCAACTATTTAGTGGATTATCATGCGAATTCAGAAGGAATCGGTCCGCGCCCTGGACAAGCTCGACCGCAAGATCCTGCACATCCTGCAAAGCGACGGCCGCATCTCGATGAAGGACTTGAGCGAGCAGGTGGGGCTGTCGATCACGCCGGCCATCGAGCGCGTCAAGCGCATGGAGCGCGACGGCGTCATCACCGGCTACCACGCGCGCATCGATCCGCCGGCGCTGGGCGCCAAGCTGCTGGTGTTCGTCGAGATCACCTTGAACCAGAAGTCCGGCCCGGTGTTCGAGCAATTCCGGCGCGAGGTGCTGCGCATCCCGGAGGTGCAGGAGTGCCACCTGGTCTCGGGCGACTTCGATTACCTGATCAAGGCGCGCATCCACGAGATGGCCGAATACCGCAAACTGCTGGGCGATATGCTGCTCAGCCTGCCCGGCGCGGCGCAGTCCAAGAGTTATGTGGTGATGGAGGAGATCAAGGAAACCCTTTTCCTGGCGACCGGGACGCCGTAACTGGCACGCGGCGCGGCCCCGCTTCAGTTAAAATCGTGCCCAGGTAATTTTAAGAATCGGAGCAAGTGTGAATAGTCACCACGGTACTCCACCGGCCGCCCACGTCGTGACCGTCCGCTCGCTGGACGAGCATCTGTCGTCGGATCAAAGCTTCAGCTCGGCATACGCGCGCGCGGTCGGCGCCATCGCCGGCAACGAAGGCAGCCTCACCCTGGCGCAGTTCGCCGCCGTCACCGACATCGCCGGCGACGGCAAATCCTCGGCCGTGTTCACCGCGCTGGTGCTCAACGCCATCGAATCGGGCATCGACGTCGACTGGGCCTTCAACGCGCTGGCGCGCAGCTGCGCCGGCATCGACCAGGCCGCGCGCGAGAACGCGCTCGGCATGACCATCCCGCTGCTGGCCCTGCACGGCGGCGACGCCCGCCTGCTGGCGCAACGGCTGGCCAAGGCGCTGTCGGTGCGGCTGTCACTGGACGATTTGCAGAAATTGCCGGTGGCCGAGCAGCGCGGCATCCTCGCCAACCTCGGCGAGCAGGCGCGGCGCCTGGTGCGCGGCCGCTCGCTGGCCGACACCGTGGCCGAGTTCGGCCGCAACGCCGGGCAGCCGGAACTGGTCGAGCACGCGCGCAATTTCCAGTCCGGCGAGATCGACCACGAGCAGTTACGGCAACTGGTCGGCAGCACCACCGCCGCGATCACCAGCGACATCGGCGCCTACCTGGACCAGGCCCGCCTGTTGTCGATGGGCGAGGCCACCGCCGCCACCCTGGTGAGCGCCGCGACCGACCTGAAAAACCAGGTGCTGCAGCGGCTGACCCTGGTCGACCAGCGCATCGCCCATGAGCGCAGGCTGCTGGCCGAAGAGATCGACGACGCCGTGCACGACGCCGGCAACGCCATCGAGCTGGCCATCGGCGACCGCCTCAACACCGATCAATGGAAGGAGGAGGAGGTCTGGGCCAGCATCGGCCGCCAGCAGTTCGGGCAGGAGATGGAGCGGCGCCTGGACCGCATCGTGCGGCGCAAGGAGCAGGCGCTGCACTTGCTGCAGGAGGACCTGCGCCTGTTCCAGTCGGCGATGCGGCTCAACCAGTCGTCGGTGTTCCAGCGGCAGCACCATTCGACCCTGGCCAAGCTGATGCCGCGCCTGCGCATCGGCACGCGGCTGGTCAACAAGGTCGACACGGCGGCCAATGTCACCTTGATGAGCGGGGCGGTCGTCGCGGCCGGCACCGGCACCGCCGCCTATCTGATCGGCGCGGCGGTGGTGTTGCCGGTGGTGGCGCCGGCGGCGCCGTTCGTCGGCGGCGCGGTGTTGCTGGCGGGCGCCTTCAAGTGGTTCACCGACGGCGGCAAGCGCAAGCGCACGGAAATCCGCGACAAGCGCGCCGCGTTCGAGCAGGAATTGCGCAAGCAGTTGCAGGCGGCCGAGCAATCGTTCAACGACCAGCTGAACTTGGTCGCGCAGGGCTTCCACGAGTCCGCGCTGCAATTGCTGACGCCGCTGTTGCTGGAGGCCGAGGCGGCCGCGCGCGTGCCCGGCATGCGCCAGCGCATCGCCGACCGCGTGATCACGCAGGCGCAGACGGCGATCCGCCAGCTGGACGCCGAATTGCGCTGAGCCGCCGGCGTGCGGCGCCACGGTTCGCTATTGCCTCTAAGGCAAACTTGTAAAATAGTATGTACGCTGGCGAACGGAAGTTGCGCTCCAGACTTGTTATTATGTTCCCTGAGCAACTTCGCTCAACACTACATAACAATATGGGGCACATCATGAAAGCCAAACTCATTGCGGCCAGCTTGCTGGTTTTGTCCACGAGCGCCTTCGCCGGCACCACCAACGTCTCGGTCAGCGTCGGCCAGCCGGGGTTTTACGGCCGCATCGACATCGGCGACTACCCGCAGCCGCAAGTGATCTACCGCGAACCTCTGATCATTCAGCGTCCGACGCACTACGTCGAGCGCGCGCCGATCTATCTGCGCGTGCCGCCAGGCCACGCCAAGAAATGGTCCAAGCACTGCCGCGCGTACAACGCCTGCGGCCAGCCAGTGTATTTTGTTCAAGATAGCTGGTATAACAACCAGTACGCCCCGGCCTATCGCACCCGCCACGGCGGTGGCGGCGACCGTCACGACGACCGCCGCGATGACCGACGCGACGATCGCCGCGACGACGATCACGGCAAGCACAAGGACAAAGACCACAAGGGCCATGGCAACGGCCATGGCAATGGAAACGGTCGCGACCGTTAATCGCGACCCGTCATATCACAACGCGGTGCGGGCCGCCGCCACAGGAGAAACATTTGCATAGCAAAATAGTCATTGTAGGCGGCGGCGCGGGCGGGCTTGAGCTCGCCTGCAAACTGGGGCGCAAGCTGGGCCCGGAAGCGGTGATGCTGGTCGATAGCCGGCTCTACCATATCTGGAAGCCGTCGCTGCACGAGGTGGCGGCCGGCACCTTGGACGTGCATCAGGAAGGCTTGTCCTACCAGATGCTGGCGCACGACAATGGCTTTACGTTTGCCTATGGTCCGATGGTGGCGCTCGACGCCGCGCAGCGGTTGCTGACGGTCGGCGAGATACGCGGCGCCGAGCCGTCGAACGAGTTGATCCTGCCCGAGCGGCAGATCCGCTTCGATTCGCTGGTGCTGGCGGTCGGCAGCACCTCCAATTATTTCGGCGTGCCCGGCGCGGCCGAACATACGATTTCCCTGAACGCCACGGAAGACGCCGAGCGCTTCCGCCTCACCTTGCTCAAGCTATTGACCCTGGCGTCGCTGAAAAAGAGCGCGCAGCCCGATGCCGGCATCGATGTCGTCATCATCGGCGGCGGCGCCACCGGCGTCGAGCTGGCGGCCGAATTGCGCGAGGCCAGCGGCGTGTACGCGGCCTACGGCTTCCGCCAGCTGCAGGCCGAGCGCGACGTGCGCATCACCCTGATCGAGGGCGCGCCGCGCATTCTGGCGCCGCTGCCGGAGAAAGTGTCGGCGGCCGCGCTGGAACTGCTGCATCAGCGCGCGGTCACCGTGGCGACCAATACGCGGGTGACGGCGATTTCGGCCACGCAGGTGAGCGCGGGGGAGGTGTCTTATCCGGCGCAGATCGTGGTGTGGGCGGCCGGTATCAAGGCGCCCGATTTCCTCAAGGAGCTGGGTTTGCCGACGGTGAAATCGGGGCAGATCGATGTCGGTCCGGATCTGGCCGTCAAGGGTTTCGACTATATCTACGCGCTGGGCGATTGCGCCGCGTGCGCCGGTCCGGATGGCAAGCTGGTGCCGCCGCGCGCGCAGGCCGCGCACCAGCAGGCGGATTATCTGGTGACCACCTTCCTGCGCCAGCAGAAGGGCAAGCCGCCGCAGGGCAAGCCGTATGTGTACCGCGATTACGGCTCGCTGGTGTCGTTCGGGCAGACCACGTCGGTGGGGAGCTTGATGGGATCGCTGAAGGGATTGAGCTGGTTCGTCGACGGCTTTGTCGCGCGGTTGATGTACACCAGTTTGCATCTGATGCACCACCAGGCGGTGCTGGGGACGATACGCACCGGCGTGCTGGCGCTGGCGCGCTTCCTGATCAAGCGCAGTACGCCGCTGGTCAAGTTGCATTGAGCCGGGTTTAGGGTGTTTGCGTGACCTCAAAGACACGTAGGGCGGATTAGGCGGAACGCCGTAATCGGCCATGTATGCGCCGCCAACGGAGCATGCATGGCCGATTACGCTTCGCTAATCCGCCCTACGTGGTTTAGATGGTTTGCACGTTGGTGGCCGCCGCCGGCTTTACAGCGCGTTGACGGGCTTGGGCAAAATCATCGTCAACACGACGCCGCCATCGGCGCCGGCCGCCAGGGTCAAGGTGCCGCCCAGATAGGCGGCGCGCTCGCGCGCCATGCGCAGGCCGTACTTGCCGGCCGCCTGGCCCGGCGCCGCCGCCGTCGGACCGCCCAGGCCCACGCCGTTGTCCTTGACAGTCAACATCACCTCGTCCTCGTTGTCGTCGACAATCACGTCGACCTCGGTGGCGCCGGCGTGGGTGGCGATGTTGCGCAGCGCTTCTTCCAGCGTGTGCAGCAGCACGATGCCGTGGCTGCGCGGACAATCGAGCTCGTCGTCCGGCAGGCTGCAGCGGGCCGTGATCTTCTGCTGTTCGCCGAACTGCTCGACCAGCTCGCCCAGGGCCACGCGCACGCCGAGAAACTCCAGCTTGTCGTTCCACAATTTGAGCTGCATCTGGCGGTTGGTCTCGACGATCTGCATCAGCAGCTGCTTCATGTGCGCGGCGCGGTCCTGCAGCGCCGGCTCCTGCGGCATCTTTTGCATCAGCAGCCCCAGATGCATGGTCAGCGCCGTCAGCGACGAGCCCAGGCTGTCGTGCAGCTGGCGCGACAGCGAGCGCCTTTCGTTATCCCAACACGTGTGTACGTGGCCGAGCAGTTCGCTCAAATCCGCGCTGCGCAGCGCGTCCTGATGTTCTTGTGGAGCCGGTAAGGACATGGTT
Source organism: Burkholderia sp. LMU1-1-1.1 (assembly GCF_040675865.1). NCBI lineage: Bacteria > Pseudomonadati > Pseudomonadota > Betaproteobacteria > Burkholderiales > Burkholderiaceae > Burkholderia > Burkholderia sp. LMU1-1-1.1. The sequence goes on along the minus strand of NZ_JBEGHG010000034.1, from coordinate 320,180 downwards.
TTCTCTGAAGTGATGTTAGCGGACCGGAGTTGCGGTGGGTAACCGCTTTTTTTCCGGCAGACTTATCGTGTTCGGATGATACCCGAGCTTCGCAAAGCATGGCGCACCGTGGCGCGGCGGCCACGGTGTTTTTTTTCGCCGATTATTTGACGGGCAGCTCCGTGCAGCTGCCGATCACTTCCATCAGGTGGTCGATGTCGACCGGCTTGACCAGATGGCGGTCGAAGCCGGCGTCGAGCACCCGCCGCAGGTCCTCGGCCAGGCCGTAGCCGGTCAGCGCGATCAGTTTGATGTCGCGCGTGGCCGGGTCGGCGCGCAGCCGGCGCGCCACCTCGTAGCCGTCGATGCCGGGCAGGCCGATGTCGACCAGCGCCAGGTCCGGCCGGAAGCGCGCCGCCGCCTCCAGCCCGCGCAGGCCGTCCTCGGCGTACTGCACCTCGTAGCCATAGCAGCTGAGCATCATGGCCATCATTTCGCGGCCATCCTCGTTGTCCTCGATCAGCAGCACGCTCGGCTTGCCGTGCGCGCGTTCCTGCGCGGCCGGCGCCGGGGCCGGCGCGGGCGCGGCCTGGTGCTCGATGCGCGGCATCCTGAGCGTGAAGGTGCTGCCGCCGCCGGGGCCCTTGCTTTCCGCCTCGATGCTGCCGCCGTGCAGTTCGGTCAGGCGGCGCACCAGCGACAGGCCGATGCCCAGGCCGCCCTGGGCCCGGTCCAGCGTGCTCGAACCCTGGACGAACACGTCGAACACGTGCGGCAGCAGGTCGGCCGAGATGCCGACGCCGGTGTCGCGCACGCTGAGCACGACGTCGTCGTTCTCGGTCCAGGTGCGCACTTCGATGCGGCCGCCGGGCGGCGTGTATTTGAGGGCGTTGTCGATCAGGTTGCTGGCGATTTGCTCCAGCCGCGTGGGGTCGCCGTCGATCCAGCCGGCGTCGAGGTCCTGGATCAGCTGGTACTCGCCGCTGCGGCCGGTGGCGCGGAAGGTTTCAAGCGTGTGCGCGACCAGCGCCGACAGGTCCAGCGGCGCGCGGTTGAGCAGGATCTTGCCCGACATGGCGCGCGACAGGTCGAGCAGGTCGTCGACGATGCGGCCCAGGTGCTGGCTCTGGCGCTGGATGATTTTCTTGGCGCGCTGCACGCCGTCGGTGGACACGCCGGGCAGGCCGATCAGCGAGGCGGCGCTGCTGATGGCGCTCAGCGGGTTGCGCAGCTCGTGGCCCAGCATCGCCAGGAACTCGTCCTTGGCGTGGTTTTGCCGCTCCGCCACCTGGCGGTCCTCGATCTCGCGCCGCAGCCGCTTATTGGTGGCCGTCAGTTCGGTGGTGCGCTGGCTCAGTTGGCGCGCCTGCTTCTTCAATTCCTCGTTCTTGACGGCCAGCGCGACGAACACGGCGATCTTGGCGTACAGGATCTGCGGGATCACCGGCGTGAACAGGAAGTCGACGGCGCCGCGCTGGTAAGCCTTCAACCGGTCGAGTTCGTCGGCCAGGAAGGCGGTGATGAAGATGATCGGGATGTCGGCCGAGCGCGCGCGCTGGTGGATCGCCTCGGCCGTCTCGAAGCCGTCCATGCCGGGCATGTTGACGTCGAGCAGAATGACGGCGAAGTCGTGCATCAGCACCTGACGCAGCGCCTCCTGTCCGGAGCGCGCCGCCAGCACTTCATAGGATTCCTGCTCGGCCCACTGGGCAAGCAAACTAGTCAACGCGAACAGGCTGTTGGCGTCGTCGTTGACGACCAGTATCTTTGGTTTTTCGATTTTAGGCACGGGGTCTCTGCTCATGCTGATACTGCGAAATCTTCGCGGCGTAAACGCAGCCAGAGAAGCACAAGCGATCATAGCAATTGCCTATATGAATGTCAAAAACTCAACCGGCAATCGAACCGGTCATTGCGCGCGACGGCGCCAATGTTTGATTGCGCACAGACCCGCCGTGGCGCCACTGTCACAGTGGAGGTGTAACCCCCACTAAAGGAAAACATCATGAATATCGATACCATCGTCGACAAGGAATATGTAGGGCTGAGTTTCCGGGCCTTGGCCGAAGCGCCGGTGAGCGCGCTGCGCGGCATCAGCCCGAAGGACGCCAAGGCGCTGGCCCTGGCGTTCGACGTGCACAGCGTGCGCGACCTGTCCAAGCTGGAGTTCGTCAAATGGGCGCAAGCCATCGCCACCTTGGCCGATCATGAGCAGGAAACGCCGGAGGAGCAGGCCAAGGAAACGCTGCTCGACGGCGGCATCGAGATGACCTTCCCGGCCAGCGATCCGGTGTCGGTCGATTCCGGCATCACGCGCATCGAGGTCCCGCCGGATATGGTCAACGCGAAAGGCGACCATCAGCACGCCGGCAAGGTGGACGAAGGCGGCAAAGGCGGCGCGAAACAGAAGGCTGTCGCGCACTAAGCGCGTTTGTCCTGCGCAAAAGAAGAAGGGCGGGTGTATCACCCGCCCTTTTTTTTCTTGCGTGGCTTTCAGGCCGGCGCCGGAGATCGGATGTGTTGCCGGGTGGGCTGGTTGCGCAAGGTCTGCGCGGTGCAGCTGCGGTTCTTGCCGGAGCGCTTGGCCTCGTACAGCGCGGCGTCGGCCATGGCGATCACCGAGGCGACCGCGTCGGCGTCGTCCGGGAAGATGCCGATGCCGATGCTGGTCGACAGCTGCAGGGTCAGGCCGTTGACGATGTACGGTTCGGAGACCGCCTCGATCAATTTGCTGGCCGGCTCCTGGGTGTCGCCGAGGTGCGCGATATTCCCCATGACGATGACGAACTCGTCGCCGCCGACGCGGGCCACGGTGTCTTCCTTGCGGGCGCAGCCGACCAGCCGCTGCGCCACCATTTTGAGGATGTCGTCGCCGGTGGCGTGGCCGTGGGTGTCGTTGATGGCTTTGAAACCGTCGAGGTCCAGATACATGACGGCCGCCTTGTTCTGCTGGCGCGTCGCGTGTTGCAGCACGGTGGCGATGCGGTCCTCGAGCAGGCGGCGGTTCGGCAGCCCGGTCAGCGGATCGTGCAGCGCGAGCTCCTGCTGCTGGCGGCTGTACTGCGCCAGTTCCTTGTAGAGCAGGCGCACCTCGAGCATGTTATGGATGCGCTTGTGCACCTCGAGCAGGTCGAACGGTTTGCTGATGAAATCGCGCGCGCCCGCTTCCAGCGCGGCGATCTTGAAACTCGGTTGGGCGGTCAGGGCCAGCACCGGCAGGTAGCCGCCTTGTTCGATTTCCTTGAGACCCTTCATGACCTGGAAACCATTGAGACCCGGCATTTGCAGATCGAGCAAAATCAAGTCGTAGCACTGCTGTCGGTGCATCGGGCACACCTGTTCCGGCAGCATCGTCGACGCGACATTGGTATAACCGGCTTCGCGCAGGATCTCCAGCATCAGGTCGACGTTGTCGGCACTGTCATCCACCACCAGGATCTTGGCGTGCAGAATTTCGTCTCGGCTCGGCATATTTGTCTCTGTCTGTCTCTTAAAACGGCCGGAATGGCCGGGAAAACGCCCATAATAAATCGATAATATCGCAAACCGCTGTGCTGCGGCGCACACATCTGTAACTTATTGCTGTACGGAAATAATTGTAACCCTATCCCGCGAATTTTTGTAGTGTAACAAGCCTTCTCCGGATTGCTTGTAGGACAGTGCCGCGTCTAAAAGTAGGAGGAAATATGTACTGTGTGGAAATAATACTTACTTGTGTTTATCGCATGACATCAACGCGGCGCCCCTATCGACCAGAGGATATCACGCGTGGCGGTGCGCGGCGCCCATCGCCGCCACTTTTGCGATGAGCTCGCTCGGCTCGACGGGCTTGGAGATGTGGGCCATGAAGCCGCTCGAAAGGGCGCGCATCCGGTCCTCCGAGCGCGCGAAGGCGGTCAGCGCGATGGCCGGCAGGTCGCCGCCGTGCGCCGGGCCGAGCGCGCGGATGCGGTCGAGCAGGCCGTAGCCGTCGACCTCCGGCATGCCCAGGTCGCTGACCATCAGGTCGGGCCGCGCGTGCTGCAGCAAACTGAGCGCCTCGGTGGCGGTGGCGGCGGTCAGCACGTCGGCGTTGCAGTCGTTAAGTATGCGTTTGATCAACTCCCGTGCGTCGTCTTCGTCGTCAACAACCAACACTTGCAAACCGGATAAATCATGCGTTGCAGCAGAAGGCAGGCCGTCGGCGCCGGCCGCCGCCTCGTTTTTGCCGGTGCGGCGCGGCAGCCGCACCGTGAAGCAGGCGCCCAGGCCCTCGCCGGCGCTCTCGGCGCTGACGGTGCCGCCATGCTGCTCGACCAGATGCTTGACGATCGACAGCCCCAGCCCCAGTCCGCCGTGCTGGCGGGTGGTGGTGGCGTCGGCCTGGCGGAAGCGTTCGAACACATGGGCGATGAAGCCCGGCGCGATGCCGATGCCGGTGTCGCGCACGAAAATGGCGACCTGGTCGCCCTCGCGCCGCACGCCGATCGTCACCATGCCGCCGTGCGGGGTGAACTTGATGGCGTTGGTCAGCAGGTTCCAGATGATTTGCTGCAAGCGGTTGGCGTCGCCGGCGACCATGCCGGCCAGCGCCTCGAACTCGGTTTGCAGGCGGATGTGCTTGGCCTGGGCGGCCGGGCGCACCGTCTCGATGGCGGCGGCGGCGATGGTCGACGGCGACAGCGACAGCATTTCGAGCTGCACCTTGCCCGAGGCGATGCTGCTCATGTCGAGCAAATCCTCGATCAGCTGGGCCTGCGCGCGCGCGTTGCGCTCGATGGTCTGCAGGCCGCGGTGCAGGTCGGCCTGGTCGCGGCTGCCCCGCCGCAGCACCTGGGCCCAGCCCAGGATGGCCGTCAGCGGCGTGCGCAGCTCGTGCGACAGCGTGGCCAGGAATTCATCCTTCATCTGGCTGGTGCGCTCGGCCTCGGCGCGCGCCTGGCGCTCGCTGTCGAGCAGCACCTTGCGCTCCTCGGCCGCCTGCTGGGTGGCCTGGTAGAGGCGGGCGTTGTCGATCGCGATGGCGGCCTGGGCGGCGACGCCGCCGATGATGCGCTCGGTGCGCTCGGAAAACATGTCCGGCTCCGGGTGGCCGAAACACAGGCAGCCGATCACCGTGCCCGAGCTTAGCGCCACCGGCACGGCCAGGTAGCTGCGCACCGGCGGCTGGCCGGGCGCCGTCTGGCGCCCCTCGGCCTGCAGGTCGTCGCTGCGCACCGGGGCCTTGCCGCCCGTGTTCGGCCCCAGCAGGGCGGCGGCGCGCGGTTCGCCGAAGCTGGCGAAGCCGGCCGGCGCGCCGCTCGACAGCGTATGCAGCAGGGCCGCCGCGCCGTCGCCGTCCAGGCCTTGATGGAAGAAGGCGCCGAAGCGCGCGCCGCTGATGCTGGTGGCGGCGTCGGTCAGCTCCTGCAGCAGCGGATGGAGGTCGCGGGTGGAGGCCAGCGCGGTGCCGGTGCGGTTGACCAGTTCGAGCACGGCGGTTTCATCGCGCAGCGCTTCCTGCGCGCGCTTGACCTGGTCGACGTCGGTGCAGGTGCCGAACCAGCGCAGGATCAGGCCATTGCTGCCGCGCACCGGGTTGGCGCGCGTCAGAAACCAGCGGAACTCGCCGTCGGCGTTGCGGATGGGCACCTCGAGCTCGAACGGCGCGCCGCTGGCGCGGCACTGCTCCCACAGCTGGGCCATCGGGTCCAGGCACTCGGGGGCGTAGACGTCGCGCCAGGCGCCTGCGGCCATCTGCTCGGGCGAGGTGCCGGTGTAGTCGTACCAGCGCTGGTTGTACCAGATCATGGTGCCGTCCTGCTCGGCGATCCAGGCCAGCTGCGGCATGGAATTGGCCAGCGCGCGCAACTCGAGCTGGCTTTGGCGCAGCGCCTCGCGCGCGCTCAGTAACTCCTCGTGGGCGCTGGGGGCGGTGGCGAGCATGGCGTCGTCCGCCAGGGAGGCGGCCGGCATGACGTCGTTGGGCTCGTTGGGAAGAATCATGTGTCGCTTCAGGCTGCCGCGATGCCTGTGCCGCCGGATGGCGGCCGCAGGGTCGCCAGGCTAACGCTTGACGGTTTACGGTGTCTTCATTGTAACGCTTTGCTAACGCCGGCACCGCACGGTTGACGCTATCGCCCCCGGGCGGGCGGTCGTTGTGGCGCTATCACGGGGCGGTTCCGCGCAAGCGCCTGGCGATTTGGTCGAGTGCGCTCTGCAGTTGTTCGATGTCGTAGGGTTTCTGCAACGATCTTGCCGGAAACTCCAGATGGCGGGTCAGCTCGTCGCCGTAGCCGGAGGCGAACATCAGTTCCAGGCCGGGCGCCAGCTGCAGCGCCCGGCGCGCCAGGTCGACCCCGGACATGCCGGGCAGGCTGACGTCGGTGAACAGGATGTCGAACGATTGGCGCGACAGCTCCGGCAGCGCCTCCTCGCCGGAGGCGGCCGGATGGACCTCGTGGCCGAGCGCGCGCAGCGTCTCGCACACCAGGTAGCGGGCGTCGGCGTTGTCCTCGACCACCAGCAGGCGCAGCGGGCGGGTGTCGGCGACGACGGCCGGCGCCGCCTGCGACGGCGACAGCGCGCACAGGATGCCGGCCACGTTGTCGCCGTCGTCGCGGATCGGGGTGTAATACAGGTCCAGCGCGAGCTGGACGACGCCGCCGTTGCGCCACACCGGCAGTTTGTGGCCGAGGTAGCTGGCGCTGTGGCCGTCCCAGGCCTGGCCGATGGCGGCGCTGTTCCAGCTCCACGCGGCAGGCTGCATCGACGGCACGTTGGCGCCGGGCGCGCGCAGGCTGGCCAGGCCGATCAGCGACGCGTAGGCGTTGTTGTAGACCATGACTTGCTCGCGACCCCACATCAGCAGCATCGGCAGCGGCGAATTGAGCAGGATATCGACCGTCAAGCGCAGGCATGGCGGCCAGCCGTCGCGGGCGCCCAGGGCGGTGCGTGACCAGTCGATGGCGGGGGACGGCGCGGAGTCGGTTTGCTTCATACTGTGTGGACGGCCCTGTTAGTGATCTGTTATCTGTTCTTATGAGAAGGCAAAGCTGATCGAATCGTACACGGTAAAAAAAAAGCCCGCTACGGGAGCGGGCTAAATCTATTTCCTTGGAGGAGAATAGAGGAGACAGGTCAATGATGCTGCAACGCGCAATCGAATGCAAATTTTTATTGATGATGATCGAGATCACAGCTGTGAATAAGGCGGAAAAAGTGGGTTTTTTGTCTATGTTGCGGTGCATCCCGCAGGGTCCTTGGGATACACTGCGGCACTATGTACATAGCGGCGCAGGCCGCAAACAGGGAGGTTTGCCATGGTTACCGTCGTGCGTCACCGTAAAGTAAATATTGTTGTACTGGAGCAAAACGAGCATCTTGCCAGTCACTGCAAGGCTGGCGATATCGGCATCGTTGCCGACGAGGCGGGCTGGTGGGTCAAGTTCGTCGGGGAGGGCGGGCAAGTCGATTGCTACGGCGTACCGTATCCTTCCTACAACGAAGCGTTGTGGTCGGCCAAGGCGGCGGCCGAATTCGGCGTCTGACACGCGGTACTGGACAAGCCCGGAGAGTGTCCCTATAATGCTGCTTCTTTCGAACGGCACGCCGGTTGAAAGAGGTGCAACAAGGTATGAAATGGCTGTGCGCAAAGAAGTTGATTTGGTGAAGTTCATCCCAAGCCAACTAAACGATAGAAAAAATCGAACTTTGCAAAACGAAATTAATGCTTTATAATGTTGCCAACGCGGCTGTAGCTCAGCTGGATAGAGTACTTGGCTACGAACCAAGGGGTCGTGGGTTCGATTCCTGCCAGCCGCACCAAAAATTCGTAAGTGGAAGGGCCTGAAGAGAAATCTTCAGGCCCTTTTGCTTTGCCGTGGCGATTTACGCGGTCAGTCCTTATAGATGCCGCAGGCGACGGTCATATCTTCATAGCGTTCGACGTACATCGATTTTTTCTGTATTTTTTTGGTCAGCGGGTCTGGCCACTTATAGTCCTGCCATCCCGAGCCCTTCGTCTTGGCGATTTCGATGCGATCCCGCACGATCGACTTGCCGTCGACATCTTTCAGGTCGAGGGTGTTCTTGCCGGCCAGCTTGGCGTTGTTGCCGTTCGCTAAAGTGATGCCTTCGAGCGTACCGACGGTCACGTACAGGTCGCGGTCGAGGTACTGCGGGCTCTGCGCCTGTATGTCCTGGATCACTTTTTCCTTGCCCAGCTTCTTCATATCGGCGATGACCTTCTTCACCATCGCCACGGCGTCGTTGGCGCTGGCGCGTTCGGCGCCGGCCGCGCCGGCGCTGCCCACGGCGAAGGCGGTCATCATCACTACCATCTGCAGAAAGCGTTTCATCGTCGTCTCCTTAAAATAAAAGTCCTCCTTCATCATAGTTGCGACCCGGTTCCGGGGAAAGGTAAATAGTTGGTCCGAGGCAAAACCGGAATTTCCCAAAAGGAATGCTTCTCCAATCAGAAAAACGCTGCTATAATCTTGTTTTTCGCGGCTGTAGCTCAGCTGGATAGAGTACTTGGCTACGAACCAAGGGGTCGTGGGTTCGATTCCTGCCAGCCGCACCAAAATTCGTAAGACGAAGGGCCTGAAGAGAAATCTTCAGGCCTTTTTTCTTGCCAACTCCGGGGTCAGGTCCACCATTTCTACACGGGCTCTGCGCTATGAAATAATGTGTGAACATTTCTCATCCCGGAGCTTTTAGATTTGAGATTGCCCTGCTATAATGTTGTCTTTCGCGGCTGTAGCTCAGCTGGATAGAGTACTTGGCTACGAACCAAGGGGTCGTGGGTTCGATTCCTGCCAGCCGCACCAAAAATTCGTAAGTGGAAGGGCCTGAAGAGCAATCTTCAGGCCTTTTTGCTTTGTGCCGGGCCGTTGATTGGCTGCCTGGTCGCCAAAATCAACTCCTTGATTATCCTGCCTGGACGGCGATCGTAGCCCCACATTCCTATTGGCATTTTCACCAAAATGCCCGATGATTTGTCGATTATCGCCCAAGGAGTGTGCATGACCATCATCACCAGTATCGAAGACCTGCGCGTTCTGGCCAAGAAGCGCGTCCCGCGCATGTTCTACGATTACGCCGATGCCGGCTCCTGGACCGAATCGACCTACCGCGCCAACAACGAAGACTTCGCGAAGATCAAATTCCGCCAGCGGGTCGCCGTCAATCTGGAAAACCGCACCTTGGCCAGCACCATGGTCGGCCAGGACGTGACCATGCCGGTGGCCCTGGCGCCGACCGGCCTGACCGGCATGCAGCACGCCGACGGCGAGATCCTCGCCGCCAAGGCCGCCGAAAAATTCGGCGTGCCGTTCACCTTGTCGACGATGAGCATCTGCTCGATCGAGGACATCGCCGCCAACACCAGCAAGCCTTTCTGGTTCCAGCTGTATGTGATGAAGGACCGTGAATTCATCAACCGCCTGATCGACCGCGCCAAGGCCGCGCGCTGCTCGGCGCTGGTGCTGACGCTTGATCTGCAGGTGCTCGGACAGCGCCACAAGGATCTGCGCAACGGCCTGTCGGCGCCGCCCAAACTGACCGTCGCCAACATGATCAACCTCGCCACCAAGCCGCGCTGGTGTCTCGGCATGCTGGGCACCAGGCGCCGCAGCTTCGGCAATATCGTCGGGCACGCGACGTCGGTGTCGGACATGTCGTCGCTGTCGTCGTGGACCAGCCAGCAGTTCGATCTGAGCCTGTCCTGGAAGGATGTCGAGTGGATCAAGCAGCGCTGGGGCGGCAAGTTGATCATCAAGGGCATCATGGATGCGGAGGACGCGCGCCTGGCTGTGGAGAGTGGCGCTGACGCGCTGATCGTCTCCAACCACGGCGGCCGCCAGCTCGACGGCGCGCAGTCGTCGATCGGCGCGCTGCCGGCCATCGTGGAAGCGGTCGGCAAGCAGATCGAGGTGCACATGGACGGCGGCATCCGCTCCGGCCAGGACGTGATCAAGGCGGTGGCGCTGGGCGCGAAAGGCGTTTATATCGGACGTCCGTTCCTGTATGGCCTGGGTGCGATGGGCGAGCAGGGCGTGAGCAAATGCCTGGAGATCATCCGCAACGAGGCCGATCTGACGATGGCCTTCTGCGGACTGCGCGATCTGCAGCATGTCGACCGCAACATCCTTCTTCCCGGGACCTATTGAGAGGCGAGCCATGACAGAACACACCCTGAATCCGAAAGTCGACGCCTATGTCGAGCGGCTGAAGAACTGGGTGGACGAGGTGCGCGAACTGCGGGCGGTTTGTCTCGATAGCGGCCTAGGCGAGGATTTGAAATGGGGCGTGCCGTGCTATACGCTCGAAGGGCGCAATGTGGTGTTGATCCACTCGTTCAAGGAATATTGCGCGCTGCTGTTTTTCAAGGGGGCGTTGCTGAAGGATGCCAAGGGTATCCTGATCCGGCAGACCGACAACGTGCAGGCGGCGCGGCAGGTGCGCTTCAAGAACGTCGAGGAAATCCGCAAGCTGAAGGCCGTTTTGAAGGCGTATATCGCGGAAGCGGTGAAGGTGGAGAAGTCCGGGCTGAAGGTCGAGTTAAAGAAGACCGAGGAGTTTTCTGTGCCGGAGGAGTTCCAGGCCAAGCTTGATGAGATGCTGGATCTGAAAACCGCTTTCGAGGCGTTGACGCCCGGGCGCAGGCGGGCTTACCTTTTGCATTTTTCGTCGGCCAAGCAGTCGAAGACGCGTACCGCGCGCGTGTTGAAGGCCATTCCCGATATTTTGAGCGGCAAGGGGCTGGATGATTAGCGGGTGGCGGAGCTTGGAGTGGCGGATTACGCTTCGCTAATCTGTACTGGCTTAGACACATTCCAGGCGCCTTCTCTTTAGATCGCCGGCACAAGGGAGAGCCGCAAAAAAGTCGTGTCGGAAGCCGCCGTTCGTGACGGCTTCGAGGAGAGCAAGGCGGGTCGATTAACGCTCCCCCCTGACGGTATAGACCGGCTTCTCGGTTTCTTCCTTCTCCGCCATGGTGAGAAGGCGTTGCAGTTCCTTGCGCTCGTTCTCGTCCTTTGCGGATAACACCAGGTTGCGCAGGATGGCGACATGCGCCGCCTGCAACGCCTGCGCTGCCGGCACTTCGACGTCCGGTTTCACGCCGACATGCTCCCAGTTGGTTTTAGTGACGAAGTTGATCATGCGCGACGTCGGGATCGAGACCGCGATGTCGTGTCCCAAGCTGTACCAACTATTGGGGTTGGAAGCGCCGATGGTGGTTTCACCGACCAGGGTGCCGCGCTTCAGCACCTGGAAGTCGTAGGCGCAGTCCTCGGCGGCGGAACCTGTCCGAGCCGAGATCAGCACATATACGGGCTTGTCGTAACGCTGTGTTACCGTCGGCACGGTCCAGATCTGCTGCGTGGTGCCGGTCGGGCGCTCATAGATATCGATCAGGTGGAGCACCTCGCCCACCGGGAAGAAATGGCTCATCAGATAAGCCACGCTATCCGTGCTGCCGCCGCCGTTGCGGCGCAGGTCGAGGATCAGCGCATCGGTGCCCGCCAGGAGCGACATCGCCGCCGTGTACGCCGGGCCGATGAAGTGCGCTCCCGCGAAGCCGCGCAACTCGATATAGCCGACGTTGCCGGGAAGGCGTTCGATCTTCTCGATGCCGTAGCCGCGCCGCGCGGTTGCGGCGCGCCGTTCCTCTATCTGGGCGCGGCTCGGTGGCTCCTCGGTCGCGCTGGGCTCACTGAAGCCCTCGTAACGCCCCGCGCTGAAATGCATGTCGCCGCTGAATTCGCGCAAGTCCTTCTTCAGCGCCGCACTGAATGCCGTCGCGCTGGCGGCGGCCGCATAACCTCCTTCGGCATTTTTCCTGATGATCGCACTGCCTACCTGTTCAGCCCGCGTTGAATCGATGTAATTTGCGTTGATTTTCGCCGCCAGCGTCTGCACGATTGCGGCGCGATCGGACGCACTCAACGCCGTGTCCTCCGCCGCCAGGGCGGGCAACGACCACAGCGCGCCCAACACGACCGCTGAAACAAGCTTCTTGCTACCTAACATACATTCCCCCAGGTTGGACTACGAATCGGTTTTTGCGTTGAGGTGTTGCAGCGCCTCCGTCAGCGCCGGCATGTAGGAGCGGCTGGCGCGCAGCACACTGCCGTCGCGCAGGCGCAGCATGGCGTCGCGGTTGGTCAGGGAACGCAGTTCGGCGATCATGTCCAGCCGCACGATGGACGAGCGGTGCACGCGGTGGAACTGGCGCGGATCGAGCTGCATGGCCAGGTTGTGCAGGCGTTCCCGCACCAGCCAGGTCTTGCCGTTCGCATGCAGCGAGGCGTAGTCGCCGTCGGCCTCGATGCGCTCGACGTCGGCCACCGGCACCAGCACCGTGCGCGATCCCACACGCACGCTGAAGTTGCGCATTGCCGTTGCCGCCGGCGCCGCAGCGCGGCTTTGGCAGCGGTAGGGGAACGCCTGCTGCGCGCGGTCCAGGGCTTCGTCGAAGCGCTCGTCATCGACCGGCTTGAGCAGGTAATCGAGGACGGCCAGTTCGAACGCTTGCAGGGCGAAGCTCTCATACGCGGTGAGCAGGATGGTCATCGGTCGCTGCGCAGGCGGCAGGGCGGCCAGCACGTCGAGTCCACTCTTGCCCGGCATCTCGACGTCGACGAACGCCAGGTCGGGCTTCAGCGTCACAATCCCTTGGTAAGCGCTGTCGCCATCACCGAATTCTCCCACCAGCTCAAAGGCGCCGCGCTGCGCCAGCCTGACCTTGACCGCCAGCCGGGCCAGCGGCTCGTCGTCGACGACCACCACCCTGATTTTCATGCCGCCACCTCGATGCCGCGCAGCGGCATGGAAATCCGCACGTGGAAGCGGCCGTCCGGACGCCAACCTGCATCCACCTCTTGTTCCGCGCCGTATAGGTGGCGCAGGCGTTCACGGACGTTGGCCAGGCCGATGCCGCTATCCTTTTGCGCCGACGGCTGGCCGTCGTTCCGCACGCCGATGAGCAGGCGCCTGCCGGCGCGCTCGACCAGAATATCGAGCTGGCCGGGCACGGCCAGCGGCGCGATGCCGTGGCGAATCGCATTCTCGACCAGCGGCTGCAGCATCAGGTAAGGCACGACGCTGCCCAGCAAGTCGGGGCCGGTTTTCATCGTCAGGCGCAGGCGCTCGCCGAGGCGCGCTTTTTCGATGGCCAAGTAGGCGTCGAGCAGCGCCAGTTCATCGGCCAGCGCATGCTCGTGGCGGCCATCATGCGCCAGGGTGGCGCGCAGGAAGTCGGCCACGCACGCGAGCATGCGATTGGCTTCACGGTTGGACTGGGACGACACCAGCGCTGAGATCGCGTTAAGCGAGTTGAACAGGAAGTGCGGATTGACCTGCAGGCGCAGCGCGCGCAACTCGGCGTCGCGGGCCGCGCTTTGCGCCTGGGCCAGATGCAGCCGGAGCTGTTGCAGAGACAGGTAATAGGCCGCCACCGCATGGGCCGCGCAGAACGCGACCAGCGCCAGCCAGCAGCTATCCAGGCCTCGTGCCAGATATTTCCATTGGTAGCCCGTTTCCCGTCCGATCGCGATCCCGAAGCTCTGTCCCAGAAAGGCGTTCGTAATCGCCATGGCATAGGTGGTCGCCAGCAGTATCGATCCCATGCGCAGCCAGGACCAATCGCGACGCCACATGGCCCGTTGAAGCAACGTTAGCGGAATAAGCCATAGCAGGCAGGCCACCAGGAACAGCGTACGAAAGGCTACGATATAGTGATCACTGACGGCGGGTAGGCCCAGAATGACCATGCAGGCTGATACCGGCAGTGCGGCCAGCACGGGAACGAGCAACGGGGTTTCGACTTTCACGCGGGGTTTCCAGAAATGCAATTCTTCAATTGTAGCGTTTCAGTCACCCAACGAATAGGAAGCAATATGTGCATGGAAGGTCCGGAAGCAGGAAAGCCTTGACCTTAGGTGATGGCTTGGCGGCGGTCGAGCCAATTGCGGCGACCCGTGCATATATTGCGGCGAGCCGGTCGGAGATTTGGGGTAAGGGACACGTGAGCCAATGCGGATTTTAGTTTAGGTCAGTGTGATTGAGGACCACGAACGTCTGCAACCGGGCCGGAAGCGGAACTCGGCATGTCGCTGATCGCGGCAGCTTCAAGTACGCTCACGCATATAACTATTGATTCGCTTGCCGTGCAGTTCAGTTTCCATCTCGTACGCCATTCCCAGGCGCTCGGCAACGCGGCGCGATGATTCGTTTCCGGAGGCGATCAGCGCCCGAACCTTAGGCTCACGTCGCACCTCGAACGCATAATCCAAGACTGCCGCAGCGGCCTCGTTCGCAATTCCTTTTCCCCAGAATGCCCGATAAGTATTCCACCCCATCTCGATCACGGTTGACTCGTCGCGGAAGAAAGCTCCCACGTTCCCAACCAGCTGCCCCGTCTGCCGATCCTCTATCGACCACCAACCAGCCCCGCCTAGCAGCCATAATCCAGCATGCGAACTGAAGATGCGCCAAGCGGTCGCGCGGTCTGCCGAGCCTAAGTGGGCTGAGCTTTCAGCATTTGACAAATGGTCCGCAAATAACTGGAAGTCTTCAACACGATACTCCCGAAGCGTAAGCCGCTCCGTGCGAAGGCGGGGCACCGAAATTGTGAAAGCCTGATTCATCAGAGGCATCCTTGGATATTCTTATGGGATCAGTGGTTTTAGCCCACTACGTTATTGGGTGCGCCGGCCTGCCAGGCTTCGATGTTGTCGATCAATTGATCCGCCAGCACCTGCATCGCCTGCGAACTGGCCCACGCCGAATGCGGCGTGAGGATGAAGTTCGGCAGCCGCAGGTTGAGCAGCACGTTGTCCTCCGGCGGCGGCTCCTTCACCAGCACGTCGAATCCGGCGCCGGCGATCACGCCGGTGCGCAGCGCGTCGGCCAGCGCCACCTCGTCCACCAGGCCGCCGCGCGCGGTGTTGATCAGCAGCGCCGAGCTTTTCATGCGTATCAGTTCCTTGGCGCAGATGATGTTGCGTGTCTTGTCGTTGAGCGGCAAGTGCAGGCTGAGGACATCCGACGTTTTCAGCAGCTCGTCCCACGAGACCTGCTTGATGCCTTCGTCGGTCACCGGCGAGCGGTTGAACACCACCACCTCCATGCCGAAGGCGCGGGCGATCCGCGCCACCGATTTGCCGAGCGCGCCATAGCCGGCAAGGCCAAGACGGCTGCCGGCCAGGTCGGAGATCGGATGGCCGAACAGGCAGAATCGCTCCGACTTTTGCCACAGGCCCGCTTCGATGTCCTCGCGGTAGGCCACCAACTGGCGGCGCAGCGCCAGGATCAGCGCGAAGGTATGCTCGGGCAGCGTGTGCACCGCGTAGTTGCGGATGTTGGAGACGACGATGCCGCGCTCGCGGCAAGCCTGCAGGTCGATGATGTCGGTGCCGGTGGCCGCCACCGCGATCATCTTCAGGTCCGGCAGTTGCGCCAGGTCGTCGGCGCGCAACGGCACCTTGTTGGTGATGGCGATGGTGGCGCGCGCGTCCCGCAGCCGCTGCATCGCGTCGGCCGCCTTGGTGGCCGGGTACTCGCTCCATTCGTGAGCGAAGGACGGCTTGCGCACCTTGGCGATGACGCTGTCCCGGTCGAGGAAAACGATGCGGTGGATGTCGGTGGTGGGGGCTGTCATAGGGCTACCTCGTAAGATGTGGCGCGTGCCGCCGGTGGTGGTGCTTTCGGCAGGCGCATGCCTGGATGATTGGAGAACAGTTCGGCGACCCATTCGACGAACACCCGCACCTTGGCCGACAGGTGGCGGTTTTGCGGGTAAACCACATGTACCGGGATCGAGTCGGAGCTCCACTCCGGCAGCACCTGTTCGAAGCTGCCGTCGGCGACCAGCGGTTCGAGCAAAAAATTCGGCATCTGCACGATGCCCAGACCGGCCAGCCCCGCCGCCGTGTAAGCGGTGGTGTCGTTCAGGGCGATGTGGCCGGGCAGGGCGACTTGCACCCGTTCGGCGCCGCGCGAGAAGTCCCAGTCGATGATTTTACCGGTCTTCGATGAAAAATAGTTAACGCACAGGTGGCGCGTCAATTCGTCCGGGTGCGAAGGTCGGCCGTAGCGCGCCAGATACGACGGCGCCGCGCAGGTGACGAAGTGCAGGATGCCGACGCGCCGCGCGATCAGGCTCGAATCGACCAGTTGGCCGGCGCGCACCGCGCAATCGACGCCTTCCTCGACCAGGTCGACGGCGCGGTCGCTGCAGCCCATCTCCATCTGGATGTCCGGATAGCGCGTGAAGAAGTCGGGCAGCGCCGGCACCAGCACGCTGCCGGCCAGCCCGGTGGGGACGTCGACGCGCAGCCGCCCGCTGGGACTGAGGCGGGTGCGCGACAGCGATTCCTCGGCGTCGCGCACGTCCGATAAAATGCGCAGGCACCGCTCGTAATAGGCGGCGCCGTCGGCCGTGACGCTGACGTGGCGCGTGGTCCGGTGCAGCAGCTTGACCGCCAGCGACGCCTCCAGCGACTGGATCAGGGTCGACACCGTGGCCTTGGGCAATTGCATGATTTCGGCCGCGCGCGTGAAGCCGCCGGAATCGACCACGTTCACGAACACTTCCATCGCTTGCAGTTTATTCACTTATTACCTCCATTGTTCCGAATCCTGAACAATCAATTCGACTTTAGGCTATTTATCGGATTGTAGAACAAGTTTAAGATTGCTGTACTGCACCAAGGAAAGCATGGGCTGTTCCGGGGCAGAGGCAAGTTGTTACACCACGCAGGGAGGGAATCATCATGAAATATCGGGACGGAATTTTTGCAACGGTTGCGATCGCGCTGACATCGTTCGCGCTGGCGGGCGTCGTCTATACCGATGTCTACTCGCAGACGGCCAAGGCCGAAGTGAGCGGCGTTCGTGCCCTGACCGAAGTGGCCAGCGGCGACGTGCTGGCCTGCGCCGACACCTCGTTGATGTCCGCAGACGCGACCCGCACGGTGCAACAGTGACGATCAAGCCGCAGGATGAAGCGCTGCCGGAACTGTCGGATCGCCTGAAGATCCGCAGCCTGGAGGTGCGCGGTGCCGAAGGACCGCTGCCGGCACGCCTGTACACCAGCGGCGACGCCGGCGCCAAGCGCGATATGCTGACGGTGTTCTTCCATGCCGGCGGCTTCGTCGGCGGCGACCTGGAAGACGCGGACAGCTTCCTGCGCCACTTGGCCGACGATCATCCCGGCATGGCGGTGCTGGCCTCCGGCTATACGCTGGCGAGCGTGCGCCCGTTCCCGGCGGCGGTGGAAGACGCCCACGCGGTGCTGACCTGGGCCAAAAAGAACAAGGGGAAAATCGGCTGGACCGGCAAGCAGCTGATGGTTGCCGGCATCGAGGCCGGCGCCAATCTGGCGGCGGTGTGCGCGCTGATGTCGCGCGACCGCGGCGGCCCCGCGCTGACGGGCCAGATCCTGATCATGCCGATGCTGGACCCGGGCCTGACCACCTGCTCGATGCGCGAAATGCAGCAAGCGCCGGAGCTGCTGGACGTGGCCGACGCCTGCGCGGCGGCCTACCGCGGCTACCTGCCCAATGCCGCCGACCGCACGCACCCGTATGCGTCGCCGCTGCAATCGAGTCGTTTGAAAAACCTGCCACCCGCGCTGATCCTGTCGTCCGAGGACGATCCGCTGCGCGACGAGGCGGAACAATACGGCGCCAAGCTGATTTCGTGCGGTGTCAAAACCACCGTCATCAGAATGGCGCCGCAGCCCCTGCAAGATCCGGGCGCCCGCAACGACTGCGCGTGCAAATGCGCCGCGTTGGGAGAAATCGCCAGCTTTGTCACTAACCTGGAACGGTCCGAGACGCCGCCAGCTTCATAGATCACTAGGGACAGCACCCTAACCATTTGCAGTATCAGTAGTCACGTCCCCACTGGCTTGCCGGCGGGGCGCTAGTACCGTGTTTTCTCGATTTCCGTTGAGGCAGCCGGTGCCGCCATTTCTATTAATTATTTTCATGCACAAAGGGATAAAAAATGAAAAACATTAAACAATTCACCGCTGTAGCCCGGCCGCTGGCCGCCGCTATGGCGTTGGCGGGACTGGCCGCTTTCGGCCTCACGGGTTGCGACGACGCGACCGGCAAGACGGAGTCGCCGGCGGCGGCCGGCGGCGGGCCACCGATTTCGGCGGCCACCGTGGTCGAGAAAACCATCACCGAAACCCAGGAGTTCTCGGGTCGCCTGGAGGCGGTCGAGCAGGTGCAGATCCGTCCGCGCGTCGGCGGCTTCATCACCGCGATCAACTTCAAGCCGGGCAGCCAGGTCAAGAAAGGCGACGTGTTGTTCGTCATCGATGCGCGGCCTTACCAGGCCGAGGCCAATCGCGCCGAAGCGGCCGCCGGCTCGGCGCGCGCCAAGGCCGAACTGGCCAAGCTGGAACTGAACCGCGCCGAAAAGCTGCTGGCCGATAAAGCCATCGCCCAGCGCGAATACGACGAACGCGCTTCGAACCAGAAGCAGCTGGACGCCGACGCCCGCGCCGCGCAAGCGCAGTACGAGGCGGCCAAGCTTAATCTGGCCTACACCCGTGTCGAGTCGCCGATCAACGGCCGTGTGTCGAAGGCCGAAATCACGCTCGGCAACCTGGTCGACGCGTCGGCCGTGCTGACCTCCGTGGTCTCGCTGGAAAACATCTACGCCTCCTTCGACGGCGACGAGGACACCTATCTGCGCGTCGGCGCCGCCGCCCACAAGGGCGAACCGGCCATCGTCAAGATCGGCCTGGCCAACGAAACCGGCTTCCCGCACGAGGGCAAGCTTGAATTCGTCGACAACCAGCTCGATCCGCGCAGCGGTTCGGTGCGCATGCGCGCCACGCTGGCCAACAAGGACGGCTCGCTGGTTCCCGGCCTGTTCGCCCGCGTGCAGCTGGCCGGCACCACCGGCGCCAAGCCTACGCTGCTGATCAACGAGCGCGCCGTCAGCACCGATCAAAGCCGCAAGTTCGTGTTCGTGGTCGGCGCCGGCAACAAGGCCGAGTACCGCGCCGTCACGCTGGGCCCACAGGTCGATGGCCTGCGCGTGGTGCGTGAAGGTCTGAAACCGGGCGAGAAGATCGTCATCAACGGCCTGCAGCGTGTGCGTCCCGGCGCGCCGATCACGCCGACCGTGGTGGCGATGGATTCCGATCCGCTGGCCGCCAACGTGGCCAAGCCCGAGTCGAAGCCCGACGCCAAAAAAGATGAAAAAGTAGCCGCCGTCGCCGACAACAAGGCCGGCACCTCCAAGGAATAAGAATATGAACATCTCTCGATTTTTTGTCGACAAGCCGATTTTCGCGGCTGTACTGTCGATCATTATCTTCGTCGCCGGCTTGATATCGATCTTCAAGCTGCCGATCTCGGAGTACCCGGACGTGGTGCCGCCATCGGTGGTGGTGCGTGCGCAGTATCCGGGCGCGAATCCGAAGATCATCGCCGAAACCGTGGCCGCGCCGCTTGAGGAACAGATCAACGGCGTCGAGAACATGCTCTACATGTCCTCGCAAAACACCTCGGACGGCGCGCTGGCGCTGACCGTCACCTTCAAGATCGGCACCAACGTCGAGCAGGCCGAAACGCAGGTGCAGAACCGCGTCCAGCGCGCGCTTCCGCGTCTGCCGGAAGAGGTGCGCCAGATCGGCGTGACGACCGTCAAGTCGTCGCCCAACCTGACCATGGTGGTCCACCTGTCCTCGCCGAACGGCCGTTACGACGACCTGTATCTGCGTAACTACGCGGTGTTGAACGTCAAGGACCAACTGGCCCGCCTGCCCGGCATGGGCGAGGTGCAGCTGTTCGGCGCCGGCGACTATTCGATGCGCGTCTGGCTCGACCCGCAAAAGGTCGCGCAACGCAACCTGACCGCCGGCGACATCGTCGATTCGATCCGCGAGCAGAACGTCCAAGTGGCGGCGGGTGTGATCGGCCAAGGCCCGAGCAAGGGCGCCGACTTCCAGCTGACCGTCAACACGCACGGCCGCCTGCAAAGCGAAGAAGAGTTTGGCGACATCATCGTCAAGACCAACGCCGACGGCGCCGTGACGCGTCTGCGCGACGTGGCGCGCCTGGAAATGGGCTCGAACTCGTATGCGCTGCGTTCGCTGCTGAACAATAAATCGGCCGCCGCGATTCCTATTTTCGAAGCACCGAACGCCAACGCGCTGCAGCTGTCGGCCGACGTGCGGGCGACGATGGAACGCCTGTCGAAAGATTTCCCGGAAGGCGTCGCTTACGACATCGTATACGACCCGACCCAATTCGTGCGGGAGTCGATCCGCTCCGTGATCCACACCTTGGTCGAAGCGATCATCCTGGTGGCGCTGGTGGTGATCATCTTCCTGCAAACCTGGCGCGCATCGGTTATTCCGCTGCTGGCCGTTCCCGTCTCGGTGGTCGGTACCTTCGCCGTAATGCTGGCCTTTGGCTTCTCGATCAACACGCTGTCGCTGTTCGGCCTCGTGCTGGCGATCGGTATCGTCGTCGATGACGCGATCGTGGTGGTGGAAAACGTCGAACGTAACATCCACGACGGCCTGGCGCCGCGCGAAGCGACCATCCAGGCGATGAAAGAGGTGAGCGGTCCGATCATCGCCATCGCCCTGGTGCTGTGCGCCGTGTTCGTGCCGATCGCTTTCGTCTCGGGCCTGTCCGGCCAGTTCTACAAGCAGTTCGCGCTGACCATCGCCATTTCGACCGTGATCTCGGCATTCAGCTCGCTGACCCTGGCTCCGGCCCTGGCCGCCGCGCTGCTCAAACCGCACGACGCGCCGAAAGATGCGCTGACCCGAGGCATGGACAAGGTGTTCGGCCGTTTCTTCGGCTGGTTCAACCGCTTCTTCAACCGCGCCTCCGATCGCTATGAAAAAGGCGTGACCGGCGTATTGAAGCGCAAGGGTGGTTCGCTGGTCGTCTACGCGGTGCTGGCCGTCGCCGCCGGCTTCATGTTCAAGCTGGTGCCACCGGGCTTCGTTCCGGCGCAGGACAAGCAGTACCTGATCGGCTTCGCGCAGTTGCCGGACGCCGCCTCGCTGGACCGTACCGACGCCGTGATCCGCAAGATGTCGGACATCGCCAAGGACATCCCGGGCATCGACAACTCGATCGCTTTCCCCGGCCTGTCGATCAACGGCTTCACCAACGCGCCGAACGCCGGTATCGTCTTCGTCGGCCTGAGCGCCTTCGACAAGCGTCACGGCAAGGAGCAGTCGGCCGAAGGCATCGCCGCCGAAATGAACAAGCGTATGGGTTCGATCGAAGGCGCGTTCGTGATGGTGCTGCCACCGCCACCGGTCAACGGCCTCGGTACCACCGGCGGCTTCAAACTGATGCTGCAGGACCGTGAGAACCAGGGTTACGACGCGCTGTACAAAGCCGTTCAGGCGGTGCAGGCGAAAGCGGCCACCAATCCGAAACTGGCCGGCGTCTTCTCGGGCTACCAGATCAACGTGCCGCAGTTGTTCGCCGACGTCGACCGCGTCAAGGCCAAGCAGTTGGGCATCCCGCTGCAGACGATTTACCAGACCTTGCAGATCAATCTGGGCTCGCTGTATGTGAACGACTTCAATCAGTTCGGCCGTACCTACCAGGTTCGCGTCCAGGCCGACCAGCAGTTCCGTTCGCACGCCGAGGATATCGCCCAGCTGAAGGTGCGTAACGATAAGGGCGAGATGATTCCGCTGTCGTCGCTGATGCGCGTCAAGGACACCTATGGCCCGGACCGCGTCCAACGCTACAACGCCTTCGTCGCCGCCGAAATCAACGGCGCACCGGCTCCCGGCGTGTCGTCGGGCGAAGCGCAGGCCGAAATGACCAAGATCGTCGAAGAAGTTCTGCCGAAGGGTATCGGCTACGAATGGACGGAACTGGTGTATCAGGACATCCTGTCCGGTAACACGATGATTTACGTGTTCCCGCTGTGCGTGCTGCTGGTGTTCCTGGTGCTGGCCGCCCAATACGAAAGCTGGACCCTGCCGCTGGCCGTGATCCTGATCGTGCCGATGTCGATCCTGTGCGCGCTGATCGGCGTCAAGCTGACCGCTGGCGACAACAACGTCTTCACGCAGATCGCATTGTTCGTGCTGGTGGGGTTGGCCTCGAAGAACGCGATTCTGATTGTGGAATTCGCCCGTGAACTGGAACACCAGGGCCGTAGCGTGGTCGCAGCGGCACTGGAAGCTTGCCGCCTGCGTCTGCGTCCGATTCTGATGACGTCGATCGCTTTCATCATGGGCGTGCTGCCCCTGGTGTTCTCGAGCGGCGCCGGCTCGGAAATGCGTCATGCGATGGGTGTGGCGGTGTTCGCCGGCATGCTGGGCGTGACCTTCTTCGGCCTGTTCCTGACACCCGTGTTCTACGTCCTGCTGCGTAACCTGGCGATCCGCCTGGAGAAAAAACCTGCCGTCGCCGGCGACGGCGCGGTGGTCAAACTGGAAGGGACCCACTAATATGAACAAGCTGCAAATGATCGCCAAAGGTGTGGCGCCGGTACTGGCAGCGTTGCTGATGACGGCATGCGCCGCGCCGGAATTCAAACAGCCGGCGGTGGAAGTGCCAACCGCCTTCAAGGAATCGCAAACGCCGACCGCCGCCGACGTCTCGGTGGCGGTGAAAACCGCCGCCGACGGCAGCACCTGGAAGCAGGCGCAGGCCGCCGAGGCGCAGCCGCGCGGCGAATGGTGGCTGGCCTTCAACGATCCGGCCCTCAATGAGCTGATCGCCGAGGCCACCCGCGCCAACGCCAACCTGTCGGTGGCGGCGGCCCGCGTCAAGCAGGCCCGCGCCATCGCCGGCGTGGCCGAAGCGGACCGCATTCCGCAGGTCGGCGTCAACGCCGGCGCCCAGCGTCAGCGCCAGTCGGCGACCTCGCTCGGCCTGCCGCAAGGCACGGACGTCGCGCCGGGCAAGCTGTTTAGCGCCAACCTGACCGCCAGCTACGAGGTCGATCTGTTCGGCCGCGTCTCGTCGAACGTCAGCGCCGCCCGCAGCGACGCCGCCTCGATCGAGGCGACCTACCGCTCGGTGCTGCTGTCGGTGCAAGCTGACGTGGCGCAGACTTACTTCCGTCTGCGCGCCACCGACGCCGAACTGGAAACGCTGAATCGCACGGTGCAAACACGCGAGGAGGATGTCAAGGTTAACCAGCGTCGTTTCGACCTGGGCGACATCGGCGAATTCGATCTGGCGCGCGCCAAGACCGAGCTGGCGACGACGCGCTCCGAGTTCATTGGCCTGCAGCGCCAGCGCGTGACGACCGAGCATGCGCTGGCGGTCCTCCTGGGCAAGCCAGCTGCCAGCTACACGGCGGGCGTCACGCCGCTGCTGGACACGGCGCTGCTGCCGGTGATCCCGGCCGGCATGCCGTCGTCGCTGCTGGAACGCCGTCCCGACATCGCCGCCGCGCAGCGCACGATGGAAGCGGCCAACGCCCGCATCGGCGTGGCCCGTTCGGCCATGTTCCCGGCGCTGACGTTGAGCGCGAGCGGTGGCGGCTCGTCGGCCGACACCGTGGCCGAAGTGTTCAAGTGGAGCAGCCGTTCGTGGGTGCTTGGCGCGCTGATGTCGATGCCTATCATCGACGGTGGCCGCAACAAGAACAATATCCTGCGCAGCGAAGCGGCGCTGGAGGAGTCGGTCGGTACCTATCGCCAGAGCGTGCTGGTGGCCTTCGCCGAGGTGGAAGACAACCTGGCGGGCCTGCGTATCCTGGCTGGTCAGACGGCGCAGATGGAAGCGGCGCTGGTGTCGGCGCGCCGTTCCGCCGATCTGGCGCAGAAGCTGTACACGGCCGGTCGTTCGAGCTACCTCGATCTGCTGGATGCGCAGCGCAACCTGGCGGCGGTGGAACGCACCGCCGTGCAGCTGCGCGGCACGCGCGCTGTGACCACCGTTGCGCTGATCCGCGCACTGGGTGGTGGCTGGGATAGCGCCGGCGGTACCGCCAGCGCGCCGACGGCGCCGGCGGTCGCTCAGCAATAATCTGATCGCCCATGGAAAAAGCGGACCCGAATCAAATCGGGTCCGCTTTTTTTACGTCTGACAGAACAAAGATTTATTTCACGACGGCTGGAGCGGCAACGCCGTCGGTGGCTTCGGTCTTGGCGGCCTTGGCGTGCGCCTTGGCTTTGGTTTTGTTGGCCTTGGCGTGGGCGTCGGCCTTGTCGGCTTTGGCTTCGGCGTGGGCGACGGCGACGTCTTTCTTCGCGTCGGCTTCTACCTTGGCGGTTTTTGCGTCGGCCTTGATTTCAGCTTTGGTTTCTTTCGCTTCGGCTTTGACGGCGGCTTTGGTCTCTTTAGCTTCGGCTTTGGCAGCTGCTGGAGCGGTAGGGGTGGTGGCAGGAGTTTGTGCAAAAGCTGCGGTTGCAAACAGGCCGGCGATCAGGGTAGCGATAAGTTTGTTCATGATGAAATCCTCATTCAGTTTGATTAGGGCCGGGACAATTCCCGTGTCACTGAGCAGAAAACGCGGCCCGGATCGCGACCGTTGACGGCCTTTACAATCGCTTACATGTTCGCGAACGCACAGAGCATATGCGCCTGCGGGTCTACGCTGGCGTCATGAGCGAATCCCTGAAAACCTATAAAGCCAAACGTAACTTTGCGATCACCCCCGAACCGGCCGAAGGCGGCCAGGAGGGCGGCGAGGCGCTGACGTTCGTCATCCAAAAACATTGGGCCAGCCGGCTGCATTACGACTTCCGGCTGGAACTCGACGGCGTCATGATGAGTTGGGCCGTGCCCAAGGGGCCGAGCTACGATACCCACGACAAGCGCATGGCGGTGCACGTGGAAGACCATCCCATCTCGTACAACGACTTCGAGGGCACGATACCGCCCAAGCAGTATGGGGCGGGGAAGGTCATCATCTGGGACAAGGGTTACTGGAAGCCGCTGGACGATGCGCGCAAGGCGCTTGCCGCCGGCAATCTGAAATTCGAACTGACCGGTCATAAGATGCACGGCAAGTGGGTGCTGGTGCGGATGAAGGGCAAGGGCGAAAAGCAGGAACCCTGGCTGCTGATTAAAGAAAAGGACGAGTATGCGCGGCCGGCCGAGGAGTTCAGCGTGGTCGACGAGATGCCCGACAGCGTGAAAGCCTTGCCGTTGCCGGGAGCCGCCGCGACGGTGCCAGCCAAGGCGGCGAAAAGCGCCCCGAAAGCCGTGCCGAAGGCGGCACCGAAGGCCTCCGCTCCGAAAGCAGAGCTGCCCGAAACGTTGACCCCGCAACTGGCGACTTTGGTCGATGCGCCGCCGCCGTCGCCGGAAGAGTGGCTGTTCGAGATCAAGTTCGACGGCTACCGCATTCTGACGCGTGTCGACGGCGCGGACATCCGCCTGGTCACCCGCAACGGCAACGACTGGACGCACAAAATGCGTCCGCTGCGCGACGCCATAGCCAAAATGAAGCTGCCATCGGGATGGTACGACGGCGAGATCGTCGTTCACGATGACGACGGCCGTCCCGACTTCGGCCTGCTGCAAAACGCCTTCGACGAGAATCATCCCGGCGAGATGGTCTACTTCATCTTCGACATTCCGTTCCACGACGGCCGCGACCTGCGCGACATGCCGCTGGAGGAGCGCCGGGCGATCCTCGAAAAGGTCATGGAGAAGAAGGCCACGGACACCGTGCGCTATAGCGCCGCATTGAACGCCACGCCGCAGGACATGATCGCCGCCGCCTGCAGCATGGGGCTGGAGGGCATCATCGGCAAGCGGCGCGATTCGGCATACACGTCGCGGCGCGGCGGCAGCTGGATCAAGCTCAAATGCGGCCAGCGGCAGGAATTCGTGATCGGCGGCTACACCGATCCGCAAGGCTCGCGCAGCGGCTTCGGCTCGCTGCTGCTGGGGACCTACGACAAGGACGGCAAGCTGCAATACGCCGGCAATGTCGGCAGCGGCTTTAACAGCGCCTCGCTGAAGGAGCTAAAATCCAAAATGGATCAGCTAACGGCCGATAATAGCCCGTTCGTGCCGAACAAGGAGATCGACAAGCGGGCGCACTGGCTCAAGCCGACCTTGGTGGCCGAAGTTGCCTTCGGCGAATGGACGCGTTCCGGTTCGATCCGTCATTCGGTATTCAAAGGGCTGCGCAAGGATAAGAAAGCCAGCGCCATCACGCGCGAATTGCCGGCCCATATGAAGGAGAAGGAGAACACCGACATGGAAACCTCCACCGCCGTGCAGGGCAAGCTGCCGGCCTCGCTGAAAGTGACCAATCCCGATCGCGTGATCGACAAACAAAGCGGCGCCACCAAGATCACGCTGGTGCGCTACTACGCGCTGGTGGGCGCGCTGATGCTGCCGCATTTGAAGGGCCGGCCGGTATCGCTGGTGCGGGCGCCGGCCGGCGTCGGCGGGGAGCTGTTTTTCCAGAAGCACGCGGAGACTAATAAGCTGCCCGGGGTGAAGCGTCTGAATCAGGCACTGGACCCGGACCATCCGCCGATGCTGGAGGTGTCGACGGAGCAGGGCTTGCTGTCGGCCGCCCAGTGGAATGTGGTGGAGCTGCATACGCAGAACGCCAGCGCGACCAGTTACGAGAAGCCGAACCGCATGGTGTTCGACCTTGATCCGGGCAAGAACGTCACGTGGAAGCAGGTGCAGGAGGCGGCCCAGCTGATGCGCGCCTTCCTCGATCATCTGGGGTTGCCGGCGTTTTTGAAGACCAGCGGCGGCAAGGGCTTGCACGTGGTGGTGCCGATCAAGCCGGGGTATGGCTGGGACGACGTCAAGGCGTTTTCGCAGGCGATCGTGGCGCATATGGCGCAGAATATTCCGGAGCGGTTTGTGCTCAAGAGCGGACCTAGTAATCGGGTGGGGAAGATCTTTATCGATTACTTGCGCAATGGGCGTGGGGCGACGACGGCTTGCGCGTGGTCGGCGAGGGCGCGGCCGGGGTTGGGGATTTCGGTGCCGGTGGCCTGGGAGGAGTTGGACAAGCTGACCGGCGGCGATCATTGGACCGTGGGCACGGTGCATACGCGGCTCGATGTCGGGAATACGCCGTGGGATGGATATGCGAAGGCCGCGAAGGGGCTGGCGCCGGCGATGAAGATGCTGGACTTTAAGCCTGGCTCGGGAAATTGATGTGGCCTGGCTCGGGAAATTGATATGACACGGGGGCACGTAGGGCGGATTAGCGTAGCGTAATCCGCCATGCATGCTCCGTTGGCGGCTCATAGATGGCGGATTACGGCTTCGCCTAATCCGCCCTACGTGTCTCCGTGGTTGGATTGCGCCGCGTGGCCTTGGTCATGCCGCTTTGCGCGACGGTGCCGACTTGGCGGTGCTCTTGGCCTTTGCCGCCGCTGTCGGCGCCTTCTTGGCCGTGGTGGTTTTACGCCGCGGAGCTGGCGCAGCTTCCTCCTCCTTGTCGGCTTTGGCGGCCGCTTTCGTTCCGCCCTTGCCCGGACGCTTGCCCAGGCTGTCCTGCAGCAGCGCCACCAGGTCGACCACGTTCGACGCCTTGGCCGGCTTGTCTTCCGGCTCGGCGGCGGTGATGGTCTTGGTCTGACCCGCCTTAACCTTTTTCTTCACCAACGCCAGCACGTCGTCCTTGTAGGTGTCGTGATACTGCTCCGGCTTCCATTCCTCGCTCATGCCCTCGACCAGCGACAGCGCCATCTGCAGTTCCTTGTCGCTGATGCCGGCCGCCTTGGCGGTCGCCGGCGGCAGCTTCAGTTCCTCGGCGCTGCGGATCTCGGCCGCGTAGCGCAGGGTGTTGAGCACGATCTTGTCGTCGATGCACACCAGCGCGCACAGGTGCTGCTTGGTACGGATCACCACCGTCGCGATGCCGATCTTGCCGGCCTTGCGCAGGGTTTCGCGCAGCAGCGCGTAGACCTTGGCGCCGCCCTTGGACGGCGCCAGATAGTAGGGGTGCTCATAATAGGTCAGCGGCACGTCGGCCGCGTCGACGAAGGCCTGGATGTCGATCGTGCCGGTCGCCTCGACGTTGGCCCGCTTCAGGTCCTCGTCGGACAGGACCACGTATTCGTCCTCCTCGTACTCGTAGCCTTTGACGATGTCGTCCCAGGTGACATCCTTGCCGGTTTTTTTGTTATAGCGCTTGTAGCCCACGGGCGAAAAGTCGCGGCGGTCCAGCATCGTCAAATCCAGCTCGTGCTCCTGCACCGCCGAATACAGCTCGACCGGGATGTGCACCAGCCCGAAGCTGATGGCGCCTTTCCATAACGCGCGGGCGGCCATGGCTCAGGACCCCACGGAGCCGGTCACCGGCAACACGATGCCGCTGATGTAGCTCGAGCACGACGGCGCGGCCAGGAACACGTAGGCCGGCGACAGCTCCTGCGGCTGCGCGGCGCGGCGCATGTCGGTGGCCTGGCCGAACTTGGCGATTTTCTCGGGCGACTGGTCGGCCGGGTTCAGCGGCGTCCAAACGGGGCCGGGCGCCACCGCGTTGACGCGGATGCCCTGGTCCAGCAGGTTGGAGGCGAGCGACATGGTGAACGCGTGGATCGCGCCCTTGGTGGTCGAGTAGTCGAGCAGGTGGCTGGAGCCTTGCAGCCCGACCACCGATCCGGTGTTGATGATGGAGGCGCCGCGCTTGAGGAAGGGCAGCACCGCCTTGGCCATGTGGAAGTAGCCGTAGACGTTGGTCTTCATCGTCATGTCGAAGCGCTCTTCGGTCAGGTCGGTCAGCTTTTCCGCGTGCTCCTGGAAGGCGGCGTTGTTGACCAGGATATCGAGCCGGCCGAAGCGTTCGTGCGTCTGCTGGGCGGCGTCGCGGCAGAAGGCGGCGTCGCGCACGTCGCCGCGCAGCAGCAGGCAGCTCTGGCCCTCCGCCTCGACATAGCGTTTGGTGTCGATCGCGTCCTGGTCTTCTTCCAGATAGACGATGGCGACGTCGGCGCCCTCGCGCGCATACAGCACCGCGACCGCGCGGCCGATGCCGGAATCGCCGCCGGTGATCAAGGCCACCATGCCGGCCAGCTTGCCGCTGCCGGCGTAGTCGGGCGCCAGGAACTCCGGCTTGAGCTGCATCTCCGCCTCCAGCCCCGGCTTCTCCAGGTGCTGCGAGGGCATCGTGCCCGGATACTCATGTTCGGTGGTTTGCACCGGCCCCTGGCGCTCGCCGGACTGGCTGCCCGACGATTTTTCCTGCTGGTCGGCCTGGTCCTGCCGTTGCTGGATTTCGCGCTGTTGACTTGCGGTGCCCGCATCGGCCCTGTTTTCGGTGTTTGCCATGATTTTCTCCTTGTGCATCGAGGGGCCAGTATTCGCGCAAGGCGCGAACGTGACAGTGCGTTTTTTCACACATGGGCGCAGATGGTTGACCGTGCAAGCGCCCGGTTTTGTGGCACACTGGAAGCAAGCGGTTCCGCGCAAGAATAGAAATACCTAGGGGCAACAAAAAATGACCGAGAATCCAGGCCGGTCCGGCCGCGTCGGCGCGTACTTCAATCCCGGCCGGGACCGGCGCGCGCATTTCCAGGCGATCTGCGGGGAGATATTCTCCCGGCTCGCGATCGTCGACAGCATCGACGAGATGGCCGACGAGGTGGCGCGTCAGGCCACCGATTTGCTGGTGCTTGACTTGAACGGCTACGCGCGTCCCGGCGGGCTGGCCGCGATAGGCCACCTGATCATCGACCGGGCTGGCGCGCCGCTGCTGGTGTTGTGCGGGTACGAGCAGTGCGCGTGGCTGCCGGAACTGATGGTTTTCGGTTCCTTCGACTATCTGATTTGTCCCGTGCTCGACGACGACCTGCGGCATGCCGTGCGGCAGGCGCTGTTGGTGGCCGACGATCCCGGCGCCGCGACGCAGCAGCGCTTATTCGACAAGGAGCGCGAGCTGCGCGATTTGGTGGGCTTGCAGCGCGGCGTGCAGCGCGCCATCGGCGCCATCGACGATATCGACAGGATGGCGGCCAAGGTATGTCATGCGTTGTGCGGTTTTCCGGGCGTGTATCACGCCTCGCTGCTGCATATGAAGCAGCACGGCGACCTGCGGCTGATCGCGCAGGCGTCGGCCGACGATCTCAATCTTGCCAGTTTGCTCGGACGGACCGACTATCTGCTGCAATCGGCGCTGCGTGATGTGTTTCCGCCGTTGATGGCGGTATCCGCCGGGCGCATGGTGCTGCTCGACGCGCCGGAAAAGACCGGCGATCCGGATTTGGCCATGCGATTGCACGACCGTTACGTGCGCATGGTGCTGGCGCTGCCGTTGCGCGCCGACCCGGGGAATCCTGAGACGGAATCGGTCACGGGGGCGATCTGCATCATGTTCGACCGTCACATCGCGTTCTCCCGCGAGCAGTTTTCCACGTTCGCCAGCCTGTCGCAGTTTGTCAGCCTCGGTCTGGGCATGAGCGAATTAAAGCATCGGAACGACGAACTCTCCGACCAACTCTCGCAGCTGAGTAGCGTCGATCATTTGACGGGCGCCGCCAACCGCCGCGCCGGCGAGACGATGCTGGACAACGAACTGCGGCGCGCGCGCCGCTACGGCCTGCCGCTGGCGGTGATGTCGTTCGAAGTGAGCAGCTTCCGGTCGCTGAACGATCCATATGGACATCCGCTCGGCGACGCGGCCTTGCGCCTGGCGGCGGAGACGGTGATGCGCCGGCTGCGCACCTCCGACATGTTGGCGCGCATGCGCGGACAGGAATTTTTGATCGTCGCCACCCATACGACGGTCGCCGACGCGATGCTGCTGGCCGAGAAGCTGCGCCTGGCGATCGTCGAGGCGGATCTGCCGGGCTGCGACAGCGTCAATGTCAGCCTTGCGATCTCCCAAGCCGGGCCGGAGGAGGGTGTCGATACCGTCTTGGACCGCCTTGACGCGGCGTTGCAGCGCGCCAAACGCGCTGGACGCAATCATATTGAATTAGCGGGATCATAGGGCCCGATCCCTCCACTTTGCGACAGTTTGAAAATGAGGATGCACCAACGATGAGCTTGTCATTTCATATCGATTACAACGGACAATGTGAGGAGGCGTTTAATTTCTACGCCGAGCACCTTGGTGGAAAGATCGGCACGATGCTTCGGGTGAAAGACGCCCCAATTCCTGCATCGTCGGCGTCGCGGGAGGATAAAATCGTCCATGCAAATATCCGCATAGACGGCGTTGAGTTGGCTGGTGCGGACGTAGACCCGATCAAATACGAGAGGCCGAAAGGTTTTTATGTGCTGATCGGCGTTGACTCCGAGACGAAGGTCAGATCCTTCTTCGACGCGTTGCGAACAGATGGACATGTCGTGCTCTCGCCTCAGATAACATTTTGGTCGCCATGCTATGCAATTGTCGTCGACCGTTTTGGCGTTCCGTGGAAAATCAACCAGGGCGTCTGATGCTTCGCCTGTTGCATCCTTAACGCCACCTGGGATCAAAAGCCGATGATGTCGCCATCCAGCGGCATGCGCATCCCGCGCTTGATGGCTTGCGCCGAGACCCGTACCGTCGAGGTGTTGTTCAGCGCCTCGCTTTCCGTGGTGTGGCCGGCGGTCGTGTAGCTGTCGAACACGAACGGCAGGCCTTGCGAATCGGCGAAGCTGGCTTTGTCCGAGACGTGGAAGTGCAGATGCGGCGCGCCGGCGGCGCCGGTCAGGCCCAGGTGGCCCAGCACCGCGCCGCGCTTGACGCGCTGCCCCGGTTTGACCGCGACGCTGCCCTGGCGCAGATGCGCGTAGTGCGCGAACACGCCCGGCGCGACCTCCAGCACGACGAAATTGCCGTACAGGCCGCGCGTGCTGAGTTCCTTCGGCTCTTCCTGCGGCGACAAGGGCCTGCGGTCCGCGACGCCATCCCGCGCGTCGCGCACCATGCCGTCGGCGACGGCCAGTACGTCGGCGTTCCAGCCTGTCCAGTCTTCGACGCGGCTTTCGGCCAATTTCTCCACCGCGACGCTCACCGCGTGCCCGCGCGTGTCCAGGCCGAAGAAGTCGATGGCGTAGCGCTGCGGGATGGCGAGGCGGCCGTTTTGTGCGATCACCCCGCCCCAGTGGTGCGATTGGGCGTGGCCCGGGCCTTCGTCGGCCAGCCACAGGCCGCCGCGCAGAGGCGCCCCCAATACGACAGGCGGCTGGAGCGCGACGGCGACGGGAATGTCGTCGGCGGTTTGCACCTCGCCGTTGGCGGTTTTGAAGGTCAGCTTGTGGCGCAGCGCTTGCGCCGCCTTGCGTCCTTCCGGCAGCTCCGCAGCGATGAAGATCAGCGCCTGGGTGCCACCTTTGATGGCGAGGCTGTTGTCGGCCTCCAGTTCCTTGTTGGGGCCAAGCAGGCGGGCGAGGTCCGCGCCGCCGTACGTGGCGAGCGGCCTGGCGTCGCCATCGGCGTAGACCTCGGCCCCGGTCAGGTTCAATGTTCCGGTGCCGGCATAGAAGTTGGCGATGTTTAGCTCGTAGAACAGATGACGCTTGCCGTCGTTGCCCGCCACCGGTTGCGGCGCCTGCAGGGCGTGGACCTCCACTGGTGCCGGGGAGGGCTGGCCGGCCGCCAGGGATGATGAGAGCAACAAGGCGGACAACAAGGCGGAACGGCGCATGGCGGGTACTCCGAGGGCGTACGAAGCCCCGACGGTGTCATATTTGCCCGGCACTTGTCAATCGACAGTGACCTCGAAGTGGTGTCATACATGACGATCATCATGTATGATGGTGCCGATTGGTTCAGTATTTGGGAGTCGCATATGAAAGTCAGCAGGGAGCAGGTGGCGCTCAACCGCGAGCGCATCGTCGAGACGGCGGCGCGGTTGTTTCGCCAGAAGGGCTACGACGGCATCGGCGTGGTCGATTTGATGAAAAGCGCCGGGTTGACGCATGGCGGGTTTTACGGCCACTTCGCCTCGAAGGAGGATTTGCTGGCCGAAGCGACCGCGCATGCGTTCAAGAAGTCGGTCGGGCGCTGGCGCGAGAGGGCGGCAGCAGCCCTCAACGCACCGGAGACGGCGATGGCGAGCATCGGCGATAGTTATTTGTCGGTGCGTCATCGCGATGGGCCGGAATTGGGGTGTTCGATTACCTCATTGGGTCCTGATATCGCGCGGTTGGGGCCCAAGGTGCGGCAGGCGCTGACCGAGGGGGCTAAGGGACAGATCGCGGTGCTGGAGGAGTTGGTGCCGGGTGAGGACCAGGCGGCGAAGCGTAAGCAGGCGTTGACCACTTACGCGGCGATGGTGGGAGCGATCGTGCTGGCAAGGGCGGTCGATGACGAGGAGATGTCGCTGGAGATTCTGGAGACGGTTCGGGCGTCTTTGCCAGGGACTTGACGGGACCGGTGCAAACATGACACCACAACAACTGTCGTCGTTTAACGAGCAAGGGTATCTATTCCTTCGAGGAGCGATACCGAAGAAACAGCTAAGTAACGTGCGAGACGACGTTTGGGCTGAGTTAAAGCGATTGAACCTGTGGTCGTCGGGCAAACGTTTGTCGGCGGTGAACAAGACCCTCACGCCATTTCAGGAAACGGTAAAGATATCCTCCGCGATCAGGGACGAGCATCTGCACAACCGACTTTTGCCAGAGCAAGTCGTCTCCATGCTGCCTAAGCTGGCGGGACGGGAGCTAGCTTTTGCCCACCAACAAATGCTGATTTCCTTGCCAAATCAGGGCGCCTGGTCGCTAACCGGCTTGAACTGGCATACCGATGTCGCCTCGTCGTCTTCAGAACTCGTCCCGGGCATCCAAGCCTTTATTCTGATCGATCAGGTAAAGAGCCATGGTGGTGGCACGCTGGCATTGGCAGGTTCACACCTCTTCAATCGTCGCAACAATCTACGCGGACAAGCTTGCGAAATTTTGCGCGCTGGCGGCGACGTGACGCAACTGGCACCTAATATTTCTATCGTTGAAATGTCGGGCGACGCAGGTGACGTCTACTTAATGGATATGCGTGTGTTGCACACACCATCGATCAATGCGACGCATAACGTCAGAATCATGGCCACGGCGCGTTATCTCAGGAAGTAAGGTCGCCCGTCGGGCTTCGCGCATCGCCCGGTGCTGCTTATGTGTTTTTCGCATTACGTAATGTAAAAAACGAGTTTGGCTCTGGACCGGCTGGGCACGATCGCGTACGCTGGCGGTTTTCAGGTTCTCGGAACGACGATGCTGCATTGGTTGAAGCACTACCGGCGCGCGCTGCTGCCTGGCGATATCAGCGCCGGCCTGGTGGTCGCCATGATGATGATCCCGCAGGGGATGGCCTATGCGCTCGTCGCCGGACTGCCGCCGGTGGTCGGCATCTATGCCAGCATCCTGCCGCCGGTGGTCTACGCGCTGTTCGGCAGCAGCATGACGCAATCCGTCGGGCCGATGGCCATCGTGTCGCTGATGACGGCGGCCGCCATCGGGCCGCTGGCGCCGGCCGGTTCGGCGCTGGCCGGCGTGCTGGCCGCCCAGCTGGCGATGGTATCCGGCGCCGTGCTGCTGTTGTGCGGCCTGTTGCGCATGGGCTTCCTGGCCAATTTCTTTTCCCGTCCCGTGATGAGCGGCTTCACCGTCGGTTCGGCGATCGTGATCGCGTTCGATCAAATCCATACCCTGCTTGGCGCGCCGCTGCCGCATCTCCACACCCCGAGCGCCGCGCTGGGCGTCGGCTCGTTGCTGCTGCTGGTGCTGTCGAAGTTTTATCTGGCCGGGGTGCTGCGCCGCTGCGGCCTGTCGCCGGCCGTCGCCGATATCGGCGCCAAGCTGGCGCCGATGCTGGTGGTCCTGGGCGGCATCGCGCTGCTGGCCACCACCGGCCTGGCCGAGATGGGCGTGCGCACCACGGGCGCCGTGCCGCCAGGCCTGCCGCGCCTGAACCTGGCCACCTCCAGCGCCCACTGGCCGCTGCTGCTGCAACCGGGCCTGCTGATCGGCTTCATCGTGTTCCTGATGTCGATGTCGGCGGCGCAGTCGCTGGCGCTCAAGCGCAACGAGAAACTGGTCAGCAACCATGAACTGGTCGGGCTGGGCGCGGCCAACGTCGCCAGCGCGCTGTCGGGCGGCTTTCCGGTCACGGGCAGCCTGTCGCGCTCCGCCGTCAACTTCGCCGCCGGCGCCAACACGCCGCTGGCGAGCCTGATCACGGCGGCGCTGCTGGCCTGCGCGCTGCTGGCGCCGACCGGCTGGCTGGCGCTGCTGCCGCTGCCCACGCTGGCCGCGACCATCATCGTCGCCGTGCTGGGCATGCTGGAACTGGACATCCTGCGCACCGCCTGGCAGTACGACCGCAGCGACGCGCTGGCCTGGGGCGCGACCTGCCTGGGCGTGCTGTCCATGGGCGTGGAGGCCGGCGTGATCGTCGGCGTGGCGCTGTCGATGGGGACCCTGATCTGGCGCGCCAGCCGGCCGCACATCGCTGTCCTGGGACGCATCGCCGGCAGCGAGCATTTCCGCAATATCGAACGCTATCCGGCCGAAACGCGGCCGGAACTGCTGGTGCTGCGCATCGACGCCAATCTGTTCTTCGGCAACGTGGAGGCGGTGTCCGAACGCATCGAGTGCGAACTGGCGACCCACCCGAGCGCGCGCCACCTGGTGCTGGTGATGACGGCGGTCAGTTCGATCGACACCACGGCGCTGTACGCGCTGGCGGAGCTCAATCAAAGCCTCAAGCGGCGCGGCATCGGCATGCACCTGGCCGAGGTGAAGGGCCCGGTGATGGACCGGCTGCGCCACAGCGAACTGCTGCGCGACCTGAACGGCAAGCTGTTCCTGAGCACCGCCATGGCGTCCGACCATCTGCTGGCTGCCGGCAAGGTCGGCTGAGTCGTTGTGTAAATAGCCATTATGGATATTATTTATACATTTAATGCCTGTGGGTAATAATACGCATGGACTTCCGGTGGGTTTGAAACTATGATTTAACTCCTGGGTTCTCGGCCTCGCCATGGGAGCCCCACCGACTAACTATCGACTGGTTGCCGATGCTGTACCGACTTGCCCGCCGCGCAGGCAGAATCTCCATCGCCATGTTCGTCAGCGTCACGCTGACCGCCGTGGTGACCTTGGTATTGACCACCTTCGCGCTGTATTTCTACCATGTCGAGAGGGCGCATCGTTGGGAGCAGCTGCGCCAGACGCTGTCCAACAGCGCCGACGAGCTGTCGTCGGCCGTGGCGCTGCCGGCGTGGAATTTCGACGAAACCCAGATCACCACCATCATGCGCAGCGGTTTGAGCAACCGCGATCTGTACGCCAGCGCGGTGGTGCCGGCCGCCGGCAGCCGCCCCTTCATCCTCACCCGCGACAACGCCGGACATCTGGTCGAGGTGGCGCGCGAGCCGGACAACCCGGAGCTGCTGTCGGAGCGGCGCCCGATCGTCGCCGCCGGCCGCAATATCGGCACCATCACCGTGTATGCCTCGCCGGTGCTGCTGCTCGAGCAGCTGCGCCAGCGGCTCTACACCATCATCGGCATGATCTTCGTGCTCGACGTGACCCTCGTCTTCAGCCTCTATCTGCTGCTGTCGCAGCTGATTTTCAAACCCATCACCACCATCGAACGCTACGCCGCCAACGTCAAGGCGGGCCAGAATCCCAACGCCTTGCCGCCGCGCGACTGGTTTTTCGGCGAACTGAAAACCCTCAATTCCTCGATCCGCGACATGGTGCGCCTGATGGACAGCCGCTACGTGGCCATGCACGCCAGCGAGGAGCGGCTGCAGATCGCCAGCAGCGCGGCGGCCATCGGCATCTGGGACTGGAACATCGTCAGCGACGAATTGGTGTGGGACGAGCAGATGCACCGCCTGTACGGCATGGACGACGCCACCCCGGCCGGCGCGGCCGGCTCCATGGACGACTGGATCGCGCGCATGCATCCCGACGACGCCATCCCGGTGCGCGCGCTGCTGGACCGCGCGCTGAGCGGACGCGGCGACTTCGACGTCGAATTCCGCGTGGTCTGGCCGGACGGCTCGCTGCACTACATGAAGGGCGAGGCGATGATCTTCCGCGACGCCGACGGCCATCCGGCGCGCGTAGTGGGCGTCAACTACGACATCACCGGGCAGAAAGTGGCCGAGCAGGAACTGCGCCGGCACCGCATCCACCTGGAGGAGCTGGTGGCCGAGCGCACCAACGCGCTGTCGGTGGCGGTGCGCCAGGCGCAGGCGGCCAACCAGGCCAAGAGCATCTTCCTGGCCAATATGAGCCACGAGCTGCGCACGCCGCTCAATTCCGTGATCGGTTTTTCGCGCTTGATGGCCGATTCGAAGAACATGCTGCCCGAGGAAAAACGCAACCTGGCGATCATCCACCGCTCCGGCGAGCATTTGCTCACCCTGATTAACGATATCCTGGAGCTGTCCAAGATCGAGGCCGGGCGCGCGGTGCTGCAGACGGAGATCATGAGCATCGACGAGATCCTGCAGGAAGTGATGGACATGGTCAGCATGCGCGCCGGCCAGACCGGCGTCGAGCTCGAACTCGATAGCGCCGGCGTGCCGGCCGGGGCGCGGGTGGACGGCACCAAGCTGCGCCAGGTGCTGCTCAACCTGATGTCGAACGCGGTCAAGTTCACCGGCCAGGGCAAGGTGACGTTGCGGGTGCGCGGCGCCATGCGCAAGGTCGACGGAACCTGCGAGTGCGAGCTGACGTTCGCGGTGATCGACGACGGTCCGGGCATCTCGCCGATCGACCAGACCCGCATTTTCGAGCCCTTCGTCCAGGCCGACGGCCCCGGCGCGAAGGAGGGCACCGGCCTGGGGCTGGCCATCTCGCGCGAGTTCGTCCAGCTGATGGGCGGCGTGTTGTCGGTGCAATCGGTGCGCGGCGACGGCGCCACCTTCCAGTTCACGATCAAGGTGCCGGTGGCCGACGAGCGGGCGGACGAGGACACCCCGGCGCTGGAGGCGCCGCAGCGCGGGCGCCGCGTGCTGGTCGCCGACGACGACGCCGATGCCAATGCGCCCTTGTCGGGCGCCGATCTGGCGCGGCTCGATCCGGCGCTGCGCGGCCAGCTCAAGGTGGCGCTGCAGGAGCTCAACTTGGCGCGCGTGGCGCTGCTGCTGCATCCCTTGCCGGCGCAATTGGCCGGCGTGGTCCGGCGCATCGAGCACATGGTGCGGTTGCACCAGTACCCGCAGCTGTGCGCTTTGCTCGACCAGGCCGGTAGCGAACTGGAGGCATGAGCCCGACAGGTATATGATAGTAGTTAGTAGATATATTAGTAATATTAATAGTACATGTATTCGGGGCGGTTCGTGACATTACGATCGCCGGTATCTTTTGGCGGACAGCGGCGGCGAAACAAGGCGAGAGAGTTTTACATGCACCGGGATTTATCGGAACAACACACCAAGGGCGAAGTGCTGATCGTGGAGGACACGCCGGCCTCGCTCAAGCTGCTTAGCGACCTGCTGACGGAGGCCGGCTATTACGTGCGCCAGGCCCCCAACGGCGAGCTGGCGCTGTGGACCGCCCAGTCGCGTCCCCCGGAGCTGATCCTGCTCGACATCCGCATGCCCGGCATCGACGGCTTCGAGGTGTGCCGCCGCCTGAAGGAGTCGCCGGAGCTGTGCAACGTGCCGGTGATTTTCCTGTCGGCGCAGCACGACACCGACGACAAAGTGCGTGGCTTCGCGCTGGGCGCCGTCGATTTCATCGCCAAGCCGTTCCAGGCCGAGGAGATCCTGGCCCGCACCGACGCCCATGTGCGCCTGAGCCGCGCCCAGCACGCGCTGGCGGTCGAACGGTCGCTGCTCGAGCAGCGCGTGGCCGAGCGCACCGAGGAACTGGCCAAGGAGGTCGAGCAGCGCCGCGCCAACGAGGAGTTCCTGCGCCTGGCGAGCCAGGTGTTCGAGGCCACCCAGGACGCCATCGTCGTCACCGACCGCGAGGCGCGCATCGTCGCCACCAACCCCGCCTTCACGCAAATCTCAGGCTACGAGGCGCAGGAGGTGATCGGCAAGAACGTCGTCATGCTGCACGCCGGCGGGCAGGACGCCGCCGCCTTCGACCAGATGCTGCAGTCGGTGACGAGCACCGGCCTGTGGTCGGGCGAGATCATGGCGCGCCGCAAGAACGGCGACGTCTATCCCGGCCTGCTGAGCGCCTCGGTGGTGCGCGACGACACCGGCCAGGTGGTCAACCACGTGGCCGTGTTCATGGACATCACCGAGCGCAAGGCCGAGCAGCACCTGATCGACTTTCTGTCCAACCACGACGCGCTCACCGGGCTGCCCAACCGCCTGCTGGCGCGCCAGCGCTTCGAGCAGACCCTGGGCACGGCGCGCCGCGAGGGCGGCTGCGTGGCCGTCATGTGCCTGGACATGGACCGCTTCAAGAGCATCAACGACTCCTATGGCCACGATGTCGGCGACAAGGCGCTGCAGGTGATCTCGCGCTTCCTGACCGATTGCGTGCGCGAGGGCGACACCGTCACCCGCCAGGGCGGCGACGAGTTCCAGATCATCGTCGCCGACGACGCCCAGTTGAGCGCCACGATGCCGATGGCGCAGAAGATCCTGGCCGGGCTGCGCAAGGAGCTGGTGATCGACGGCCAGCAGATCACCGTCACTTCCAGTATCGGCATCGCCGTCAGCCTGACCGATGGCGACAGCTTCGATGAACTGGTGCGCAACGCCGACACGGCGCTGTTCCGGGCCAAGGAGATCGGCCGCGACAACTACGCCTTCTTCACCGAGCGCATGGACGCCGAGATCCGCGACAAGCTGGCGATCCAGAGCCAGCTGCGCGGCGCCATCGCCCGCAACGAGTTCGAGGTCCACTACCAGCCGCAGATGTGCCTGAAAAGCGGCGTGATGGCCGGCGCCGAGGCGCTGCTGCGCTGGAACAACGCGGTGCTGGGCCGGGTGCCGCCGAACCGCTTCATTCCGCTGGCCGAGGAATATGGCCTGGTCAATTCGATCGGCGAGTGGGTGCTCGAAAGCGTGTGCGAGCAGATCAAGGTGTGGCAGGACCAGGGGCTGGGCGACATCAAGGTGGCGGTCAACCTGTCGGCCGGTCAGTTCGCCAACGACGCCACCGTGCCGTACGTGGAAAGCACCTTGCGCAAATACGGGATCGCGCCGGCCTGCCTGGGCCTGGAAATCACCGAGGGCACCGTGATGGGCGATCCGAACAAGGCGGTGGCGGCGCTGCGCAAGCTCAAGGACATCGGCGTCAGCATCTCGCTCGACGACTTCGGCACCGGCTATTCCAGCCTCAGTTACCTGAAACGCTTCCCGATCGACGTGCTCAAGATCGACAAATCGTTCGTCGACGACGTCACCACCAGCGCCAACGACGCGGCGATCGCGCTGTCGGTGATCTCGCTGGCGCACAACCTGAACATGCGGGTGATCGCCGAGGGAGTGGAGACGCGCGAGCAGGTGCGCTTCCTGACCGAGCGCGGATGTGACGAGATGCAGGGGTATTATTTCAGTCCTCCGCTCAACGGCGAGGCCTTCACCGCGCTGCTGCGCGAACGACGCAATTTGTTGGACATGTAATCAACCCTTCCACCACTGGAGTTCTATGGAAAAGAAGTTTGGCGCCGTCATCGCTGGCGCATGCATGGTTTTATCCCTCAACGTAGCCGCGGCCACCACTGCCCCGGCGCCGGCCGCCAAAGCCGGTCCCGCCGACGCCCAGTTCAAAACCATCTACACGCAAGAGTGGACGTGGCGCCTGGGCCAGAAGATGGAGGAGGGCGAGGACGACGAGAAGGGCGGAACGACGACGCTGCCGCGCATCGACCCGGCCACCCAGCAAAAGCGCCTGGCCTACTGGCAGGACGTGATGAAAAAGCTCGACGGCATCAAGCAGGACAAGCTGTCGGCCGAGGAGGTGATCAACTACCAGGTCTACAAGGCGCAGATCGCGGCCCTGATCGACGCGCAGAAATTCCGCGAGTATGAAAAGCCGCTCAACGCCGACACGGCCTTCTGGTCCAACATGGCGTCCGCCGCGCGCAACACGCTGACCAAGGAAAAGGAATACCAGGACTACATCAAGCAGATGTCGGACGTGCCGCGCTACTTCAACGACCAGATCGTCAACATGCGGGCCGGGATGGCGCGCGGCTTCACGCCGCCGAAGGTCACGCTGATCGGCCGCGATAGCTCCATCACTTCGGTGACCGAGGCCAAGACGCCGCAGGACACGGTGTTCTACATGCCGTTCAAGAGCATGCCGACCACCATCCCGGCGGCGCGGCAGGAAGAACTGCGGGCGGAGGGCGTCAAGGCGATCGAGACCTACGTGCTGCCTTCGTACCGCAATCTGCTCAAGTTCATGCGCGAGGAGTATGTGCCGAAATCGCGCGAGGACCTGGCGGCGGAGAATCTGCCCGACGGCAAGGCCTACTACCAGTCGAAGATCGTCGAATTCACCACCACCACGATGAGCGCCGACGAGATCCACCAGATCGGCGTCAGCGAAATGGCCAAGATCCGCGCCGAGATGCTGGACGTGATCAAGCAGACCGGCTTCGATGGCGACCTGCCGGCCTTCCTGCAGTTCCTGCGCACCGATTCGCGCTTCTACGCCAAGACGCCGGAGGAGTTGCTGATGCGCTCCGCGTGGGTGGCGAAGAAGTTCGACGCCAAGGTTGGCCAGTACTTCGGCTATCTGCCGCGCCGCCGCTTCGCCGTGATTCCGGTGCCGGACGACCAGGCGCCGTTCTACACGTCGGGGCGCGGTGGTCCGGGTGTTTATCTGGTCAATACCTACAACCTGCCGTCGCGCGCGTTGTACAGCATGCCGGCGCTGACGCTGCACGAATCGGCGCCGGGACACGCTTTCCAGATGCCGGTGGCGATGGAGCAGAAGGGCCGTCCGGCGTTCCGCAACGCTTATATTTCGGCTTATGGCGAAGGCTGGGCGCTGTACAGCGAGCGGCTGGGTGTCGAGATGGGGATGTATGAGACGCCGTACGAGGTGTTCGGCATGCTCAGTTACCAGGCGTGGAGGGCTTCGCGGTTGGTGGTCGATACCGGTATCCACAGCAAGGGCTGGACGCGTAAGCAGGCGCAGGATTATTTGAAGGCCAATACGGCGCTGTCGGAGCACGAGATCGAGACGGAGGTCGACCGGTATATCTCGTGGCCGGGGCAGGCGCTGTCGTATTATCTGGGCGAGATGAGCATCATCAACGCGCGCAAGAAGGCCGAGGCGGCGCTGGGATCG
The DNA here is from genome assembly GCF_040675865.1 of Burkholderia sp. LMU1-1-1.1. Lineage (NCBI taxonomy): Bacteria > Pseudomonadati > Pseudomonadota > Betaproteobacteria > Burkholderiales > Burkholderiaceae > Burkholderia > Burkholderia sp. LMU1-1-1.1. The sequence continues at coordinate 278,127 of NZ_JBEGHG010000034.1, read as the reverse complement.
AAGTTCGATATCCGCGCCTTCCACGACACGGTGCTGCAACTGGGTTCGGTGCCGCTGCCGGTGCTGGAGGCGCGTATCGATTTGTTCATCAAGGAGGGTGGCAAGAGCCCTTATCCGAATCTGGATTAAGGCCGGCGACGGCTCGTAGATGGCGGATTACGCTTCGCTAATCCGCCCTACGTGTATACCTCGTTGATTCACGTAGGGCGGATTAGGCGGAACGCCGTAATCCGCCATAGATCCGCCAGCGGCCCTTGCGGAGTCAGGCGCCAGCCGGACGACCCAACATATCCCCGCCGATCCACTCGAGCACCGACGGCCGGTGCGGCTTCCACCCCAACTGCTCGCGCCCGCGCTTGCCCCGCACGCGACTGTTGGACCCCAGCCCGTACGACGCCATCTCATACCCCCACTCCTCTTTGGCCTGCTCCAGCGGCCAATCCTGCGCCTCGCCCATATCGAGCGCGCGCGCCATCGCCGCCGTCATATCGCGGAACGATGCTTCGCCGCTTTCGACGAAATAAAACGCGCCAGCTTCGGTCTTCTCCAGGGCCAGCAAATACAGATCGACCACATCGTCGATATGTACATTGGACCAAATGTTCAACCCCGGCCCCACATGGCGCACGGTGCCGCTCTTGCGCGCCTGTTTGAGCAGGCGTGGCAACTGCACGCTATCGCGCGGCAGCGCGCCGTGGCCGTAGATCAGTGTATTGCACAGCACCGCCGAACGCACGCCCTTGCCGGCGGCGGCCAGCACCAGGTTGTCGATGGCGACGCGGGCCGCCTTGTCCGGCGTCGGTTCCGGCAGTTGGTCCTCGTAATAAATGCGGTCGGTGCCCAGTCCACCCGAGGCGTCGCCGACGATGCTCGAGCCGCTGGTGTGCAGGAACACCTTGCCCGAGCCGGAAAGCCCGTCGATGATGGCTTCCACGGCTGCGCGATTGTCGCTGCTGGCCGCGTTGATGACGGCGTCCGCCGACCGCGCCTGCGTGATCAGCAAATCGCGGTCGTCGAGCGTGCCGACCACCCCGGTCACGCCGATCTTCTTGAGTTCCTCGATTTGCTCTGGTTTGCGAACCAGCCCGGTGACATGGTGGCCGGCCTTGACCAGCCCCGCAGCGATCGAACCGCCGATAAACCCTGCCGCGCCTGTGACGAATACCTTCATGTCGTGCTCCTGTTGAAATTGGATGCATTCAGTATGGCGGGGGAGGCGTCGCGCACAAAGACCTCGGCGAGCAAAGCATAGTTGAGGGTGAGTCAATAATATTCACGCGCCAAAACGCACTATTTTGGTGCCTGCGACTCAATTTGGTGCAATAACCTTGCCTCGCGCTGCCCGGGTCGGATTTTCTGCTGGCACACGGCTTGCATAGTACAGACATTATTTATAAAACCACTAAGTTATGCCTGATTGCACCGCATCGTCCGACCTCGTCGCCAGCGCCGCCCATGCAGCCTGGCAGGCCAGTCTCACGCTCGGATTCGCGGACGATGCCGGCACCACGCGGCTGTTCAACAATATCCACTTCGGTCCCCTGCGCGTGCAGAAGGCCCTGTACCCCGAAGACGGCAAGGTGTGCCACGCCATCGTGGTCCATCCGCCGGGCGGCGTGGTCGGCGGCGACCAGCTGGCGATCGATATCGGCGTCGGCGACCGCGCCCACGCCTTCATCACCACGCCGGGCGCCGCCAAATGGTACAAGGCCAATGGCAAGGTCTCGCGCCAGGTCGTCCACCTGCACTTGAACGAAAGCGCCGCCCTCGAATGGCTGCCACAGGAAACCATCTTTTTTGATACCGCTAACGTGGTGCTGGAGCAGCACGTGGAACTGGCCGTCGGCGCCACCTTCATCGGCTGCGAGATCCTCTGCATGGGCCGTCGCGGCTCCGGCGAGGTATTCAACACCGGCACCGTCACGCAGCGCAGCAGCATCCGTCGCGACGGCAAATTGATCTGGTGGGAGCAGGGCGCGATGGTCGGCGGTCGTCTGGGCAGTCCGCTGGCGTTGAACGGCCACACCGTCTGCGCCACCCTGATCGCCGCCGGCAAAGCGCTGCCGGCCGCCGTGCTGACCGAGTTGCTGTCCCAGATCCGCGCCGACATCGCCGCCGATGGCGAACACGCCTTCGGCATCACCCACACCAAGGGCGTGCTGGTGGCGCGCCATCTGGGCGATGACAGCGAAACCGCGCGCCGCCTCATGCTCACCGTGTGGCGCCGCGTGCGCCCGCATCTGCTGGAACGCGAGGCCGTCACGCCGCGCATCTGGCAAACCTGATACTGGAACCCCGAACATGGATCTGACCCCAAGAGAAAAAGACAAACTGCTGATCTTCACCGCCGGCATCGTGGCCGAGCGCCGCCTCGCGCGCGGCCTGAAACTGAATTATCCGGAGGCGATCGCGCTGATCACCTGCGCCATCATGGAGGGCGCGCGCGACGGCAAGTCGGTGGCCCAGCTGATGGCCGACGGCACGCAGATATTGACGCGCGACCAGGTCATGGAAGGGATACCGGAGATGATCCCGGACATCCAGGTGGAAGCCACTTTCCCCGACGGCAGCAAACTGGTCACCGTGCACAACCCGATACCCTGAATCGCATCATGAATACCCATTTACGTTCCAACCCGAACTACCCCAAGACACCTTTTTCAAGGAGCTCACTATGATACCCGGTGAATATCTGCTCACGGAGGGCGAGATCGGCCTCAATGAGGGCCGCGAAACCGAGAGCGTCGTGGTGACCAACCAGGGCGACCGGCCGGTGCAGGTCGGCTCGCACTTCCACTTCTTCGAGGTGAACACGGAGCTCAAGTTCGAACGCTGGAAGGCTTACGGGCGGCGCCTGAACATCGCCGCCGGCACCGCCGTGCGCTTCGAGCCGGGACAACAGCGCACCGTCGAACTGGTGAAGCTGGGCGGGGACCAGAAGGTCTACGGCTTCAATGGAAAAGTGATGGGCAAGCTGGATACCAACCCACCGAAAAGCTAATAACAAAAGGCTAACATGGCTACAATCTCGCGCCGCGCCTACTCGGAGATGTTCGGTCCCACCAAAGGGGACCGCGTCCGTCTGGCAGACACCGAACTGTTTATCGAAATCGAGCACGATTACGCCATCTACGGCGAAGAAGTCAAATTTGGCGGCGGCAAAGTGATCCGCGACGGCATGGGCCAGTCGCAGCGCGTGCGCTCCGATCCGATGGTGATGGACACGGTCATCACCAACGCGATCATCATCGACCACTGGGGTATCGTCAAGGCCGACATCGGCCTGAAAGACGGCATGATCGCCGCCATCGGCAGGGCCGGCAACCCGGACATCCAGTCCGGCGTGACGATGGCCATCGCCGGCGCCACCGAGATCATCGCCGGCGAAGGCATGATCGTCACCGCCGGCGGGGTCGACACCCACATCCACTTCATCTGCCCGCAGCAGATCGAGGAAGCCTTGATGAGCGGCGTGACGACGATGATCGGCGGCGGCACCGGGCCGTCGGCCGGCACGTCGGCCACCACCTGCACGCCGGGACCGTGGCACCTGCATTCGATGCTGGGCGCGGCCGACGCCTTTCCGATGAACCTGGGCTTCCTCGGCAAGGGCAACGTCAGCCTGCCGGCGCCGCTGGAGGAGCAGGTGCGCGCCGGCGCCATCGGCCTCAAACTGCACGAGGACTGGGGCAGCACGCCGGCCGCCATCGACAACTGCCTGAGCGTGGCCGACAAGATGGATGTGCAGGTGGCGATCCACAGCGACACGCTCAACGAGGGCGGTTATCTGGCCGATACCCTGGCAGCCTTCAAGGACCGCACCATCCACACCTTCCACACGGAAGGGGCGGGCGGCGGCCATGCGCCGGACATCATCGCCGCCGTCGGCGAGAGCAATGTGCTGCCGTCGTCGACCAATCCAACCCGCCCGTTCACCGTCAACACGCTCGACGAGCACCTCGACATGCTGATGGTCTGCCACCACCTGGACGCGGCGATCGCCGAGGACGTGGCCTTCGCCGAGTCGCGCATCCGCCGCGAGACCATCGCCGCCGAGGACATCCTGCACGACATCGGCGCCATCTCGATGATGTCGTCCGACTCGCAGGCCATGGGCCGGGTCGGCGAGGTCATCATGCGTACCTGGCAAACGGCGCACAAGATGAAGGTGCAGCGCGGACCGCTGGCGCCGGACTCCTCGCGCAACGACAACTTCCGCGTCAAGCGCTACGTCGCCAAGTACACCATCAACCCGGCCATCACGCACGGCATCGCGCACGCGGTGGGCTCGGTGGAAGTGGGCAAGATCGCCGACCTGGTGCTGTGGAAGCCGGCCTTCTTCGGCGTCAAGCCCTCGACGATACTCAAGGGCGGCATGATCGCCGCCGCGCAGATGGGCGACCCGAACGCGTCGATCCCGACGCCGCAGCCGGTGCATTACCGGATGATGTTCGGCGCCTTCGGCGGCGGGCTGAAAAAATCGTTCACCTTCGTCTCGCAGGCGGCGTTCGACGAAGGCATCGGCGACAAGCTCAAACTGAACAAAACCCTCATCGTCGCCAAGGACATGCGCGCGCTGCGCAAGAGCCATATGATCCACAACGGCGCCACGCCGAAGATGGAAGTCGATCCCGAAACCTACGAAGTGCGCGCCGACGGCGAGCTGCTGGTCTGCGAAGCGGCCTCCGTGCTGCCGATGGCGCAGCGTTACTTCCTGTTTTAAATACTTATGCTGACACTTCATACCAAACTTTCAGCGGCCGACCACGCGGCGGCCGATATCGCCGCGCAGCTGGTGCTGCCTTACGAACTGCGCGAGAAATGCCGCCTGCGCGCCACGCTGGACACCGGCGAGGACGTCGCCGTCTTCACCGTGCGCGGCACCGTACTGCGCGACGGCGACCTGCTGACCGGCGAGGACAAGCGCGTGGTCAAGGTGGTGGCCGCGCCGGAGCCGACCTACAAGGTCACCTGCGCCGACGCCCATACCTTGCTGCGCTGCGCCTTCCATCTCGGTAACCGCCACACGCAGGCGCAGGTCGGCGACGGCTTCCTGCGCATTCGCGCTGACGCCGTGCTCAAGGAAATGCTGGCCGGCCTGGGCGCCAAAGTAGAGGAGGAACAGGCCGCCTTCGAGCCGGAATCGGGCGCCTACGGCGGCGGTCACGCGCACCACGACGACGGCGGCCACCATCCGCTGGCGCCGATCCCGCTGCGCCAGAAGATCCACCGTCCCAGCGATCCGAAGTGAGCCAACGGTGAGCTTATTCTGATGCAAGCATCCGCATTATTGAATCTGCTGCAATTCGCCAGTCCGGCCCTGCCGATCGGCGCGTACAGCTATTCGCAGGGGCTGGAGGCCGCGCTGGAAAATGGCATGGTCACCAACGCCGAGCAGGCGCGCGCATGGATACTGCGCCACCTGCACGAGGTGGTGGCGCAGTGGGAGGCGCCGGTCGCCTGGCGGCTGATGCGGGCCTGGTCGCGCCGCGACTGGGCGGCGGTGGCCGAGTGGAGCGAGCGTTTCATCGCCTCGCGCGACAGCGCCGAATTCCGCGCCGAGACGATCCAGATGGGATATTCGCTGACCAAGCTGGTGGCCGAGCTGGGTATCGTCGACGCCGCGATGCTGGCGCAGCTGCAAGGCGAGCCGGAAGTGGCGCTGCCGACGGCCTTCGCCTGCGCGGTGGCGGCGCTGGAGATTCCGCACGACGCCGCGCTGTTGGCGATGCTGTTCGCGTGGGCAGAGAACCAGGTGCTGGTATGCGTCAAGTCCGTGCCGCTAGGGCAGGTGGCCGGCCAGCGGATGCTGCTGTCGCTCCGCGAGGATATCGAAGCTGCGGCACGTCACGCGCAAACCGTTTCCGATGACGATATGTGCAACTGGGCGCCGGGATTGTCGCTGCTGTCGATGCGGCACGAGGTCCAGTACAGCCGTCTTTATAGATCATAACCAGATAAACAATATAAAACATATGAATACTTCCAATCCTTTACGCGTCGGCATCGGTGGTCCGGTCGGTTCCGGAAAAACCGCTTTGTGCGAAATGCTCTGCAAGGGCATGCGCGACCAGTTCGACATGGCTGTCATCACCAATGACATCTACACCAAGGAAGACATGGAGATCCTGCTGCGCGCCGACGCGCTGCCGGCCGAGCGTCTGATGGGCGTGGAGACCGGCGGTTGCCCGCACACGGCGATCCGCGAGGATGCCTCGATCAATCTGGAGGCGATCGCCCGCATGCAGGCGGATTTTCCGAATCTGGATCTGATACTGGTCGAATCCGGCGGCGATAATCTGGCGGCCACCTTTAGCCCGGAGTTGTCGGATTTGACGATCTACGTGATCGACGTTGCTGGTGGCGAGAAGATTCCGCGCAAGGGTGGTCCCGGCATCACGCGCTCCGATCTGCTGATCATCAACAAGACCGACCTGGCGCCGCATGTGGGCGCGGATCTGGACGTGATGGCGCGCGACGCCAAGCAGCAGCGCGGCGCGCGTCCGTTCATCTTCACCAATCTTCGCAGCGGCGACGGCGTCGCCGCCGTCATCGATTTCATCCGCGAGCAGGGACTTTTGGGACAGACCCCGCACGCCGCATAACCAGGAAACGGGAAACGGGAAAACAGCATAACCACAGAGACACGTAGGGCGGATTAGGCGGCACGCCGTAATCCGCCATGTATGAGCCGCCGGCAGCACATGCACGGCGGATTACGCTGCGCTAATCCGCCCTACGTGTATCTTCGAAACGCATACTTAAACAGGAGATCACATGTCCAAAAAATCCGCGCTTGCACTCATTCTGGCACTGGCCAGCACCGCCGCCGCCGCCCACCCTCAAGCCGGCGGCGCCCACGCGCACGACTTCCTCAGCGGCTTCGCCCATCCCTTCACTGGCCTGGATCACTTGCTGGCGATGCTTGCCGTGGGCATTTGGAGCGTGCGCCAGCCGAACGCCAAATGGCTGCCGGCGACCTTCATCGGCATGGTGCTGGTCGGCGTGCTGACCGGCGTGGCCGGCCTGACGATCCCCGGCCTGGAAACCGGCATCGCGTTGACGGTGGCGACGATGGGTGTGCTGATCGCGGTGGCGGCGCGCCTGCCGGCGGCGGTGGGCGTGACGATGGTGGGCGTGTTCGCGGTCCTGCACGGCAACGCGCACGGCCACGAATTGCCGGCGGCGGCCAGCGCCTTCGGCCTGCTGTTGGCCAGTACGGTGCTGGTCTACAGCGGCAGGATGCTGGGCCGCATCAGCCCCGCGCTGGCGGTGAAGGTATCCGGCGCGGCGATCGCCGCCACCGGCGTGATGCTGGCGGCGACGGTTTAAACGACGGTTGCGATTATTCGCGCGGCTCGGCGCGGCGCTCTGACAGCACGATCGGCGCCGCGTTTTCCGGATACAGACCCTGATGGCCCGCGAAACCGGCGCGGATGGCGGCAAGGTCGGTCTCCTGGTTGCCGGTCAGGAACACGTGGTCCACCAAGCCGAGCGTCTTGCTCGGGTAGTCGAAATACACCAGCACCAGCGGCACCTTGGCCTCCAGCGCCAGGTGATAGAAGCCGCTCTTCCAGTAGGGACGATAGGCGCGCGTGCCCTCCGGCGTGATGCCGACCCAGTACCAGTCGGCCGCGTTCATGCGCGCCGCCTGCGTTTTGATGGTGCCGCTCGGCGTGCCGCGTTCGACCGGCTCGCCGCCCATCGCGCGGAACCATTTGCCCAGCGGTGATTTGAACAGCGAGTCCTTGGCCAGCCAGCGGAACGGCAGGTTCAGCGCCCATTTGCACAGCAGGCCGATGGGAAAGTCCCAGTTCGACGTGTGCGGGTAGATGAGCATGATGCCGCGCGGGCCCGGCAGCGGGCGGTAAAGTACGCGCCAGCCCACCAGGTTCAGCGCGCGCAGCGACAGGCGCTGCGCCAAGGTCGGCAGCGCCGCCGGTTTCAATTCAAAATCGCTCATCCATCCCACCCTGTCCTTGTTTTATCTTTTTATCACTCTTGACAGGCTGGCATGGACCTCGTCAAAAACCGCGCCCGCATTCTATATTGGCGACCTTGACGGGGCAAGCGGTTCCGACCCTACAGCTTGTAGTTCAAGGTCACGGTCGCGCTGCGCGGCGTGCCATAACTGTTGCCGCCGGCGGTCCAGCCGATCTGGTGGTACGTCTTGTCGAAGGCGTTGTTCACGTTCAGGCGCAGGCTGAGATGGTCGTCGAACTGGTAGGCTGCGTGCAGCCCGACGACCGTGTAGCCGCCCTGGCGGATGTTCGGATTGTCGGACGAGTAGACCGCGTTCTGCGCCGACAGCGAGCCGCCGACACGCCAGCGGTTCAAATCCCCCGGCAGGTGGTAGCTGGTCGACACCTTGAATTGATGGCGCGGCAAATCCGCGTCGAACAATTTGCCTATGTTGGAGGCATCGGAGTCGCTGACGTATTTGGCGGCGACGTAGGTGTAGCCGGCCGTCGCCTGCCAGCCCGGCGACAGCTCGCCGCCGACCTCCATCTCGATGCCCTTGCTTTCCACTTCCCCCGCCGCGCGCGAGCACCAGGTCGAGGCGGTGCCGGGGCAGGGCGAGGGGCCGCCGAGATCGGTCATCGCGCGGTTCTCCTGGCTGACCTGGAACACCGCCAGGCTGGCGTTGAGCTGGCCGTCGAAATATTCGCCCTTGATGCCTGCCTCGTAGTTGGTGCCGGTGACGGGCTTGAGCAGGTCGCCGTTGATGTCCACCGCGCTTTGCGGCTGGAAGATCTCGGTCCAGCTGGCGTACAGCGAGTGGCGCGCGTCCAGGTCGTAGACCACGCCGGCGTACGGCGTGATCTCGCGCGCGACCTTGTAGCCGGTATGGTTGCCGTCGTTGGTGAATTCGTACCAGCTCGAGCGCGCGCCGACGATGACCGACAGCGGATCGGTGATGCTAAAGCGCGCCGATCCATACAGGCCGCTCTCGCGCACCGTGCTTTGCGTGCGCCAGCGCTGGTAGTTGGCGGTGGGGCGCGTGGCGGCGTGGTGATTCCAGTTGAACGGGTCGACCGCCAGAGGCGTCGCGCGCGCGCCCCAGTCCCCGAAGTTGTCGTTCTGGGCCTTCCGGTGGCTCAGGCCGACGGACACCTCGTGCCCGCGCCCCAGCAGCGAGAACGGACCGCCGACCGTCGCGTCGAAACTGCTCTGTTGGTTATCCAGCTTGTAGGCCTGGGTGTTCTGCGTGGTCGAGCCCTCGGCGCCGCCGAAGCCGGAGAACATGGTGTCGACATCCTGCCACTTCCGGATCACTGAGACGCGGGCTTTCCAGCCTTTGCCGAAGCGGTGATCGACGTCGGCGAACACGGTCTTGTCGGTCTGGTCCCAGAAATCATAGGCGTTGCCGAGATTCGCCGTGCGTGGCAGGTTCAGGGACGATCCGTCGTCGCGGGTTGGAAAATCCTGGTAGCCGCCGGTGTGTTCGAGCTTGCGGTAGTGGGCGCCGACGGTCAGCGTGGTATCGCGGGCGAGGTCGGCCTCCAGGATGCCATACAGTTGTTCGGTGCGGTCGTGCGCGACGTCGTAGAACATGTCCTTGTCCTGAACGCTGACCACGGCGCGGCCGCGCAGGGTCTTGGCCTCGTTGAGCGCGTTGGCCGCGTCGAGTTGCAGCTGATAGTCGTTCCAGCGGCCCGCGCTGGCCGTCAGCGATACCTGGCGTTCGGCGGTCGGACGCTTGCGCACCAGATTGATGGCGGCCGAGGGATTGCCGCTGCCGCTGGTCAGGCCGTTGGCGCCGCGTACCACCTCCACCCGGTCGTAGATCACCAGGTCGGCGTTGTCCGCGTTGAAGGTGCCGTTGGCGCCCATGCTGGTCGGCACGCCGTCAAGCATCATATTGGTGATCGGGAAGCCGCGCGCGCTGAAACTGCCGGAGTTGCCCGCGTAGTAGCCCTTTTGCATCACCAGGCCGGTGATGCTCTGGACCGCGTCGTCCAGCGTGACCAGGCCTTGGTCCTCGATTTGCTGCCGCGTCAGGACGCTGACGGATTGCGGCGTTTCGCGTGGCGACAGTTCCAGCCGGGTCGCGGTGTTGGTGGCGGCGGTCGTGTAGGAGCCGGTGCCCTCGGTGGTCATGGGGCGGGTCGAGCTGACGGTCACCGTGGGCAGCGCGGTTTCCCTGGCGGCCTGCGGCCCGGCCGCGCGCAGCACGTAACCGCCATTGTCCATGCGCACCGCTTCCAGCCCGGTGCCCTTCAGCAATTCGGCGAAGCCGTCCTGTTGGATGAAGATGCCGCGCAGTCCCGCGGTGTGCTTATCGCCGGTCTGGTCGGCGGTGAAGGTCAGTGGGATGCCCGCCGTCATGGCGAAGTGGCGCAGGGCGGGACCCAGCGGGCCGGCGGCGATGTTGAACTGCTGCGCCTGGTTCTGCGCCGGCGCGCTTTGCGCCTGCGCCGGCGGCAAGGCGCCGCCCAGACACATCAACAGGGAGATAGCGCAGGCGATCGGCCGCCGCTTGAACTGGTTTTGCATGGTTGTTCCTCAAGTAAGTGAAAGTGGGGTGCTTACCTGATAGGTGCCGCGAGAAAGTAAATCGGGCAGGAAAAGTTTTATTTTTTTTCGACGGTGACCCAATACGCCGTGCGCGAGCTGATGCGGACGGGCAGGGAGTTCGGCAGCATGGACAGGATCGCGCCGGTATCGGTGAGCGGAAACACGCCGGAGAAGCGCAAATCGGCCACCGCCGGATCGCAACGCAGCACGCCATGGCGGTGGCGGCCCAGTTCGGCGAGGAAATCCGCGAGGCGCATATTGTCCGCGACGATGGCGCCCCGGGTCCAGGCGGTGCTGTCGGCGGCGGCCGGGGTGGGCGCCGCGATCCGCGTCGCCGAGAAGATCGTCCGCTCCCCGGCGCGCAGCATGCGCGCGTCGCGCGGCGCGTCGGCGGGCGTGGCTTGCACGGCGCCTTTCTGTACGCTCACTTCGGTCTGGCCGGCGAGCTGGCGCACGGTGAAGGCCGTGCCCAGCGCTTGCACGCGGCCGTCGGCCGTTTGCACGAGGAAAGGGCGCTCGATGCCGGCCTCGGCATGGCCGGTCACGATCATGATTTCACCGGCGACCAGCTTGAGCAGCCGCCGCCGGCCGTCGAACTCGATGTTGACCGCGCTGGCGGTGTTGAGCATCAGGCGCGTGCCATCCGACAAGGTCCACGCGCGGCGCTCGCCGACGCCGGTGTGCAGGTCGGCGGCCAGCCGTTGGCAGGGCTCCGAACGGAAAGCCAGCGCGCCGGCCGCGCCGGCCACGCCGATGCCCAACAGCAGCGCCATCGTCTTGCGCCGGTCGGTCGCCACCGGGGAGAGGGCGCGGTAGGCCGCCGCTCCATGCAAGCCCCGCAGCCGCGCGCCGACCACCTCGAGGGCCTGTCGGTCGGCGCGCGTCAGGTATTGCTTCACCGAGCTGGCCGACACCCGCAGGCGCGCGGCGATCTGGTCATAGGTCAAGCCTTCGAGTTGCGCCAGCAAAAAAGCTTCCTTGACGGCGCGCGGCAGGCCGTCCAGCGCGCGGTCGATTTCCTGCAGCGCCTCGATCGCCATCAGGCGTTGTTCCGGGGCCGGTATGTGGGCGTCGGGCAGGGCGGCCAGCGCTTCCAGATAGGCGGTCTCCAGCAGATGGCGGCGGTGGCGGTGCGCCAGCAGGCGGCGGGCGATGGTGGCGAGGAAGGGACGCGGTTCGCGGATGTCGCCCGCATAGCCGGTCGTGATGACGTTGACGAAGGTATCCTGGGCCAGGTCGGAGGCGTCGCTGCTGTTGTTCAGCCTGCGCTGGAGCCATCCGCGCAGCCACGTGTGGTGATCAAGGTAGAGAGTTTCGACGGGATTGGAGGTAAGCTGATCGACGGACACCGGCTGCATTTAAATGAGAATGATTATTATTCATCATAGGCGACGGGCGGTGTTTTGTCGATAGGTTTTTGCGGCCGGCGGCGCGGATTTGCCACGGGCCGGCACAAATTAGTGCATTTGAGGTATTGTAGCGGTCCTGATAATTCTCAAAAAAAAGGGCAGCCATGATCTCGACTAAATTCCAACGTGCCGCCTTCGCCGTGGCCATCGTAGGCGCCTTCCCGGCCACAGCGGCCCAGGCCGCGGCGCCGATGGCCAAGTTCCAGGCGCCGGGCTTTTATCGCACCACCCTCGGCGACTTCGAAGTGACCGTGCTGAACGACGGCACGCTGGACCTGCCGGTCAACAAGCTGCTCAAGCAGCCGCCGGCCAAGACCGACGCGGCGCTGGCCAAGGTGTTCGAGAAGAGCCCGATTCAAACGTCGGTCAACGGTTTCCTGATCAATACGGGCAGCAAGCTGGTGCTGATCGACGCGGGCGCCGCCAGCCTGTTCGGCCCGACGTTGGGGCAGTTGCTGGGCAACCTGAAGGCGTCTGGCTACAAGCCGGAGCAGGTCGACGAGATTTACATCACGCACATGCACGGCGACCACCTCGGCGGTCTGGCGAGCAACGAGCAGCGCGTATTCCCGAACGCCATCGTCCGCGCGGGCAAGCTCGACGCGGATTACTATCTGAGCCAGGCCAATCTGGACAAGGCGCCGCCGGAAGGCAAGGACGATTTCCTGGGGGCGATGTTGTCGATCAATCCGTACGTTAAGGCCGGCAAGTTCCAGGCCATCGTCGCCAACACCGAGCTGGTGCCGGGGATCAAGTCCTACTTCAACGGCGGACACACGCCAGGCCACATCACCTACGTGATCGAGAGCAAGGGGCAGAAGCTCGTGTTGCTGGGGGATTTGTTGCACGTGCAGGGCGTGCAGTTTGACGATCCCGGCGTGGGCATCGAGTTCGACAGCGACAGCACGATCGCCATCGCCCAGCGCAAGGAAGCGTTCGCAGCCGCCGCCAAGGGTGGCTATTTGATTGGTGCGGCGCACCTGTCGTTCCCGGGGCTGGGCCACGTGCGCGCGCATGGCAAGGGGTATCAGTACGTGCCGGTCAATTACACCCAGCCGCGTTGATGGTTTGGGCCGTTGGCGGCTCGTGGCGGATTAGCGTAGCGTAATCCGCCACGAGCCGCCAGCGGCCCGCCCGAATTACGACGCCAAGGCTGGGTAGTCGGTGTAACCAACGCCGTCCTGGCCGTAGAACGTCTCCGGCTTCCACTCGTTGAGCGGCGCTTCGGTCTGCAGGCGGCGCGGCAGATCCGGATTCGAGATGAACGCTTTGCCGAAGGCGACGGCGTCGGCCGTGCCGGCATCCAGCAGCTTCTGCGCGCTCTGCTTGTCCAGGCTTTCGTTGGCGATGTAGACGCCGCCGAATTCCTTCTTCAGCAACGGTCCCAGGCTGTCCTCGCCCACCGCTTCACGCGCGCAGATGAAGGCGATCTTGCGCTTGCCCAGTTCGCGCGCGACGTAGCCGAAGGTGGCCGCCGGATCGGAGTCGCCCATGTCGTGCGAGTCGCGGCGCGGCGCCAGGTGCATGCCGACGCGGTCGGCGCCCCAGACTTCGATGCAGGCATCGGTTACTTCCAGCATCAGGCGAGCGCGGTTTTCGATCGGGCCGCCGTAGTTGTCGGTGCGCTGGTTGGTTTTGTCTTGCAGGAACTGGTCGAGCAGGTAGCCGTTGGCGCCGTGGATTTCCACGCCGTCGAAGCCGGCCTTCTTGGCGTTTTCCGCGCCTTTCTTGTAGGCGGCGACGATGCCCGCCAGTTCTTCCGTTTCCAGCGCGCGCGGCACCGAATACGGGCGCATCGGACGCAGCAGGCTGACGTGGCCTTCGGCCGCGATCGCGCTTGGCGCCACCGGTGCTTCGCCGTTCAGCAGCTCCGGATCGGAGATGCGGCCCACGTGCCACAGCTGCGCGAAGATCACGCCGCCGGCCTTGTGCACCGCCGCCGTCACTTCCTTCCAGCCTTCGACCTGCTCGTCCGACCACAGGCCCGGGGTGTCGGCGTAGCCCACGCCCTGCGGCGTGACCGAGGTCGCCTCGCTCAGGATCAGGCCGGCGCTGGCGCGCTGCTCGTAGTACTTGGCCATCAGCGCGTTCGGCACGCGGGCGCCGCCGATGGCGCGGGCGCGCGTCAGCGGCGCCATGATGATGCGGTTTTTCAGCGTAAGGTCGCCGATGGTGATCGGGTCGAAGAGGTTAGCCATGTCGAATTTCCTATAGTGTCATTTGGTCGATGAAGGCCTGGATGGTCGCTTCATCGCGTTTAAAGTAGTTCCATTGCCCGACCCGGTGAGACGTGATCAGGCCGGCCTTGAGCAGAATGGACAAGTGTGCCGACACGGTCGATTGCGACAGCGCGGCGCGATGGTCGATCTGGCCAGCGCACACGCCGAACTTGTGCGGGTGCGCCTGATCCGGGAAGTACTGCTCCGGATCCTTCAGCCACGCCAGAATCTGGCGCCGCATCGGGTTGGCAAGGGCCTTGTGTATCGCGTCTATGTCCATCTGAGGTTCACCTGGGTCAAAAAATGAAATCGTCTTATGACGATATATGTATCGCTTTTTTCCGATTTCAATATCGGCATCTTACGATATAAACGAAATTCGTGCTTGCGGCTGGCTTGCGGCCGAAAAATCCTTTATGTTACTGGAACATTGACCAAATTTTAACGGGGGCTGTATGTCGAGTCATTATCTGGATGTGGCCATCGGCTTGTCGTACACCTTCCTCGCGGTCAGCCTGCTGTGCAGCGCGACGCGCGAGGCGATCGCCTCGCTGTTCCAGACCCGCGCCAAGGTGCTGCTCGACGGCGTGCTGACGATGCTGCACGAGTCCGCCGGCAAACCGCGCCTGCGCGGCATTATCCCATCGATCATGCGGCTGCTGCGCGTCGACACCGGCTTCGGCCTCGACAAGCTGGGCGCCGGGTCGCTGACGGCCGCAGTCATGGCGCATCCGCTGATCCAGGGCATGGCGCAGCAGGGCCGCATGCCGTCGTACATTCCGTCGACCATTTTCGCGCGCGCCTTCGTGTCGACCCTGACGGCCAAATACGGCAAGACGCAGACGGCAGCGATGCTGCTGGCGCAGGTCGGCAACGAGGGCCTGACCCGAACGCTGCTGGCGATCATGGGCGAGGGCCCGGACGATGTGGCCGCGCTGGAAAACGCCGTCCGCATCTGGTACGAAACTGTAATGGAGCGCATCACCGGCTGGTACAAGCGGCGCTCGCAGCTGGTGCTGTTTTGCGTCGGCCTGTTCTACGCCGCCTCGATGAACATCGACGCGATCGAATTGAGCAAGCGCCTGTGGGGCGACGACCAAGTGGCGGCCCAACTGGCGCAGCAGGGCGCCGACGGCGTCGCCAGCGGCCGCGTCAAGCCGCCGGTTCCGCCAGTCGCCGGCGCGCCGGCTGCCACGCCGCTGGAGCAGGCCGCCATCGCCAAAAAAGAATGGCAGATGGTGGAAAAGCTGCCGATCGGCTGGCCGTCGTCGCGCTTTGACGCCGCCGCCGGCAAGGGCATGGCGGCCTTCCTCGGCGCGCTGGCGTTCGCGTTGATGGGCTGGATCGTCACCGCCTTCGCCTCGTCGCTGGGCGCGCCGTTCTGGTTCGACGGCATCGGCTGGCTGCTGGCGCTGCGCGGCAGCGGCTCGCGGCCGCAGACCGAAACCACGCCGGTGGTGGTGCAGACCATCACGTTGCCGAGCATGTCCGTCGTCAAGCCGCCGCTGGGGAGCTGAGCACCGGTACGCACCGGTTTATATCTTTTTATATTGTTTTACTCGCGCCGCCCGATGCGGTGCGCCTAACATGGTCCCACCCCCGATCCCCGCGACGAAGGAGTGCACCATGTTCGGCCTGACCACACTCGGCGTTATCCATACACTCATCAGCCTGGTCGCCGTCGGCGCCGGCATCGTCGGCTTTGTCCGCGACAAGCGCATCGACCTGGGCAACGGCGCCGGCAAGACCTATCTGGTCATGACGATCCTGACCTGCCTGACCGGCTTCGGCATTTTCCAGCATGGCGGCTTCGGCAAGCCGCACGCGCTCGGCGTGATCACCTTGGTGGTGCTGGCCGTGGCGTGGAAGGTTGCCGCCAGAGCGGCGCTGCAAACGGTGCTGCTGTCGCTGACGTTCTTCTTCCACATGATTCCCGCAGTGACCGAGACCTTGACCCGCGTGCCGATGGGCGCGCCGATCCTGCCGAACGCCGAGGCGCCCGAGCTCAAGGTCATCACCGGCGCGATGTTCGTGCTGTTCGTCATCGGCGCGACCTTGCAGGTGCGCCGGCTGAATCAGCTCGCCCGCAAACCGTTCGGCGGCGCGGCGGCGGCCTGAATACTTAGCGGTGCGCGGACCTCGCTCAAGCCCTGATGGACTAGCCGTAATGAGAGGATGTCATCGCCGCCGCACGCCGTGGCCTCGGCGGCGGCGAGTTTTTCGGTCGTCGGTGACCGGAGCGACGTCTGCAAAGTAGATACGCGTACCGAAGATCGGCGTCAGCGCCTCAGCTACCATCAGCGCGACTGTGCTGTTGCCGATGCCGCCCGCACCGACGATGGTGACGCACTGATGCTGGTGGCAGAGCGTCGTCAGTTGTTTGAGGGTTGGGTCGCGTCCGAGAATGTCGCGCGGCGGCGGGTTACGCTGCATCGTGGCGGTGTGGGCGGGAAGGGTCACTGGCGCGACGAAACTGTACCCCCGGCCCACGACGTTCTCAATATACCGAAGGCCGTTCGGATCGCCGGAGAGCGCCTTGCGCAAGGTGCCAACATGCACGCGCAGATTGTTTTCCTCAACGACCGTGCTGGGCCAGACGCGGGCGATCAATTCTTGCTTGCTGACGACTTCCCCAGCCCGCTCGACCAGGGCCAGCAACAGGTCGAAGGCGCGCCCGTTCAGCGGTACCGGTTGACCGTTTTTGGACAGGGTTCGGCTGGATGGCGCCAGCCGGTAGGGGCCGAACGCAAGCTCCGGTTCGATCGGTGTACAACTGGCGTGTTGCATGAGCGTCTCCCGGTGCAGATGTCCAGCGATTGTTCCACGGTTGTGAACGAAATGACAATCTGCATTTGGAGAGAGGTGCCGGTCGGACTCAGGCGGCGAAATGCAGCGTCAGCGCGATCACCGCCGGCAGCGTCTGGATCAGCAGGATGCTGCGCTTGACCGTCAGGCCTCCCCAAACGCCGGCCACGGCCACGCAGCACAGGCCGAACACTGTGAAGGCCGACGCGATCGCCGGGTTCGGATGGACGAAGCCGACCACCAGCGCGGCGACCAGAAAACCGTTGTAGCAACCCTGGTTGGACATGGCTGGCCGCACGATGTCGGCCTTTTCCTTGCTCAGGCCGAAGACCTTGCGTCCGCGCGTCTCGAACAGCGCCGTCTCCAGCAGGACGATATAGATATGTATCAGTGCCACGACGGCGGTGACGATCTGGGCCAGTAAAAGCATGGTCGCTCCTTTTTTATAGTTGAGCGCTGATTATCCCCGAGGCAAGACCTGCGTGGGCATAATTTTGTTGCAACTGTTATAGTTTCGGCTCACGCGAACTGGAGTTGCAATGACCTGGATCATCCTCATCATCGCCGGCCTGCTGGAGGTCACATGGGCGGTCGGACTCAAATACACACACGGCTTCACCAAGCTGATGCCGACCTTGTGGACCTTGACCGCGATGCTGGGCAGCATAGGCATGCTGGGTCTGGCGCTGCGCACGCTGCCGCTGGGCACGGCCTATGCGATCTGGACCGGCATCGGCACGGTCGGCACGGTGATCTACGGCATCGTCGCGTTGGACGAGCCGGCCAGCGCGGTGCGGCTCGCGTGCATCGCTATGATCGTCGGCGGCATCATCGGGCTCAAGCTCACCACCACCTGATCTTCAGCGTCAGAAGCCCGGATTGGCGCGGGTGAGGTAGTACCACTCGCTGTTGGCGCCGGCCGCGCTGTCGGGGAACAGGATGCGGCCATCGAACTCGGCCAGCACCGGCGTGCCGTCGGCGCGCGTGCCGATCTGCTCGTCCTTGTGGACTGGATCGAAGCTTGACCAGGCGCGGGTGAAGGTATCGTCCGCGCTGACCTTGTCGTAGACGGCGACCATGCTCAGCGCCTCCATCGCCTCGTCGGCGATCGGCTGCGGCGAGGGAGCGTCGATCAGGCCGAGGAAGGCCAGGGTGTTCATGATGGCGCGGTAGGCGACTTCGGGCGCTTGCGGATCGGTGTGTTGACCGCATTCGAGCGTCAGCGCGTAGCCGCCGGTGCTGCGCATGTATTCGGTGGTGCCCATGCCGTAGCGCAGGACGGTTTCCAATTGGCTGTCGCCGCGCAGGCGGCGTTGCACGCCGGCGCCGTAGGTGCGCAGCCAGCCGTCGACGAAGCGGCGCACGCCGAGGCGGCGCGCCATCGCGCGTTCCTGTTGTTCGTGCTGGAAGGGTTCGAGCGGGCCGTCGTTGTTGCGCGGGCCGACCATGACGAACGGTTCGCCGGAGGCCTTGAACGAGTGCAAGTCGAGCAGCACGTCGTGGCGGGCGAGGAGGGGGCACAGCCAGTTGGCGACGCGGTCCTCGAAATCCTGCGGGTTCTCGTTGGGGAAAAGATTGCGGTTCAGATTGCGGTCGCCGAAGCGTTCGCCTTTGGCGTAGGCCAGCGGGTTGGCGATGGGTACGAAGGTGACGGCGCCGTTGCGGATGACGAGGGCGCCGCTGTCGAGTTCCCGCATCACGCGCTGGATGGCCTTGGTGCCGCAGGTTTCGTTGCCGTGGACGGCGCCGGTGACGATCAGACGCGTGCCGGGGTGCTGACCGCTGTATTCGGTGGATTTGAATTGCAATTGATGGGCGAGAATCATCTGAGAAGTCTTGCAGGATGATAGCCGGGACTGTTTGGAAACAGTCCCGGAATCGGCGTTGCAGCTAAAAAGGGTTATGCTTTTGTCTCATTGCGCACTTGAGGGTCATGTTTAAATGACCGCCCAAGTGTCTTGTCTGTAAATTCCAAAAACAGACTGAGCCATCCGTTGTAAGTGTTAGCGTCACTTACAGTCAACAGTTTCCCGCTTTTGCTGATCGACGGGTCGCTAATTTGGTGGACATCTTTAGGAGTCACGTCAAGTCCGCTAAAAATGATGTTCTGACCGTAAGTTTCAACAATCTGATAATTAATGACGGTGTCTGCCTGCATGACCTTTAACGCATGTGGCTCACAGCGGACCTGATATTCGCCATCGCCCAGTGATTTGACCCAAACCAGTACATTAATAAACGGAGTTGCTGCTATGGCGCCGCCGAGGATTTCCTTGTTGCTATCAGTCATGGTGCTACCTTTTCAGTGGGTGGGTGGAAATGTAATGCAGATAGTTCGGATCGCGGTAAGAAATTTTATCCAGAGTTTTTACTGCAGCCTGAGCCTTTGCAGTTTCGTTTAGGCATGAGTGTGCTTTGACCCAGGGCGCTAACACCTGGAAATCCTCATTGTTTTTTAAGATCGGCTGAAGTATGTTTTGGACGATCTTGCAGCTGTCAACCTGCGCTCCTGCGGCGTCCTTCGGCAAGTCGGCGTTCAACAGCAAGGCATCAATCCAAGTGTTGCGGATGAGCTGATCATTGGGCGATGCTTTATACAGGCCCTCGAGATCGATAATTGCGGGGTGTAACTGATCTTCGGCAGGACGATATTGTTTAGTTTTTAAGAGGACTTCTGCTTTCCGGTGCTGGATCATTGCAAGGGAAACTTGCAAATTTACTCTTGTGGGGTCAACTTTTCTTAATTCCAACAAACCATCATACAGTTTGTTTAAGCGGGCGATACTCTCGCTCGGCGGCAGTGGTTGTGGCTGCGTATCAAACAGGCGCAGTTCAGAAAGATACAGCAGTCGTTGCCAATTGCGGTTGGTTGGGTCCTTCTCCGCACTCTCTTTGTGCAGTTTGTAAGCTTGTTGCGCTGATTCGTGACTAGCCGACAAATTTCCCAAAGCTTGTTTCACCTCTGACTGACGAGACCAAGCCTCGGCGAGCTCTTTTGCCCAAACTGTATCGTTAGGACTTGAGATATGCAGTTTCTGCAGTAATTCCAGTTGCTGGGAATACAACGTTTCAGCTTGGGTGAGCTTTCCCAATTGCATCTGCGCGTTGGCAAGCCAAGATAGGCTATCCGCCAAGTCAGCGACTAATTGTTTGTCGTCCGGTTTTTGTTTACTAGCTTTTTTCTTGAACTCAACGGATAGCGAAAATTCATTTGCGGCCTGTGCAACTTCACCGGTTCCTAGGGCCACTGTTCCTAAACTGTTATGAGCAAATGATTGCTCTATCCAGCTGTCTGCGTCTAGGGGCTCCTTGGCAGCCCTACGGTCGCTAAAGTCACGATACTCCTGGAAGTATTTTTTTGCCCTCAGCCAGTCCGTCTGATTCAGTTGTATTTGCCCCAGCCAAAACGCATTTTCCCCTCCACTTTTAAGAATTTTTGCGTTCGTCGGGTCCGTGTTCAGTAGTTTTTTGATGATTTCTCGCGCAGCTAGAAGCGCGGCTTCCGCCCCAGCGGGATCACCACGCGCGACTCTTACCTCTGAAATTAGCTGCAAGGACTTTATGCGCTGTTCCGCATCCGTGCCGTTGTCAGTGAGGCGCTCGACATTTGACAGGTATGCGAGTGCACGGGTGCTGACGCTGTCAAGTAGCTCCAGCTTACCTAGAGGCCTCAATTTATCGACGAATTCTCCCAGCATGTAGCTCATAAGTCCTTCGGCCTCGGCGCGATGTGTTTCTGCTCGCGTTTGGGATGAGCGCGCAGCTATGCCCAGCCCGCCGGCCAGAACTACCAAACTTGCCATGGCGATCATGACTCCCATCCGCAGTCGTTCACCACGGCGCACGCCCACCAGCGAGGCATGGACGAAATCCTGCTCTTGTTGGGTGAAGCTGAATTCCGTTGTTTTTATTAATTGGCGCGCCTGATTTGCTTGGGTCCCGGATGGGAGCAGCATGTCACGCTTGCGGCCGCTGTCTTGCCAGCGTTTGGCTTGAGCGCTGATGCGGCTACGCGTTTGTAGCGCCTGGCGGTGTTCGTCGATCCATGCGACTACGCGCGGCCAGCGGCGTAGTAGCGCCTCGTGTGCGATGCCAAATGCTGGCGCGCCTCCGTGCAGATCGCTAACGAAGAGGTGGGCGTCGACCAATGCTTGAACTAGTTTGGTTTCATCATCGCCGCTCAGCGTCGACCATGGCACTCGGCGCGAAGTCACTGTCGATTCGTCTTCCGCGACGAGTACCAGCCGCGACAAGAGTTGGGGTAGGGCGGCGATCTGGGAAGCGCCTAACTCCGAGATCACTTGTTCAGCGCGCGCGCCGATGGCGCCCTCCAGGCCGCCCATGTCGTGGTAAGCCTTGTGACTAAGCTCGCCGTCGGGACTGCGCTGACGATACAACTCTTGCAGACAGTATTGCAACAACGGCAACGTGTCCGGCCCGGCCTTGGCGGCGTTGATCAGCAGTTCGTCCAGGCTTTCGCCATGGCCGTCGACCGTGTAGCGTAGCTGTGCCACCTGCGCCGGATGGCGGATGATTTGCGCGATGTCGGCGCTGCCCGGCGGCGTCAGGTCGAAGTGGCCGCCGCGCAGTTTCATGCCCATCAGCGCGGGGTAGGTTGTCAAGTACGGGTAGAAATCGTTGCGGCATGCCAAAACCAGCAGCACGCAGCCGGAGCGCGCCAGTTGGTCCAGCACGTTGATGAAGACGGCGCGCTCTTGTTCACTTATATGTGGCAGCCGGAAGATGGCTTCGAAACGGTCGATGAAAACCGCCAGCCGGATCGTTGGTAGCCGTTTTTGCAACTGTTCGATCAAACCCGGCAAATCCTGCGCCATGTATTGCGCGAGGGCGGCGGCGCTGGTGTTTTCAAATAGCAGGCGGTCGTCGATTTCCGCATCGAGCAACACGCTGGCCAGCGTTTCCAGCAGACCGGACTGGCCCATGTCGGCGCAATCAAGCTGAACGTGGTCGCTGATCGCCAGCCCGGATTCCGCCGGCGCGGCACCCGCCTTGAGCGCGGGAATCAGTCCCGCCTGGACCAGGGAGGTCTTGCCGGCGCCGGACGGGCCGAGCACCAGCACCATCGAGCACGCCGCTTGGACCTGGGCCACCACCACCTGTACCAACTGGTCAACGCTGAGCTTGCGGCCGAAGAAGATGGCGGCGTGTTGTTCCTCGAAAGCTTCCAGTCCCCGGAACGGGGAGGCGTGCAGCCAGCTGCCATTGCTGACGTCGTCGTCGTAGCTGAGCTCCGCTAATAGACGGTAACCACGCTTACGAATAGTTTCGATATAGCGCGGCTCGGCGGCCGAGTCGTCGAGCGCCCGGCGAAGCTGCGTGATGATTTTGTGAACCGCGTTGTCGCTGGCCGGGGTGTCGCCCCAGCAGGCGTCCAGTAGCTCGTCGGCGGAGACCACGTCGTGCGGATGCTTACAGAAATGTAACAAAACATCCATCGCGCGTGGTTCCAGCTGCCGGCTGAGCACACCAAAACTGAGCGTGTTGGTGGCCGGATCGACGCGCCACTGACCAAAACGGAAGCTTTTACGGTTCACACTAACCTTCTTCGCCTATGAATAACAACTTTTAAATCAACGAGTTAGCGATCCGAAGGTTTCCAGAAGGCCATTTGTATAGCTAATGAGTACAGTTGTTTCAAATCTGTACCTTTAGTGAATATTAACATTAGGCTGGGGAAACTATTAAACATTCTGCTCTCACTGTTGTGTCTTCGCGCGGCCGGTATGCCGGCGCCGCATTCGCTCCCCATCCGGACGATGTGCGTGCAGAGCTGCGCCGCATTGCGGTCAGTCGCACCTTCGCCGCGTCACAGCGTTGCTGCGCGCTACTAGACCGTTTGGTCCGGGATATTAGTAACCAAAAGTATCAAGGCGGGAATGCGGCGATCACTCCCGGCAACCGTCCAAGGTCGGGTTCCGGTTTTGGAATGGATCTGGCCGCCGCAGTCCAGTTGGCGCGGTTGCGCAATCGGCTGAGTGATTATTACGAGGTCGAAGGCCAGCAAAATCCCTTGCGCATCCTGGTGCCGGACGATGGTTATCAGGTCAGCATCGAAGTTGCCGAGCCGGCCCAAAGAACATGAATTCCGATATCACCCTGCATCCCACGGAGGTCCCATGATTGTTTTAACCGGTGTGAAAGCGCCGTTCGAGCTGACCCAGCACGCGATACCAATTAAGCAACAGGGAATCGATTTTGCGATTCGCTACTACAGTCATCAGGCCGGCAAGAACTTGTCGCTGGCCGAGGCCAGGGCGCTGACCGACGCCGGCATCCAGATCGGCGTGGTATGGGAGACCATCGGCGCGCATTTGCATTCGTTCAGCCGGGCGCAGGGATTGGCAGACGGCGCCGCCGCGTATCTGATGGCGCAATCGGTCATTACGCAGCCATCGGGTTCGGCCATCTACTTCGAGGTCGATTGCCATCCAACCGCCGAGGATATCGCCGGTCCGATCACGCGCTATTTCGAAGGCGTCAATCAGGCGTTCAACGCGGCACGGCCGGGCGAGCCGCGTTATCAGATCGGCATCTATGGCTCCGCCGCCACTTGCCAGGCCATTGTTGCCAGCGGTCTGGCGTCGCTGAGCTGGCTCTCGCCATCGGAGGGGGCGGCCGTATTGAGCGGCGGCTATGCTGGCTACAACCTCCGGCAACTCTCTCCCAGCGTACTGCCCGTCGATGACGGCAAGAAAATCCATGTTGATCTGGCCCGTAGCAATGACGGCCTGCCAACCGGTTTATTCAGGGTGCTGTAGTGGCGACCATACAATTTACCGAAGTACCGACGCTCAAGACCGTCAAGCCGTCCAAGACCGTCTTCCTGAACAACACCGGGCAGGACGTGGTGCTCAAGTTCGTCACCGCGCCGGCTCTGATGCTACCGGCGTACACCATCAGCACCCGCATCAGCGCGGCGATCGATTGTATTTGCCTGGGCGCGACCAGTTATTATTCGACGCACAGCCAGAACTACGCGATCGCCGAGGATTGCACCGCCGTGCTGACCTTGGCCGATCAGATGCTGGTGATGGTGATCTCGCCCTGACTTTGGGAAAACGGCGCGGCGCTGTAAGATGCGGGGGATGAATCTTCAGCTTACTGGCCGCGACCACGGCCGCAATTCCGGGCTCGACACCTTGCGCGCGCTTGCGATCGTTCTGGTGTTCATGAACCATTACATGATCTTTGTCAGCTTCGGCCCGACCTTCGGCTGGATGAGCGAGATCGGCTGGACCGGCGTGGACCTGTTCTTCGCGCTGAGCGGTTATTTGATCGGCAACCAGATCCTGTCGGGAATACGGCGTCAGCAGACGGGACCCGAGCGGTTTTCGTTGCCGCGCTTTTACGCGCGGCGCTTCCTGCGCACGCTGCCGAATTTCTATTTCGTGCTGGCGCTGTATGCCTTGTGGCCGTATTGGCGCGGCGACGCCGTGTTGCCTCCGCTGTGGAAGTTCCTCACTTTCACGCAAAATATCCAGCTGACGCCGGGCACGGCCTTTTCGCACGCATGGTCGTTGTGCGTGGAGGAGCAGTTCTACGTGCTGTTGCCGGCGGTCGCGTTATTGATTGCTGCTTGCCGCAAGTCCCTGCTGTGGGCGTGGGTGGCGGTGATCGGCAGCCTGCTGGCCGGCATGGCCGTACGCGGCTATTTGTGGAACGAGCAGGCGGGCGTCGGCGGCCTCTATTACTACACCAATATCTACTACGCCTCGTGGTGCCGCTTTGACGAGCTGGTGTTCGGCGTGGCGCTGGCGCTAATGAAAAACTATCATGCGGGCGCCTGGAAGGTTGTCACGTCGCGCGGCAACTGGGCGCTGGCCGCCGGCGCCGGCCTGCTGGCGCTGACCTGGTCGATGTTCCTGGAGGATCACTACGGCTACATGATGACGGTGATCGGTTATCCGATGCTGGGCGTGAGCTTTACGTTGCTGCTGATCGCGGCGCTGAGCCCCGGATCGCTGCTGCAGCGCTGGCGCGTGCCGGGCGCGGCCAGCATCGCGCTGTGGTCGTACGCGATCTACCTGACGCACAAGCAGCTGTGCGTGCTGCTGCGCGTCCCGCTGCGCGGCTATGGCTGGGGGCCGGACTCATGGCAGGCGATCGCCATCATGAGCCTGGCCAGTATCCTGGCCGGCTGGCTGCTGTTCCTGCTGGTGGAGACGCCGTTCATGAAATTGCGCGACCGCTTCGTTCCTGGCAACTTCGCCCGGCCGAAGGTGGCACCTGAAGCGGTGGCGGCCTAGTTCATCTCGATCACGTCGAACGGCGATTGCGTCGAGCCGAGGAAAGCCATGACGCTGCGGGCGCGCTCGCCCATGTCGTCCTGACGCGTGCCGGCGATGGCCGCGCGCAGGCCGGGGATGATTTCGGTGATGTGCGGGCTGTCGTAAGCGTTGACCAGCAGCACGGCCAGTTCGCTGGCGCGGCCACGGTTGTTGCGCATGCGCTCTTCCAGCATCGCGAGCAAGGTGCGCTGCATGCGCGGCGTGGGATTGGTGATGTAGCCGAACACCAGCGGCGTGTTGCTGATCGCGTCGCACAGGCGGCTCTCGATCTGGTCGGGTTTGACGTCGGAGGCGATGTCGAAATAGGCGCCGTTCCAGCGCGTGCGTTCGTAGGGGTGGCCGGGCGGGAAGGAATCGGCCGTCTCGAAGCCAAGGATGTGGCTGAGATAGCGTAACCATTTGAGAATAGTGGGCATCATGGCAGCATTCTAACCCAGCCGCAGACGGGGAGGCCGCCCCGGGCAACGCGTGCCCGGTGGCGGTTGTAACGGTTTAGACCTGGGCTTCCTCACCCAGTTTGCCGGCGCGGAAGTCCTCGACGGCGGCGAAGACCTCGGCTTGCGTGTTCATCACGAACGGGCCGTATTGCGCGATCGGCTCGTTCAGCGGCTTGCCGGCGACGAGGATGAAACGGCTGGCGTCGGTCGCATGGATGTTCACGCCGTCGGCACCCGCCGTGTTGGCCAGGATCGCCATCTTGCCCGACGCCACATCCTTGTCACCCACGCGCACCGAGCCGCGATACGCGAAGATGAAGGCGTTGTGGCCTTCTGGCAGCGCTTGGCTGAACGAGGCGCCGGCCGGCAGATCGACATCAATATAGATCGGCTCGGTCACTTCGCGCTGCACGGCGCCGTCGACGCCGTGGCTGCCGCCGGCGATGACTTTGACCGTCGCGCCGTTTTCAGTGGTGAAGACGGGCACCTCGTCGCCGTTGAAGTCGCGATACCACGGCGCGCGCATCTTGTCCTTCGCAGGCAGGTTCAGCCACAGCTGGAATCCCGACATCATGCCTTCTTCCTGCTCCGGCATTTCCGAGTGGATCACGCCACGGCCTGCGGTCATCCATTGCACGCCGCCGTTGGTCAGCAAGCCTTCGTTGCCGCTGCTGTCCTTGTGGCGCATGCGGCCTTCGAGCATGTAGGTCACGGTCTCGAAGCCTCGGTGCGGGTGGCTCGGGAAGCCGGCCAGGTAGTCGCTGGCCTGGTCGCTGCCGAAGTTATCCAGCATCAGGAACGGGTCGAGGCGGCGCTGCAGGGACTGGGTCAGGACGCGGTTGATCTTGACGCCGGCGCCATCCGACACGGCCTGGCCGGTGATGATGCGTTCCACAGTGCGTTCTTGTTGTACGCGATCGCTTGCGACGTTGCTAAATACGTTGCTCATGACTTTCTCCTTTGCGGACCGCGCCAACCGGCGCGATCGATGAATTTAAACCAGTACCGCGTTGATGTCGGCGTCCGCCTGGGCTTGCGCCTTGGCCACCGCATCCGGGCCCATGCCCATGCCTTCGGCGAAGAAGAACTGGACGTCGGTCAGGCCGACAAAGCCCAGGAAAGTCTTCAGGTGTGCCAGCTGGATGTCGCTGGGAGCGTCCTTGTGCATGCCGCCACGCGCCACGGCGACGTAGACTTTTTTGCCGGTCAGCAGGCCGACCGGGCCGGTCGGGCCGTATTTGAACGTCACGCCGGCACGGGCGATCGCGTCGAACCACGATTTCAGCTGCACGGTCACGCCGAAGTTGTACATCGGCGAACCGATGACGATGGCGTCGGCCGCCTGTACCTGGGCGATCAGCGCGTCGTCCAGCGCCACGCGGGCGGCTTGTTCGGCGGTGCGCTGGTCGGCTGGGGTGAACAGCGCTTGCAGGGTCGGCTCGTCCAGCACCGGGTGCGGATTGGCTGCCAGATCGCGGCGGACCACGGTCGCGCCGGGATTGCCGGCTTGCAGTTTAGCGACGATGCTGTCGGCCATGCGGGTCGATTCGGAACCGGTGCTGCGGGCGCTGGAGTTGATTTGCAAGATGTTCATGGTGTTGCTCCTGTATGTGGGTTATTTGCTTGTTTGTTTGTTTTGCTGCGATGGAGTTACTTTAATCGTTTCAAAACCAATGCGGAAGCCGTTAAAATGGATAACATTAGTCCACTGATGGAACAATCGAGGAGAGTAGTGTGGAGCTAGACCCTGGCGACCTGTTGTTATTTGCCCGTATCGTCGAGTGCGGCAGCTTCAGCCTGGCGGCGGAGCGGGTGCAGTTGCCGAAGTCGACGGTGTCGCGCCGGATTTCGCTGCTGGAGGCGCATCTGGGCGAGCGTCTGCTTCAACGCACCACGCGCAAGCTGGTGCTGACCGAGTTCGGCGCCAGCCTGCTGGAACACGCGCGCAAGGTGGCGGACGAGACCGAGGCGGCCGGCGCACTGGCGCAGCACCGGCAGGGCGCGCCGAGCGGCCTGCTGCGGGTGTCGATGCCGGCGGACTTCGCCAGCGTTAGTGTCAACGAAATGCTGGCCCAATTCATGCACCGCTATCCGGCCATCTCGCTGGAGCTCGATTTGTCGCCGCGCAGGGTGGATCTGGTGGCGGAGAATTTCGATCTGGCCATCCGCATGGGTAATCTGCCGGACGATGCCTCCCTGGCCGCGCGGCGCATCACCTTCAGTTCGCTGGCGCTGTACGCGTCGCCGCTCTATACCAGCCTGCGCGGGCTGCCCGAGCATCCGGACGATTTGTTCAAGCACGATTTGCTGAGTTTGCCGCCGAGGGTGAACGGCTTGATCCAATGGACGCTGTTGCGCGGCAAAGTGCGCTGGGAGCGCGAGTTGCCGGTCAGGTTGTTGGGCAATTCGCCCGAGATGATCGTGCGCATGGCCGGTAACGGAGTGGGCATCGGCGTCTCGACCGAGGCGATCGCGGCGCCGTTTTTGAAAGCGGGGACGTTGGTGCGGGTGTTGCCCGAGTGGTCGTTTCCGGAGGTGACGGGGTGGGCGGTGTTCCCCGGCCGGCGGTTGATGCCGGCCAAGACGCGGGTGTTTTTGGATATGTTGGAGGCGGCGTTCGACAGGCAGTTGGCGTAGCCGCCGGCCGCGCATGCAATGGCGGATTACGGCTTCGCCTAATCCGCCATTGCCGCGCCGCCAATCACGTCAAATCAGCCATCATCTCACCCAGCTTGACCGGCCCGGCCGGCTGCCACGCGGGGTTGAAGCTCAGCGTGTCCTTCGGGAACAGCATCACCACGGTCGACCCCAGCAGGAACCGGCCCAGCTCGTCGCCTTTTTTCAGCACGATGTTCTGGTCGTCGTACTTCCACTCGCAAATCTGCGGCGCGCGCGGCGGGTTGACCACGCCGTGCCAGACCGTGGCCATGCTGCCGACGATGGTCGCGCCGACCAGCGTCATGACGAACGGGCCGTTGGCGGTGTCGAACACGCACACGACGCGCTCGTTGCGGGCGAACAGGCCGGGAATGCCGCGCGCGGTGGTCGGATTCACCGAGAACAGCTCGCCCGGGACGTAGATCATGCGCGTCAGCTTACCGTCGCACGGCATGTGGATGCGGTGGTAGTCGCGCGGGCTCAGGTACAGGTTGGCGAAGCTGCCATGCTGGAATTTGGCGGCCAGGGCGGCGTCGCCGCCGACCAGCGCGGTGGTGCTGAATTTATGGCCTTTGGCCTGGAAGATCTGGTCGTCGTCGATCGCGCCGAACTGGCTGATGCGGCCGTCGACCGGGCAGATGAAATCGGCGTCGGCGAGCGGGCGGGCGTCCGGGCGCAGCGCGCGGGTGAAAAACTCGTTGAAGCTGGAATAGCTGGCGATGTCCGGATTGAGCGCTTCGCCCATGTTGACATCGTATTTGCCGACGAACCAGCGGATCAGGCGCGTGGTCATGGCGCCGCCCTTGGCCCCCGCCACGCGGCCGGCGAAGTTGGTCAGCGCTCCCTTGGGAAGCAGGTATTGCGGCAGAACGGCAAGACGGTCGGACACGATGGGAATCCATACAAAATAGCGATCGAGCATTATAGCGCCCCGACCGGCGCTATCAGCCTAATCCTGCGAATCGCAGCCTATTCATTTTTTCACTATTTATGTTTATGAAATTTCGCTAAACGGGCACACGTTATCTTGGATTATGGAAACTTTTGGTCGAATCAAGGCATAATAGCCGCTCTCCCTTCGTCTCCCAATTGCCAATTTATGATGCCTGCCCGCCAACTTCGTTTGACGCAGACCGCTGCGGCCGTCCTTTGCTTGTGTTTCGCCGCCGGCGCCCGGGCCGACATCGTCGCCACGGCGGCCGACACCGGCGACGCGGCCGGCGCGGCCGACGGCAAACCGGCGCCCGCCCAGGCCGCCCCCGCGCCGATGCAGACGGTGCGCATCAAGGGCAGCGCCGCCAGCTACGACGCGCGCCGCGATGATACCGCTAGCAAGATCGTCGTCGGCAGCGAGGAGATCCAGAAATATGGCGATACCTCGGTCAACGACGTGCTCAAGCGGCTGCCCGGCATCACCGTCGGCGGCGCGGCGGGGCGGCCGGGCGGCGAAATCCGCATGCGCGGCCTGGGCGCCGGCTACACCCAGATCCTGATCAACGGCGAACGCGCGCCGGCCGGTTTCTCCATCGACAATTTGGCCCCCGACGTGATCGAGCGCATCGAGGTGCTGCGCGCCGCCAGCGCCGAGTTCAGCACCCAGTCCATCGCCGGCACCATCAACATCGTGCTGAAAAAGTCCGTCAAGGTGGCCCAGCACGAGCTGAAGGTCAGCGGCGCCAAGGGTAGCAAGTTCAGCTCGCCGAGCGCCAGCATCCAGATGTCGGACAAGCGCGACGGCATGTCCTATTCGTTCGGCGCCAACGCCTGGCGCTATATGTATAACCGCATGACGCCGTCGACCGAGACCGGCACCGATGCCGCCGGCGTGCCGAATGTCGACCGTACCGGAACCTGGCAGGACCAGGGCCGCTCGGACGGCTTCAACCTGTCGCCGCGCGTCAACTGGACGCTGGACGGCGGCGACACGCTGACCTCGCAGACCTTTGTCAATCTGAACACCTTCGAAAGCAACAGCCACGGCCGCACCACGGTGAACCTGGCCGCCGACGAGGGGCCGAACTACGACCGCATCGACAACACCTTTAGCAGCCACAACGGCTACGGCCGCACCGATCTGAACTGGGTGCACAAGATGGCCGAGGGCGCCAAGCTGGACATGAAGGTCGGCGTCGCCAAGAACCGCAACACCGGCAAGTCGCTGCAGTTGGGCGGCAACCGCGACGGCTCGCCGAACCTGTACCGCACCGTCGAGTCGCACAGCGGCGAAGTTGCTTTCAGTACGCAGGGCAAGTACTCGCGGCCGCTGACCTTCGGCGCACAGGCCGAGGGATCGGAAGAGGCGCCGACCGAACACGCGCTGGCGCTGGGTTGGGACGCCGGCGTCACCGACCGCGACGACACGCGCATCCAGCGCGAGCTGCCGGTGCCGGGCAGTCTGCCGCCCGACAACAACGACGAGGATTTTTCCGCCAGGGCGACCCGGCTGGCCTTCTACGGCCAGGACGAGTGGAACGTGACGCCGCGCTGGTCGATCTACACCGGCGTGCGCTGGGAAGGGCTGCAAACGGAGATCGACGGCGACAATCTGGAGCGCGTCAGCCAGCGTTCCAGCGTGCTCAGCCCGCTGTTCCAGACCTTGATCAAGCTGCCCAACAAAAAGGACCAGGTGCGCGTGGCGCTGACCCGCACCTACAAGGCGCCGTCCACGGCCAACCTTGTGCCGCGCCGCTTCACGTCGGCCAACAACAGCCGCCTGGACCCGGACCGCCGCGGCAATCCGCGCCTGAAGCCGGAGGTGGCGCTGGGCATCGACGCCTCGTTCGAGCACTATTGGGGCGACGGCGGCATGCTGAGCGCGAGCGCCTCGATCCGCCGCATCGAGGACTATATGCACCAGGGCCTGGTGCAGGAGGGCGATCGCTGGGTGTCGACCCTGATCAATGACGGCCGTGCCGAAACGCGCGGCATCGAGCTGGAGGTCAAGTTCCCGCTGCGCGCGGTGATGGACCACGCGCCGGGGATCGATCTGCGCGCCAGTATCAGCCGCAACTGGTCGGAGGTGGACAGCGTGCCCGGCCCGGACAACCGCCTGGACCAGCAGGTGCCGCTGAGCGCCACGCTCGGGGTGGACTACAAGAGCCCGGACGGCATGCTCAGCACCGGCAGCAGCCTGAGTTTCCGCAACGGCGGCATGGCGCGGTTGAGCGAGACGCAGAGCGCCTACAACTCGGTGCGGCGCGACCTCGACGTCTATGCCCTGGTGAAACTGGACGCGCAAAACAGTTTGCGCTTCGCCGTGTCCAATTTGCTGGCGCAGGACTACACCACCGAAAGCGTGTATGCGGACGCGCGCGGCACGGTCAACCGCGCGTCGGTGGCCGACGGCGAGACCCAGTTCCGGGTGACGGTGGAACGGCGCTTCTGATCCCGGCGCCGGGGCCGGTGGTATGATTCTTCGCTGAACTTCAGGCGCGGAATACCGATGAAAATCCCCAAGAGCACACTGGAACAATGGCAGGTGTTGCAAGCGATCGTGGAATGCGGCGGCTATGCGCAGGCGGCCGAGGCCTTGCACCGCAGCCAGTCGTCGGTCAGCTACATGGTGGCCAAGCTGCAGGAGCAACTGGGCGTCGAGCTGCTGGAGATCGACGGCCGCCGCGCCCGCCTCACGCCCAACGGCAAGGCGCTGCTGAACAAGGCGCGCGAGCTGCTCGGCGGCGCCTTTCAGCTGGAACAATTGGCCGGCAGCTTGGCCGAGGGCTGGGAACCGCAGGTCAGCATCGCCGTCGACAGCCTGTTCCCGGTCCAGCTGCTGGTGCAGGTGCTGCGCGAGTTCGAGCCGTGGGCCCGGCACACGCGCGTCAATCTGGAAGAAACCGTCCTGTCCGGTTCCGAGGACGCGTTGGTGGAAAAGCGCGTCGACATCGCCATCGCCAGCCGCATTCCGGTTGGCTTCCTCGGCGACGCGCTGATGGACATCGATTTTGTCGCCGTCGCCCACCCCTGTCATCCACTGCACGCGCTCGGCCGCGAGCTGGAGATGGACGACCTGACCCGCAACCTGCAGATCGTCGTGCGCGATTCGGGCACCCTGAATCCGCGCGACCACGGCTGGCTCAACACCGATCAGCGCTGGAGCGTGACCAGCCCGCAAACGCGCATGGAGATGATCTGCAACGGCATCGGCTTCGGCTGGCTGGCCGAGCACAAAATGCAGGCGCAGCTCGAGCAAGGCCTGCTCAAACCGCTGCCGCTGCGGGTGGGGCAGCGCCGCAAACTGTCGCTGTCGCTGATCGTCGCCAATCCGGAGGCGGCCGGTCCCGCCACCTGCCGGCTCGCCAATCTGATACGCAAGGTGGTGGCCGAAGGCATCGAGCCACGGCCCTTGTGCGCCTGAGCGCGGAGTGTCCAATTAATCGGGCGGGCAAGCGCTCGGTATGCCTTTTCTTCCCGGTTTATTCCCGCCGCATTCACGCCGGATTAGCATAGTCCCGACCGGGGCAATGGTAATGACGGGGCATGCCGCCACTATTATTTATTACTGGACTTTCGATCCGATTCTCCGCCCGAGAGTGCGAAAACCGTGGCGTTTTCGATTGCGCAGTTGTGGAAAATATTCATTTTTATCGCTATATTGGTATTTCTCACGCATATGTCTGGAGAATCAAGGCAAAGTTATGGTAAATTGCGCTTTATAAAATTCTCACACATTCTCACATGTGGTTTTTTAGAAACTAACCAGCCGATAAGAGGAAATAAGATGACGACTTACCAAGAATACAAAGCGAAGATCGCCGAACTCGAAAACCTGGCGGAGACCGCGCGCAAAAACGAAATCTCCAAGGCTAAAGAGCAAGTCACCGCCATCATGCGCGAGTACGGCCTGACCGTGGCTGATCTGGGCGCCGTGACCAAGGTCAAGCCCGTCAAAACCCGCGCGCCGGTGCCGACCAAATACCGTGACGACGCCACCGGCCAGACCTGGACCGGCCGCGGCCGCGCGCCAAAATGGCTCGAAGGCAAAGACAAAAATCAGTATCTGATTAAGTAATTCATCACGAGCCGGTGTTTTCAGGTTTATCTTCGATAAACCCGGCACCGGCTTTTCTTTTGCCGGCACGGTTCCATCAGCGGCACCGCGCCGACGCATTGGTGCTGGCGCGCTTATTCTCGGGCCCGCCGTTTCTTCCAATTGATACGGCGGCGATACGCCCGATTCGCATAAGCCATGCTGGCGCGCGCATGCTCGAATAATTCGTCGTCGTTACCGACTATGCCGGCGGCCGCCGACCCGACGCC
This sequence comes from Burkholderia sp. LMU1-1-1.1, assembly GCF_040675865.1. Classification (NCBI taxonomy): domain Bacteria; kingdom Pseudomonadati; phylum Pseudomonadota; class Betaproteobacteria; order Burkholderiales; family Burkholderiaceae; genus Burkholderia; species Burkholderia sp. LMU1-1-1.1. Next base: position 244,513 of record NZ_JBEGHG010000034.1, on the reverse strand, counting down.
GGCGCCGCAAAAAAGCGGGTTCCGCGTATCACGCCTGCGCGCGCGTTGCTTTTGTGATGAAAGGAGCGGTGGTTTCCCCCGTCTTCGACATCTCGTGCGAGTCATGACTGCCGACCCCGGCTGTTTCATGAGATGATAATGGCATGTCGTCAATTCCCTTATTCCCGCTGAATACAATCCTGTTTCCGGATGGACATTTGCCTTTGCAAGTGTTTGAAGTGCGCTATCTGGATATGATCAAGCGCTGCATCGCCCGTGGTGAAGAGTTCGGCGTGGTCTCGCTGGTGGAGGGGACGGAAATCCGTGTTCCGGACAAGCAGGAAACGTTGTCCGACGCCGGCACGATGGCGCGCATCGTCGACTGGGCCGCGCCGCTGCCGGGGCTGTTGCAGATATCGTGCATCGGCACCACGCGTTTCCAGGTCAAGTCGGCCGAGCAGCTCAAGCACGGGTTGTGGATGGCGGAAGTCGATGCCGTCGCCGAGGACATGGTGGTGCCGGTGCCCACCGAGCAGCAGGATGTGGCCAACGCGCTGGGCGCGTTGATACGCTCGTTGCAGAAGAAGCAGATCTCCACCGCCAAGATGCCGTTGGCGCCGCCGTACCGGCTCGATGAGGCCGGCTGGGTGGCCAACCGCTGGTGCGAACTGTTGCGGCTCGATCTCGAAGAGAAACAGCGCTTGTTGCTGCAGGAGAATCCGGTGCTGCGGCTGGAGCTGATCCAGGATGTGCTGAGCGAGAATGGCTTGCTGGATTGAAGTCGGGAGGGTGTGACCACGGAGACACGCATGCCGCATGACCACGGAGACACGTAGGGCGGATTAGGCGGCACGCCGTAATCCGCCACGAGCCGCCAACGGCTTCACCGCCTAGCCCGCATGCGTCCCGCCGGCATCATCGAGCGCGTGGATGCGCACCGACCACATGACCCCGACGGCTAGCAGCACCATCGCCGCCACCTCCATCCCGCGCGGCAGCTGCTGCTTGTAGATAAATCCGTACAGCAGCGCGAACAGCGTCTCGAACAGGATCAGTTGCCCCGACAACGTCAACGGCACCTTGCGGCTGGCGACATTCCACAGATGATTGCCGATCACCGACGCACCCAGCGCGAGCAATCCATTGACGATCCAGAACAGCGTCCAGTCCCGCCCGCTGGCCACCGCGCCGGCGCCGGTGACGTCGGCATGGAACAGCGCCAGCGCCGGTAGCGCGATGACCAGCGCGATCAAGCCGCTCGAGACGCCGTACAGCGCCGACCACTCGCCGCTGCTGAAATGCGGATTGCGCTTCAGGTAGCGCGCGTTGTCGACCGAATACCAGGTCCAGCACAGCAGCGCGCCGACTGCGCACAACACGCCGAGCAGTTTGTCCACCAGCGGCGCGCCGTGGCCGGGGTCGTGCGTGAAGACGTCGATGTTGATGCAGGCGATGCCCGCCGCCACCAGCAGCAGGGGCAGCATCAGCTGCTTGAGCGGCACCGAGCCGTGATCCTTTTGTCCCATCAGGGTGACCGATATCGGCAGCACGCCGATGATCAGCGACGTCGCCGATACCCCGGCCAGCTGCACGCCCAGCGCGAGCAGCATGTAGTAGACGATGTTGCCGGCCAGCGCGTGCTTGATCATCGCGAGCACGTCGCCGCGATCGAGGCGGCGCAGCAGCGCGGGCAGGCGGGGCAGCATCAGGCCGGCGGCGATGACGCCGTAGGCGATATAACGCCCGCATGCCATCTCCAGCGCCGTGAAGGACGTCAGGAACGCCGGCACGATGAACACCATGCCCCACATCGCCCCGGCCAGCAAACCGCATAAGACGCCTTGCCACATCGCTTGCTTCCTTAGTAGAGGGTGCACAGCCACCAGACCGCGGCCACGTTGACGGCCACGCTGCACCAGAAGGCGATCTGGAACGAGGTCTTGGCGGTTTTGTGGCGCAGCCAGCGCTGCGCGAGCAGGCCGCCCGGCCAGCCGCAGGCCAGCCCCAGTAGCAGCAAGGTGCGTTCCGATATGCGCTGGCGGTGTTCGACGGCGGCCGACTTGTCGGCCGCGTAGACGATGAAGCACACCACGCTGGCGACGCCGTACACCGACGCCAGCCAAAGCAGCAGCATCGGCAGCAGGGGCGGCAAACCAGAGGCGCCGTCCGGCGTCACCGGGATCAGAAGTAGCGCAGGCCGAGGGCGGCCTTGACTTCATCGGTGGTCTGCGCGGCCACTTCGCGCGCGCGCATCGTGCCTTCCTTCAGCATCTGCATGATGTAGCCGTGGTCCTTGGCCAGTTCCTCGCGGCGCGCGCGGATCGGCGCCAGCATCTCCTGCAGCACCACTTCCAGGCGCTTCTTGACGATCGAGTCGCCCAGGCCACCGCGCACGTAGTGCGCCTTCATTTCCTCCAGCTTGTCCTTTTCGGGATCGAAGGCGTCCAGGTAGATGAAGGCGACGTTGCCCTCCAGGTGGCCCGGATCCTCGACGCGCAGGTGCAGCGGATCGGTATAGACCTTTTTGACGGCGGCGGTGATCTCGGCGGCGGTGGCGCCCAGGTTGATCGTGTTGCCCAGCGATTTGCTCATCTTGGCCTTGCCGTCGGTGCCCGGCAGGCGGCCGATCTCCGGCACCAGCGCCTTGCACTCGACCAGGATGTCCTTGTTGGCGATGCGGTTAAAGCGGCGCACGATTTCGTTGGTCTGCTCGATCATCGGGATCTGGTCTTCGCCGACCGGCACGATCGAGGCCTTGAACGCCGAGATGTCGGCCGCCTGCGAGGCCGGATAGGTCAGGAAGCCGGCCGGGATGTCGCGCTCGAAGCCGCGCAGCGCGATCTCGGTCTTGACGGTCGGGTTGCGCTCCAGGCGCGCCACCGTGACCATGTTCAGGTAGTAGAACGTCAGTTCGGCCAGTTCCGGGATCTGCGACTGGATCAGGATCGTCGATTTGGCCGGGTCGATGCCGACGGCCAGATAGTCGAGCGCCACTTCCACCACGTTGCGGTGCACCTTGTTGGTGTCGTCCATGTTGTCGGTCAGCGCCTGGGCGTCGGCCAGCATGATGAATTGCTTGTAGTCGTGCTGGTAGGCGACGCGGTTGCGCAGGCTGCCGACGAAGTGGCCCAGGTGCAGGGGGCCGGTCGGGCGGTCGCCGGTCAGGATCACGGTCGGACCCTTGGCGGCGGTGGCGGCGGGCGCCGAGGCGATAACTTGGGACTGGTCAGGCAGACTCATCAGGGGTTCCTTTACGTTGCCCCCTCCGGCGCGACGAATAAAAAACGCCACCAGAAGAGGGCGGCGTTGATAAAAATATCACATCACTATGGGTAGACAGTGGCCGCGCGCTAGGAGCGGCGCCAATTCAGGCTGGCGTGAGGTGTGGTGGAAAAAATCATGCGCGTATGGTTGCAGTTCGGCGGCGGTCTGTCAAGGTCCGGCCGGGAACCAAACGAGGGCGGCGCGGGTCTAAACCAAAAAGGAGAATAATATGCCGAACAACTTCAATTCAGTTGAATTCATGGACACGTTAATTGAGGGCGGCTTCTCCGACAAGCAAGCGAAGGCGCTGGCATCGGCGATGTTTCAACTAATCGACAGCCACTTGGTCACTAAAGACTATCTCGACATGAGGCTTCTTGAGCTGCGCGCCGAGTTGCGCTTGGAATTTCGTTCCGCGCTGGCTGAACTCAAATCCGAGCTCACCCAACGGATGGTCACGACACTGGTCGTGCAAACCGGGGTGATCGCCGTGCTGTTCAAATTCCTGCACTGAAGGCTGTTTCATTGCGGAATCCGCATTCCATCAGGTAGTATTGCCCATCCTGCAAGGCAATCCCTCTTTGGAGTCTCCATGCGTCGTCCCGTCGTTGCCGTAATGTCCGCGTTGTTGTCCACCCTGTTCGCTTCCGCCGCCGTGGCGCAGACGGCACCGATGGCACCCGATATCCCCGCCAAGTTCGAAGCCGACATTCCCGACGCCGACTACGTCAAGCGCGATGTCATGGTGCCGATGCGCGACGGCGTCAAACTCCATACCGTCATCGTCATCCCCAAGGGCGCGCAGCACGCGCCCATCGTCCTGACCCGCACCCCGTACAACGCCAGCGGCCGCGCCCAGCGCAACATCAGTCCCAGCATCGCGGCCACCGTCGGCCAGGGCGACGAGGTGATGGTGGGCGCAGGCTACATCCGCGTGTTCCAGGACGTGCGCGGCAAATACGGCTCCGAGGGCGACTACGTCATGACGCGGCCCCTCAAAGGCCCGCTCAACGACACCCGCACCGACCACGCGACCGACGCCTGGGACACCATCGACTGGCTGGTCAAGAACATCCCCGAGACCAACGGCAAGGTGGGGATGATCGGCTCCTCGTACGAAGGCTTCACCGTGCTGATGGCGCTGACCGATCCGCACCCCGCGCTCAAGGTGGCCGTGCCGATGAGCCCCATGGTCGACGGCTGGCGCGGCGACGACTGGTTCCACAACGGCGCCTTCCGCATGCCCAACCTGGGCTACATCGCCAGCCAGACCAGCGCCAAGGGCAGCGGCAAGGCGCTCGCCACCGGCGTCTACGACGACTACGAAGGCATGCTGCGCGCCGGCTCGGTGGCCGATTACGCGAAAAAGTTCGGCCTCGATAAACTGAACTTCACGCGCAAGCTGTTCGAGCACCCGGCCTACGACAGCTACTGGCAGCACCAGGCGCTGGACAAGATCCTCGCCAAGCGCGCGCTCAAGGTGCCGACGATGACGGTGGTCGGCTACTGGGACCAGGAGGACATCTACGGCGCCTACGCCACCTATGCGGCGGTCGAACCGCAGGACAAGGCCAACGACAAGAACTTCCTGGTGGTCGGGCCGTGGCGCCACAGTGGCGTCAATTACGAGGGTTCGACGCTGGGCGCGCTCAAGTTCACCGGCGACACCGCGCTGGAATTCCGCCGCGACGTCATGCTGCCGTTCCTGGATCAATACCTGAAGGATGGCGCGCCGGTCGCCGACACGCCGCCGGTGCTGTTCTACCAGACCGGCGTCAATCGCTGGCAGCGTCTGCCGAAGTGGCCGCTGGCCTGCGCCGAGGGCTGCGCGGCGCCGCTCAAGCCCATCTATCTGAAACCGGATTTCAAACTGGGCTTCGAGGCGCCGCAGGGCACGGCCGGCGACAAGGCCGGCGCCTACGACGAATATGTCTCCGACCCGGCCAAGCCGGTGCCGTTCGTCGCGCGCCCGGTGCGCATGGGCGATGCCAACGTCTGGCGTCCGTGGCTGGTCAGCGACCAGCGCGGCGTGTCCGACCGCACCGATGTCCTCAGCTACGTCACCGAACCGCTCAAGGCGCCGCTGCGGATCGCCGGCGCGGCCATGGTCAACCTGTTCGCCTCGACCACCGGCACCGACGCCGACTGGGTGGTCAAGCTGATCGACGTCTACCCGGACGAGGTGCCGTCGCAGCCGGAGCTGGGTGGCTACCAGCTGGGCATCGCGATGGACATCTTCCGCGGCCGCTACCGCAACAGCCTGGAGAACCCGTCGCCGATCACCGCCAACGCCGTCGAGAAGTACCGTTTCGCACTGCCGAACGCGAACCACGTTTTCCTGCCCGGCCACCGGGTGATGGTGCAGATCCAATCGAGCTGGTTCCCGCTGTATGACCGCAATCCGCAAACCTATGTGCCGAACATCTTCCACGCCAAACCAGGCGACTACAAGAAGGCGACCCTGAAGGTGTACCACGCGGGCGCGCAAGCGAGCGCGATCGAGTTGCCGGTGGTGGAGGCGAAGTAGGCACCGGCCATGGACTCCGCGCTTGCGTTAGCGCGGACGCACGTTATCGTTCAACACGTCCGAGCTGAAGTAGCGCAGATAGCCTTCCATCACCTGTGGCGACCTGGAGATTTTTTCCAGCACGTCGTGCAAGGTGCGCTGATCGTCCTTGCCCAAGGCGTGCGAAATGTAGGCGCCGCTGTATTTCCAGGGCAGCTCGGGTATCGGCTCCACGCGCAGCCGCTCCTGCAGGCCTTGCACGCGCGGTTCGCGGCGGATGGCGCCAGCCATCAGCGTCGGACCCAGGATGGTCAGGTCGACGGCTCCCGCGTGCAGCAGGCGCGCCACCGCCGTCACATCGACCTCGCTGAACAAGCGGCCCTGCTTGCCCAACTCATTGATCAGCGACATGTAGCGCTCGCCGTAGTCGAAACCGCGCACCACCGCCACGCGCAACTCGCGCCGCTCAAGCAGCTCCTGGCCGCTGGCGATGGGCGCGCGGTTGCCGGCGATTGAGATGAGCATGGGGCGGTTGTAGATCATCGGCACGAACGTTCCCAGCTTGTCGCGTTCCGGCGTGCGCGACGCCGGCACCAGGATGTCGGCCTGACCGATCTTGTACATTGCCACCTGGCGCGCGCGCGGCACCACCGTGAAGACGAATTTGCAACCGGCCTTGCGTGCCACGTCGCGCAGCAGATCGGGGTAGATGCCTTTGATCTCGTGGCCTTCGACGATGACGCTGGCGCCGCTGGCGGAGACGGGGACCGTGATATCGCGCGAGCAGCCGGCGGCGGCACCGAGTGAGAAAAGTGCGGCCATCGCGGCCGCGAGCAAGCGCCCGGTCATAATTTAGCCTCCATGCGATGGCTGCCGAAGTAGCGCCGCGCCACCACGATGGCCGCCGCCTGCATCGCCGCGCAGACGAAGAAGGTGGTGCCGATGCGCCAGTCGCCGGGCGACGGGTGGCTGACTTTGCCGAGGATGGCGGCGCCGATCAGCGGCATGAAAATGACGCCGATGCTGCTGATCGATTGCAGCGATCCCATCAACTCGCCCTGTTCGTCGTGCGGGGTTTGTTTGGAGATGATGGCCTGCAGCGCCGGGCCGACGGCGAACGCCAGCACGTTACACAGGATCAGCACATACATCATCCAGCCGTGGGTGGCGAGGCCGTACAGCAGGTAGGTCAGGCAGCCCGAGGCCAGTCCCAGCAGCGACAGGCGGATTTCGCCCAGGCGTTTGATCAACACGCCCAGCAGGCCGGCCTGCACCACGGCCGCCGTGAGGCCGACGCAGAACAGCGCCGCGCCGTTCTGGCCCGGCGTCCAGTCGAAGCGGAACGTGGTGTACAGCACCCAGGTCGTTTGCAGCATCATCTGCGCGCAGGTGACCAGCGCGAAGGTGACGATCAGGCCACGGATGTCCCGGCGGCGCGCCAGCTTGGCCAGCGCCGTGAAGGGATTGATTTTGGCGATGCTGAACGGCGCGCGGCGCGACGGCGGCAGCGATTCGGGCACGGCGAAGTAGCCGTAGGCGAAATTGGCCGCCGACAGCGCGGCGGCGACGTAGAACGGCAGATGCAGGTCGACGCTGCCCAGCAGGCCGCCCAGCATCGGCCCGCAGATGAATCCCAGCCCGAACGCGGCGCCGACCTTGCCGAAGCTCTTGGCGCGGTTCTCCGGCGTCGAGATGTCCGAGGCGTAGGCCGACGCCACCGACATGCTGGCCGACGACATGCCGCCGATGACCCGGCCGATGAACAGGCAGGCCAGGTTGGGCGCCCACGCGGTGGCCAGGAAGTTGACGCACATGCCGGCCATCGAATACAGCAGCACCGGGCGCCGTCCGACACGGTCGCTGAAGGCGCCCAGCATCGGCATGAAGATGAACTGCATCAGACCGAAAGTGGCGCTCAGGATGCCGAACCAGTAGGACTGGTCGTCGCGCGAGCCGGTGAACTCGCCGACCAGCAGCGGCAGCACCGGCACGATCAGGCCGATGCCCAGCATGTCGATGAAGACGCAAATGAGGACGAAGTTCAGATTGCCCGGCGCCGGCGGAGCCAATGCGGCAGGCGCGGCGGCCGGCGTTGCTGAGTCAGGGGAGGTCATAAGCATGGGACGACGCGAAGTCGGGAAGCAAAGTGATGACGCGGGGTCAGGGCGCCGCCGGACTGGCGGCCCATTCGGCGATGAAGTTGTCGCGGAAGGCCGTCAACTCGTTCAGGCGCGTTTGCGCCAGGCGGCGGCCGGCGGCGGTCTGCATCTTGCCGGGGAGGGTGGCCAGTTTGGTGTCGATGTGGTCCAGCGCATAGGCTTTTTCATCGAGTTCGCGGTGCAGCGCCATCGGATCGTCGGCGTGCGCCAGGGCGGTGCCCATGCGGCCGGCCGTGTAAAACAGCCGCGCCAGGCCGACGGCGCCGAGGGCGTCGAGGCGGTCGGCGTCCTGCACGATCTTCGCCTCGATGGTCTCGGGGCGGATGCCGGCCGAAAAACTGTGGCTCTCGATGGTGTGGGCGACGGCGGCCAGCTTATTGGGCGGGAAGTCGAGCTCGGCCAGCTGGCGGCTCGCCAGCAGCGCCGCCTTGCGCGAGGCCAGGTGGCGTTCCGGATCGTTCTTGGGGAGGTTGACCAGATCGTGCAGGTAGCAGCCGGCCAGCACGATCAGCGGATCGGCCTCGGGATAGTCGTCCAGCAGCAGGTTGGCGTTGCGCCAGACGCGGTGCAGGTGGTTGGTATCGTGCGCTCCATCAGACCCCTGGGCGGCGCTGGCCAGAGCGACCAGGCGGGGGTGCCAGCTATTGAGCAAGCTATTCATCGTTCTCCCGTGACGTATCAGACGATTGATTTTTCATCATACAGCCTGCCGCCATAGTTGTGCAGCCGAACTGGGTCCGGGACAAAAATTGTTTGCTTGCCAAGTTGTCACAAGACTTATAAGAACTCTAATTTTGAAAAAGCAACCGGCTTATTTGTTGCCGTGCCGCATTTTCTTGATGCTATAAATCTTGACTTGAGGTAACATTGGGGCAATAACTTTAGCAATGAAGGAACCCAAATGTCCAGCAATGTCAGCGAATTGCGCGCCAACAGCCCCGCCAGCGAGTATCTGGCCTTTACTCTTGGTCAAGAAGAGTATGGCATCGATATACAAAAAGTCAGCGAGATCCGCAGCTATGAAACCCCGACCCGGATCGCCAATGCGCCGGAATTCGTCAAGGGCGTGGTCAACCTGCGCGGCATCATCGTGCCGATCGTCGACATGCGCATCAAGTTCAATCTCGGCACGCCGACCTACGACCAGTTCACCGTCGTCATCATCCTCAACATCGGCCACCGCGTGGTGGGCATGGTGGTGGACCGCGTCTCCGACGTGACCACGCTGCTGCCCGAGCAAATCAAGCCGGCGCCGGAGATCGGCTCGGCGCTCAACACCGACCATATCGTCGGCCTGGGCACGCTCGACGAGCGCATGCTGATCCTGGTCGATATCGACAAGCTGATGTCCAGCGCGGACATGGGCCTGATCGAAAACACCGCGCTGGCCGCATAAGCGACGGCCCCCCACACCGGCATGCCCCGATGCTGATCTACAGTTGCACTATTGTTTTTGATCGAGAGGTACAAGAATGAATATGTTGGAAAACATCAGCATCGGCAAACGCCTGGCGTTCGGCTTCACCGTCATCCTGGCGTTCGCGATGCTGATCACCGGCATCAGCGTCTGGCGCCTGCAGGGCGTGGCTTCGGCCACCGCCGACATGATGCAGGTGCCGCTGGCCAAGGAGCGCCTGATCGGCGACTGGTCGAGCAATATTGATAGCGCTATCCGCCGCACCACCGCGATCGCGCGCAGCACCGACACCACGCTCGGCCCGTACTTCGCGGACGAAGCCAAGGCCTCGTCGGCCAAATCGGGCGAGTACCAGAAGCAGATCGAGGCGTTGATCACCGACGCCGACGAGAAGGAGCTGTTCGCCCGCATCGGCGAGCAGCGCAAGATCTATTTGTCCTCGCGCGACAAGCTGACCAAGTTGAAGGCCGCCGGCGAGCTTGAGGAGTCGAACAAGGTTTTCGAGACCGTGTTCCGTCCCTGCACGGCGGCCTATCAGGCGCTGGTCGCCGACCTGTTGAAAATGCAGCGCGCGAAGATCGACGCCACCGCCGCCCATATCGACGCCGTCGCCGCCAGCAGCCGCAATCTGTTGTACGTGCTGGCCGCGCTGGTGCTGACCTTCGGCGTGGTGTGCGCATGGCTGCTGACCACCGGCATCACCCGTCCGCTGCGCGAGGCGGTGGTGGTGGCGCGCCGCGTCGCCAGCGGCGACCTGACCGGCCAAATCGACGCCAGCGCCAAGGACGAAACCGGCCAGTTGCTGGCCGCGCTCAAGGAAATGAACGCCAGCCTGCTCGGCATCGTCACCGAGGTACGCAGCGGCACCGACCATATCACCACCTCGTCGAGCGAGATCGCCGCCGGCAACCAGGATCTGTCGCGCCGCACCGAGCAGCAGGCCGGCGCGCTGGAGGAAACCGCGTCGTCGATGGAGGAGCTGACGTCGACCGTCAAGCACAACGCCGACAACGCCCGCCAGGCCAACCAGCTGGCCGCGTCGGCCGCGCAGGTCGCCGTCAAGGGCGGCGCCGTGGTGGCCGAGGTGGTCGGCACGATGGATTCGATCAACGAATCGTCCAAGCGCATCGTCGACATCATCTCCGTCATCGACGGCATCGCCTTCCAGACCAATATCCTGGCGCTGAACGCCGCCGTGGAAGCGGCGCGCGCCGGCGAGCAGGGCCGCGGCTTTGCCGTGGTGGCGTCGGAAGTGCGCAACCTGGCGCAGCGCTCCGCGTCGGCCGCCAAGGAGATCAAGGCGCTGATCGGCGACTCGGTCGACAAGGTCAACCAGGGTAGCCGCCTGGTCGCCAACGCCGGCGTGACGATGGAGGAAATCGTCAGCAGCGTGCACCGCGTCAGCGACATCATCTCCGAGATCACCGCCGCCAGCTCCGAGCAAAGCGCCGGCATCAACGAAGTCAATCAGGCGATCGGCTCGATGGACGCGGTCACGCAGCAGAACGCCGCGCTGGTCGAGCAGGCCGCCGCCGCAGCCGAATCGATGCAGCAGCAAGCGGCCGCGCTGGCGCAGGTGGTCAGCATATTCAAGGTCAACGACTCGGCAAGGCCGTACCAGCAAAACAAGGCCACGGTCCCCGCGCGTCGTCTGAACCACGTAGGGCGGATTAGCGCAGCGTAATCGGCCATGCATGCGCCGCCGCCGGCGCATGCAATCACAGCGACCGGTCGATGGCCTGCTGCGACAACCGGTCCGCGTCCCCGTTCCTGTGACGCGGCACCCACCTCAAGCTAACACCTCCCAACGCCTCCAGCAAACCCACCACGCGCACCCGATGCGCTTCCAGTCCCTTCGCTCCGCGTCCCGCCGCAACCGCCTGCGCGCTAAGATTGACATCATCGACCACCACCCGGCTGTCGCCATACACCACCAAATCCGTCGCACCCAATCGCACCGCCGCCTCCAGCAGCGCGGTCAGCGCCAGATACTCCGCCTCGCCACTATTGCCATGCCCGGCGCGGCGGCTGATCTCCAACCGCTCCCCCGCAGGTCCGCAAAGCAGCGCACCGATGCCGATCTGCCCTGGATTGGGATGCGCCGAACCATCGAACCACCCGCGCCAGGCGTTGGCCGGCGGTTGCATGCGCGCCATGCGCACCGCCTCGCGCTGCGCCTTCTCTTGCGTCCTCGCGTCGCGCCGCAGCGCATCACCCCGGCGCGCCTGCGCCCGTTCGTCCAGCAGGCGTGGCAGCCCGGCCACACCCGCGACACCGGTCAACACCTGACGCAGCGCGTCGGCCTCCGTCAACCGCATCCGCGCCGCCAAACGACGAGCGGCCACGCGCTCGCCCTTGTAGGCGGCCGTGGCCAGCTCCTCAAACCCTGTTTCGCCCATCGGCACCACGATCAGTCGCGGCGCGGATTGTCGGGACGGTGGTCGTAGCGGTTCGGTACCCCGTCGCCGTCGCGGTCGCGGTCATACCGGTTCGGCACGCCGTCGTGATCGCGGTCGCCGCGGCCGCCGTTGCGGTAATCGTTGCGATGGTCGCCCCGGTAGTCACGGCCGTCGTGACGGTCGTAGCGGTTGGGGATGCCGTCATGGTCGCGATCACCGTTCGGACCGCGCTCCCAGCGACCGTCCAGCCGCTCCCAACGGCCGCCATGCTCGATCCAGCGTGGCTGGCTGTAGACGTAACCGGGACGGGCGCCGACCCAATTGCCGCCTACCCAAACATGGCGGTTGCCGCGCCAGTCCCAATAACCAGGCGCCCAGATATAGCCGGCGCGCGGCGGCGGCACGACTTCATAGCGCGGCGGCGGCGGGGCGACGGTCACATAGTCGACCTGCACCGGGCGCGGGTCCACGGTGACCCAGCCGCCCTGGTCCAGGCGCCAGCCGCCGTTGTCGCGTATCCATTCGGCGCGGCGGTATTGGGCGCCACGGCGCTCGGCTTCCCAGCGGCCGGCGGCCCACACGTGGCGATGACCGTCCCAGTTCCAGTAACCGGGCGCCCACACATAACCGCGCCGGGCGACCGGCACGCTTTCGAAACGTGGTGGCGGCGGGGCGTCCCCGATGACGATGCTCAGGCCGACCTGCGCGGACGCGGTGGCGGGAGCGAAAGCGGCGGCGCTCAGCGCGAGCATGGCGGCGGCGAAGATAGTGTGCGAGCGTTTGATCATGATGGTTCTCCTTGATTGCGTCGATTGCGGCGCATGGACGAACTATATCAAGCGCCTATCGCGGTAGCGCCGAATGATGCAACTTTTTACATATGACACAAACATGCGGGCGCGATTTGTACGCTTGCGTACAGATGGGAACGTGCGTGGGGAAGGAGCGTTGCGGAGGGGAGAAGCCGTGGAGTTGGCCGGCTTCGCCTGTTACGCGTTGGTGGGTATGAGCGTACAGGCGAAGGGCGCGCGCGCGTTCAAATCTTGGTCGACGTGGAGACGTCGGTGGCCAGCGTGGTTTTGTTTTCATCGATGAGCATTTGCTTCTTTTGCTCCTCGGTCAGGCGCTTGGCGCTGACAACGACCACTTGCATTTCCTGTGCCGCCACCTGGTCTTGTACCGGAGCTTGCAGCGCGTAGTCGGCGGCGAAGACCAGGCCAAGGGTGACGATGAATGCGGCTTCGAAGTTTTTCAGGACGTTCATTTTGCTTCCTTTCGGTGGTTGATTCGGTGGTTAAAAGTGTGTTTCGATGTGCTCACTTTAGGCAAAGCCCCGTCAAGGCGCCATCGGATTGCGACGAGCCGCGTTTTTCGCGGCGCGAACTGCGAATAGGCGCGACAAACCCGTTGAGGCATGTTTTTCGCCGGCCCTCCGCTAAGGCTGGGTAGACACCGTCCACCAGCGCGAGGGCATATGCCGCCATTCATCAGCACTTTTCTGCAAGCTTGGGCCGAGCGCCGCCGCGCGCGCCGCCGGCGGGCCAACCTGCGCGCCGGTGCGGCCAACCGGGGCCGCCCGGCGCTAAAACTGGTCCGTTCCGACGCTGATACCGCTCCCACGCCTCCCAAGGCCGGGTCGCGCCGCGCTGTCTGGATCGTGGCCGCCGCCGTCTGCATCGCCGCCGGTGGCGGCGCGGTGATCGCCGGCCACGCGCGCCATCTGGCGGCCGCCACCGCCAGCACGCCGGAGGCGGCCAACAACGTACGCGCCGCCAACGCCTATCAATCCGTCCTGCCCGGAATCGCCTTCACCGTGCCATCGCAGCCGGGCATCGGCACCAGCCTTTATCCGGGCGGCGTTTTGCTGGTGGCGGCGGGCATGCAAGCCTCGCCGGCGGTGCGGGTGGATTTGTGCAGCCAGTTGCGCAGCCCGGCCGGGAATGATGGGCGCCTGCTGCCGCTGCGGATCGGCTACCGCTTCGACGACGTCAAGCGCTGGGTCGCGCGCAATCAGGAAGCCAATGTGCAGATCGCGCTGCGCAACGTGCTGCTGGTGTCCGACAGCGGAGCGGGCGCGGACGCCATGCCTGAAGTGCAAATCGAAGGCACGGCGCGCGCCGACTTCACCGATCCCCTCAGCGAACCGCTGCAACTGAAATGGAACAGCCGCCGGGCCGACGTGCGTTGGCTCAGCGACGCCAGCCTGGGCCAGGTCGAGCAGGGCGCCAGCGGCCAGGTCGCGCTGCGCCAGCAAGGCTGGCTGCTGTGGGGCGCGGCGTCGGCACTGCGCATCGAGCGGCGGGCCAACGTCACGTGCCCGCAAGCGGGCGAACTGCTGGTGCGGATGTACCGGCCGGCGGCCGATGGCCCCACCGCATCGGATGCGGCGCAGGGCACCGCGCTGGTCACCGCGTTCCCGGCGCGCGGCAGGGCCGTCGGCGCGTATCTGGCGGCGGGACGCTATCAGGTTCCCGCATCGCCCCCCGGCGCGCTGGAGGACCAGGCACTGTTCCTGGCGTTGCAAGAGCATGGACTGGTGCGGTTGAACGCCGCCGGCACCATCGAGCTGGCGCCGCGCGATCTGCCGCAATGGCTGGCCGCCGACGCGCCCGCGCGCGCGGCGGAGCTGGCGGACTGGAAGCAAGTCAAAGCCGATGCCGCCACCACCAAATTGTTCAAGCGCCTGTACCACCAGGCCGATGGCGCCTATGTCCGGCAGCAAATCGATATCTATAACAGCGAACGACGGCTGCTGGCGTGGCGGGTCAAGGTGCCCGCCGGCATGGTGCTGGACTGGAGCGCCAGCGTGGCCGGGCCGTCGAACGCCGCCGGCGCGCCAGTAATGGTGGCCACCACGAGCCAGATGCCGGTCGCCGCCTCGCGCCTGTTCGCATCGCTGCCGCAGGGCTGGCAGCCATGGACGCGTGTCGCCCGCTGGCCGCAAGCCGGCGAGACGTCCGGCGGGCGCCCGGTGCTGCGTCTGATGCTGGCGCTGCCGCGTCCCGCATCCGGAGGCGAAACGCTGCGGATGATGGTGGCGGGGCGCCTTGCAAGCGGTGGCGCCTCCGGGGCCGGCGTCCAGGTATCGGCCGCGTGCACCGGCCGCGCGTGCGCCGGCAGGAACGATGTGCAGGAACTGACGCTGACGCTGCAAGCCGGCGCACGCGAGGTGGCGCTCGAACTGCGGCCGCTCGACTTCAACGCGCCGGAAGACGAGAAGTACCGCCACCTGCGCGTCTCTGGCGGCCGGGTAAGCTGGCAGGCGCTCGCCCTGACCGACACCGGGGCCTATCCCGCCCGCGCTCCCGCATCCGCCCCGGCGCCGGTGCGGCTGGAAGACCGCAACGGCACGCCGCTGTGGAACGACGGCGCCCCGACCCAGCCGGCCATCGATGCCGGCCTGGCGCCGTTGCTGGGCGTCGGCCCTGAGCACGCCAACAGCGTCGCCGGCATGCTTGCGCGGCTGCCGTCGGCGGGCGCGCAGGTCGACGCCAGGCTCACGCTCGACCTGCCGTTGCAGGCGCTCGGCCAGCGCATCCTGGACTGCGTCGGCATGCGCCAGGGCCGCTGGGATGGCAAGGGCTGCATCGGCGGCCAGGCCGCGCCGGAAGGCCGTCATGCGGGACTGGTGATCCTCGATACCGAAACCGGTGACGTGCTGGCGGCCGCCGGCGCCGGCGCGGGAGAGCTTAACAGCGGCAACTGGGCCGAGGTGCGTGATTTCGACCGCACCAGCCCCGCGCGCAGCCCCCTGCGCCTGCCGGCTTTGCAGCACGACGGCGGCGCCCATCAAAGTCCGGGTTCAACCTTCAAGGTGGTGAGCGCGCTGGGCCTCGAAATGGCCGCCAAAACCGATCCGCAGATCGATGCGCTGCTAAGCGGCATGCCGCTGCCCGCCATCAATCGCCTGGCGTCGCAGCGGGGCTTCGGCTTCCAGACCGACGCCGCGATCTATCCGCTCAATCCCAAGCTGGCGCACATTACCAACTATCGCGAGCAGAGCCTCGACCGGCGCGCGCAGGAGGGCCGTCTCGGGCTGGCGCAGGCGCTCACCTACAGCCTCAATACCTGGTTCGCCTGGTCCGGCGAGTTGAGCGACCATAGCCTGTTCGGCCGTCCCGACGGCGGCGCGCCGGACCTGCAGGCGCTGGACGCGGACGCCCTCGATGGCGTGCGCCCGATCGTGGCGGCCGCGCACCGGCTCGGCTTCGAGCAGTCCATGCGCCTGGACGGCGGCCTGCTGCCGGCGGATTTCAACTGGCGTAACTGGGATGCGCTGCAAGCGACGCCGGCCCACATCGACACCATCCACACCCGCCATGAGCTGCGGCAGATGGCGATCGGCCTGCGCATGCAGGTCACGCCGCTGCAGATGGCGCTGGCGTCGGCGGCGGTCGGGCAGGGCAAGCTGGTGGCGCCGCGCATGCTGCTGTCGCTCGATGGCAAGGATAGCGTGGTGCCAGCCATGAGACCGATCGGCATTCGCCTGGACCGCATCAAGGCCGGCATGAAGGGAGTGGTCGATGTCGGTACCGGGGCCGGCGCCTTCGGCGGCGCGGCGCTGGCCGGCCTGCGCTCCGGTTTGTACGGCAAAACCGGCACCGCGCCCACCGGCGACGACACGGCCACCGTCTGGTTCACCGGCTGGCTGGAACCGGGCAGCCTGCCCGGCCAAACCCACCGGCTGGCGATGGCGGCCTTCGTCAGCCATTCCGACGTCACCGGTGGCGCCCACGCGGCGCCGGTGGTCGCGGCGGTGCTGTCCACGCTGGCGGGGCAGCAGCGGGAACAGAAGCGGGAACAGAAGGGGAAATAGGCTTGTAAACGGGATAATGAAAGCGGTCCGTCTGTGGCATCATTTACAAGCGTGAGCCATAGCGCCCATTTTTGTTTTTCTATCATTTACAGGACCTTATGCGGTTGCCAGGAACCCGGTATCAGGAGCACGGCTGGGAACAAGTGCGCAAGCTGTTGGGACACTGCTCGTTGCAGGCTTTCCGGCGGATTGAGATGCACCAGATGCTCGAACCAAGCCCGCACGCGGAGCTGCTCGACAGCTATACCGACGCGGTGGCGGCGGCCCTGCACGCGGGCGCGCGGTCGGCGCGTGGCGAGGCGGAGGGCAACAGCTATGGCGAGAGCGTCTACGAGCTGTCGCTCGGTTTGTTGTATGAACTGCAGGCGCATCCCGGCTTCTGGCAGGCCTTCGTGGCGACGGTGGCTGTCGAACACGCGCGCAGCGGCGCCTTCTGGCTCGACGCGGCGGCCGATGGCGTGATGCGCAAAAAGGTCAACGACATGTACGCCGGCCTGCGCGACAAGGTCGATGCCGACAACTACATCGTCACCACGGGGCGCGACTGCTCCCCCAACAAAATCTACACATACCGGATGCTGGACACGGCCTATCGCGAGATCGCCAGCTTGTTCGCCGCCTGGAAGGAACATGAGTCCCAGGTGGGGGCGATATTGGGCCGTCCGCTGGAAGGCAGCCCTATCGAAGTGCGGCAGATGAAGTCCATCGGCGGCTGCAGGGCGGAGTGGATCATCCGCTGGAGCGAATCGCTGGAACGCTTCGGCGGCGCTCCCGGTCCGCTGCATACCCGCTCCAAGCGCTTCGCCAGCCTGAAAAACAGCCCTGACAAAATCGCGGCGATGCTGGCTGAAATCGGCGACTATGAGGAATTGTCGTCGAATATGGACCGGGTGGACGACTGGCAGGGCGAAGCCGGCGAGGCGGCGTTGTGGCTGGAAGACTACTGGCGCGTGACGGGCGAATCCGAGCGGATCGAGGCGCAAGGCGGCTTGTTCGACGAGGATCGCATACTTGCCGCTGCGGCGCCGGACGGATTCGAGGCCGAGGACGAGGAGGATGCCGCTCCGGAGGGCGACGGGAACGGCCCGCCGATCCCGGATCCGGCCGTTCTGGCGGTGGAGCAGGAGGTGGCCGGCGCGCTTTCCCTGCCCCCCCGCTACATGGAATTGGCGCGGGCCGCGCAGCAAACCGGCAGCTGGATGTTGCGCGTTCTGCGCGACGAGTCGCTGCCGATATGCCTGGCCGTTTATCACAAGCTGCTGGGCGCCGCCGACGACACCTACCCGGATGTCTGGCTGGACCCGGCCACCGGCGAGCTACCGACATTGCAGCAGTTGGCGGCGTTGGACCGGATTTCGATGCCGACGCTGCGCAAGCGCCGCAACGAAGCGATCGACAAGCTGCATGCCGCCAGTGCGGAAAAATGAAGGAGAACGAATTGAATTCAGCACAAGATGAGCAGGACGCCAAGGCCCTGGATGCGCGGCTGCGCGAGCGCGCGCTGTTGGCCCGCGCCGTGCCGGACGACCGGCTGATGCTGGCCGATACGACGTTGCTGGCGGCGCTAGACGGCAGCCGTGTGCTGACGCCGAACGAGCGCCAGGCGCTGGCCGCGTCGCCGCTGACGCTGCGCCGCTTCCGCCAGTTGTCGCTGGAACGCCGAGCGGCGGTCGTCCCGGCGGCCAACGACGCGCAGTGGTCGGGCAGCACCGGCATGCTGCGCGCGGCTTCCACCACGGCGGCGCTGGAGGCCCTTGTCACCGACGACAATTACTGGACGCTGCACTTTTTGCCGCAAGATGGCGGCTGGCAGGTGATCCTGTCGCTGTCGGCGCAAGCGCCTTTCGCCGCGCGGCTGTTGAGCGAACAGCCACAGTTGCGCGTGATCGACGGCGGCGGCGCCATCGTGCTGCAGGGCCGGCTCGATGCCGACGGCGAGTGCGAACGCGCCTGGCCGTTCGACACCGCGCCGGCGCCGCATTTTCAGATGTACGGCGCTGGTTTCGCCGTCGAGCCGGTCGCGTAGCGGATCATGGGTTTTTTCACGCGCCGCCGCAAACAGGCCACCGATACCGGCGGCCTGGGAGTGGGCCTGATCGCGCTGCGGCTCGACGAGGGCGACGTCGCGCCGGCCGACAGCACGGTCGTGGTCTTCAATGCGGCGGGCCATGCGCGGCGCGCGGCGCCGGGCAAGGTGGCGTGCGAGCAGGGCAAATCGGTATTCTGTTTCCATCCCGGACCTTACACGGTGGACTTGATACCGTTTGCCGCCGCGCCCGAGTGGGGCCTGCGTTTGCGTTTTGTGATCGACGCGGCCAACCCGCGCGTGTCGCAGCAGCGCTTCGACCTGTATTTGTACAGCGAGACATCGGGGCGGCTGCAACTGGCGGGCTTCGGCGCGTCGGTGGAGGCGGCGCTGCAGGCGGAGCTGGCGCAAGGGGCGCTGGATCTGCCGCCTTGCACCTCGCTGGATGAGTGGCATGCGTTCCGCGCCGGGCTGAATCAGCTGATGTACACGCGCTACGGCGTGACCGTCGACGACTGCGTGCCGGTCGACTTGGGCGGGCAGGTCGATTTCGCCGATATACTCAAAGCCCGGGCCATGCGCGCGGCCGAAGCCGCACGTCCCGCGGCCGTCGAGATTCACGTGCTGGACGAGCAGGCGGCCGACTTGCCTTCCGCGCCAGCCGCCACGCCACCGCAGCCGCAGCCGCAGCCGCTGCCACCGTTGCCGCCCGCCGCGCGGAACGATGCGCAAGCCCTGCGCCGGCTGTTCCTGGAATTGCCCGCCCTGAGCCGCGAACTGCGATTGCTGCAACTGCCCGAAGGCTTGCCTGTCTTCGAGCGCCACCAGGCGTTGCTGCTGCGCCTTGGCATGGCAAGCCTGAACGTCACGACCATGCCGGCCCTGGCCTGGGCCGCGCCGGACCAGCCGCTGGCGGAGGAAGACCAGAATCGCCGTAGCCGCCACACGCTTATCGCCTGCGACGCGCTGGATGAGGCCTGGTCGCTGTTGGCGCGCCTTCAACTGGCGGGCCACGAACAATGGCCGCAATTGCTGGACGAAGCGGACCGCGTCTGCGCCAATCTGGAAACGGGACTGTCGCTGCGCCGCGCGCCGCGCGCGGAACGCGTGGAGCCATCGCTATGACGATCCTGTCCATCGCCGCCACGCCGACCATCGCCGAATGCCGCAGCATCCTGGCGGACGGCCGTGTCCTCACCATCACCGCCAGCCGCCGTCCGCGCGCCAATCGCGCCGAGGTCAAATGCAGCGTCCCGGGCGCGCCGGCGATCGCCGAGCGTATGCAGGAGGTGGTCCGCCTGGCGCGGCACACCGAAGTGCGTTTCGATAGTCGCGACCAGGTGGTTCTCAGCATGGATATCGCGCCGGGCGACGCGGAGCGCGACTGGGAGCTGGCGGCCGTGTTGGCCGACCGTTCCGTGCGTGGCCTGTTCCAGCCCGCGGCGGGCGTGCAAACCATCGCCCATGGCTGGTCCGACAGCTGGCATCTTGGCCAACTGTCCGGCCGCGCCGATGGCGGCAGCGCCACCGTCGGCACGATGCAAGTCACCCACCTTGGGGCCTTGACCGGCCACGCCGACCCGTCGGCCGCCGTGTCGACGGTGCGCGCCTGGTTCCCGCTGCACAGCGGGGGCGTCAACGACGAGCTGGCGTGGGTCGAGGTCAGCGTGTTCCCGATCGACGCGGACCCGGCGGCCATCGACGTATCGGCCAACGCCACGCACACCGCCGCCGCCAACAGCGAGGAGGACACCATCGCCGCGCCGGGGCTGGACCTGAGCGCGCAGCAGGACATCCGCCAGACGCTGGCCGGCGCGCGCCACTTCGACGGCAAAGGGCTGGGCCGCTGGCGCAGCGTGGTGCGCTTCGGCCAGCCGCGCTTCCAGGGCGGGTCGTACCAACTGGCGCTGGTGATGGCCGACCGCCTCGCGCGCGGCCGCGAATTCGTGCCGCGCGGGCGCATCATCGCGACAGGCTGCTCCAGCGCCTGGCACGCCGGCCGGGTCGACACCGTCCAGGGACGCGAGCCGAAGCTGGAGTTGATAATGAGACAAGTTCACGCGGGCGACCGGGTGCTGCTGCCCAAGGCCTGGGAGGAGGTCCTGCCGCCCGGATTCAGGGCCGATTTGCGCCAAAAAGGCGCGACTTTGGCCTGTATAGACCGTATTGGCATGATTTAAGCTAGCGCTGAATCGTGCGCAAGAATGAAACCGGCTTGCCCTGCTAAAATCGGCGAATGACAGGGTGGCACGGAAGATGAATCGAAGAAGGAGTCTGACATGTTCCAAATGTTTGGTTTTGGGAGCGTTAAATGCCCGCGTTGCGAGCATAAAAACGATGACCAGTCGGGCTACTGCAAGCATTGCGGTTTGACCCTGGGCGCGCCGCGCAACGAACCGGTCCTGCGCGACAACCGCTGGATTCCCGGCGACGACGAGCTGGCGGTCTATTTCGGCGTCAGCGCCCTGTCCGGCATCTTCACCAAAACGCTGCGCGTCCCGGCCACTTCGCGCGCCTACATCCTGCAAGCCGACAAGGCGACCGAAGTGCCGCAGGGCGAATACGAGATCGAAGGCTTCTTCACCCGGCTCAACCATCTGCTGCGCAACCAGAACGCCGAAATCCTGATCACCCGCAGCGCGCCGTTGCCGGTCGAGTTCTCATTCAGCGACCTGGAGACGGCGGAGCACTTGAAGATATCTGCGCGCTTCACCGTCGCCATCCGCATCGAAAACGTGCCGGCCTTCGCGCAGCACTTCATGACCGTGCCGGGCGTCGTCAGCACGCTGCACCTGCACGAATTGCTGTCGCCATCGGTGCGCCAGCTGGCGGCCGAATTTGTCGGCGGCCGTTCGATGCGCGACATGGCGCAAAACGCCGATCTGCGCCTCCAGCTGGACGAACGCCTGCAAGCGGCGCTCAAACTGCGGCTGGCCGCCTACGGCCTGGCGGTGGAACGGGTCGAGACGGCGGCGCTGCGCCACGATAAATTCGACCATAACCGCGAGCGCATCGGCACCCTGTGGCTGGTGGCCGACGAGCGCCATGTGCAGCTCGAACATGTCAAGCAGCTCGACCAGATCTACGACGAGGAGGAATGGCAGGCCATCTGGCGCGAAGAGCAGAAGATGCGCTCCGACTTCCGCCGCGCGGAGCTGCGCCAGGACGCCAGCGTCAACAAGGCCGAGCTGACGTTGAAGGAAAGCGAACGCATACAGTCGCTGCGCGCGCGCGAGGTGGAGCTATACAGCCGCGTCATGGAATCGAAAACCCGCAAGGTTGCCCTGGACAAGGGCGCCGGCACCATCCTGGCCGACCTGGAACACGAACTGGCGAAGAGCAAGTCGCACCGTGCCGGCGAGCAGGCGGATTGGGAACATGTGCGCCAACTGGCCCAGATCAAGATGCGCACCGAGCTGGAAGTGCTGCAGCAGACCGCCGCCGAGCAGCGCCAGTTGGCGCAGCAACGCCTGTCGCACCAGCTGCGCCAGCAGGCGATTGAAAACCAGATCGCGCAGGCGCTGTTGATCGAGGACGAGTCGCACCGCCGCAACGAGCTGGCGGCGCTGCGCCAACGCGAGAAAGCCGAGAAGGCGCGCGAGCTGCAAGTGGAGTCGGAAGCCCACGAGGCGCGCATTCAGGGCATGACGCTGGCCGGCGCCGCCCGCCGCCGGGAGGCCGAGCGGGTACAGGAATGGGAAGACCAGCTTGCGTTGGCGCGCCAGCGCGAGCTGCTGCGCGGCGACGCCGTCAAGGACGCCGCCAACGCGGTGCAGGTGGCCGAAATCAACCAGAAGATCGAGGAGTTGAAGCGCGCCGGCGCGCAGGCCGACTCCATCGCGCAGTACGAAAAGCTGCTGCGCACGATCGAGGCGGACGGCATCCACGCGCGCCAGAACCAGGCAAACAGCAAACAGGCCTTGCTGGACCAGCTGGCGGTCGACGAGCAGCGCCAGATCCTCAAGCAAAAGGAGCAGGAGGCCGAATGGCAGCGCGAGCTGAAAAAGCTGGAGCACGAGCGCGAAGAGAAGTTCGCGCGCTGGAAGGGCGAGTACGACGTGCTGCTGGCGCAGCAATCGCATGAGATCAAGCGCATCGAAACCATCGGCGGCTTGAGCGACACCGGCAAGGTGGCCACCGCCGCCGAGCCGAACGCGCAGGCGTTGTCGCAGATCATGAAGATGCAGATCCAGGGCGGCATGTCGGCCGAGCAGATACAGGCGCTGGCGCAGGTGGTGGCGGCCGAACATGGCATGACGCCGGCGGAGGCGTCGCAGCAGGCCTACGAGCGGGTGCTCGAGGAGCGCGCGCACCGCGACGCGGAACTGGACAAGGATCGCCGCCACCAGCTCGACCTGCTCAATGTGCAGAACGCCGCGAGCGCCAGCGCGCTGACGACCCAGAGCCAGTTGGGCATCGGCGTCGCGCGCGCCGGCGTGCCGCTGCCGGCGACGCCGAAGAGCGTAGGCTACTGCGTCAACGGCCACCCGACGCGGATAAACCACCCGGACGACAAATTCTGCGCCCAATGCGGCGTCCCGTTAACGTAGGGCGGATTAGGCGGAACGCCGTAATCGGCCATGCATGGGCCGTCGGTATGCATACATGGCCGATTACGCTGCGCTAATCCGCCCTACGTGATTTAGATGAGCGCAGGCGCCGATAGCCCGGCGTGGGTCCTAAACGCCAAACAGCAGGAACGGTTACACTTCAGTCAATGATGCAAACGGCAAGAGACAAGATCCGCGAACTGCGGGCCTTACATGATGACGGTCTGTTGAGCCTCCAAGAGTTCGACCGTCGCAAGAACGCCATCCTGGATGCGGAGTATGCGCCGCCGGGAGGCAGCGCCACGCCTGTCCAGATGCCGGTGCGCCAGGGCACGGAACTGGGCCTGATGTCGGGCCAGGAGATCGGCCCGCAAAACCGCCGCTACCGGCTGGAACGCCTGATCGGCATGGGCGGCATGGGGCAGGTGTGGCAAGCCACCGACCTGGCTACGCACGCGGAGCTGGGCCACAGCGAAATGGTGGCGCTGAAAATCCTGCCGCCGCAGCTTACGCAAAGCGCCACCCACGCCAAGCTGTTGATCGAGGAGGCCACCCAGGCGCGCAAGCTGGCGCATGAAAACATCGTCCGCGTCTACGAATGGGCGCAGGACCCGGCCACCTCCAGCTACTTCATCATCATGGAATACCTGGAAGGCCAGGACCTCGATGCCTATCTGGCCGCCCAAGGACCGCTGCCGCTGGAAGCGGTCTTCAAGCTGCTGTCGCCGGTCGGCGACGCGCTGCAGTACGCGTGGGAAAAGCACAAGCTGGTCCACCGCGACATCAAACCCGGCAACGTCTTCCTGACCCAGCGCAGCGAAATCAAACTGCTCGATTTCGGCATCGCCTCGCGCGCGCGCAGCGCCGGCAGCAGCCTCGGCTTGCAGACGCCCAACGCCGGTACGGCGGGCTATCGGGCGCCGGAAGCCGGCACGCATCAACGCCAGCCCGCACCCAAGCTCGATGTGTACGCGGTGGCCGTGATGATCTACCAGCTGCTGGAAGGCCGGATGCCGTTCGACGACATGCGGCCCGCCGACTTTCATCCATCGCCGCCGCACGGCCTGAACGAGCGTCAATGGCAGGTGCTGCAAACCGGCTTCGCGTATCAGCAGGAGCGGCGGCCGGCGTCGGTCAACGAGCTGCTGGCGCAGCTGCGCCGGGCAACCGGGCCGACCGACGAGGAACTGGCCGCGCAGGCCGCGCAAAAGGCCGCGCAACAGGAGAAGGAGCGGCAGGAGCAGCTGGAGCGCGAGCGCCAGCGTAAGAAGGAACTGGCGGCGCAGGCCGAGCAGGCCCGCCTGACCGAACAGAAACGGCAGGCGCAGGCGGTGGAAATGGCCGCGCGCCGCGAGGCCGAGGCCAAGGCCGCCGCGCTGGAAAAGGTGCGGCTGGACCAGCAGCGCCGCGCCTTGGAAGCCAAGCAGCGCGCGGAAGCGGAAGCCGCCGCGCTGGCGCGCAAGCAAACCTTGCGCGAGCAACTGCAGGCGCGCCGGGACGCCGACGCCAAGAAAGCCCGTGACGAACGCGAAGAGCAGCAGCGCAAGGCCGCGCAGCTAAAGGCGGAAGCGGCCTATCGCGCGGAGCAGGAGCGCCACCGCAAGCAGCTGGCCGAGCGCAACGCCGCCGAGCTGGCCGCGCTGATGCCGACGGCGGGCAGCCCCGTGGCGGACCCCAGCGGCGTGCTGCGCGACCGTTTTATCGACGGTACCGGGGTCGGTCCCGATCTGGTGCTGATCCCCACCGGGCGTTTCCAGATGGGGTCCCACGAACACGAACACGCGGTGGCGATCAAGGCGGGGGCGCAGAAAAACTGGCTGGACCGCGAGACGCCCCAGCACTGGGTCGGCATCGAACAGCCGATCGCGATGGGCCGCTTCCCTGTGACGGTGGGGCAGTGGCGCCAGTTCGTCCGCGCCACCGGCTGGGAATCGCAGTCCGATACCGATTGGCGCGCGCCCGGCTTCGCGCAGGACGACGACCATCCGGTGATCGGCGTCAGCTGGATGGACGTGCAACTGTATCTGCGCTGGCTATCCGAAAAGACCGGCCAGACCTATCGCTTGCCCAGCGAATCGGAATGGGAGTACGCCTGCCGCGCCGGCACCAAGACCGCCTTCAGCTTCGGCGACAGCATCACCACCGAGCAGGCCAACTACGACGGCAACTACACCTACAACGGCAGCGCGCGCGGCGCTTTCCGCCAGGGGACCAGCAAGGCCGGTACCTTCCCGCCCAACCCCTGGGGCTTGTTCGACATGCACGGCAACGTGTGGGAGTGGACCCAGGATGTGGTCCACGACAGCTATGTGGGCGCTCCGGTCGACGGCAGCGCGTGGGAAGAGGGCGGCGATCCGGTACGGCGGATACTGCGCGGCGGCTCATGGCTGTACAACCCGCGCTACCTGCGCTCCTCGGTGCGCAACGGCTACTCGGCGGTGCTGGCCAACGATATCGTCGGCTTCCGCGTCGCCCGCAAACTGGTCTAGACATGGGACTGGGGTGTATACTGCCGCCTTTTGCGGTACAACCACCAGGACCAACGATGAGCGCTTTGCCCCCATGCCCGAAATGTAATTCCGAATTCACCTACGAAGATGGCGCCCAGCTAGTGTGCCCGGAATGCGCGCACGAGTGGAGTGCGACCGCCGCCGACGCCGCCGAGGAAGGCGCGCGCGTCTATCGCGACTCGGTCGGGAACATTCTGCAGGATGGCGATACCGTCACCGTCATCAAGGATCTGAAGCTCAAGGGTGGCGGCGGCACCGTCAAAGTGGGCACCAAGGTCAAGAACATCCGCCTGGTCGACAGCGACCACGATATCGACTGCAAGATCGACGGCTTCGGCGCGATGAGCCTGAAGACGGAATTCGTCAAGAAAGTGGTGTGACGGTTCCCCGTTTAGGGGAGGCGAAACTCTCCTAAACGGTGTAAATTGTGGGTTCTGATTACCGCCCACAAGGAACACGGAATGACTATCAAAGTACTGCGCGATCAATCGCTGCCGATGCGCCACATCGTCCATGTGCGCAACCACATCGTATCGACCGACGGTTCGGTGGAAGAGGGCGGCAGCGACGCCGGCCCGTCGCCGCACGACCTGTACGACGCGGCGCTGAGCGCCTGCAAGGCGCTGACGGTGGTCTGGTTCGCCAAGCGCAAGAACATCCCGCTCGAACATGTGGAAGTGAGCATGGAGCGTGACGCCAGCGAAGAGCGCCAGGGCGTCTACCGCCTGGCCGCCACGCTGCACCTGACCGGTAATCTGAGCGACACCCAACGCGCCGAACTGCTGGCCGCCGCGCAGAAATGTCCGATCCACAAACTGATGACGTCCGTGACCACCGAAGTCACGACCGTTCTGGGATAAGCCGATGACGATCTCGAATCTGTTGAAGGGCCATGAAAAGGATCTGGGCGGCGGCTTCGTCGTGCGCCGTTATCTGCCGTCCGCCATCAAGCAGGCCGTGGGCCCGTTTATTTTCTTCGACCATTTCGGTCCGGTCGATGTGCCGCTCGACGCCGATCACGACGTGCGTCCGCATCCGCATATCGGGCTGGCGACGGTCACGTATCTGTTCGAGGGCGCGATGGATCATCGCGACAGCATCGGCACCTTCCAGCGCATCGAACCCGGCGCGATCAACTGGATGACGGCGGGTCGCGGCATCGTCCACTCCGAGCGCACCCCGAAGGATTTGGTCGGCAAGCCGCACCGCACGCACGGCTTGCAGCTGTGGGCCGCGCTGCCGGTGGCGCACGAGGAGGACGAGCCGGGCTTTTGTCACACGCCCGCCGCCGACATTCCGGAGCTGACGGTCGATGGCGCCCGGGTGCGGGTGCTGATCGGCACCGCGTTCGGCAGAACCTCGCCGGTCAAGACCTTTAGCCGCACCTTGTATCTGGATGTGATGTTGAAGGCGGGGCAGGAGCTGGCCTTGAGCGGGTTGCCGGAGGAAGCGGCGATCTATCCGGTGGGCGGCGATCTGGAGATCGATGGCACGCCGCTGGAGAAAAACAATATGGCGCTGCTCAGTACAGGCAGTACGCAGCTGGTGAAGGCGACGTCGGAGGCGCACTTTGTGGTGATCGGCGGCGAGCCGCTGGATGGGCGGCGCTTCATGTCGTGGAATTTCGTCTCGTCGAGCAAGGAGCGCATTGTGAAGGCCGGCGAGGATTGGGAGGCGCAGCGTTTTGACAAGGTGCCCGGCGAGACCGAGTGGATACCGCTGCCGGCCAAGAAGCCGGCGGGCGGGCAGTACCTGTAAATCGTGCGGATCGCCCGTAGGCCGATTTATCGCGGAGGCACGTCCGCCCTACGTGTTTCCGATGTCTGCTGGCGTTTGCTATGCACGGCCCGGAACGATGCGCTCCGCCTTCAACCGCTCGAACAAATCAAAAAACGCGTCCGGCGTGCTCTGATAGGCCAAAAAACCCGCCTTGCGGCTCTTGGTCATATCCGCGAGGACTTCCATCGGCCGGCCCAGATCCGCGTCGGTATGCCACCACGACGCCAGCTTGCCAATATCCCCCTCCGCCAGCCCGTGCCTGGCCGCTATCTCCGCCCACGCTCGCGGTGCGTCATCCATCCTGCCCTCCAACGGCTGCACCACCCCGTCGAACGGCGCCGCCTCGACGCCAAAATACTCCGCCAGCTTGGGCCACAGCCACTTCCACCGGAACACGTCCCCGTTAACCACGTTGAAGTCCTCGTTGGCGCCCGCGGTGCTGGTCGCCGCCCATTCCAGATGCGCCGCCAGCAGACGCGCATCGGTCATATCCGTCAACCCGTTCCATTGTGCCGCCGACCCCGGGAACACGAACGGCGCGCCGGACTCCTTGCACAGCGTCGCATAGACGGCCAAGGTCAACCCCATATTCATCGCATTGCCCACCGCGTAACCGATCACCGTATGCGGACGATGCACGCTCCAGCTATACCCGCCGCGCGCGGCCGCCGCGAACAAACGGTCTTCCTGCTCATAGTAGAAATTGTCGACCGGCTTGCGTCCTTGCTCCTCCCTGAACGGCGTCTCGGGCACGGCGCCGGTGGCATACGCCTCGAATGGCCCGAGGTAATGCTTCAAACCCGTCACCAGCGCCGCATGCTTCAAGGTCGCCGCGTCCTGCAAAGCGTCGAGCACATTGCCGACCATCGCGCCATTGACGCGGATGTTTTCCTTTTCGTTGGCCTGGCGCGCCCACGCGGTGAAGAACACATGGGTGACTGCACGTCCGGCGAGCGCCTGCGCGACATCATCGCGCGAGGTCAGGTCCGCGCGTACCGGCTCGACGCCGGCCAGCAGCGGCGTGCGGCCACGTGACAAGCCCAGGACCGACCAGCCGTTGCCCAGCAGCCGTTCGGCCAGCGCGCTACCCGTGACGCCGCTGGCGCCGACGATCAATGCGATGTTTTTCATGCGAAGACTCCTTCAATTAAGCGATAAGTCATGATAAGCGCGAAATGAATTCGTATTTACGATAAGATTTCAATCAATTCATGAATTTTATTCCGCTACTCGACCAATGCACGCCTCCGACCATCTCAAAGACATCGCCTACTTCGTGCAGGCCGCCGACGCCGGCAGTTTCACCGTGGCCGCCGCCCGGCTGCAGCTGAGCAGCTCCGCCGTCAGCAAAAGCCTCGCGCGGCTGGAGGCGCGCCTCGGCGTCAAGCTGTTCGAGCGCAGCACCCGCAGCCTGACCCTGACCGACGCCGGCCGCAAATACCACGAGACCTGCCGGCGCGTGCTGATGGAGCTCGGAGAGACCGAAGCCGCGCTGGCGCAGGACGCCGAGCCGGCCGGACGCCTGGTACTCGGCTTGCCGGCGACCTTCGGCCGCATGCGCGTCATGCCGGAGCTGCTGCGCTTTTGCGGACAGTATCCGAATCTGCGGCCGCAGGTCACCTTCACCGACCGTTTTGTCGACGTCCAGGAGGAGGGACTGGACCTGGCGGTGCGCATCGGCGGCCCGGCCCACTGGCCGGCGTCGTTGGGGCACGTTCACCTGGGCGACGAACGCCTGATTTTCTGCGCCACCCCGGCCTATCTGGCGCGGCGCGGCACGCCGCACTCCATCGCAGACCTGGCGCTGCACGATTGCGTTGTCTACGGGCGCGCCGACGGCACCGCTAGTCCATGGTTGTTCGCGTCGGCCGGCGGACAGACCGAGCGCCGGACCATGGAACACCGGATCATGGCCGGCGATGGCGAGGCGCAGATGACGGCGGTGCTGGCGGATATGGGCGTGGCGCAGCTGGCGACGTGGCTGGTGCGGGAGCATCTGGCATCCGGCGCGGTGGTGGAGGTGATGGCGGAGCGGGCGATCGACGGGCTGCCGCTGCACATCGTCTGGCCGCTGGCGCGCCCGATGTCGCCCAAGGTCGCGGCGCTGCTCGATCAGTTGAAGACGGAGCTGAAAATACGCTAGGCGGTATGCATGTCGTGCGCGGCGACGGTGTTGTACATGTCGGCGGCGCCGGTGCGGATGATCCAGTGCTCCGGATACGGATCGCTGGCGAAGCGGCTGTGGCGCGGAATGCGGCTCAGTTTTTCCAGCGACACGCCCGGGGCCAGCGCGGTTTCCTTGCCGGTCAGCTGGTCGAGGTGCCAGAAGCCGCCGTCGCGATGCAGCAGCAGCGGCAGCGCGGCCGCGTGCGGCGCGGCGGCAAACGATTTGACCGGATAGCCGGGATGCGTTTCCGGCATCAGCACGTAGAAGCATTCGGCGTTCGCGCCCTGGTCGATGCGGTGCAGGATCACGCCGTGCGGCATGATGGCCGACACCGACAGCACGACGATGCCCTTGATGCTGGCGCTCAGTTCAATGCGCATGCCGAGGCGCAGCGTGGTCGGCTTGTGCTTGCCCGGCCAGACGCCGTCGAGCAGGATGCCGTAGCGGGACACGTCTTCGATCTCGAAGCCCTGGCCGCAGCGGCGGATCACAGCGTGGCGGCCGGACAGGCGCCGCGTCAGGCCGTTGGTGTCCTGGCCGTCGGCGGTGTAATGGGTCAGCATGACGTCGGATTCGGGATCGACCAGCTCAAAGCGTCCCAGCACGCATTCCTCCATCGCGAACAGGCGGATCTGGCGTTGCGCTCCGCTCTCCGGCGCGGCGTTGACGAAGCTGGCCGCGCGGCTGGCGTGCGGATGCACGGCGTTGGTGACGGGGATGTCGATCTCGATCAGGTCCTCGTCCCAGGCGATGGTGGTGAAGCCCAGGTCCACTTTGCCGGCCGGCGCGTTCAGGTCCAGATGCGCGATGCCGGCGTTGCGGGCGGTGACGTCGATATCCAGGCTGTCGCCGCCTTGCGCGCTGACGCGGGCGATGGAGGCGTCGTCCGCCATCACGCGCACATTCTTGTGGGTGCTCAGGAAGATGCGGTGGATCTCGGTCAAGGTCGCGTCGAGGCGCGGCACCAGGATGACGAAGGTGCACACCCATTTGCGGGCCGCCATGCCGGTGTGCTGGCTAAGCAGCTCGATGCTGATCTGGTACTGGCCGTGCTCTTTGCCGCGCGATGAAAATTCGGCGAACACCGGGCGCCATTCGCCATTGGTGGCGCGCACGAACTGCTGGCGCGCGGCGCCGTTGGGGATCAGGTCCGATTGCAGTTGCAGCGTCAGTTGCGGCGCGCAGGCGTCGGGCATGCCGCGCAGTTCCATCTTCAGCGTTTGACGGCCGCCGGCGGCGCGCGGGTCGAAGCCGCTGATATGCAGCTGCGGGCGCTCGGATTGCGCGCGTTGCAGCGGACGGGCGTAGCCCGATGGCGCGGTGGCGGCGGCAGCGGAGGTGGGCGGGGTGGTGATGCCGGTCGCGGATGCCTGCGCGGCAGCGAGCGTCGTCGCCGGACCACTGGCGCGGGCGCTGCGCACGGCACTCAGCAGGTCATAGCTGGACGGCTCGGCTTGGGCGTGACCGCCTTCGCAAGCTTGTTCTCCAGACATGACCCAGTAGGTGCAATGCGGATGCTGGGCATTACTGCATTTTTTCATGGCGTACCGACCGATGGAATACCTGTCAGTTTATGCGGTTTACGCCATCCTTGGCAATCAAACCCGCATCCGATCGGCATATTTTTGCCCTAAGGCACATGCGGCGATCAAGACGCAACACTTACCCCTCGCCGTACCTCAAAAATGCGGCGGGATTGATGCGGCCGGCAGTGCCGTTTCGTCAAGATTGCGGCCCTCCGGCGGCGGCGTTGGTTGTGCAAATCGCAGCACGATGGCGGTGACGTTGTCGATGTGGAGGTTGGCCGGCGGATGGTCGGCATAATCATTGAACAACGCATCGAGCGCCGCGCCGGCGGAGTGTCCCGGCCGAACCATCAGCGCCGGCCAGCGCGCGGTCCAGGGCAGCGGCCGGCCGCACGACCAGAAGCCGTCGGTGGCGAGCAAATAGGTGGCGTCGGCGCGGACCCGCACCGCGCGGCGGTCGGACAGGTGCCGCAGGAACGGCGGCAGGTTGGCCGCGTCCAGCGGCAGCAGGCCATCCTCCAGCACCTGCGGATTGGCGAACGCGTTGCCGAGGATGTAGGCCTGCGAGATTTGCGGGCGGTGCTCGCCGTGCACCTGCTGCCACCATTCCTCCTCGCCCAGCAACCCGTGCATCGCGAAGCAGGTGGCCGGCACATGGTCCACCGTCAGCGGTTGGACGGTTTGCGCGGTGATCTCGTATAGCCGCGAATCGCCGGCGTGATACAGCATCGGCGCCTCGCCGGGCGGGATTTCCAGCAGCGTGAGCGTGGTGCCGGGCCGGCGGAAGCTGTCGGTATCGCCGGGCTGGCGGAAGCGTTGTTGGAGTTCGTCGTGCAGGCGGTCGAGGTGCGCGCCCAGTTCCTCCAGCGTGCCGCATGCGGGCACGCGCAGCAGGCCGGCGGCGACGGCTTCGGCGGCCTCTCGTCCGTGGCCGTGGCCGCCCATGCCGTCCATGACGGCGAGGCGCACATGGCCTCGCGGCCAGCCCTCCAGCGTCGCCGACTGGCTGGTTTGGTCGCGCAGGAATACCGCGCGTCCGGTGGCATCGACGACGAGCAGGTTGTCCTGGTTTTCCGGCACTTGCAGTTTGCTGATGCTGGCGCTGCTGCGGGCCGCGATATCGAGGCCGGGGCCGAAGTCCAGCATGTCGGTGATTCTTGTCATCGTGGCGGGCGGCGCGGCGCGGAGTCCGAAAGGCCACAGCTTAGCTGAAAAACCCGCCGCTGCGGAAGCGGGTGGTGAAGCGTGCGCGGATGGGAACGAAGGCTCGCTGCGTGGATGCGTCATTCGCCGCCCCGGCGCAGCCACAAGCTGCTGACCCAGCCCGTTTGTTCTCGGCCGTTGGCGCTGGTTGTGACCTGCCACCAGTCGCCTTCGCGCACGCCGGTGGGGGTGACGGTGGCGCCGGCCGGCACGGTGACCAGGCGCGCCGAGTGCACCCCGGCGGCGGCGCGCACGTTCAGGTCGCGGTGCACCTGGAAGGGCCGGCCGGCGATGATGTTTGACGAGAGGCTTGCCGGCGCGGATGCCGCCGTCGGCGTGACGGCCGACGACCGATCCGTGGCGCCTTCCAGCGTGCCTGCCGCAACCGGCCGCGTACCCTGGGCCGCGTACAGGATCAGGCTACCGATACCCCATGCGCCTACCACCATGATCAGCAGCGCGCGCGCGTTGGCGCGGCGCCACCATTGATTGGGCGTCAGGTAGGCGGCCAGGAATAGCGTGATTACCAGTCCCGCCGCGAACGCGCAGGCCGCGTAGAGTTGTGCCGTCTCCATCGCCGGTCCCCTCAGGCGTCGAAGCGCAGCACGTAGTGGCCGGCCACGAGATGATGACCGGCCGGCAGCAGATACGGCGCGTCGGCGCCCGTATCGCCGATGCTGGCGACGAACTCCATCTTTTCGTTCAGGTGGTACAACCCCTGGGTGGCCGCCAGCCGCCCGATCTTGTAGCCCCCGGAGGTCGCTTCAAAACTGAAAGCGTTGCGCGACAGGCCGATGCGATCGGCGCTGGCCGCGTTGACGCCGTCGGCGCGTTTGATGAAGCGGGGCGAGTCGAGCAAACGCAAGGCCGACAGCATCGGCGAATTGCGTCCGAAGGTAAAGCGCGCGCCGCCGGCGACCGCCGCGCCGACAGGCTGGGCGAGACAGAGCAGGGCGCGATAGCGGTCGGCCATTTCCGGCGCCGCCGGCAGCAGCCGGATCGCCCGCCCGTCGACCGGCGAGAACGTGGACGGCGCGTTGATGCGCTGGCGGCCTTCGGCGGTGCAGGCATACAGATCATCGGCCGCGTCGACCACGAAGCTGATGACCGGCGCCGCGTCGGCGGACAGGGCCAGCGCGCGGTCGAAAGGCAGCTCCAGTGCCTGGGCGCCGGTGTCGCGGTAGCGGCTCAGACGGGGCAGGGCCAGCGCCACCAGGTTGACGCGCTGCTGCGAGACCGGCGCGTAGGTGGCGTCGCTTTCCCCCGGCTTGTTGGCCGGCTTGTGGCTGACCGGCACCGCGGTCAGTTCCAGCGGAGCGCCGTCCGCGCGGCTCTGCCAGACCGCCGGCTTGACCGGAGTGGCATGGGCCGCCGGCGCCGGCGCCTGCATGGGCGCCGGATTGATGCTGATGCCTTCACCGGCGCTGGGCTGCATTCCAACGGGGGCGCCCGAGGCACGGGCGATCTTGAGCATCAGACGGGGGCTGCCGCCGGGCGCATCGCGCAGGGATTTGATGGTGTAGTAGCCGCTGCGCGGATCGAAGCGGCATTCGAAAGCGTCCTTGGGACGCATCTGCACCACCGGCGCCGCATCGGGACCGTCGTTGATGATCAGGATCGCGCCTTCGGGGCCGAACGGCCAGCCGCTGGCGGTCACGCTGGCCGTGCCGCCTTCGCCGCCGATCAGCGCCAGGCGCTGGTTCGGATAGATCGGGCAGACCGGGTGCCAGATCGCGCTGTCGCGCGAGACGCTGACATTGAAGAGGATTTTTTCGTCGGCAGCGGGCAAGTACACCGCGTGGCCGAACTTGACCTCGATCTCGCCCGGCGCCAGCGCCTCGGTGCCGATCACGTCGTAGCGCACCTGGTCGCCGCCGAGCAGGTCGCCGAAGTCCTTTTGATGCAATGCCGTCAAGGTCTGCGCCAGGTCGCGGGCGCGTGCGCCGCGCGTGAGGTGGTAATCGTCGTCGACATCCTCCTGGGGCAGCATCAGCGTCACATGGGAGAAACAGCGGGTGGCGGCGCGGCCTTTGTGTTCGCGCGGGCTGCGTTCCAGCAGGTCGCGCAGCAGTGGACGGCGCGAGAACAGCGCCAGACCGGGAGCCTGCCAGATCGCCTCGCCGTTGAAAACGTCGGGAATACGGCCCAGGACTTCGTGTTGGACATAGATCGGCATGATTCAGTCTCCTTCTAAAGATTGCGCGCTGATGGCACTAAACGCTAGCAGGGGGCAAAGGAAAAACAGCAGATGGCTGCCGCCGGCGGACAGAAAACTCATCGGCTGCCCCATGATCGGGAAGATCGCCAGGTTGGTCCCCCATGACAGCAGGAAGTGTCCGAGCACGAAGGCGCCGCCGCCGCACAGCGCGAAGTAGCGGAAGCGGCCGGACCAGGCCTGGCGGAAGTTGCGCGCCGTGGCGCCGACATGATGGGCGCGCAGCGCGGTCAGCACGATCCCGGTCAGGAAGGCCGCCTGCACGCTCCACAGCAGCAGCGCGCCGGCCAGGCCGTGGCGGTTGATGAAGAAGGTGGCCGCGAAGTCGTCCTGCACGGCGGGGATCTGCACCACGCCGCCGGCCGATTGGCCGAGCGCGCGCAGGCCGAGCCAGTGGTCCGCCCCCAGCCAGCCGCCTTCGCCGATGGCGCGGGCGCCCAGCAGCAGTTGCTGGCCGGTGTGCGGATGCTCGGCGGGATTGAGCCAGACCAGGAAACGGTCGGCGTAGAAGCCCCAGCGTATCAAATCATCCGTGCCGGCCAGGCGCAGGTAGACCACGGCGGCCACCGCGACCAGCGCCAAAGCGATCAGCGCGGCGGCCAGCACGCGGTGGCGGGCGGCGAGGGCATAGGCGAAGGCCATGGCGGTGCTCCACACCAGCAGCAGTATCAGCGGCGAGAAGTCGTCGATCTGCACCAGCGACAGGCCGAGTAGCGCGATGAAGAGCAGGGCCGGCGCGATCAGTTGCAGCCAGCGGGCGCGGTGGTCTGCCGGATGGCGGGTTTCGCTATGCCAGCCGAAGCGCAGCGCCAGACAGTGGGCGGTCAGCGCGGTCAGGGCCAGCTTGGCCAGTTCCACCGGTTGCAGGTCGAAGACCCCGGTCTCGTCGCCCCATAGCACCTGCGCGGCCAGCGCCGCCAGCGCGATGACGGCGAATATCGCCAGCATCCATTCGATGGTGCGTTGCCGCAGATGCGCGGTACGCGCCGCCTGGTATTGCGCCCACAGGCGCAGCAGGCCGCCCAGGCCTTCGCCTATCGCCAGCATCGCGGCGCTTTTCTGGTAATAGCGCAGCCAGGAGGTTTGTGGGGCGCCAAGGCCTAGTTCCAACTGGGCCAGCAGGCCGACGGAAAGCAGCAGGACGCCGGCGGCGGTCAGCAGCGTGAGACGCCCGGGCAAGGCCAGCCAAAGCAGCAGCGCGCAGGCGCCGAGCATCATCGACAGCGCGGCGCTGGGCGGAAGTCCCGCACGTTGCGAAATCAGGGCGGCGACGCCGGCGATCAGCAGGATCGTCGTTCCCAGCAGCTTGGCGCCGGCGGCCGCGCGGCGAAGCCACGGGCCGGGCGGGGACATCGCGCACGCCGCGCCGATGGCGACGCAGGCCAGGCAGCCGGCGATGGCGAACCACAGGACGTTGGCATGGCCGCTATTCCACAGCGAGCGCTGTTGCCACTGCCAACTGATCGCCTCCGGCAGCTTCAGATCCGGAACGCTGAACAGGCTGACATGACGGCTGGGCGTCAGCGTCAAGTGGTCGCGGCCTGGCGTCAACTGAAAACGGGTGTGGCCGACGATCATCGCGTTCACCCCGGCCAGCGACGCCTCCTGGCGGCGCAAATCGGTCTGGACGCCGGCGCCATGCACCAGCACCGAGGCGCGGTCTCCATCCGGGTTGCCGGCCGAGAGCTCCAGACGGCCGTTGGTGCGCGACAGTTGCGCGGCGCCCGGCGTGGTCTGCGCCAGTCCGAGGCGGTTGCCGCAGTATAGATTGCCGCCGAAAGCCAGCGGACGGGCGATCGTCAGCAACATCGGCACCGCGCGGTTCCACAGCGAGAGCGCTCGCCCGGACAGGCGCGCGTCCGGGCAGCCGGATTGGGGGCGGCCGTCGCGGTACAACACGGCGCCGTCGTAGCGCCACTCGTGGCCGTCGCGGGTAAAGACGATGGTGTCCGCATCCGAGGATGCGACGTTAAAGACGGCGCCATCGATCTGGAAGCTTTGCCGGGCGCGCAGCGCCACGCTGCCCATGCGCTGCTCGCCGCTGTCGCGCAGCAGGATGACCTGCTTGGACGGGCTGATATTGCGCAGCAACCAGCCGTCCTGCGGATCGCGGCGCAACGACAGGTGGCTACGGTCGGTCTGCGGCGCGGCCAGTTCCCGCTGGCCCAGCGTGATGGTCTCGCCGGGCGCCAGTGTGACGCCGATGGTGGCCGGCAGCCAGCTTGCGGGCGCGCGCAGAAGGGCCAGGGCCTGCAAGCCGAAAAGGGCGGCCAGCAGGGCAAGGGTGGCGGCGAGGCCGATGTTTTGCGCGGCGAAGCGTGCCAGCCGGGAGGCGGCATCGGCGATGATCGCGCCCGGGGGCCAAGCCGGCAGCCAGGACAGCGGCGGCCTTGCGCCGGAAGGCCCGCGCGCCGGCGCCTTGTGCAAACGCAGTGGTGTCGCCATCACGCCCCCTGGATATGGCGCCAGCCGTTGCTGGCGCTGGGGCGACGCATGGCATGAATCGGATCCGCCGGATTAAAGGTGCCCCGTGCCGGCTTCACCCCCTGGATCGCGTTGAGCATGCGGCTGATCTGAATCGCATGGCGCGGACGCTTGGCCGGATCGACATGCAGCAGCGCGCGCAGCAGCTCCAGCGCCGGATCGCGCGCCTCAACCGGTACGGCGAGGGCGAAGCGCGCCTCCTCCTCCGGCTGCAGGGCGCCGGGAATCGCGCCGCCGTGCATCTGGCGCAGCAGGTCGGCGCCGGCGGTGTGGTGCTCGCGGTAGGCCTGGCCGCAATCGGCGCAAAAGCGCAGCGGCAGGCCGCCGGTGACCATAAAGTAAAACATCGCGCCCAGCGAAAAGTAGTCGCTGCGCGGACCGGTCGCGTAGCCGCCGCCGTCGGCGGGGAAGAACTGTTCCGGCGCCTGCCAATTGGCGGTGCCGGCATACGAGTGGGCTTGCAGGCTGCCCGAATGTCGATTGGTGCCGAAATCGGCCAGCTTGACGGTGTGCGGATGCCGGTCCAGTAGCACGTTGGCCGGTTTCAGGTCCAGATAACGCCAGCCATATTGGTGCACCTTGGCCAGCGCCTGATTGATTTGGGCGATCCAGCCGAGCGCCATCGGCAGCGGCACGGTTTCTTCGGCGCTCTTGAGGGCCGCCATGTGCTGGCCCAGATCCGTCGTCATCAGCTCCAGCGCGAGCACCGGCAGGCCGTCATGCCAGCCGCTATCGAGCAAGCGCACGATATGGCGTTCGTCCCACGGCTCCAGCGACTGCAGGAACGCGATCTCGTTGTTCGCGCAGTCCACCCAGCGGTCGCGTTGGGCGGGCAGGGCGCGCGCCATCTGCTCCTGGTTGATCAACTTGATCGCGACGTCGCCGGTGGGGCCTGGGCCGCTGGCGCGCCAGATGATGCCGTAGGCCGAACCGCCGATCTGCTCGCGCAGTCGGTAGTGTCCCAGTTCCAAAGCGATGATTGCGTCTGTTGTCGTCATGATTTCCCCTCGGCGCAGGCCGTCACGGCTAGCTAGCGGAGGGAGACGAAAAACAACGGATGAAAAAAAAGCCTGTCGGATGACAGGCTTTCTATGTTGGCTACAAATTAACGGTCGTAGCGGTCATGGCGGTGGCCACGGTCGTAGCGGTCGCCGTAGTAGTACTCACGGCGCGTTTCGCGGTAGTACGGACGGGCCGGTTCCACATACACCACCCGTGGAGGCGGCGCATAGTAGCGCGGTGGTGGCGCGTAGTAGACCGGGGCCGGCTCGTAGTAGACCGGCGCGGGCTGCGAATACACGCGGGTTTCGACGTAGCGGCCGTCGCGGTAGCCGCGATGGCGGTCGCCCGAGCTGATGCTGTTGCCGACCGCCGCGCCAACCAGGCCGCCGACGATGGCGCCGTCACGGCCGCCGGCGCTATTGCCGATCGCGGCCCCCACCACAGCGCCGGCCACCGTGTTGAACCCACGGTCGCTCGCGTAGACCGACGATGATACTGTCGCTGCGGCCACTAACGCTACAGCCATAAATTTTTTACTCAACATGGTGATTCCCCTTGCTGCGGCTCGGGATCGGAATGATCCGTTGGCCAGTGATCTCACTATAAACGTCCGGGGAAAAACCGCCATTTGTTATACACATCCTTACAAAGGGGCCGTTTTGGTAATGGCTTGTAACATTTAGAGATCAAGGCGCCGGGCTTCCCACTCCGGCCGCAGCAGGCTGAATATCTGCACGTCTTGATACCGGCCGTTGATGAAGAAGCTCTGGCGCATCATGCCTTCGGCCGTGAAACCGCATTTTTGCGCGACCCGGATCGAGGCCACGTTCTCCGGCGTGGATAGCAGTTCCAGCCGGTGGTATTGGTGGACGTTGAACAGATAGTCGACCAGCAGCCCGCACGCCTCGGTGACATAACCGCGTCCGGACAGCTTGGCGTCGAACAGCCGGTAGCCGATTTCGCGCGTGACCGGCGTGCGGCTTTTGAAGTGGGTGATGACGCCGACGATGTGGTGCAGGCTGTCCTCGATGACAAACAGCTCGCTGTCGTCGGTGACGAAGCTGTTCTGCATGAACTCCTTGCGCAGCGTCTCGGGCGATTTGAAATGAAGCGAGAAATGGTCGCCGCGCGAGGGCAGGTCGTTGACCAGCGCGATGAAGGTGTTCAGATCGGTGCTGACCAGGTGGCGCACCGTGCAAATTCGACCCTTGAGCATAGGCGCTTTCTGGAGGTGTGAGGGTACATGGTAGTGCAGCGGCGATGACAAATCAACATGGATGACAAGTGCGCCACGATCGGTTATCGTTTGATTCGTTCTTGCAATTCACTCACTCTTATACAGGACCCGCATGAAATCCGCCTTTCCGTTCAAACTGTCCATGACCATCCTTGCCGGCTGCATGTTGAGCGCCGGCGCGATCGCCGCCCCGGCCAACGATCCGGCGACCCTGGCTCAGATCCGCGACAGCGCGATGAAGGAGGACTGGGCCTACGCCCGCCTGGCCGACCTGACCGATCTGGTGGGGCCGCGCCTGTCCGGTTCCGCCGGCGCGGCGGCGGCCGTCGAGCAGGTGGCCGAGGCCATGCGCAAGATCGGCGCCAAGGTCACGCTGCAGCCGGTCAAGGTGCCGCACTGGGTGCGCGGCGCCGAGACGGCGGAACTGGTCGACTACACCGGGCGTCCGGCCGGCGTGACGCAGAAGGTGGTGCTGACGGCGCTGGGCGGATCGGGCGCCACGCCCGCCGCCGGCCTGACCGCGCCGGTGATCGTGGTGCGCGATTTCGACGAGTTGAAGGCGCGCGCGGCCCAGGTCAAGGGTAGCATCGTGCTGTTCGACGTCGCCTTCGACCAGGAGATGGCCGAGCGTGGACACGCCGGTCCGGCCTATGGGCGCGGCTCCAATTTCCGCGTCAACGGCCCCAAGGTGGCGGCGGAGATGGGCGCGGCGGCTGCGCTGGTGCGTTCGGTCGGCGGCGCCGATTACCGTATTCCGCACACCGGCGTCACCGGCCTGGTGGACGGCGCGCGCATTCCGGCGGCCGCCGTGACGGCGGAGGACGCGATGCTGATGACCCGTTTGTCGGCGCGCGGTCCGATCAAGATGCATCTGACGCTGACGCCGCAGAATCTGCCGGACGCCGACAGCTACAACGTCATCGCCGACCTGCCGGGCAGCGACAAGGCCGACGAGGTGGTGATCGTCTCGGGCCACCTCGATTCGTGGGACCTGGCCACCGGCGCCCATGACGACGGCACCGGCGTCGCCGCCGCGATGGCGGTGATCGACACGTTGAAAAAGCTGAACCTCAAACCGCGCCGCACGATCCGCGTGATCGCCTGGATGAACGAGGAAAACGGCACCCGGGGAGGCAAGGGCTACTTCGAAGCCAATAAAGACAAGGTGGAGCGGCACTTCGCCGCGATCGAGTCGGACAGCGGCGGTGGACGTCCGTTCGGGGTGATCGGCAGCGTGCGGCCGTCGGTGGTGAAGTACTTCGCGCCGCTGCAAAAATCGCTGGAGCCGATCGGTGCGTCGATGTTCGACCGCCGCGACGTGACCGGCGCCGCCGATACGGGGCCGCTGGAACGCGCGGGGGTGCCGGTGTTCATGCCGCTGGTGGACGCCAGCAGCTATTTCAGCTACCACCACACGCCGGCCGATACGCTGGACAAGGTCAATCCGCTGGAGTTGAAACGCCACGTGGCGGTGATGACGGGCCTGACCTGGTATCTGGCCAATATGGATGAAAACATCGGCCGCACGCCGAAGCGCGACGACTGAGGTAGGACGCGATTCAACGGTCCCACGGTGACACGTAGGGCTAAGAGTGCACTAGAAGGCGTTCAGCGGTATCTTCAGATACCGCACGCCATTCTCCTCGGCCTCGGGCAGCTGCCCGGCGCTGATGTTGACCTGGATCGCCGGCAGTATCAGCACCGGCATGTCCAAGGTCGCGTCGCGCTTGGTGCGCATCTCCACGAACTGTTCCTCGGTCACGCCCGCGCGGATGTGGATATTCTTTTCGCTTTGCTCGGCCACCGTCACTTCCCAGCGCGCCTCGCGGCCCGCCGGCGGATAGTCGTGGCACATGAACAAACGCGTTTGCGGCGGCAGGTCGAGCAGCCTGCGCACGGAGCGGTACAAGGTGGCCGCGCAGCCGCCGGGGAAGTCGCAGCGCGCCGTGCCCACGTCCGGCATGAACATG
The DNA here is from genome assembly GCF_040675865.1 of Burkholderia sp. LMU1-1-1.1. NCBI lineage: Bacteria > Pseudomonadati > Pseudomonadota > Betaproteobacteria > Burkholderiales > Burkholderiaceae > Burkholderia > Burkholderia sp. LMU1-1-1.1. The sequence goes on along the minus strand of NZ_JBEGHG010000034.1, from coordinate 203,304 downwards.
GTGTCGCCGACGAAGACGGCGTCGCCGATCTGGTAGGCCATGTCGGCCGGCGTGTGGCCCGGCACATGCAGCGCGCGCGCCTGCAAGGCGCCGATGTCGAACACCTCGTCGGGCTGGAACAGGTGGTCGAAGCTGCGCTCTATGCCGGGCCGCTGCGGGAAGACGCGGGCGAAGGCTTGCTGCACGACCGAGATCTCGGCGCCGATGCCGGTGCGTCCGCCCAGTTGCCGCGACAGGTACGGCGCGGCCGACAGGTGGTCCGCGTGGGCGTGTGTCTCCAGTAACCAGACGACATTGAGGCGGTGCGCGCGGACGAAATCGACCACCAGATCGGCGGAAGCGGTGGCCGTGCGGCCCGATTTCGGGTCATAATCCAGAACGGAATCGATGATCGCGCAGTCGGAACCGTCATTTTCGTACACGATATAGGTGACGGTGCCCGTGGTTTTGTCGTGGAACGCTTGTATAAGTGGCTTCATGAGTTCATTATAATAAAAAATCATAACGATTACCCTAAGTGCATGTTTTTTATCTGAAGATCCTCAGGCGTGCGCATAAGCGCTATCTCTTCATGATAGTCTGTCCGAAAACAAGGAGTCAGTCATGGATAAAATTCACTACAAGGGCTGGGAAATTATTCCAACGGCCTTGCCAACCAGCGACAACAAATGGAGCGCCAGCTGCGACATCGAACGTGCCAACGCCAACGGCGTCGAGGTGTTCGAGGGCGCGACCATGCAATTCGTCCGTGAAAGCGAGGACGAGGCCATCGCCGCCGCCTGCGACGAGGCGATCCGGCAAATCGACAATATCATCGCCAACCCATTGGTGCGACTGGCCTGACTGGCCGATGACGACACTTTAGCATCCCGGGCGGCTTGTGATACCATAGTCGCATGACCCTGCTCCGAACCTTCATCGTATGGCTGCTGCTTCTGGCGCTCCCCTATCAGGGATATGCGTCGGCGGCCATGATGCTATGCCTGCCCGCCGCTCCGGCGGCGGCGGAGCAGATGTCGATGCCGGCCGGTTCGCACGACCACGCGGCGATGATGGCGGCCATGCAGGATCAACACCAGGAAGCATCTTCCGACCAGTCGGCCCATGCGGGCCACTCCCACGGCGGCATCAAATGTGGCGGCGCGGCCTGCTGCGTCGCCGGCGCGCCGTTCATGGCGCAGACGATCGCCGTGCCGGTGCTGCCGGCGGTATCCTCCGCCATTCCGTTCCACTCCGAAATCCTCCGCGCGGTCGATCTGGCCCACCCCGAACGTCCCCCTCAAGGCAATTTAGTCTGACCCCGCGACAGCTCCGTCCACGAGCTGCGCAACGCATCCCATTTCTAAATTAACCTGAGGTGTTAGACATGAATTGTCTGCATAAACTCGCCGGTGGCGCCAGCATGGCGCTGCTGCTCGGCGGCTGCGCGTCGCTGTCCGGTGACGGCGGCTTCGGCGCCGCCGCCGGCGTTAGCGAACAACGTACGGGCCTGAGCGCCAGCGTCGCCGGCCGCCTGCCGCGCAACGACGACGACGCCCGCGCGCTGGCCGCCGTCATCGACAAAAAACTGGGGCAGCCGCTGGCTGTCGACGAAGCGGTGCATATCGCGCTGCTGAACAACCGCGGGCTGCAAGCGAGCTATTGGTCGCTCGGCATCGCCGAAGCGGACCTGGTGCAGGCTGGCCGCCTGCAAAATCCGGTGTTAGATTTCAAGCGCAGCCACGGCGGCGGCGAGATCAGCATCGAACGCACGCTGACCTTCAATCTTCTCAGCCTGATCACGGCGCCGCTGGCGGGCCGCATCGAGGGACGCCGCTACGAGCAGACCAAATTGCTGGTCTCGAACGAGGCGTTGAAGGTCGCCGCCGACACCCGCCGCGCGTGGGTGGAGGCCGTGGCCGCCAACCAGAGCGCCGAATACGCGGCGCAGGTGGAGGAATCGGCGCAGGCCAGCGCCGAACTGGCGGACCGCATGCGCAAGGCCGGCAACTGGAGCGCCATGGACGTGGCGCGAGAACAGGCCTACCACGCGCAAACGGTGGCCGACGTCAGCGCCGCGCGCAAGGCGGCCGTCGCCGCGCGCGAAAAGCTGACACGCCTGATGGGGCTGGGCGGCGCGCAGACCGCGTACAAGCTGCCGGACCATTTGCCCGAGCTGCCCGCCGCGCTGCGGGAGTTGGGCGACATCGAGCAGATCGCCGTCAACGAGCGGCTGGACATCCAGGCCGCCAAGCTCGATACCGCGCACACGGCATCGACGCTGGGCCTGACCAGGACCACGCGCTTCATCAACGTGCTCGATCTGGGCGTGGTGGCCAACAGCGAAGGGGCGACCAACACGCGCGGCTATGAGCTGTCGCTGGAGATCCCGCTGTTCGACTGGGGTTCGACGCGGGTGGCGCGGGCCGAGGCGACCTATATGCAATCGGTCAATCTGCTGGCGCAGGCCGCCATCAACGCCCGCAGCGAGGCGCGCGAAAGCTACGCCGACTACCGCGCATCGTACGAACTGGCGCGCCACTACCGCGACCAGGTGGTGCCGCTGCGTAAAAAGCTGGCCGACGAAACCCTGTTGCGCTACAACGGCATGCTGATGAGCGTATTCGAACTGCTGGCCGACGCCCGCGAACAATCGGCCGCCGTCAACGGCTATATCGGCGCGCTCAAGGACTACTGGACCGCGCAAGCCAATCTCGAAGCCGCGCTTGGCGGCCGCCTCCCAACCAACAAAGGAGTAACACCATGACCACCCGCAGATCATTCCTCAGCGGCGCAGCCCTCATCGGTGCCGGCATGGTCACCAAGGCCGGCGCGGCCTCGCTGCCGGAGGCGCCGGTGCAATCGTCGGCCGCCACCGCGCCGCCGCTGGTGCCGCCCAACGGCCGCCCGTACAATCCCGTCGTCACGCTCAATGGCTGGACTTTGCCGTGGCGGATGAAGGACGGCGTCAAGGAGTTCCATCTGGTGGCGGAACCGGTGGTGCGCGAACTGGCGCCCGGCATGACGGCCAACCTGTGGGGCTACAACGGCCAGAGTCCCGGCCCGACGATCGAGGTGGTGGAGGGCGACCGCGTACGCATCTTCGTCACCAACAAGCTGCCCGAGCACACCAGCGTGCACTGGCACGGCCAGCTTCTGCCGAACGGCATGGACGGCGTCACCGGCCTGACGCAGCCCGGCATCCAGCCGGGTAAAACCTTCGTCTATGAATTCGTCGCGCGGCATGCCGGCACCTTCATGTACCACCCGCACGCCGACGAGATGGCGCAGATGGCGATGGGGATGATGGGCTTCTGGATCACGCATCCGAAAGATCCGAAGCAGCACGCGGTGGACCGCGACTTCGTCTTCCTGCTGAGCGCCTACGACATCGAGCCTGGCAGCTACACGCCGAAGATCAACACGATGCTCGACTTTAACCTATGGACGTTCAACAGCCGCGCCTTCCCCGGCATCGACCCGATGGTGGTGCGCAAGAACGACCGGGTGCGCATCCGCGCCGGCAATCTGACGATGACCAACCACCCGATCCACCTGCACGGCCACACCTTCGAGGTGACGGGGACGGACGGCGGCTGGGTGCGGCCGTCGGCGCGCTGGCCGGAGGTGACCACCGACGTCGCCGTCGGCCAGATGCGGGCGATCGAGTTCATCGCCGACGCGCCCGGCGACTGGGCCTTCCATTGTCATAAATCTCACCACACGATGAACGCGATGGGGCACGACGTGCCGACGATGATCGGCGTCGACCACACCGGCGTGGCCGAGAAGATCAACAAGCTGGTGCCGGGCTACATGGTCATGGGCGACAAGGGTGGTTCGATGGACGGCATGCAGATGCCGCTGCCGGAGAACACCTTGCCGATGATGAGCGGCGATGGTCCGTTCGGCGGAGTCGAGATGGGCGGGATGTTCACCACGGTCAAAGTGCGCGAGGGGCTGGCGCGTAACGATTACAAGGACCCTGGCTGGTATCAGCATCCGAAGGGCACGGTGGCCTACGAATGGACCGGGGACTTGCCGCCGGCGCCACGCGCACCGGGCGCGCCGCCGTCCAAACCGGCGGAGGCGATGAACGTCAAGCGCGACGCCAAGCATCACCACTAGACCGCGCTTGTTTTAAACCCGCACGGCGCGCCGTTCCGGGGGCGGACCCCGCATGGGGGCCGACCCCTCTGGTGCGCCCCAGCGGGTTCGGCGGCAGCGATGTGCTCGTGTAGAATTGGTGGACCTGACCCCGGAGTTGCCACTGGCTGCATGAAATTCTCTCTTTATCCCGAACAAACAGCATTGCTGGCGTACGTCGCCAAGTGGGCTTGTATCGCCGGCGCGATCGCCGCGCTGAGCGGCACCGCTTCGGCCTTCTTCCTGTTCTCGCTCGATTACGCGACCCGTTGGCGCGAGACGCATGCCTGGATCATCTGGCTGCTGCCGCTGGCCGGCTTCGCCGTCGGTTGGCTGTATCTGAAGACGGGCAGCAGCGTGGAAGCCGGGAACAACCTGCTCATCGACGAAATCCACGATCCCCAGAAAGTCGTCCCGCTGCGCATGGCGCCGTTGGTGTTGGTCGGCACCGTCGTCTCGCATTTGTTCGGCGCCTCGGTGGGCCGCGAGGGCACCGCCGTGCAGATGGGCGGCGCGCTGGCCGACCAGTTGACCTATGCGCTGCGCCTGCGCCACGCGGACCGCCGCATCGTGCTCATGGCCGGCATCAGCGCGGGCTTCGCCTCCGTCTTCGGCACGCCGCTGGCCGGCGCCATCTTCGGCATGGAGGTGTTGGCCGTCGGCCGCCTGCGCTACGACGCCATCTTCCCTTGCATCGTCGCCGCCGTCGCGGCCGACCAGGTGGGCATGGCCTGGGGCGTGCACCACACCCACTATGCCATGGATACGGTGGTGGCGATCGGCTTCGCCAGCGTCGCCGCCGTGCTGGTCGCGGGCATCGTGTTCGGCCTGGCCGGCATGGCCTTCGCCAAATCCACGCACGCGGCGTCGGCTTTCATGAAGCGTCATGTTTCGTACGCGCCGCTGCGGCCGATGATCGGCGGTGTGGTCGTTGCCGTCGCCGTTTGGCTGCTCGGCACGCGCTACATCGGCCTTGGCATCCCGGTGATCGTCGAGGCGTTCCAGCAGCCGCTGGCACCCTGGGATTTCTTCGGCAAGTTCGCCTTCACGGTCGCTTCCCTGGGCAGCGGCTTCAAAGGCGGGGAGGTGACGCCGCTGTTCTTCATCGGCGCCACGCTCGGCAACGCGCTCGCCCCCTTGCTGCATCTGCCTTTCCCTTTGTTGGCGGCGCTGGGCTTTGTCGCGGTGTTCGCGGGAGCGGCCAATACGCCGCTGGCGTCGACCATCATGGCGATCGAGCTCTTTGGCCCGCAGATCGGTCCCTTCGCCGCGATGGCGTGCGTGGTCGCCTATCTGTTCTCGGGCCGCTGCGGCATCTATCGTTCGCAGAAATCCGGCATGGCCAAGTACCGCGTGCCGCCGGTGCCGCGCGACCGCCTTCCTCCGCCTTCAGCCAAATGACGCCAGGCCGCCGCCCAATCCCAGCTTGTCGATCAGGCTGCGCGCGTCGAATGGCGCCCGCACCTTGATGTCGTTGTCGAAGTAGCAGTAGACGTCGCGTTTCGCGCGCGCCGGCGGCGGCTTGTCCGAGATGAGTTTTGCGTCATCCGGTTGGCCGCCCGTGCTCCAGGCGCGGATGCGGGCGGCCCAGCGCTCCAGCGCTTCGTCGTCGTAGCCGCTGGCATAGAGTTCCTCGGCGCCGTGCAGCCGCAGATACATGAAGTCCGACGTCACATCCTCGTAGTAGGGGAATTTCCCTGCGGTGTCGGCCACCACCAGCGCCACTTTGTATTTACGCAGAAGCGCGATGAACGCGGGATCGATGAAGCTGTCGTGGCGGATCTCCAGCGCGTGGCGCAGCTTGTGGTTCGCGTCGATGTCCAGCGCGACTTTGCCGTTCATGCGCGGTTCGTGCTCGCGCGCCAGGCGCTGCGCCTGTTCCAGGTCGCGCGGCAGCAGGCTGAAAAAGTGCTCCAGCCGTTCGGCGTCGAAGCGGAAGTTGGGCGGCAGCTGCCACAGGAACGGTCCCAGTTTTTCCCGCAGCGCGAACACGCCCGAGGCCATGATGTTGGCCAGCGCCTTGTCGATGCCGTCGCCCAGGCGCAGGATGTGGGTCAGGTAGCGGTTGCCCTTGTGGCTGAAGACAAAGCCGGGTGGCGTGGCCTCGTACCAGGCCGTATAGCTGGAGGGGCGCTGCAGCGAGTAGAAGGAGCCGTTCAGTTCTATCGTCGGCAGCGCGCGCGCGGCGAATTCCAGCTCGCGCGCCTGCGCCAGCCCGTCCGGATAGAACACGCCGCGCCAGCCCTGGTAGCGCCAGCCCGAGATGCCGATATAGATTTTTCCCATGACTAAATATAGCCAAATCCATCGGCTTGCGAGGCACTGTTGCCTTTCGGCAGGACTGGCCAGCCGTGAGCCGATATAACAAAAATGCGATATCTGCTTTCCCGCCAGGGCCGTTTCTTCTTTCGTACGCGGCCGTTACCATCGATCTCGTCTCTGGCACACCAACCTCACGAACGGAATCAGACATGGCGAATTACAAGAAACAGGATGCGCGCGCCTGGGCGCGGGATCATTTGACCGGCTGCAGCGCGGTCACCATTCCGAGTTACTCGGCCGACCTTAAACGGCTCAACGAGCGTGGCATCCGCCACGACATCGCGTTGGCGGCCGAATTCGGCTACAGCTACACGCTGCTGTGCTCCGAGGTGGCGATCACGCCGGAGGAGAACGCGCAGTTCACCGCCTGGGCGCGCGACACGGCCGGGCAGGGCATGGGCCTGTTCTTCCACGCCGCCTTCGGCACCCTGCAGGAGAACATCGCGGCGGCCAGGCTGGCCGAGAAGGCCGGCGCCGACATCGTGCTGCTGTCTTACCCGCCGCAGTTCTGGCCGGCGAACGAACAGCAGATCTACGACTACACCAAGGCCTTCTGCGACGCCACCGAGCTGGCGGTGATGCTGTTCCCGATTCCGTTGTGGGGCTTCGAGCGCGTGCATCCGGCCGGCATGCCGGTCGCTTTCGTGCGCAGGCTGCTGGCCGACATCCCGAACATCGTCGCGATCAAGTCCGAGCAGGGTTTCCCGCTGGTGTCGGGACTGTGCGAGATGTGGCACCACTTCCGCGACGAGGTGGTCATCAGCTGCCCGATCGAGGGCGACGCGATTCCGATGATGAGCATGATGGACCTGCAGTTTTCCGGCACCAGCAACACCCAGTGGATGCAGGACTACTATCCGAAGGCATTCCAGCTGGCGCGCGAGGGTAGATGGGAGGCGGCCATGGAGTTGTACTGGAAGGTGCATCCGGCGCGGCTGGCCAACAGCGCGGCGTCGGCCAGCTACGCGGCCGGCACCGGTGTGCTCAATCGCACGCAGTGGAAGTACCAGGACTGGCTGGCGGGCTTCAACGGCGGTCCGCTGCGGGCGCCGGCGATGCGTTGCCCGGACCGCATCATGCGGCAGCTGCGCGAAGGCCTTCGCGCCTCCGGCGTCACGCCGACCACCGATGCCGACAGCGAGTTCATGGTCGGCCGCCATCCCGCCTGAGAAAAGGAAGAACCATGCGACATCCTGAAGTGGGCAAGGCGCCCAAGGGCCTGTACATCAACGGCCAATGGCGCGACGCGTCGGACGGCGCCACCTTCGAGGTCTTCGATCCGGCCACGGAGGAGGTGTTGGCCGCGGTGGCCAGCGCCTCGATCGACGACGCGCTGGACGCGGTGGCGGCGGCGCATGCGGCTGGCCGTGCCTGGGCGGCCACCGCCCCGCGCCGGCGCGGCGAGATCCTGCGCAAGGCGTTCGAGCTGTTGATGGCGCGCCAGGAGGAGTACGCGCGCCTGATCGTGCTGGAAAGCGGCAAGGCGCTGGCCGAGGCGCGGGGCGAGGTGGCCTACGCCGCCGAGTTCCTGCGCTGGTATTCGGAGGAGGCGGTGCGCATCGTCGGCGAGGTGTCGACCGCGCCCGGTGGCGCGAACCGGATCCTGGTGGTGCGCCAGCCGATCGGCGTGGCGGTTTTTGTCACGCCGTGGAACTTCCCGGCGGCGATGGCCACCCGCAAAATCGGCCCGGCCCTGGCGGCCGGCTGCACGGTGGTGCTCAAGCCGGCGTCGGAGACGCCATTGACGGCGCTGGCCATGGCCGGCCTGTTCGAGGAGGCCGGCGTGCCGGCCGGCGTGATCAACGTGGTGCCGTCGCGCCAGTCCGGCAAGATCGTCAACGCCATGCTGCACGATCCGCGCGTGCGCAAGCTGTCGTTCACCGGCTCGACCGGGATCGGCCGCGTGCTGCTGTCGCAGGCGGCCGACAAGGTGGTCAAATGTTCGATGGAGTTGGGCGGCAACGCGCCGTTCATCGTCTTCGCCGACGCCGATCTCGATGTGGCGGTGGCGTCGGCGATGGTGGCCAAGCTGCGCAACGGCGGCGAGTCGTGCACGGCGGCCAACCGCTTCTACGTCGAACGACCGGTGGCCGGGGAGTTCGCGCGGCGCTTCGCGGCGGCGATGGCGGCGGTCAGGCTGGGGCCGGGCTTGGACGAGGGCGTGCAGCTCGGGCCGCTGATCAACCGCGACACGCTCGACAAGGTGGCGCAACTGGTCGAGGAGGCGGTCGGGCAGGGCGCGACGGTGCTCACCGGCGGCAAGGCGCGCGGCGGGCCGGGTTACTTCTACGAGCCTACCTTGTTGACCGATGTGCGCGCGGACGCCCGCATCCTGAAGCAGGAGATTTTCGGGCCGGTCGCGCCGCTGTGCGTGTTCGATACCGTCGAAGAGGCGATCGCGCTGGCCAACGACACCGAGTTCGGGCTGGTGTCGTTCGTGCACACGCGCGACCTGGCGAAGGCGTTGGCCGTGTCCGAGCGCATCGAGGCCGGGATGGTGGGCATCAACCGTGGCGTGGTGTCCGATCCGGCGGCGCCGTTCGGCGGCTGGAAGCAGAGCGGCGTCGGCCGCGAGGGCGGCCATGACGGCTTGCTGGAATATCTGGAGTCGAAGTACATCTGCGCCACATGGTAGCGGAACACCAATTACAAAAAGGAGCTAACATGATCAAGACCCTGGCCGCGATCCGCCGCAAACCCGGCATGACGCAGCAAGAATATTTCAGCTACATCCGCGACGTGCATGGCGCGCTGGCGCGGGCCAAACCGTTGGCCATCCGCCGCTACGTGCAAAACCACGTCGTCGACAGCGCCTATGGCGCCGAGGGCGATCCGGCCTACCAGGGCCTGTTCCACCGCGACTCCGTCACCGAATTGTATTTCGACGACGTCGAGGGCATGCTGCGCTCATTCACCGATGCCTATGTGCGCGACGTCGTCGGCCCGGACGGCGCCAACTTCAGCGATATGTCGACCGCGCTGGCGATGTTGGCGCGCGAGGTGGAACTCGACGTCGCGGCGCCCGCCGACGCCCCGGCGAAGGTGATGTACTTCCTGCGCAAACCGGACGCGCTGACGCCGGAGCGGTTCGCCGGGGAGCTGCGCGGCGCCGTCGATGCCGCGTTGGGCGGGATGCCGCAAGCGGCCGCCGTGCGCCGCGCCGTGCTGACCCTGGCCATCCCGGACGAAACGGGCTTGATGGCCTATTTCGGGGCCAGGGACATGCCGGGCTACGACGCGGTGGTCAGCCTGTGGTTCGACGAGGGTGAGGCGCTACCGGCCTTCCGCGCCTGGCAAAAGGTCTTTCTGGGCGAGAGCGGCCAGCCCGCTTTCCATCAGCCGTCGCAGGCCTTCGTGCTGGTGGCGCGGGAGGTGGATATTATTTGACACTCGGCGGCAGACCGGCGGACGTACAAAACGTCGCACATCGCACCGGAAAAATGCGACACTACGAGGATCGCCTTCGCCATACAACTCGATTCATCCACGGGGTACCCGCCGCATGCCGCCGATTCTCGATCCCCGCTGGGGCCTGTTCGCCAAAGTCGCCGAATTGGGCAGCCTGACCCGGGTCGCCAATGCCCTTAACAGCCCGCAGTCCGCCATCAGCCGCCAGATCGCCCAGCTGGAAACGCAATGCGGCGGCAAGCTATTCCGCCGCACCGGGCGCGGCGTGGTCCTGACCGAGTTCGGCGAAGCGATCCACGCGCGCATCCTTCCCTTGATCGCCGAAGCCGACCGGCTGGCCGACGACATCCTCACCACCAACAGCATCCCCATCGGCGAAGTGCGCGTCGGCCTGCTGCCGAGCAGCGTGTCCATGTTCGCGGGCGAGCTGTATCGCCGCGCCAGGGAGCAGTTCCCGCGGGTCCACCTGCACCTGGCCGAAGGCTCCAGCGCTCAAATGGAGGAATGGCTGGGCACCGGGCGGCTCGATCTGGCGCTGCTGCTGCGCGAGGGCCCGGTGACCGATCCCGGCGAGCCGTGCCTGCGCACCGTCGCGCTCGACCTGGTCGGGTTGGCCGACGATCCCGCCATCGCGCCGCGCCGCATCGCTTTCGCCGCGCTCGAGGGCCTGCCCCTGATACTGCCGGCCGAACCGCATGTGCTGCGCCGGCGGCTCGACGTGCTGGCGCGCGAACATGGCATTCAACTGGCGGTGGCGATCGAAGCCGACACGATCCAGCTGCAAAGGGAGCTCGCCGCCGCCGGCGCCGGCTATGCCATCGTCGCGTCGGTGATGGGGGAGGGGGGCGGGCGGGCCGACATCGGCGCCGCCCGTATCGTCCAGCCGGAACTGGTGCGCAACATCGTGCTGGGCACCACGCGGCACCGCCCCCATACGCTTGCGACGCGCGCCATCACGCGGCTGATCATCTCCTTGTTCGCCGGGCGTTAAGCGCGGCTCTCCGCTATCCGCATTTGTGAAAGCTGTTATGCCGGCGGCGCGCTTCCCCGCCGCCGCCGTGGTGGTTACCCTGTCTCGATCATAAGCCTGAAGGAGTTTGATCGATGACCGCAACCGCAATCGCCACCGCCGGTGGCCCGCCGCTGTTCCTGACCGACCATGACGTCGGTGAACTGCACAACTGGAAGGACGCTATCGAGGCGCTGCGCGCGGCCTACGCCGCCCCGATCGACGACGCCATGGTGCCGCCGCGCTCCATGGCCCGGGGCGATGGCGTCTGGCTGCGCGGTCTGAGCGCCATCTCCTCCGGCGGCCACATGGGCTGCAAACTGATCGCCGCCTCGACGCGGGCGCGCCGCGCCAGCTACCTGATCTCGTTGTTCGACCAGCAGACGACGGAGCTGGCCGCCCTGATCGACGGCAACCAGATCACCGCCATCCGCACCGCCGCGACGGCGGCGGTCGCGGTGGACGCGCTGGCGCCCCGGCGGCCGCTGCGCGTGGCAATGATCGGTTCCGGTTTCGAGGCGCGTTCGCAACTGAACGCGCTGCATGCGGCCCGCGATATCGCTTCGGTCGCGGTGTTCAGTCCGACGCCTGCCAGCCGCCAGCGCTTCGCCAGCGACTTCCAGCGCCTGCTGGGTATCGAGGTCGTCGCCGCCGACACGGCGCAACAGGCCATCGAGGGCGCCGACGTCATCGTCTGCGCCGCGCGCTCGCGCGACGAATCACCGGTGCTGCGCGGCGAGTGGCTGCGGCCCGGCGCCACCGTGGTGTCGATCGGCTCGACCTTGCCCGAGCAGCGCGAGGTCGATGTCGATGTCATACGCCGGGCGGGCCTGATCGTCGCCGACATGGTCGACGAAGTCGCGCACGACACGGGCGACATGCTGGCCGCCGCGCGCGAAGGTGTGGACTTCGGCGGCAAGCTGCATTCACTGTCCGATCTGATCGGCGGGCGCCTGCCGCCGCGAGGAGCCAACGACATCGCCGTCTACAAGTCGGTCGGCTCGGCCTTGCAGGACTTGGTGACGGCCGAAATGCTGCTGAAGCGCGCCAGGGTCGCCGGCTTGGGAACCTTGCTGCCGGTGTCGATCGCGCCGGTGCAAAAATAAGAATGGAGACTACGCCATGATCAAACTAAATATCTGCGCCGCCCGTGTGCCGCGCATGACGCACGCCGAGTATTGCCGCTACATGAAGGACACGCACGCGCGTCTGGTGATGGGTTCCAGGGCGATGTCCGGCCTGATTCGCGCCTACATCCAGCAACACGTCTTCGACGCCGCCTACGGGCCGCTGGCGACGCCGTCGCGCTACGATTCCGTCAGCCATATCATGGCCGACACCGTCGAGGACCATCTGGCGGCCACCAAAACGCGCGATTACCAAGAGGTCATCGCACCGGACGAACCGAATTTCGCGGATGGCCGCACGGCGGTATTCACAATGCTGGAGGAGAGCGCGCTGGCATTGCCTGTGGCCGGCGCCTCGCCGCATCGCCTATTGTATTACGGCGTGTGCAAGCCGGGTATCGAGCGCGTCGAGTTGCAGGAAAGCTGGATAGACGCCCATGCGCAGGTGGTGGCCGGCGACCCGAGGGTGGTGGGCTCGGTGCGCCACGCGGTGCTCAATCGGGTCAAACCCATGCCGGATGCCCAGCCGGCGTTCGACGCGATGGGCGAGCTGGGATTCCTCGATCGTAGCGACGTGCCGGCCATGCGCGATTACGTCGCGATGATGGAGGAGCGGCTGTCAAACCTGCTCGACACGGACCGCAGCTTCATGCTGCTGGCCGACGCGGTGCCGGTGCGCGGATCGTTGTAGTCGCCGCTAGCGCCGGGCGGGTTTGCATCCGGCGCTGTGTTCATTTCCGGACAGTCGGTGTTCGGGAATGGGCAACGGGCGCTCTGGCAGTCGCGAAAAAGGCGCGAAAGCCGACGATATGGGCATGGCCCGGACCTTGCTATGTTCCGGACATGCACAAAAATCTCCTCCTCGCGCTTGTCGCCACGCTCGTCCTCCATAACTTTGCCAACGCGGCCGATCTCAATATCGTCGAACAGGCTGCGGAGGGCGGCGCTGCCATTGTCGTCACCCTCGGTTTGTCGATATTGTTCCTGGCCGTCTCGATCGAGCGGCTGATGCACTTCCGCGCCCGGGCCATCGTGCCCGGCGGGCTGGTCGAACGCGTCAAGCCGTTGTGGGCGGCGCAGGATTTCACCAGGCTGCAACAGCTGCTCGCCGAAGACGACAGCACCTTGGCGCGCGTGATCGCCTACATGGTTGCGCACCGCCAGCACGGCTACGCGGTCGTCAACAGCGGCGCCGGCGACATCGCGTCGATGGAATTGCGGCTGCATCAGCAAAAGGCGTATGCGCTGGCGATTGTCGCCACGGTGGCGCCCATCGTCGGTTTGCTCGGCACCGTGGTCGGCATGATAGACGCCTTCCACGTGATCGCGTTCTCCGAGGGCATGGGCAATCCGGCCCTGCTGGCAGGCGGCATTTCGAAGGCGTTGATCAATACCGCCGCCGGCTTGTGCGTGGCCTTGCCGGCGCTGGGGATGCACCATTTCCTCAAGAACCGGCAGGCGTTTTTCGGCCTGAAGCTGGAAAGAACGATCAATAACCTGATCAACGACTGGTTCCTGCAGGGTGACGCGGCGCCGCAAAACCTGCACGTGGTGTCCCATGCGCATTAACCTGGCGGAGGACGAGCAGCCGGAAATCGGCCTGATCGCGCTGATCGACTGCATCTTCTTTCTGTTGATGTTCTTCATGGTGGCGACGTCGTTCAAGCAGCCGGATAACCGCAAGCCGCAAAAGGAGTTGCCGGTGACCTTGCCGACGTCGCAAATCAGTCTGGAGCGCGACGAGGCCGGCCCCGCGCCGCTCGTCATTGGCGTCGACAAGAACGGCAAGTTCTTCCTCGATGGCGAGCCGGTGTCGACCCAGACCCTGCACGGACGCCTGAAAACGGAGGCCGCCCGCGATCCGGGCCGCCGGATACGCATCGACGGCGACCAGCTGGCGAAATACCAGGACATCGTGCACGCGCTCGATCTGTGTCAGTTCGAACGGCTCACGAACATCTCCATGCATACGCGAAGCGCGCGATGATGTTCGGCCGGCTCGATGAATGGCAACCCACTGCCCGCCGCGAGGGTGTTCGGCGGTATGGCTTCGTGCTGGTTTCGCTGGCGGTGCACGCGCTGTTGATCGTGCTGCTCTATTACTTCGGTGCCTATCAGGTGCAGATGGCGAAGCAGCGCGAATGGGAGAGCGCCAATGCCGCTGTGGCAAGGCAGTCCGGCATCGAAAAACGCGTGATGGACATGGAGAAGATCAAGGACTTGCTGGATCAGAGCCGCCCTGGCGCGCCGCCCCCCGATGGCACCGGCGCCGTGGACGAGCCGGACTTTCGCGCCACATCGCTGCCGAAACCGCCCGAACAACTGCTTGCGGAAGCCAGGGCGCTGTCGGCCGCCATCGCGGAGGTCGAGAAGGAGCTCAAGGCGACCGAGTTGGCGAGGATCGAGAAGATTTCGCAGGCAGAGGCGCGCAAGCGGATGGCGTCGGCGCCGGAGGCCACGCCGCCGTCCCGCTCCGCGCCTCCGCCGGACGCTGCGCCGCCGGACGGCGCGCCGCCGAAATCCACACCGCCGAAATCAGCGCCGCCGAACGCCGCGCCGCCGCCAGGCGCCACGCCCGGGCAATTGGCGGCGGAAATCCAGCAGCTCGAAGCGAAGGCGCGCGCCGCGCTGGCGCAGCGGCAGCAGGATCTCGCGCGCCAGCGTAACGGCGTGAACGTCAAGAGCGGCCAGGGTGAAACCGACCAGGCCAAGGACAGCGACAGCGAGCCCGGATCGGGTATTGGCGGTGGTGGCGCCGGGGAGCAACCGGGCGGCAACGGCCTCACCAGCACTTCGCCCGGGATCAACGACAACGCCATCGAGCAGCGGATGGCCGCCTTTATCGGCCGTGATGTGCTGCCGATCGGGGCCGTCCGGAACTACAGGCGCGCCGGCGAGCCTATCTTCAATCCGGGCACCGGCCATATTCCGCCGGTCGACGCGCGCACGATGACCAAGGGCGCCGGCCGCGTGCTGGGCCGGGGCGGCGAATTTGCCGATCGTATCTATGTCAACAGCTGGTATTTGATCGGTCCGTTCGAGGGCAAGCATGGCAGCGGGCTGTTTTCCAACCATCGCTATCCGCCCGAGCAGGGCGTGGTGCTCGATGCCGTATATGCCGGCAAAGGCAACCGGCCGTTGAAGTGGCGCTATGTGAAGGCCGCCAGCTATCCGCTGGTGCCGCCGGAACCGGACGAAGACGCGGTGTACTACGGCTACACCGAAGTGATGATGGACCGCGACCAGGAGCTGACGATGTGGATAGGCGCCGACGACGACGCCCAGATTTGGCTGAACGACGTGCAGGTTTGGGCCGGCGGCAACATCAATAAGCTGTCGTTCTGGCCCGCGCTGTACGACGTTCCCAACACCCATGCGCGCGATTACAATATGACCGAGGGCAAGCGCAAGGTCCGCTTCAGGAAGGGCCGCAACAAGATCTTCTTTAAAATGGCGAACGGGCCGACGCGCCTGTTTTTCTCGTTGGTGTTGACGAAATAAGGCACGGGCGATGGCGGCCGCGCATCAACCGCGATACAGAGGGTTGCTTGCGACGTAGACCGTCACGGCGCCCGTATCGACGCCCTCGGGTGCGATCTTTTGCAGCTCGAATTGATCTTCCGCCCGCAGCGTGTCGAAATGCCAGGTGAAGGTCGTGCCGTTGACATTGAATGCCACGGTTTCGCCGTTGTTGACGTTTACCCATTTCGTGCCGGGCTTGATCATGATCTCGCGGTCGGCGAAGCCACCGCTGGCCGCGCTGCCGTAGTTGGCAAGCGTGCCGGGAGCCGCCTGTGCCAGGCCGGCGCCGACGATGGCGGTGCAAACGATCATGGTGCGCAGTGTCTTAAACATGGTATGTCCTTTTGGTTGTTGAGGGGAGACAGGACCAGTTTAAGGAGCGCGCGCTGACGGGAACATGACGCTTGAATGACAGATTTGTAATGACCCGTCTCCGGGCAGGCCGATGCGCGTTTTTTCCTTCAGCCCGTCGCCGCACACGCATATTGTCAATCATCAATTCGCTTTCACTAGTTGCTGGTTAGAATGTTCGTTATTCGTTGGGCTCCCCAATGTTTTTGGAGGAAACGACATGAATCCACGCTGCTTCGGGGAGTTTCATTGATGAGAGCCGTCTACGATGGCAACGCTGGTCGGCAGCGCGGTATTGCAGCCGTTGAGTTCGCGATCATTTTGCCCTTTCTCGTGTTGATGCTGATAATGCCGTTGTATCTAGGCCGCGTTTTTTGGCACTACACCACCATCCAAAATGCCGCGCAGGACGCCGCGCGGTACTTGTCCAAAGTTCCTGCCGCGGAGATGAGCAACCCTGCGCGAGCGCCCGCGGCAGCGGCGGTCGCGAATGCCATGGTGGCAATGGAACTGGCGGAACTGTCGCCGGGCCCATATGCGTATGCGCTGGTGATAACCTGCGATGGTAGCGCTTGCGTGGGATTCTTTAGGCCTAACACGGTTCGCGTCAATGTCTCGCTTTTAGTGCAGGACGTATTTTTCGGTGGTGTCAACCCGATGGAAATTCCGTTGGTCGCGGACGTTACTTATCCCTATATGGGGAGATAGCGCCGGTTTGTATCCGTCTCGCTGGGGGCAGCATCGCCCCAACGATGCCCCGCTGTGCGCCCAAGCTGCCGAGCCATGTCCTTGTTGACATGCGCATTGGGGCATTATTTGTGTACCGTGAAGTCGCATAATTTAATCGACTCATCCTCCCGCTCAGTGTAGATGAGGACTTTTTTAACGTAAGTGGCAAAATCTGCCCGAGCGGCGGCCTTGTGGTCCGTGCAGACAAACACCTCGCCGAGCGGCAGCTTACGCACGCTATAGCCGAACTCTCTCAACGCTACCAGCTCCCGACCGGTGACTGTCAATTGTCCCGCGAAGTCCCCCACTGAGCAGCGTATATTGCGTCTTTCTCGCGGCGAGGCCAGGTGAAACTCGGTGAACGAGTGTATTCCGCCAATGAGGAATGCGTCATTCACCAAGAGGCTCCACTTCTCGGTGTACATGATTGAGCCGCCAGCTTGGCGCTCGTTCATCTTTAATAAATTCGTACGCATGAGATCATCGATCCCTGCGGTAAGTTCGGTATTCTCAGCGACCATCCGCCCTAACACAAGCAAGTTCAAGTGGGCTTGCTGGGCACCTTGGTAGATCTTCCAGGCGATTTCGATTTCGTTGAGGGACGCGGCGTCGTAAGGCGGATTGCATGAAAAAACCGCTGCTTTGAAAGCTGTAAGGTTCGCGTACATATTTAAATATTCAAGAAGTTGAGTTCAAATTGATCAGTGCGATAGCGAACCGTTCACTGAGCGAATACGTTGACGCCGCCGCTTATCCGCTTACTAGCCATGTTTTCCGCCGCCATCGTTTTTTTTCGCGACGAATTAGACATACGGAGTGCTTCGCTGAATGGATGCGGATTCCACGTTTTTTCGATGAATGCTCGACTGGATGGGGCGTGTGGGCGAGGATGGCATAAAAAGACTGGACGAAAAAAAAGCCCACTTCCGTCTATTCTCATAGAGGGAAGTGGGCTTGCGATGCTTTATCGACTTTCGCGGTAATTTGCAAAATCAACTAAATATGGCGGCTGGTGCTCCGAGCCGGAATCGAACCGGCACGCCTTTCGGCGGCAGATTTTAAGTCTGCAGTGTCTACCAATTTCACCATCGGAGCGGCACAGCCCGATATTATGCCATGAACATGACATAACTGCCATACCGGAAGCCGGGTCGCGCCCGATGGCGCCGCCGGTCAGACGGCGGACGCTGCTTCCCCGGCCAGGCGCCGCCACGCCGGCACGTCGGCGCCCTTGATCAGCAGATACAGGCAGAACGCGCTTTCGCCGATGAACGACGGCAGCAAAATGACGGGGAACAGCATGTCCTGCAACGGCGGGTAGAGGATCATGGCGAAGCTGTTGACCAGGTAGCAGACGCCGGCCAGCTGCATCAGCCAGCCGATGGCCTTGGGGATGTAGCCGGATTTGCGGATCAGGTGGCCGACGATCAGGCATTCGACGCCGAAGAAGATCAACGCCAGGCCGAACGCGTGGGCGTGGGCGACGACCGATTGGTAGGCCAGCAGGTGCAGTTGCTGCGGATCGATCACCTTCAGGTACGCCGAGCCGGACAAGGGCGTGAGCACCGCGTGCAGGTGCAGCGCGCCGACGCTTTCGACCGCCAGCGAGACCAGGCCGAAGAAGGCCACTGCCATGGCGAGGTGCGGGTTGACCGGGCGCAGCAGCACGTACCAGATCAATGTCAGCCCGACGGCGCACAGCAGCAGCAGGTCCTGGCCGCCGACGCCGAGCCGCCATAGCCATTCGGCGGCGAGGATGGCGCGGGCGGTGGCTTCGGGGTCGCCGGAGACGACCAGCTTGCCCCGGATGACCGATTCGCCAACCAAGCCGATGACGATGATGATCAGGTAGAGCAGGCCGCCGAGGCGGGCGTAGGCTTTTATGTTGGTGGGACTGGCTGGTTGGCGCTGTTCCGACATCTTTTCTCCTCTGGACCGGGGGCCGCCGGCTGCCGCGCAGCCGGTTCCTCCTGTGGTCAGGAGATTATCATGTTGTTATGGGGGCATCTTCATACATTCTCACTTATTCATGGGCCGTCGGCGGAGCTTGGCCGATTACGCTGCGCTAATCCGCCCTACGTGGTTCCGGATGGGAGCCTGGTTTTTTGGCCAGGCTTTGTGTCCCTTTAGTCGAGCTTTAGCGCCTTGGCGACGTCTTCCCATGCCACGTACTTGAAGTTTTGCGGGCCGTCCGGCAGGCGCTTGTAGCCGTCCTGGATGACCAGCATGCCCTTCGCATAGGGGCCTCCGAAGTTGGCCGAGCTGACTTCCAGGCCGTCAGTCTCCGATGTGCCGTCGATGCCGGCCGTGAGGTTGTAGCCGACGCGGAAGCTGCCGCGCACGCGGTAGGGCGCCTTGGCGTCGAGTACCAGGTAGCTGTTGTCGCCCTGGCTGGAGACGACCAGGTAGTCGCTCTTGTCGCCGTGGTACAGGCCCATGCCTTCGACGTCGGCCACCAGTTGCGGGCCGACCGGCATGATCATCGTGAGCTTGGCCGGGGCGTCGCCGCGCGCCGCGACGGTCCAGACGCCGCGCTTTTCCTCGCCCAGGAACAGCCGATCGTTGCGGTCGTCGACGACGCAGCCCTCGGGCTGGCTGGCGACCTTGAAGCGGCGCAGCAGCTTGCCCGACATGCCTTTGCCGTCGGCGCCGGCCTCGATGCGGTACTGCAGGAAGCTGCCGTCCTTGTCGTTGATGAACGCTTCCAGGCCGCCGTCCGCCGGACGGTACAGGCACATGCCGTAGATGTCCTCGAGCCCGGTGGCGAAGGCGCCGGCCGGCGTGACGGTGCCGCCGGCGTCGATGGCGAACAGCATCACGCTGTTGTCGTCGCGCTGGGTGGCGACGGCCACGTCGAGCGTGCGCCCGCCGACGGTCACGCCCTGGCGCACGTCGACGTTGTTCAGCCGGCCGACTTCCAGCAGTTGCAGCTGCTTGCCGTTCAGGTCGTACACCAGCAGCCCCTGTTTCTTGTTGGTGCCGAGGATGCGCGCGCCGGCCGGGTCGGCCGGGTTGCGCCAGATGGCCGGGTCGTCGGCGGCGTCGCCCTGGCGCGCCACCGGCTCGGTCTGCGCGCGCGGCTCGACGATGGCCTTGGCGGTCGCCAGCGGCGGCGTCGCCGCCTGCCATGGCAGCAACCGCACCTGGCCTTTTTTGACGGCGTCGCCGCGCTGGACCAGTTTGCGGCGCGGTCCGCCCTCGGCGTCGGCGTCATAGGCCCACACGCCCATCTTCTCCTCGTTGACCAGCAGTTGATGCGTGGCGTCGTCGGCGCGGCAGTGCTTGACGTGCGGCGGCAGGGCCAGCCTGCGGACCAGCTGGCGCTGGTCGCCGTGCATCAACCATTGTTCGGCCTGGCCATCCTTGCCGATCATGAACAGATGGTCGATGCGCTGGGCGTCGCGGTACAGGCACGACGATTCGATGCCGAACGGCGGCGCCGGGAACGGCGTTTGCGCCGACAGGGTGCCGGCCTTGAGGTCGACCAGGACCGGCAGCACGTGCTCGGCATTGGCGTCGAGCACCACGGCCAGCACATCGCCGTTCGGACCTAGCGGACGCAGATCGAGCTGCTTGGCGCGCACGGCCAGCCGGGCGCGCTCCTTGCCGGCGGCGTCGAGCAGGCGCAGGCCCTGTTTGTCGATGGCGAGCCAGCCGCCGTCCGGCAGGGCGGCCAGTTCGCTGGCCTTGGCGGCGAGACCGGGCAGGGCGGCCGCGCGCGCCGCCGATGGTGCCGCGTGTGCCGTCTGCGCCAGCACGCCGCACGAGACCAGCGCGCCGAAGAGAATACCGTTGAAGATCGTTGTTTTCATTATCAGAACATGCTCACTTTGAGGCTGACTTTATAGGTGCGGCCGTATTGTTCGTATTGCGCGTTTTGGGCCTTGCTGCCCAGATAGACGTAGTATTTCTCGTTGTTCAGGTTGGCGGCCTCGAAGTTCAGCTGCACCTGTTTGCTGATCTGGTACGACAGCGAGAAGTCGACCTGTTTCTGGGCGTCGACGATGCGGTCCTGGCCGGCGTCGAGGATGTCGTCGCCCATTTCCAGCAGGTACGGCGACTTGTAGTTGAGCGCCAGGCGGGTGCTCAGCGGTCCCTGCTCGTAGCCCAGCATCAGGTTCAGCACGCGGTCCGACTGGCCCGGCATGTTGATGCTGCGCGAGCGCGTGCGGCCGGCGTCGATGTCGTAGCGGGCGATGTTGGCGTCCGAGCGGGTCAGGCTACCGTTGGCGCCGACGATCAGGCGGTTGAACGGTGCAGGGAGCATGCGCAGCGGCTGGCTGTAGGCCAGTTCGATGCCCTTGACGGTGGCCTGGTCGCCGTTGGCGTAGGACACGGCCGAGCTGTAGTCGGCCCACTGGCCGCTGCCGGCCAGGTTGGTGGTGTAGGTGAAGTTCTTGATGTCTTTGTGGAACACATAGGCCGACACGCTGCCGTCGTCGCCCAGCACGCGCTCGATACCCAGGTCGAGGTTGGTGGACTTGAGCGGTGCCAGGTCGGGGTTGCCGATGGTGGCCTCGGTGTCGCTGGCCAGGCTCACGCCCGGCGCCAGCTGGCTGAAGTTGGCGCGCACCACCGCGTGGGTCCAGGCCGCGCGCACGCTGGTTTTCGCGTCGAGGTCGTAGCGCGCCTGCAGCGACGGCAGCCAGTTGGTGTACGAGCGCTTGCGGTTGACGGCATCGAAGCTCTCTTCCTCCTCGTTGACGCGCGAACCGGCCGCGTCGAATTTGGTGTGCTCGGCGCGCACGCCGGCCAGCAGGTGCCAGGCGTCGATGTCGAAGCTGTTTTGCACGTACGCGGCGTCGATGTCCTCGTGCATGCGGTAGTCGTCGATGGTCGAGTCGACCAGCAGCCGCGCGTCGGCGCGCTTCAGGCCGGCCACCAGGCGGCGGATCGCGGCCGGATCGATGGCCTTGCCGATGCGGCCCAGCTTGTAGTCGAGGTCGTTGCCGGTGACGTAGTCGGCCAGCGCGGTGCTGGCGCCGCCGATCTGCTTGCTGCTGTACGACCACGCCTCGGTGTCGTTGGATTTTTCGCGGCGGCCGGCCTTGGCGCCGAACTTGAGCGTCGAGCTGCCTTCGCCCAGGTCGAACTTGTGGCTCAGGTCGAAGCGCACATGGTGTTCCTTGTCGGTGGCGTCGCCCT
This sequence comes from Burkholderia sp. LMU1-1-1.1, assembly GCF_040675865.1. Taxonomy (NCBI): domain Bacteria; kingdom Pseudomonadati; phylum Pseudomonadota; class Betaproteobacteria; order Burkholderiales; family Burkholderiaceae; genus Burkholderia; species Burkholderia sp. LMU1-1-1.1. The sequence continues at coordinate 181,566 of NZ_JBEGHG010000034.1, read as the reverse complement.
GCTTGAGCGCGATCGAGTTCAGCTTGTAGTTGGCGGCGTCGTACAGGCTGGCCGGGCCGGTCAGGCGCGGGATGTCGGTGCCGGTGAAGCCGACGCCGGCGAAGTCCTTGCTGCCACGGAAGCGGGCGTCGTTGATCGATTCCGGCGCCTCGTCGGTGGCGCGGCTGGTGCCGCCGGACAGGTCGAGCTTCCAGCCGTTCCATTTCTGTTCGGTGCCCAGCACGACCGAGCTGATGGTCTGGGTGTACTTGCGCTGGCGCAGGCGGCGCTCGCCGCGCGCCGTGGCGGTCTGGCCCTCGGCGAGGCCGTCGCCGGCGATGTTGCTGATGGTCAGGCGGTCGCGTACCTCGCTGTCACTGAAGTCGCTGATGAAGCTGCGCACGAAGTACTTGCTCAGGTTGTCGGCGTGGTAGTCGAGGTTGAGCGCGGCGGCGCGGCGCTTGCGCGTCGGCAGGTAGTCGCGCAGTTCGACGCCGGTCAGCTTGCCGTCTTCCCAGGCGCCGCCGGTTTCGACGTTGTCGGAGCCGAATTCACGCTTCTCGTAGCTGACGCCGCCGGCCACGCCCAGTTTGCCGTTCAGGAAGCGGTCGGCGAACAGCACGCTGCCGTTGGGGCTGGTCTTGCCGATGTTCTGGTCGCGGCTGGCGCCGACGGTGGCCGACAGCAGCTTGCCCGGCAGGTCGAAGGCCGACAGCGTTTTGACTTCGACGGTGCCGCCCAGCGAGTTGGCGTCCTGGTCCGGCGTCAGGGTCTTGCTGACCGACAGCGAGCGGATCAGGCCGGCCGGCAGCACGTCCAGCGCCACCGCGCGCCGGCCCGATTCGGGCGAGGGCACCAGCGCGCCGTTGATGGTGACCGAGTTCAGGTCCGGGCCGAGGCCGCGCACGCTGACGTAGCGGCCCTCGCCCTGGTCGCGCTGCAGCGACAGGCCCGGCAGGCGCGCCAGCGCTTCGGCGGCGTTCTTGTCCGGCAGGCCGCTGATGTCGTCGCTGCTGATGACGCTGACGATGTTGTCGGCCTGCTCCTGGGCGGCGATCGCATTGCGCAGGCTGGAGCGTTGGCCGGAAATCACCACGCTGTTGGCGCTGGCCGCCACGCTGGCGGCGGCGCCGTCGTTGGCCTGGGTGGTTTGCGCGCTGGCTTGCGATTGCGCGCCCAGCATCGACAACATGGACAGCACGCCGAGGCTGAGCACGGACAGGCGGCAGCCATGGCCTTGCTGCGCGGGTTGTTTGGACATTTTGTATTGTGTGGTTTTCATTCTGTGCCGTCATAGTAGGTGGAGGACGGGCGGATTCTAAGTAGTCAATGTGTCAATTGCATGACAGCTTGCCCCGACGGACGGCCAAAAGCCCGTTGGCAAGGCCGAATCCGGGCGGGATGAGCTGGATTGACCCGCTGGATGGACCCGGCACCACGGCAGTCGGTGCCGCGGCTGGAACCGCGGTGGGGGCAAGACAGCGCGACTCCGTCGGGGAACCGGTCTCTTTTGGCTGTCTCTTTCTGTCGGTTTTAGTCTCTTTCGGTCTCCTCGTCGCCCCAGAGCGTACTGGAGTAGAAAAGAGACAAAAAGAGACCGAAAGAGACAGCCGAAAGAGACGCGTTCCCGCACGGAGCGGGGAGGCATCGTCCACCATCTGTGAGCCGTTTGCACCTGTTGTTGCGTTGACGGGTGTTGCCGGGCGTCGCGGGCCGATGTCACGACGTTGTCATAAATCTCCTCTATGCTGCGGCGGCACTACCGACGCCGTCACGATGAGCCCGCCCATGCTGCAACTACACCGTTCCACCCTGATCGCGGCCGGCCTCGCTTTGCTGGCCTGCCTGTTCCTGTACGCCAGCCTCGGCGTGGCAAAATCGTTCGAACACTGGAAATGGACGGACATCGTCAGCGAAGGCGGCACCGCCGTCATGGCCGGCAGCTGGGTACTATTTACATTGAGCAGCCGTCCCGGCGGCCTGGTCACGCGCCTGCTGGCCGGCGGCCTGGCGCTGATCATGATCGGTTCCTTCGCCGATTGCATGGACGAGTTCTTCACCATCAGCAAGACGGCAAGGTGGGATCACTGGCTGGAGGGCATGGTGCCGGTCGGCATGCTGGTGGTCACGATCGGCATGTATTATTGGCGGCACGAGCAGTTCCGCCTCAACGAACATCTGCAAAAGCGCGAACGGCTGTTCCGCGATCACCGCGCCTTCGACCGCATCACCCAGTTGGCCAACGCCGACTATCTGCGGCGCCAGATCCGCCACGAGCAGGCGCGGCGGCCCGGACAGCCTTGCGCGCTGGTGCTGCTGGACATCGACGGCTTCCACCTGATCAACCGCGAATTCGGCCAGCCCGAGGGCGACCGCGTGCTGCAGGCGGTCGGCCACATGCTGTTGCTTAACCTGCGCAACGACGACTTGCTGTGTCGCTATGCCGGCGACCGCTTCGCGCTGCTGCTGCCCAACACCAGTGTGGAAGAGGCCGCGCCGCTGGCCCGGCATCTGGCGGCCATGGTCGGCCAGATGCGCCACCACGCCAAAGGCGACCGGGTCGGCATCAGCCTGCGCCACGCGTGCTCGAACGCGGATGCCGCGCCGGACGTGCTGCTGGCCGAGCTGAGCCGGGCGGTGTCGCAACCGGCGGCGGCTTGCCCGATGGCCTCGACAGCCGTGGTGGCGGCCGCGTGATCGCCTACCGGCAAATCGGCGACTGCTTCATTCCGGCGCGGCACCAGCCGGCGCTGATACTCGACTACGCCCGCAGCCGCGAGCTTGACGAGCAGGGCGACAAGGCCTTGCGCGGCACCGGCCTGCGCGGCTGGGCGATGCCGGACGCCGACATCGCCCTCAGCCCGGCGCAATACCTGCAATTGCTGGCCAACGTCATGCGCGAGCTCGACAGCCCCGACACCAGCTTCATGCTGGGCCAGCAGATGCTGCCCGGCCACTTCGGCGCGTTCAGCCACGCCTTGCTGCAGGCGCAGAACCTGCGCCAGGCGCTGGAGATCCTGTGCGCCGGCGCTGCCCGTTTGTGTCCGTTGTTGACGCCGCGCCTGCGCGAGGAGGGCGGCCTGGCCGTGCTGTACTGGACCGACGGCTTCGGCGCGCCCAGCCAGTTGCCGGCGCTGGTGGAGATGCACATGACGGCGGTGACGGCGATGTGCCGCTGGCTGGCCGGCGAGCGCCTGCCGTGGCGTTACTGCCTGAACCGCAGCGCGCCGGCGCACGTGGAACAGCACGAGGTGCACCTCGGCGGCGACCTGCGCTTCAACTGCCATCTGGACGCGATGCTGATCAAGCCGGAGTGGCTCGACAAAGCCTGGCCGCGCGGCAACGCGATGGCGGCGTCGGTGGCGCTCGACAGCGCGGCGGCCGAGGCGGGCGCCGACAGGCTGGCGCTGGCGCCGAGCCTGTTGTCGGCGCTGTATGACCACTTGCTGGCCAACATACGGCTCGGGCCGACCCTGGAGCTGAGCGCGGCCGCGTTCGGCGTCAGCGCGGCCACGATGAAGCGCCATCTGGCGCGCCACGGCAGCCATTTCCAGGCCGAGCTGGACCAGGTGCGCGCGCATGTCGCGATCCACCTGTTCCAGGCGCGCGGTTACGACAACGAAGCGGTGGCGCAATACCTCGGCTTCCACGACGCCACCAACTTCCGCCGCTCGTTTAAGCGCTGGACCGGCCTCACGCCGAGCCTGTTGCGCGACGGCCTGCTCAGCGTGCCGCTGTGATGCGTAGCCATCACGGCGTGTGCACCGGCTCCTGCACGAACGTCCCCATTCCCGCGCCCAGATAAAAACTCGGATGCGGCGGCTGGTTGTACCCCGCGTTCTGCGCCGCCACCTGCGCCCGGTACTGCGGATTGTGCATCAACGTCGGCAACCTCGTGGTCGTCGGCGCCGTGGTGCTGTAAATTAACAACGCCGTATTCGCGCTATTCCTCCACACCACCTCTTCACGCCAATCGCCCAGCAAATCGGCGCTCAACACCGGCGTCGCTTTGGTGCCGTTGTTGGAAGCCGCACCGGCATCGGCCGCGTTCACCAGCACAGTCGAACTGCTGGTCGACGGAGTCCACTTGCTGATCTGCGTGCCATCCAGCGCCTCCCGCAACAAATCCCCATCCCACCACGCCGCGAAGTTCATCTGGCTCGGCCGGTTGGTGCCGATCTGCACCCCGGTCGCGCTGCGCAGGCCGCCGCGACTGCCCCAGCATTCCTCGCCCGGATAGGCCGGATCGATGTCCATGCACACGCCGCGTCCCACGTCCACCCCCTCGCCGCTGGTGCCCCAGAGCAGCGCGCCGGTGGCCGCGTCGTGCATGCCCGTGCCGCTGCTGCCGTAGCAGCTGGGCGTCTCGTGCACCATATACACCTGCAACCCCGCCAGGTTCGGATTGAATTTCCCCACGTGCAAAGCATCGCCATGGCACAGCCCCGTCGTGTACAACAACTGCCCGTAGCTGTCGATGGTGGCCGCGCCGTAGACGATGTCGTCCTTGCCGTCGCTGTTGACGTCGGCCACGCCGAACCAGTGCGCGCCCTGGCCGCGCGCGGCGCTGCCGGCGACGTCGGTGTCGAACACCCAGCGGCTGGTCAGCGCGCCGTCGCGCCAGTCCCAGGCGGCGATGACGGCGCGCGTGTAGTAGCCACGCGAAAACACCGCGCTCGGGCGCGCGCCGTCCAGGTTGGCGACGCCGCCGAGGAAGCGGTCGACCCGGTTGCCGTAGTTGTCGCCCCAGCTCGAGACGGTGCCGCGCGCCGGCAGGTAGTTCGTGGTCTTCATCGCCTTGCCGGTCTGGCCGTTGAACACGGTCAGGAATTCCGGCCCGGTCAGGATGTAGCCGGCGCTGTTGCGGTGGTCGGCCGAGGCCGAGCCTAGCGTCGCGCCGGTGCCGTCGACGGTGGCGTCGGCCGTCTTCATCATGACCTCGGCCTTGCCGTCGCCGTCGAAGTCGTAGGCTACCATGGTCGTGTAGTGGGCGCCGGCGCGGATGTTGCGTCCCAGGTCGATGCGCCACAGCCGCGTGCCGTCGAGTCTATACGCGTCGACCAGCGTGTTGCCGGTGTACCCGGACTGCGAATTGTCCTTGGCGTTGGTCGGCTGCCATTTGACGATGAGCTCGTAGGCGCCGTCGCCGTCGAGGTCGGCCGGCGTGCCGTCGTTGATCTCGTAGGTGTAGGCCACGCCGTCGGGCGTGGTGCCGCCGGCCGGGCGCTGCACCGGCACCGTCTTGTACGGCGCCGTCCAGGTGGCGCCGGCGCCGGCGCCGCTTTGCTCGGCGCCGTTGACCACCGCGCGCACCGAATACGCGCTCGCGGCGGTGCCGGCGGCGTCGGTGTAGTTGAGCTCGGTGAGCGGGGTGCTATTGAGTTTGGTGCCGCCGCGGTAGACGTTGAACGCCACGCCGCCCGCGTCCGTGGCCAGCAGGCGCCAGCCGACGAACACGCCGCCGGACGTCTGGATAGCCACCGCGCCCCGGTCGAGCAATTCGATCTGCTTGCCGGGGGACGTGACGACGGCGCCGACCTGCGCGCAACTGGCCAGGGCCAGCGTGAAGAAGAGGGCGGGAAGCTTTGAGGAAGTCATGGATTTCACCTTTCAGTGTGGGGGAAGACAAGCTCGGCAGGCTAGGTTAGCGCAAAGACATTCATTAAAAGCATGTCCGGTATGCGATCCGATGATTACTCATCAACATGAGTAATGCGTCGCATTCCCACCACCATCGCGGTCCGAGTTAGCAAGTAATTAAGGGAACATGTAGACACTTTATTAAAAATAAATGATAATGATTCGCATTCAGCAGTTACCTTAAAATTAATCGTGCTGATTTAACCAATGCGGAGGTCCTTGATGTCGATGGAATTGCAACAAACGGTCCTAGGGGACATCTTTATCGAACACCGGGCGCAGTTGCGCCGCATCGCGCAGAAGATCGTCGGCACCTCGCACCTGGCCGACGAGGTGATCCAGGACGCCTACCTGAAGGTGGTCGAGATGACGGGCGTGCGCGACATCCTCAAGCCGTTTTGCTATTGCTGCCAGGTGGTGCGCAACATGGCGCTCGACCATTGCCGCCGCCAGGCGGTCGAGTCGTCGTACCGCATCTATCCGGACGACGGCGAACTGCCGCAGGTGTCCGGCGGCAGCATCCCCGACCACCAGCTGCACGGCATGCAGGTGATCGACGCCATCGACCGCATCCTGTGCGGCCTGCCGTCGCGCACCCGCCAGGTGTTCGAGCTCTCGCGCCTGGGCGGCCTGACCCAGCGCGACATCGCCCAGGAGATCGGCTGCTCGGCCACCCTGGTCAACTTCATGCTGCGCGACGCCACCCAGGCCATCGCCTGCTGCCGCGAGCTGGTCGACATCGGCTAGGCCACTAAACAAATCACCCGCTGTCGCGTCTTGAATAAGAGCGACCAGCATGCCGGCGCAGGAGCCGGCACCGCGAGAGGTCGCGTTCATTCACAGCACGAGGATGCGCATGACGACCAGTTGTTTTGACCGCGAAAACGAAACTTTCATTGTTCTGATCAACCACGAAGAGCAGTACTCCATCTGGCCCCATTGGAAGGCCGTGCCGGGCGGCTGGAAGGCCGTCGACGGCGTCAAGGGCGACAAGCAAACCGTGCTCGATTACGTCGAACGCGCCTGGACCGACATGCGTCCGCTGTCGCTGCGCCAGTGGATGGCGCAGCAGGGCCAGGGCGGCGACGCCAACGCCGCCGCCGTCCAGTGACCACCGCCATGGGATCGCCGCCGATCGACCTGCTGGTGCTGCCGTGCGCCGGCGCCAGCGCCACCATGTATCTGCGCTGGCGCCGCCTGCTGCCCGCATGGGTGCGCCTGGTGCCGGTGGAGTTGCCGGGCCGTGGCGGGCGCATCGGCGAACCGTACGTCGAGGATTGCGCCACGCTGGTGGCGCAATTGTGCGACGAGCACGCCGCGTCGATGGCCGGGCGCTACGCGCTGTTCGGCCACAGCATGGGCGCGCTGCTGGCGTACGGCATGGCGCAGCGGCAACGGGCGCTGTCGCGGCCGCTGCCGTGCGCGCTGTTCGCCTCCGGCAGTCCGGCGCCGTCGCGCCGCGATCCGGAACGCTACGCCGACAAGGGCGACGACGCCGCGCTGATCGCCGACCTGCGCAAGCAGGGCGGCACGCCCGAGGAGGTGTTCGGCAGCGCCGAGCTGCTGCGCCTCACGCTCGACACGCTGGGCGCCGACTACCGCGTGTGCGACAGCTTCCGGCACGCGTCGCCGGCCGGCCCAGGTACACCATTGCCCGCGCCGCTGCCGCTGCCGCTGCACGTGCTGGCCGGACGCGACGACGATATCGCCGCCGAGCGCATCGAGGCCTGGCGCCGCGAGGCCGGCGCCGCCTTCACGCTCGACTGGTTCGACGGCAGCCATTTCTTCATCCGCCAGCAGGAGGCGCAGGCGCTGGCGGCCGTCACGCGCGCGTTGGCCGACCAGCGGCGGTTTTCCGGAGTGCGCCATGCGGCCGCCGCGATCGCCTGAGGGCGCAACCGAGGAATCATCATGAATGACGCGATACAAAAATTTGAACGCAAGGCGCCGCCCGGCTCGGAGCTGCCGGTGCTGATCACCCCGGCCCACCCCGGCGAGCCGCTGCTGGACGCCTTGCCGCGCCTGCGCGAGGCGATCGAGGCGCATGTCGCCACCGTCGGCGGCGTGCTGCTGCGCGGCTTCGACGTGCCGTCGGTCGACGTGTTCCGCGGCTTCGCGGCCGGCTTCGGCCATCCGTTGCTGAGCTACGAGTTCGGCTCGACGCCGCGCACCGAGGTCGGCGGCGGCGTCTACACGGCCACCGAATACCCGTCGCACCAGTCCATCCCGCTGCACAACGAGCAGGCCTACACCCGCATGTGGCCGATGAAGGCATGGTTCCATTGCGTCACGGCGGCCCTCGAGCAGGGCGAGACGCCGATCGCCGACAGCCGCGCGATCTACCGGCGCATGCCGCCGGCCATCCGCGAGCGCTTCGCCGCCGGCATCCTTTACGTGCGCAACTACGGCGAGTTCGACGTGCCGTGGCAAAGCGTCTTCAACACCGAGCGGCCGGCCGAGGTCGAGGCGTTCTGCCGCAAGGCCGGCATCGATTGGGAATGGAAACCGGACGGCGATCTGCGCACCACCCAGCTGTGCCAGGGCGTCGAAACCCACCCCGTCACCGGCGAGAAGGTCTGGTTCAACCAGGCGCACCTGTTCCACGTCTCCAATCTGCAGCCGGAGGTGCGCGAATCGCTCGAGGACATGCTGGCGATGGAGGACCTGCCGCGCAACACCTACTTCGCCGACGGCTCGGTGATCCCCGACGGCCTGCTCGACGAGGTGCGCGCCGTGCTCGACGCCGAGACCGTGTCGTTCCGCTGGCAGGCCGGCGACGTGCTCATGCTCGACAACATGCTGGTGGCGCACGCGCGTGCGCCGTTCAAGGGACCGCGCAAGGTGGTCGTGGCCATGGCCCAATCGCACAGCAATCTGAATAGCCTTTAACTTTCTACCTTAGCGAGAGAATCCGATGACGACACCTACCGTGTCGCAGGGGGAGCTGTTTGCCCATCCTGTGAATTTTGTCGACTGCCTGAGCCGCCTGGTGGCCGAACGGCCCGGGGACACCGCGCTGATCGTCGTCACGGAGCGCGACGGCCAACTGGTCGAGACGCCGCTCACCTACGGCGCCTTCGGCGCGCGCGTGCGTTCGCTGGCGGCCGCGCTGCAGCACCGCTTCGCGCCCGACGAGCGGGTGCTGATCATGCTTGACAACGACGAGCACTACGCCGTCGGCATGTTCGCCTGCTTCCACGCCGGCGTCATCGCGGTGCCGGTGTTCCCGCCGGAGTCGGTGCGTCCGCAGCACCTGGCGCGGCTGGCCGGCATCGCCGCCGACGCCCAGGCGCGCGGCGTGCTCACGACCACCGCGCTCGAGGCGCTGGTCGGCGCGGCCGCCGGCCAGTTCGGCATCGAGTCGGTGGTGCTGGTCGACCAGATATCCGCCGAGGGCGAAGACGGGTGGGCCCCGCGCCAGCCGGCCGACGGCGACGTCGCCTTCCTGCAGTACACCTCCGGCTCGACCTCCACGCCCAAGGGCGTGATGGTCACCCACGGCAATCTGATGGCGAACGAGCGGGCCATCCGCGAGGCGCTGTCGATCGACTCGCGCGACAAGTTCGGCGTGTGGTCGCCGCTGTTCCACGACATGGGTCTGATCGGCGGCCTGCTGCAGCCGTTTTACAGCGGCATCTCCTGCGTGCTGTCGTCGCCGCGCTTCTTCCTGGAGCGCCCGTTGCGCTGGCTGGAGATGATCTCGCGCCATAAGGTAACGATCAGCGGCGGCCCCGATTTCGCCTACCGCCTGTGCCTGGACCGCATCAAGGACGCGACGACGGCGGGATTGGACTTGTCCAGCTGGCGCGTGGCCTACACCGGCGCGGAGCCGGTGCGGCATGACACGATGGACGCCTTCACCGAGCGTTTTTCGGGGATCGGTTTCAACGCCGGCGCGGTGTATCCGTGCTACGGCCTGGCCGAGGCCACCTTGATTGTCAGCGGCGGCGCGCGCGGCGCCGGCATGAAGGTGGCGCGCTTCGGCGCCGCCGCGCTGGCCGCCGCCAGGGCGGAGCCGGACGAGGAGGGCGCGGCGCTGGTCGGCTGCGGCGCCGTGCCGTCCGGGCACCGGGTCATGATCATCGATCCGCCGAGTGGCGCGGTCGCGGCGGCCGGCGGCGTCGGCGAGATCTGGGCCGCCGGCGCCAGCATGGCCGCAGGCTACTGGAACAAACCGCAGGAAAGCGCGCAGGCCTTCGTCGAGCGCGACGGCCAGCGCTGGCTGCGCACCGGCGACCTGGGATTCATGCACGACGGCCAGCTGTTCGTCGCCGGGCGCCTCAAGGACATGATCATCGTCCGTGGTCATAATATCTATCCGCAGGATGTCGAACGCGCGATCGAGTCCGAGGTCGAGGCGGTGCGCAAGGGCCGCGTGGCCGCCTTCGCGGTGCAAATCGACGGCCGCGAAGGCCTGGGCGTGGCCGCCGAGGTCTCGCGCGGGCTGCAAAAACTGGTGCCGCCGCAGGCGCTGGCCGACGCCCTGGGCGCGGCGGTGAGCGAACAATGCGGCGAGGCGCCGCAAGTGGTGGTGCTGCTCAATCCGGGCGCGCTGCCCAAGACTTCCAGCGGCAAGCTGCAGCGCGGCGCCTGCCGCCAGGGCTGGGCCGACCGCTCGCTCGACGCCTATGCGCTGTTCGAGGGCGGCACGATGGTGGTGGGCGCCGGAGCGGATGCCGCCACCGTCGCTTTGCAGGACGAAACCGCGCGTGTGCTGGCCGACTTGTGGCGTGAAGTGCTGGGGCACGACGCCACCCGTTCCTACGCCGGCGACACGCACTTCTTCGGTGCCGGCGGCAACTCGCTGGCGGCCGTGCAGCTGGCGGCGCGCATCTCGCGGCAGTGGGGCGTGGATTTCCCCGTGCGGCAGGTGTTCGAACAAGCGCGCCTGCAGGGCCAGGCGGACGCCGTCCGCGCCTGTCTGAGAAGCGGCGCCCGCGCCGAGCTGGCCGCCATCCCGGTCTTGCCGGCAGAGCGGCGCACCCTGGCTTTGCCGCTGTCCCCGGCACAGCGCCGCCAATGGTTCCTGTGGCGGCTGGATCCAAATAGCAGCGCTTATCACATTCACGGCGCCTTGCGCATCACTGGCGTCCTGCAACCGGAGGCATTGCGCCTGGCGTTGAACGGCCTGGCCGCACGTCACGAGTCGCTGCGCACCGTGTTCCCGGCGCGTCCGGATGGCGAGGCGGAACAACTGGTGCTGGCCGAAGGCACGCTCGAGCCACTGATCGCCGACCTGCGCGACACCCCGCGAGAACAACGCGAGGCGCTGGCCGCCGGCACGCTGCGTACGTTGCACGCCCAACCCTTCGATTTGAACAACGGACCGCTGGCGCGCGCCGCGCTGGTGCTGCTGGACGATCAGACGCAGATCCTGGCGCTGGAGCTGCATCACATCATCTCCGACGGCGCCTCGATGCAGGTGCTGCTGGACGAACTGGCGGCGTTATACGCCGCCGCCGTTGCGGGCACACCGGCGCAGCTGTCGCCGGTCCCACTGCAATATGTTGATTACGCGGTCTGGCTGCACGATCAACCGCAGGGTGGACATGAGCGCGAGCTGGCGTACTGGCGCGCGCGGCTCGAAGTGCCGGCCGGCGAGGCCCACCCCGTGCTGGCCTTGCCGACCGACCGCCCACGTCCGGCGGAAGCGCGCTATCGCGCGGCGCGGCATGGTTTCACGCTGTCCGGCGAGCTGGTGGCCGGCCTGCGCGCGCAGTCGGAGGCGCAGGGCGCCACGCTGTTCATGCTGCTGTTGGCGGGATTGCAGGCGGTCCTCTACCGCTATACCGGCCAGCCCGACATCCGCGTCGGCGTGCCGGTCGCCAACCGTGCACGCGCCGATCTGCGGCAGGTGGTCGGCTTCTTCGTCAACACGCTGGTGCTGCGCAACCGCATCGGCGGCCGCCTGTCGCTGACAGAGGTTCTGGCGCAGGCGCGGGAAGCGGCGCTGGGCGCCCAGGCGCATCAGGAGCTGCCTTTCGAGCAACTGGTCGAGGCGCTGCAACCGGAGCGCAGCCTGGCCCACAGCCCGCTGTTCCAGGTACTGTTCAATTATTTGACCGAAGACTATCGCGCCCTGCAACGGGTGGCCGGATGGACGGTCGAAGGCGAACCTGCGGTGGACGGCGACGCGCAGTTCGAACTGTCGGTCGAGGTGCGCGAGCGCAGCGACGGCGGCGTGCGCATCGATTTCGTCTATGCGCGGGAACTGTTCGACGCCGCCACCATGGAGCTGCTCGGCGTGCATTACGTCGCCATGCTAGACGCGCTGGCCGGCAGGCCCGCCCAGGCGGTCGGCGACGTGGCTTTGTTGACTGCCGCCGAAAGCGCGCGCATCGCCGCCTGGAGCGACGGCGGCGCCGCTCTCACCGATGTCGCCCCGGACGAATTGGTGCACCGCTGGTTCGAGCGGCAGGTGCTGCGCGCACCGGAAGCCCAGGCGCTGCGCTTCGGCGCCGAATCGCTCAGCTATGCGGCGCTGAACGCGCGCGCCAACCGACTGGCGCATCATCTGACAGGTATGGGCGTGGCGCCGGGCGCGGTGGTGGCGATCGCCATGGAGCGCTCGATCGAGATGGTGGTCGCGTTGCTGGCGGTGCTCAAGTCCGGCGCCGCCTACATGCCGGTCGATCCGGACTATCCGCGCGACCGCATCGCGTACATGCTGGACGACAGCGGCGTCGCGCTGCTGCTGACCCAGAGCCATCTGCGCGCCCGCCTGCCGGAGCGGGATGGCCTGGTGCTGCTCGATCTGGACGGCTTCGCGCCGCCGCCGGGCGCCGACCACAACCCGGACGTGGCGTTGCACGGCGAAAGCCTGGCCTACGTCATCTACACCTCCGGCTCCACCGGACGCCCTAAGGGCGCGGCCAACCGCCACCGCTCGGTGTGCAACCGGCTGGCGTGGGGCCAGCGCCACCAGCCGCTGGACGCTGGCGACACGGTGCTGCAAAAGACGCCGTTCAGCTTTGACATCTCGTTCTGGGAGTTTTTCTGGCCGCTGACGACCGGCGCGCGCCTTGCGCTGGCGGGACCTGGCGACCATCGCGATCCGCAACGCCTGGTGGCGCTCATCGCGCAGCATCGGGTGACGACGATCCACTTCGTTCCGTCGATGCTGCAAGCCTTCATGGCGTTTCCAAACATCGGCGCCTGCGAAGTCGTGCGCCGCATCATCTGCAGCGGCGAGGCCTTGCCCGCCGAGTTGCAGGCGACGGTGCTGCAGGCTTTCCCGCATGCCGGCCTGCTCAACCTGTACGGCCCGACCGAGGCGGCCATCGAGGTGACCTACTGGGATTGCCGCGACGAGGGCGCACTCGCAGTGCCGATCGGCCGTCCGCTGGCGGGGCTGCGCACCCACGTGCTCGACGAAGCCTTCAACGAGGTGCCCCGCGGCGTCGCCGGCGAGCTGTATCTGGGTGGTATAGGACTGGCGCGCGGGTATTGGCGCCGTCCGGGCCTGACGTCCGAACGTTTCATCGCCGATCCCACCGGCGCCACGGGCGAGCGCCTGTACCGCACCGGTGACCTGGTGCGCTGGCGTGCCGATGGCCAGCTGGATTACCTGGGCCGCATCGACCACCAAGTGAAGATACGCGGCTTCCGCATCGAGCTGGGCGAGGTGGAGGCGCAACTGCGCATCGACCCGGCCGTGCGCGAGGCGGTGGTGGTGGCCGAGGGAGGCCCCGCCGGCACCCGGTTGCTGGCCTACGTCTCGCCACGGCGGGGCGGACAGCTCGACATCGCGCGCTTGAAGGCGTCGCTGGCGGTGGCGCTGCCCGACTACATGCTGCCTTCGGTGATCACAGTGCTCGACACGCTGCCGCTCAACGCCAACGGCAAGGTCGATCGCAACGCCTTGCCGGCGGCGTTGCAGACGCACCAACGCACCTACGAGGCGCCGCAGGGCGCTATCGAAGAGTCGCTGGCCGACCTGTGGACCGAGCTGCTGGGCGGCCAGCGGGTAGGGCGCAACGACAATTTCTTTGAACTTGGCGGCCATTCTCTGATGGCGATGCGGATGGCATCGACCCTGGCCAGCCGCCACGCGTGCGAGATCCCTGTGCGCACGGTATTCGAGGCGCCGACGCTGGAAGCGCTGGCGGCCCGCCTGCGGGCGGCCGGCATGCCGGCCGGTGCCGAGCCGCGCGAGCGGCAGGACCGCCTGGCGCGGATGGACGATTTAATGAGTGAATTCGAGGTCTGACGCAATGAAACTGGATGAGCAAATGCTGGCCCGCCGCTTCGCGGCCCTGACTCCCGAAGCGCGGCGCGGCTTCCTTGGCAAACTGCGCGACGCTGGCCTGAGCTTCGCCGAACTGCCGATCGTCGCTGCCGACCGTGCCGGCCCGCTGCCGCTGTCCTATGCCCAGCGCGGTCTGTGGCTGACCTGGCAGCTGGACCCGGCCAGCCCGGCCTACAACATGCCCGGCGTGTTGCACTTCAGCGGAGCGCTGAACGCCGACGCGCTGCTGGCCGCGCTGCGGCGTCTGGTGGAGCGGCACGAAACCCTGCGCACGGTCTTCCCCGTCGGCGACGGCGGTGAACCGGTCCAGGCGATTTTGCCGGCCGACGCCTTCGTCGCGCAAACGCAGGATTTGACCGCGCTGCCGGAAGCGGCACGCGCCGCCGAACTGGCGCGGGTGTTGCAGGCGTTCGCCCAGGCGCCATTCAGCCTCGATAGCGAGCCGCCGCTGCGCGCCGTTCTCTGGAAAACCGGCGGCGACGAGCATGCGCTGGGGATCGTGTTGCACCACATTGCCGGCGACGGCGCTTCCGTGCGCATCCTCATCGACGAGCTGCTGGCCCTGTACCAGCGGGAGTGTGGCCAGTCCACGGCGCCACTGGAGCCGTTGCCGGTGCAGTTCGCGGACCATACGGTCTGGCAGCGCAACTGGTTCGAAGCCGGCGAGAAGGACCGCCAGCTCTCTTATTGGCGTGGACGCCTGGGCGACGCGCACGCGCCGCTGGAATTGCCGTTCGACCGCAGCCGGGGTACGTCGCAAGGGCCATCCGACGCCGGCCGCCACGTGTTCAATCTGCCGGCGGATGTCAGCGCCGGCCTGCGCACGCTGGCGCGCGAGCAGGGCGCTTCGCTGTTCATGGTGATGCTTGCGCTGTTCAAGCTGGTTTTGTGCCGCTACAGCGGCCAAGCCGACATCCGTGTCGGCGCCCCGGTCGCCAACCGCCAGCGCGCCGAGACGCATGGCATGCTCGGCTACCTGACCAATGTGCTGGTGCTGCGCACGCAAGTCGATCTGTCGGCCGGCTTTGCCGATCTGCTGGGCGCCGTCAGGGAAACCGTCCTTGACGCACACGCCGCCCCCGATCTGCCGTTCGACATGCTGGTCGAGGCGCTGCAACCGGAGCGCCAGGCCGGTGTGCATCCGCTGTTCCAGGCCAAATGCACGCAGCAAGACGACCTGCCCGCCGTATGGCGCCTGCCGAAGCTGGACGTGCGCATCGAGAGCTTGTCGGCCGGCGACGCCCACTTCGACGTCAGCCTCGATTTCATCGACAAGGCCGGCGGCATCGAGGCGGTCCTGGTGTATTCGGAAGCCCTGTTCGACGCCGCCACCATCGAACGCTTCGCACGCGCCTATGCGGCGCTGGCGGGGCAGGTCGTGCAGGGGGCTCCTTTGAGTTTGGCGCGGCTGGACATCGGCGAACCGTTGGCGGTCCTGCCGGGCGCCGATCATGCGTGGCCCCACGCGGACGTTATCGATCTGTGGAACGAGGCGGTGGGCCGCTGGCCGGACCGCAATGCCGTCACCAGCGAGGGCCGCTCTTACACATATGCGCAACTCGACGGCCATGCCGACGTCTTGGCGGCGGACCTGCTGGCGCGCGGCCTGGCGCCGGAGCGCAATGTCGGCGTTCTCGCCGGCCGTTCCTGCGAATTCGTACTGGGCTTGCTGGCCGCGCTCAAGGCCGGCATGGCCTGCGTTCCGCTTGATCCGGCCCTGCCGCGACAACGGCTGGCTTACCAGATGGAGAACAGCGCGGTGGCGGTGGTGCTGGTAGCTGGCATCCCAGGTTGGAGCATAGGACTGCCGCTGATCGAATTGTCGTTCGACGTCGCGCCGCGCGCATCGGCGCCGGTGCTGTCCGTGCCGCATCCCTCACAGGCGGCGTATGTGATTTACACCTCCGGCTCCACCGGCCAGCCCAAGGGCGTGGTCGTCAGCCGTGGCGCGCTGGCCAATTATGTGCAAGGCGCGTTGGCGCGCATGGACCTGCCGGGCGAGGCGCGTAGCATGGCGATGGTCTCGACCGTTGCCGCCGACCTGGGTCACACGGTGTTGTTCGGAGCTTTATGCTCGGGTCTCGAATTGCACCTGATGTCGGCCGAATGCGCGTTCGACCCGGACGCCTTCGCCGCCTACATGAGCCGTCACCAGGTGGACGTCCTGAAGATAGTTCCCAGCCATCTGCAAGCGCTGATGAACGCCGCCCGCCCGCAGGACGTGCTGCCGGCCAGGCGGCTGGTGCTGGGCGGTGAGGCCACCCGTTGGCCGCTGCTCGAGCGCATCGCCGCCCTGAAACCGGCCTGTCGGGTCCTTAACCACTACGGACCGACCGAAACGACGGTCGGCATCCTTACGCAGGAGGCGGATGCTGCCTTGCGCACGGCCGTCACGCTGCCGGTGGGCCGACCGCTGGCCAACGCCCAGGCCTATGTGCTGGACGACAGCCTCAATCCGGTTCCTGCCGGCGTGGCCGGAGAGTTGTACCTGGGCGGCGCCGGCGTGGCGCGGGGCTATCAGGCGCGTCCTGGTCAAACTGCGGAGCGTTTCGTCGCCGATCCTTTCGTCGACGGACGCCGCCTGTACCGCACCGGCGACCGCGCGCGCCTGCTGGTGGATGGCAGCCTGGAATTCCTGGGCCGGATGGACGATCAGATCAAAGTGCGCGGCTACCGGGTCGAGCCGCGTGAAGTGGCGCAGGCTTTGCGCTCGCTGGCGGGAGTCGCCGAGGCCGAGGTGATCGCGCGCGAGGACGATGGAGGAAATCTCCAGTTGCACGCCTACGTGGTGGTCATGGCCGGCGCGGAAGTCGATACCGGCCGCCTGCGGGATGAACTCGCGCTGCTGGTGCCCGACTACATGGTGCCGGCCGCGATCATGCGCCTGGACGCCTTGCCGCTGACTGTCAACGGAAAAATCGACCGCAAGGCGCTGCCGGAGATGGTCCGGCCCGAGTCGCGCAACGCGGACGCGCCGCAAGGCGAAGTCGAACAGGCGCTGGCCGAGATCTGGACGCAAGTGCTGCGGGTCGAAAGCGTCGGACGTCTGGACAACTTCTTCGAGCTTGGCGGGGATTCGATCCTGACCTTGCAGATCATTGCGCGGGCCCGCAAACGCGGGCTGCGCTTTACGCCCAAGCAGTTGATGGAGCGTCAGACCATCGCGGCGGTCGCCGCCGTCGCCAAGCTGGATGCAGGTGCCGCAGCTACCGACCCGGTGCCGGCGACCGAGATCCATTTCGCGCCAACGCCGGTTCAGGCCTGGTTCTTCGAACAGCGGTTCGAGGACAGCCATCATTGGAACCAATCACTGCTGCTCAGCGCCACCGAAGTCGTCGATCCTGCGCTGGTGGGGCAGGCCATCGACCTGGTGGTGGCCCATCACGACGCGCTGCGCACCCGTTATCAGCCAGGTAGCGGCGGCGCGTGGGCGCTGTCCGTCCAGGCTCCCGGCAAGTCGGTCTTCGAGCGGGTTGACCTGAGCGCGGAAAGCAATACCGCCGCCGCCGTCACCCGCGCCGCCGATCTCGCCCAGCGCGGTCTCACTCTGCAAAACCCCTTCCAGGCCCTCTGGATGGACCTCGGCGCGGGCCGCGCCGGCCGGTTGCTGCTGGTCGCGCATCACCTGGCCGTCGACGGCGTGTCGTGGCGCGTGATCCTGGAGGATCTGCAAACCGTCCATCGCCAACTGGCGCAGGGACAAGCACCCGCACTGCCCGTAGCCACCACTTCCTTCAGGGATTGGTCCGCCGCGCTGACGCGTTATGCCGCCAGCGCGGAACTTGCCGCCGAATTGGACCACTGGCGCGCCGTGGCCGGCGCAGTCGAACCGACGTTGCCCGGCAATGCCGCAGGCAGCAATACGATGGCCGACGCGCGCACCATCGCCACCTCGCTCGACGAGGCGCGCACGGCGGAATTGCTCGGCGACGTTCCGCAGGCATACCGCACCCGCATCGATGAGTTGCTGCTGGCCGCGCTGGCGCGCACGCTGTGCGCCTGGGATGGACGCGACAGCGTGCTGGTGGAGCTGGAAGGCCATGGCCGCGAGGAGCATCTGTTCGACGGCGTGGACCTCAGTCGCAGCGTCGGCTGGTTCACCACCCTGTATCCGGTCCGTTTGGCCCCGGCAGGCGGGGAGGACGTCGGCGCCAGCCTGAAGGCGGTCAAGGAACAGCTGCGTCGAGTGCCCGCGAAGGGCCTGGGCTACGGCGTTCTGCGCTATCTGAGCGATGCGGGGCGCTCGCTGGCCGATCTGGCCTACCCGCAGGTCACCTTCAATTATCTCGGCCAGCTCGATCAAAGCTTCGAAGCCGGCTCCGCGTGGCGTCTGGCGCACGAGAGCACCGGTGCCGAACGCGCGCCGGCAAGCCGCCGCCGCACGTGGCTGAGCGTCGACGCCGATGTTTATCGCGGCGAGCTGCGCGTGCGCTGGACCTACAGCGCGAACGTGCACGACGAAGTCACCGTGCGCGGACTGGCACAAAGCTTCCAGGATGAGCTGCAAGGGCTGATCGCGCATTGCCTGAGCGGAGCGCGCGGAATCACGCCGTCCGATTTCCCGCTGGCCGGGCTGACGCAGGAACTGATCGATCGCCAGCCGTTGCCGCTGGATCGGCTGGTGGACCTGTATCCGCTGTCGCCTATGCAGGCCGGGATGCTGTTCCACAGCGTATTCGATCCCTCGGGTACCGCTTATGTCAACCAGTTGCGGTTGGATCTGGAAGACCTCGACGTCGCCCGCTTCAGGGCCGCGTGGCTAACCATGATGGAGCGTCACGAGGTACTGCGTACCGGTTTCCTGCAAGGCGAAGTGCCGCTGCAATGGGTGGCGCGCTCGGTTGATCTGCCGATCGACGAACTGGATTGGACCGTCCGAGAAGACGCCGCCGTGTCGCTGGGCGCGCTGGCGCGGGTGGAACGCGAACGAGGCTTCGACCTGGCGGCACCGCCTTTGATGCGACTGACGCTGGTGCGTTGCGATGAGCGCCGCCATCATCTGATCTGGACCCGCCATCATCTTCTGCTCGATGGTTGGAGCAGCGCGCGCCTGGTCGCCGAGCTGCTGTCCTGCTATGCCGGACAAGTTTTGACGCCACAACGCGGACGCTATCGCGATTACATCGCATGGCTGCAAGAGCGGGATGGCGCTGCGCCGGAGCGCTACTGGCGCGGTTTATTGGCGGAGCTGGATGGGCCGACCCGTCTTGCCGCATCCTTTGCTGGCCAGGCCGATGGCGCGGCTCATCTCGACGGACATGTCAAACGCGTCCAGGTATTCGATGCCGCCGCGACAGCGCGCCTGTCGGACTTCGCGCGCAGCGAACGGGTCACCGTCAACACCGTGATCCAGGCGGCTTGGGCGCTGTTGCTGCACCATTGCACCGGCCAGGCGGGAGTGTGTTTTGGCGCGACCACCGCCGGCCGCCCGGCGGAGCTGGCGGATGCGGGCGAGGTGCTTGGACTGTTTATCAATACCTTGCCCGTGGTGGCAAGCCCCCGGCCGGATACGGCGGTCGGCGACTGGCTGCGCGAACTGCAGACGCAAAATATCGCCTCGCGAGAGCACGAACACACGCCACTGGTCGACATTCATCGTTGGACGCGCAGCGATGGGCAAAGCCTGTTCGACAGCATCATGGTGTTCGAGAACTACCCGGTGGACGAAGCGTTGAATGTCAAGGGCGAGGGCGCCTTGCGGATCGCTGGCGTCGAAGTGCTGGAAGAGACCAACTACCCGATGACATTGACGGTTCAGCTGGCGCAGACGCTGACCATCGGCTACGCCTTCCACCTGCGCGACTTCTCCGAGACGCAGGTGGAACGCCTGGAATCCTATTTGCGTAACCTGTTGCAGTCTATGTGCGCCTCCGGGAACCAGTGCCTGGGCCGGATCGGGATGCAAGACGCGCGGGAACGCGATCTACTCCAACAGTGGGGTATGACCTCGACACGTTATCCGGCGGAGGAAACAGTGCACCGGCTGATCGAGCGTCAGGCGCAGGCCAATCCGGAGGCCACGGCGCTGATTTACGGCGACGAGTCGCTAAGCTACGCGGAACTGAACCTGCGCGCCAACCGCCTGGCGCACCATCTGATCGAGCGGGGAGTGCGGCCGGACGTGAAGGTCGGCATCGCGGTTGAACGCTCGATCGGGATGATGGTCGGGCTGCTGGCGGTCCTGAAGGCCGGCGGCGCCTATGTGCCGCTGGACCCCGAATACCCGGCCGACAGGCTGGCCTACATGATGCAAGACAGCGGCATCCAGTTATTGCTGACGCAAAGCGCGATCAAGGATAGCCTGCCGTCGCCCGAAGGACTTCAAGTGCTGGAAATGGACACGCTGGACCTGTCCGGCGCGGCGGAGCACAACCCGCAAGTGGCCGTGCACGCCGAGAACCTGGCCTACGTGATCTACACCTCCGGTTCCACCGGCAGGCCGAAAGGCGCGCAGCTATCGCACCGCAACGTCACCCGCCTGCTCAAGGGCACCGACGCTTGGTTCAAATTCGGCGTTGACGACGTCTGGACCATGTTCCACTCGTATGCCTTCGATTTCTCGGTATGGGAAATCTTCGGCGCGCTGTGCACCGGCGGCCAGCTAGTGATCGTGCCGTTCTGGATCAGCCGCTCGCCGGAAGACTTCCTGCAGCTGCTGCGCCGCCACAAGGTGACGGTGCTGAACCAGACGCCGTCGGCGTTCGGACAACTGATGCACGTCCCGGGCCTCTACAACGAGCGCCTGGCGCTGCGCGCGGTGATCTTCGGCGGCGAGGCGCTCGATCCGCAGCGTTTGAAACCGTGGATGGCCCATTGGGGCGATCAACAGCCGCAGTTGATCAACATGTACGGCATCACCGAAACGACGGTGCACGTCACCTACCGCCGGATCACCGAGGCGGACCTGGACAGCCAGCGCAGCCCCGTTGGCGTGGCGATCCCAGACCTGGGCCTGCGGGTGCTGGACGGTGCCCTGAGTCCGGCGCCGGTCGGTGTGGCCGGCGAGCTGTATGTGGCCGGCGACGGCTTGGCGCGCGGTTATCTCGGCCGCCCCGGCCTGAGCGCGGAGCGCTTCATCGCCGATCCGTTCGGCGCCGATGGCGAGCGGTTGTACCGCACCGGCGACCTGGTTCGCTGGAATCAGGAAGGCCATTTGGAATACATGGGCCGTATCGACCACCAGGTCAAGATCCGTGGCTTCCGCATCGAGCTGGGGGAGATCGAGGGCCAACTGCTGGCGCAGGCCGGGTTACGTGAGGCGGTGGTGCTGGCTATCGACGGTCCGGCCGGCGCGCGCCTGGTGGGTTACGTCTCGGCGCAAGCCGGACAAACAGTGGTCGCGGCCGAACTGCGCGGGAAACTGGGCGAAACGCTGCCCGACTACATGGTGCCGTCGGCCATCGTGGTGATGGACGCGCTGCCGATCAACGCCAACGGCAAGGTTGACCGCAAGGCGCTGCCGGAACCGGGTTTTGAAAGCGCCGGCGAGTACGAGGCACCGCAGGGGGACATGGAAGTGGCGCTGGTCGCCATCTGGGCCGACATTCTGGGCGTCGAACGGATCGGACGTCACGACAACTTCTTTGAGCTGGGCGGCCACTCGCTGCTGGCGTTGCGCTTGCAAAGCGCGACGCAGCAACACCTGTCGCACCATCTTCCGCTGCGCACCTATTGGGAGCACCCGACACCCGCTTCGCTGGCCGAGTGGATGTCTCAATCATCCGATACCGCCGCCGAGGCGAATGATATCGAACAAATGACCACGCTTTTAGAGCAGTTGGAGTATTGAATGGCAATCAGCAAACATGACATCGCGGTGAGATTTTCCAGCCTTCCGGCCGAAAAGCAGAAGACTTTTCTAAACGCGCTGAAAGCGCAGGGCATCGATTTCGGCCAATTGCCTATCGTGCCCGCGCGGACGGCTGGCGGGAAGGCGCTGTCCTATGCTCAAATCCGCCAATGGTTCCTGTGGAAGTTGGAGCCCGATAGCACTGCATATCACGTCAGTGGGGCGCTGAGGCTAAGCGGGGAACTCGATATCGACGCGCTCAAAAGCGCGTTCGACGCGCTGGTCGCGCGGCACGAGTCTCTGCGCACGGTGTTCCGTGCCGGCGAGGGCGGCAAAGTCGAGCAAGTCATACAGGCCGCGGCCGGAGCGCATCTGGAACAGATCGACCTGAGTGGCGTGTCGGGCGATGAGCTGGCGGCACGGGTGCGTGACGAAGTGGCGCGTTTGCACCAGACCACATTCGATCTTGAGCGCGGGCCATTGCTGCGCGTTGGACTGATACGCGAAGCCGCCGACAGGCACGTGCTGGTCGCGGTGATGCATCACATAGTCTCGGACGGGTGGTCGATGGGGATCATCATCAACGAGTTCGTGGCACAGTACCGCGCCACGGTGGAAGGCTCGGTGTTCCAACTGCCAGCGTTGCCATTGCAGTACGCCGATTACGCCGCATGGCAGCGCAACTGGCTCGAAGCCGGTGAAAAGGAGCGTCAACTGTCGTATTGGAGCGCGCAGCTTGGCACCGAACACCCCGTGCTGCAACTCTCGACCGATCATCCGCGCCAGCCCGGCGGGACGTATCGCGCGGCGCGCCACGCCATCGAGCTGCCGGCGGATTTGACGCAAAGCCTGCAACGACGCGCGCAAGCACACGGCGCGACGCTGTTCATGGCGCTGCTGGCGGGAGTGCAGGTACTGCTGTCGCGGCACACGGGGCAGTCCGATATCCGGGTCGGCGTGGCGATCGCCAATCGTCACCGTGCCGAGACGGCGGGCCTGGTGGGCTTCTTCGTCAATACCCAGGTGCTGCGCAACGTCATCGACAGCAGGGAGAGCCTGACGCAAGTATTGGAGCGGGCCAGGGAGGCTGCGTTGGGCGCGCAGACCTATCAGGATTTACCTTTCGAGCAGTTGGTCGAGGCGCTGCGGCCGGAGCGCCAACTTGGCGCCAATCCCCTGTTCCAGGTCATGGTGAACCATCAGCGGCAGGAACAGGCGCTCTCGCGGCAGCTGCCCGGCCTTACGCTGGAGGACTACCCGATGGGTGGGCAGGGGGCGCAGTTTGAACTCACGGTCGATACATCCGAGGATGCCGATGGCCGGGTGCGCGTGAGCTTCACCTATGCCCGCGAACTGTTCGAGGCTGGAACCATCGCGCGCATGGGCGATCATTACCTGGCCGTGCTGCGGGCGCTGGCCGACAGCCCGGAGCAGGCTTGCGGCCAAGTGACGCTGCCGGCAGCCGCTGAACAGCGGCAACTACGGGAGTGGGGTGTGAACCCGCAGCGTTATCCGCACCTGGAACCGGTACATCGCCTGATCGAACGGCGCGTGCTGGAGACGCCACAAGCGACGGCATTGCAGTTCGGGGACGCCTCGCTGAATTATGCCGACATGAACCGGCGCGCCAACCGGCTGGCGCACCACCTCATTAAATTGGGTGTGCGGCCCGATGCGAAAGTCGGCGTCGCCCTTGAGCGCTCATTGGACATGGTGGTGGGACTGCTCGCGGTGTTGAAGGCGGGAGCGGCCTATGTGCCGCTGGACCCGGAGTATCCGGTCGAGCGCCTCGCCTACATGCTGGAGGATAGCGGCATCGCGCTGCTGCTGACCCAGGGCGCGGTGCATGAGGCGCTGCCGCCTGTGGCGGGATTGCGGGTGCTGCGTCTGGACGCGCTTGATCTTGCCGGCGAGCCGGAAGAAAACCCCCGGGTCGAGACCCACGCCGATCATCTGGCCTATGTGATTTATACCTCCGGCTCGACCGGGCGGCCCAAGGGCGTGATGGTGCGCCATGGCGCCTTGAGCCATTTCATGACCAGCATGGCGGTGGCTCCGGGCATGGCGGCCGACGACATTCTGGTCGCGGTCACCTCGCTGTCGTTCGACATCGCGGCGCTGGAACTTTATCTGCCGCTGCTACAAGGCGCACGCGTGGTCATCGCCTCGCGCGACGTCGCGCGCGACGGCGAGGGATTGGCCGGGTTGATCGCGCAAAGCGGCGCCACCGTGCTGCAATGTACACCGGCGAGCTGGCGCATGCTGCTGGCCGGCGGCTGGCGCGGTACGCCGGGACGGCGTTTCAAGGGCTTGTGCGGCGGAGAGGCGCTTCAGCAGGATCTGGCGCGGGAACTGGCGGGCATCGGTGTCGATCTGTGGAATATGTACGGTCCGACCGAAACAACGATCTGGTCGTCGGCCGGTCCGGCAGCCGATGGCTTGAATATAGGGCTAGCCATCGCCGACACCCGGCTCTTGGTGCTCGATCCCGCGCTGCAGGCGGCGCCGATCGGCGTTCCCGGCGAACTTTATATCGCCGGCGCGGGCTTGGCGCGCGGCTATCTGCACCGTCCCGGCTTGAGCGCGGAGCGCTTCGTCGCCGACCCGTTCGGCGGCGACGGCGGGCGGCTTTATCGCACGGGCGACCTGGTACGCTGGACCGGCGCGGGACAATTGGAATATCTGGGGCGCTTGGACCACCAGGTCAAGATCCGGGGATTCCGCATCGAGCTTGGCGAGGTGGAGACGGAATTACTGGCGCAGCCCGAGGTGAGGGAGGCCGTGGTTGTGGCGTCGGGCGGTGCGGGCGGCATGCGTCTGGCGGCCTATGTGGCGATGACGGCCGGTCAGGTCGTCTCGGCGGGCGAGTTGCGCGAGCGCTTGGCACGGGCGCTGCCCGACTACATGGTCCCTTCGGCGATCGTGGTGCTGGAAAGTCTGCCGTTGAACGTCAACGGCAAGGTGGATCGCAAGGCGCTGCCGGATCCTGGCCACGAGAACGCCGCCTGCTACGAGGCCCCCCACGGTGATGTGGAGGAAGCGCTGGCTGCGATTTGGGCCGAGGTGCTGGGCGCCGAACGCGTGGGGCGCCATGACAACTTCTTCGAACTGGGTGGCCATTCGCTTCTAGCCCTGAGCGTGCTGGAACGCATGCGCGTGCAAGGCATGACCGTACAGGTCCGCACGCTGTTCCAGCAACCGGTGCTGGCCGCCTTCGCCCGGTCGGTCGCGCGCGACGATGACCGGCGCGACTTGGTAGTGCCGGACAACCTGATTCCCGCGGACGCGCGGGCGATCACGCCGGAGATGCTGACGCTGATCGAACTGGATGCCGCGCAGATCGCGCGCATCGAGGCGGCGGTGCCCGGCGGCGCGGCCAATATCCAGGATATTTATCCGCTGGCGCCGCTCCAGGAAGGAATTTTGTTCCATCACATGCTTCAGGGCGAGGGCGACGCCTATGTCACGCCGCACCTGCTGGGCTTCGACAGCCGTGAAAGGCTGGAGCGCTTCGTCGCCAGTTTCAACCAGGTGATCGCGCGCCACGATATCCTGCGTACGTCGGTGTTGTGGGAGGGTTTGGCGGAGCCGGTGCAGGTGGTGCTGCGCCAGGCTGAATTGTCCATCGAGTGGTTGCCGGTCCAGGCGGGCGAGGACGCTGCCATGAGGCTGAATGACCATGTCGACCCGCTGCGCCAGCGTATCGACGTGCGTCGCGCGCCGATGGTACGCGCCGTGGCGTTGCAGGACGTCGCGCATGGCCGCTGGCTATTGCAGCTGCCGGGCCACCACCTGGTGCTGGACCATACGACACTGGAATTGATCGTCGCGGAGATTTCGCTGATCCAGCAGGGGCGCGCGGAGGAGTTGTCCGCGCCGGTGCCATTCCGCCGCTTCGTGGCGCAGTCGCGCCTCGGCGCGAGCGTGGCCGAGCACGAGGAATTTTTCGAGGCCATGCTGGCGGACGTCGACGAACCAACAGCGCCGTTCGGCGTGATCGACGTGCAGGGCGACGGCGCCGGCATCGAGGAGTCGCGGATGCCGTTACCGGCTGGATTGTCGGCCCAAGTTCGCGAGCAGGCGCGCCGCCATGGGGTTGGCGCGGCCAGTCTATTCCATTTGGCGTGGGCACTAGTGCTGTCCAAGGCCACCGGCAAGGACGACGTGGTGTTCGGCACGGTGCTGTCGGGCCGCATGCAAGGTGGCGAAGGCGGCACCCGCGCGCTGGGCATGTTCATCAACACGCTGCCGCTGCGGGTAAAGCTTGGCGCGCGCGGTGTTTTGCAAAGCCTGCACGAAACCCAGGCCGGTTTGACGGGTTTGATGGATCACGAGCATGCCAGCCTGTCGCTGGCCCAACGCTGCAGCGCGCTGGCGGGAGGCACACCGCTGTTTTCCGCTTTGCTGAATTATCGACGCGGGGCGCCGCAAACGGCAGGCGCTCGTATCGTATGGGAGGGTATGGAGTCGCTCGGCGGCGAGGAGCGGACCAACTATCCGCTGGGGATGTCGGTCGACGACCTGGGTCGCGATTTCGGACTGGTGGCACTTGCGGACCGCCGGATTGGCGCGGCGCGGATCTGCCGGTATATGCTGGCGGCGGTGGAGTGCATTGTGGATGCCTTGACGGTGGCGCCTGAGCGTGCGGTCGGCGAAGCGGAACTGTTAAGCGCGGACGAGCGCGAGCAGCTCAGGGACTGGAGCGTCAACCCGGCCAGCCATGCGAACATGGCGCCGGTGCACCAGCTGTTCGAGCGCAGGGCGCTTGAGACGCCACTGTCGACGGCGCTGCTGTTCGGCGACGAGTCGCTGACTTACACGGCGCTGAACCAGCGCGCCAACCGGCTGGCGCATCGCCTGATCAAGCTCGGTGTCGGTCCAGACGTCAAGGTTGGCATCGCCGTCGAGCGCTCGCTGGAGATGGTGGTCGGCCTGCTGGCGATCCTCAAGGCCGGCGGCGCCTATGTGCCGCTCGACCCGGAATACCCGGTCGACCGCCTGGCCTACATGATCGGGGATAGCGGCATCGCGCTGCTGCTGACGCAAAGCGCCGTCAAGGACGCCTTGCCGCCGGCAGGCGCCTTGCCCGTGCTGGACCTGAATACGCAGGACCTGGGGATGGAATCCGATCGCAATCCGGCGGTGCCGCTGCACGGCGAGCATCTGGCCTACGTGATCTACACCTCCGGTTCCACCGGCCGCCCCAAAGGCGCCGCGATCCGCCACCGCGCGCTGGCCAGCTGCATGACCTGGATGCAGCAGACCTACGCCCTGACGGCGGCCGACACGGTGCTGCACAAGGCGCCGTTCAGCTTTGACGTCTCGGCGTGGGAGATCTTCTGGCCGCTGACGACCGGCGTGCGGCTGGTGCTGGCCAATCCCGGCGACCAGCGCGATCCGGAACGGATCATCGAGCTGATTCGCCGCCATCAGGTCACCACCCTCAATTTCGTGCCGGCGATGCTGCAAGCCTTCCTCGCGCACGAGGGCATCGAGGCGCAAACGCGCCTGCGCTACGTCATTTGCGGCGGCGAGGCGATGCCGGCGGCCACGCAGGGCGAGGCGTTGCGGCGTCTGGCCGGCGTCAGCCTGCAAAACCTGTATGGTCCGACCGAGACCACGATCCACGTCACGCAGTGGACCTGCCGCGACGACGGCGAGCCGCTGGTGCCGATCGGCCGTCCGATCGCCGGGACGCGGGCCTACGTGCTCGATGGCGCATTGGGCGCCGTGCCGCAGGGCGTGGCGGGCGAGTTGTACATCGGCGGCGAACTGTTGGCGCGCGGCTATCTTGGCCGCGCCGGATTGAGCGCCGAGCGCTTCGTGGCCGACCCGTTCGGGCGCGGCGGCGAACGGCTGTACCGCACCGGCGATTTGGTGCGCTGGAACGAGGAGGGCCAGATCGAATACCTGGGCCGGATCGACCATCAGGTCAAGATTCGCGGCCTGCGCATCGAGCTGGGCGAGGTGGAGGCCCAACTGCTGGCGCAACCGGAGGTGCGCGAGGCGGTGGTGGTGGCGCACGAGGGCCCCGCCGGCACCCGGCTGGCTGGCTACGTTTCGACGCACGCCGGGCGCACGGTGGAGGCGGCGGTCCTGCGCGAGCGTCTCGGCCAGGCGCTGCCGGACTATATGGTGCCGTCGGCGATCATGGTGCTCGACGGCCTGCCGCTGAACTCCAACGGCAAGGTGGACCGCAAGGCGCTGCCGGAGCCCGAATATGAAAGCAGTGGCGAATACGAAGCGCCGCAAGGGGCAATGGAGGAAGCGCTGGCCGCCATCTGGGCCGGGGTGCTGGGCGTTCAGCGGGTCGGACGCCATGACAATTTCTTCGAACTGGGGGGCGATTCCATCCTCTGTCTCAAGGTGATTTCGCGCGCCCAGGCCAACGGTCTGGCGCTGACACCGCGACAATTCTTCGAGAACCAGACGCTGGCCGGCCTGGTGGAAGCCAGCCTGGGACAGGACGCCGCGACCGAGACGATTCCGGTGCTGCCCGAGGCGAGTCGCGCGGGTCCGATGACGGCGTCCTACGCGCAGGTGCGTCAGTGGTTCCTGTGGAAGCTGGCGCCTGAAAGCACGGCTTACCATATTAGTGGCGCGTTGACGCTGGATGGTACGCTGGATGTCGACGCCCTCAAGTCCGCGTTCGACGCGTTGGTGGCGCGCCATGAATCCTTGCGTACGCTGTTCCGTGCGGACGCCAACGGCCAGGTGAATCAACTGATTCAATCGGCCAGCGGGGCGCATCTCGAATTGATCGACCTGACCGCTGTGGCGGCTGGCGAATTGACGGAACGGGTCGGTGTGGAAACGGCGCGCGTGCACCAGACGCCGTTCGATCTGGAACATGGGCCACTGCTGCGGGTGGGCCTGATCCGCGAGGCGGTTCAGCGGCATGTGCTCGTCGTGGTGATGCATCACATTGTCTCGGACGGCTGGTCGATGGGGATCATCATCGAGGAATTCGTGGAGTTGTATCGGGCTCAAGTCGGCGGCGGCGTCGGCCAGCTGCCGACGCTGCCGGTGCAGTATGCCGATTTCGCGGCATGGCAGCGCGACTGGCTGGAAGCAGGCGAAAAAGAGCGCCAGCTGGCCTATTGGAAGCAGCATCTGGGAAATGATCATCCGGTGCTCCAACTGCCAACCAGCCACCCGCGCAAAGTGGATGGAGTCTATCGGGCGGCGAAGCATGCCTTCGCGTTGCCGCCGGAGCTGGCCAGCGGTCTGAAACTGCGCGTGCAAGCGCAAGGCGCGACGCTGTTCATGGCGTTGCTGGCCGGTGTGCAGGTGCTGCTGTCCCGTTACACGGGACAGACGGATATTCGTGTCGGGGTGCCAAATGCCAATCGTCACAGGCTGGAGACAGAGGGATTGGTCGGATTCTTCGTTAACACGCAAGTGCTGCGTGGCCGTATCGAAGGCCGGAAAAGCCTGTCGCAGGTACTGGCCGAGGCCCGCGAGGCGACGCTGGGTGCCCAAACCAATCAGGACCTGCCGTTCGAACAGTTGGTCGAAGCGCTGCAGCCCGAGCGTCAGCTGGGCGCCAATCCCTTGTTCCAGGTGCTGCTGAATCACCAGCGACAAGCGTCACAGGCCCTGGGAAAAATGCCGGGGCTCGCGCTTCAGGGGCATGCGCTGGGTGAGCAGGGGGCGCAGTTCGAGTTGACGATCGATACGATCGAAGGCGAGGACGGGCAGGTCCGCGTGACCTTCAGCTACGCGAAGGAACTGTTCGAAGCGGATGCCGTCCAGCGCATGGCGCAGCACTACGTCACGGTATTGCGCACGATGTCCGATCGACCTTCGCAGGCGGTGGAAACGGTGGAAATACTCGATCCGGCCGAGCGTGAAGTGCTCCATGTCTGGGGTGGGCGCACGGCGCGCTACCCGGCGCAGGAAGCGCTGCACCGGCTGATCGAGCGACAGGCGCAGGCCAATCCGGCGGCCACGGCGCTGATTTACGGCGACGAGTCGCTAAGCTACGCGGAACTGAACCTGCGCGCCAACCGCCTGGCGCACCATCTGATCGAGCGGGGAGTGCGGCCGGACGTGAAGGTCGGCATCGCGGTTGAACGCTCGATCGGGATGATGGTCGGCCTGCTGGCTATCCTGAAGGCCGGCGGCGCCTATGTGCCGCTGGACCCCGAATACCCGGCCGACAGGCTGGCCTACATGATGCAAGACAGCGGCATCCAGTTATTGCTGACGCAAAGCGCGATCAAGGATAGCCTGCCGTCGCCCGAAGGACTTCAAGTGCTGGAAATGGACACGCTGGACCTGTCCGGCGCGGCGGAGCACAACCCGCAAGTGGCCGTGCACGCCGAGAACCTGGCCTACGTGATTTACACCTCCGGTTCCACCGGCAGGCCGAAAGGCGCGCAGCTATCGCACCGCAACGTCACCCGCCTGCTCAAGGGCACCGACGCTTGGTTCAAATTCGGCGTTGACGACGTCTGGACCATGTTCCACTCGTATGCCTTCGATTTCTCGGTATGGGAAATCTTCGGCGCGCTGTGCACCGGCGGCCAGCTAGTGATCGTGCCGTTCTGGATCAGCCGCTCGCCGGAAGACTTCCTGCAGCTGCTGCGCCGCCACAAGGTGACGGTGCTGAACCAGACGCCGTCGGCGTTCGGACAACTGATGCACGTCCCTGGCCTCTACAACGAGCGCCTGGCGCTGCGCGCGGTGATCTTCGGCGGCGAGGCGCTCGATCCGCAGCGTTTGAAACCGTGGATGGCCCATTGGGGCGATCAACAGCCGCAGTTGATCAACATGTACGGCATCACCGAAACGACGGTGCACGTCACCTACCGCCGGATCACCGTGGCGGACCTGGACAGCCAGCGGAGTCCAGTTGGCGTAGCGATCCCAGACCTGGGCCTGCGGGTGCTGGACGGCGCCCTGAATCCGGCGCCGGTCGGCGTGGCCGGCGAGCTGTACGTGGCCGGCGACGGCCTGGCGCGTGGCTATCTCGGCCGCCCCGGCCTGAGCGCGGAGCGCTTCATCGCCGACCCGTTCGGCGCCGATGGCGAGCGGCTGTACCGCACCGGCGATTTGGTGCGCTGGAACCAGGACGGCCAGCTGGAATACCTGGGCCGGATCGACCACCAGGTCAAGATCCGTGGCTTCCGCATCGAGCTGGGAGAGATCGAGGCGCAATTGCTGGCGCAGGCGCAAGTGCGCGAGGCGGTGGTGCTGGCCCTGGAAGGTCCGGCCGGCGCGCGCCTGGTGGGTTACGTCTCGGCGCAAGCCGGACAAACACTGCTCGCGGCCGAACTGCGCGAGAAGTTGGGCGAAACGCTGCCCGACTACATGGTGCCGTCGGCCATCGTGGTGATGGACGCGCTGCCGATCAACGCCAATGGCAAGGTGGATCGCAAGGCACTGCCTGAGCCGGGCTTTGAAAGCGCCGGTGAGTACGAGGCGCCGCAGGGGGACGTGGAAGTGGCGCTGGCCGCCATCTGGGCCGACGTCCTGGGCGTCGAACGGGTCGGACGTCACGACAACTTCTTTGAGCTGGGCGGCCACTCGCTGCTGGCGTTGAGCGTCTTGGAGCGCATGCGCGCGCGCGGCATGGCGGTGCAGGTACGCACGCTGTTCCAGCAACCGGTGCTGGCCGCCTTCGCGCAGTCGGTCGCGCGCGACGAGGACCGGCGCGACGTGGTCGTGCCGCCGAATCTGATCCCCGCGCATTGCGATGCGATCACGCCAGGGATGCTGACCCTGATCGACCTCGATGCCGAACAGATCGCGCACATCGAGGCGGCGGTGCCGGGTGGCGCGTCCAATATCCAGGATATCTATCCGCTGGCGCCCCTGCAGGAAGGGATTTTGTTCCACCACATGCTGCAAGGCGAGGGCGACGCCTATGTCACCCAGCAGCTGCTGGGCTTCGACAGCCGCGAAAGGCTGGAGCGCTTCGTCGCCAGTTTCAACCAGGTAATCGCGCGTCACGACATCCTGCGCACGGCGGTGTTGTGGGAAGGCCTGGCGGAACCGGTGCAGGTGGTTGTGCGCCATGCGGAGCTGGCCATCGAGTGGCTGCCGGCCGTTGCGGGCGAAGACGCGGCAGCGAGGCTGAACGCCCATGTCGATCCGCTGCACAACCGGATCGACGTGCGGCGCGCGCCGATGCTGCGCGCGGTGGCGTTGCGCGATGTCGAGCAGGCGCGCTGGCTGTTGCAGCTGCCGAGCCACCATCTGGTCCTCGACCACACCACGCTGGAGCTGATCGTCGCGGAGATCGCGCTGATCCAGCAGGAACGTCACGCCGAGTTGCCGGAACCGGTGCCGTTCCGCCGCTTCGTGGCGCAGGCGCGCCTGGGCGTGAGCGCGGCCGAGCACGAGGCCTTCTTCACGCAGATGCTGGGCGACGTCGACGAACCGACCGCGCCATTCGGCCTTCTGGATGTGCAGGGCGACGGCGGCGGCATCGAGGAGTTGCGCCTGCCGCTGGCGGCCGATCTGTCCGAAAGAATCAGGCGTCAGGCGCGCCGCCACGGCCTCGGGGCGGCCAGCTTGTTCCACCTGGCGTGGGCGCTGGTGCTGTCGAAGGCCACCGGCAAGGACGACGTGGTGTTCGGCACGGTGCTGTTCGGCCGCATGCAGGGCGGCGAGGGCGCCGACCGGGCGCTGGGCATGTTCATCAACACGCTGCCGCTGCGCGTCAAACTGGGCGCGCGCGGCGTGCTGGAAAGCCTGCGCGAGACGCACGCCGGTTTGACCGGCCTGCTGGCGCACGAACACGCCAGCCTGTCGCTGGCACAGCGTTGTAGCGAGCTGCCCGGCGGCACGCCGCTGTTCTCGTCGCTGCTGAATTACCGCCACGGCCCGGAACAAAAGACCGATGCCGGCATCGCCTGGGAAGGCATGCAGACGCTCGGCGGCGAGGAGCGGACCAACTTCCCGGTCGGGATGTGGGTCGATGACTTGGGTCGTGACTTCCATCTGGTAGGTCAAACCGTGCGCTCGGTCGGCGTGGCGCGATTGTGCGATTACATGCAAGCCGCTGTCGAAGGCATTGTGGAGGCGCTGGACAGGGCACCGGAGCGCTCCATCGGCGAGTTGCAATTATTGACTAAGAAGGAGTGTGAACTGCTCCAGCAGTGGGGCGGAAACACCTTGCGCTACCCGACGCAGGAAACGCTGCACCGGCTGATCGAGCGACAGGCGCAGGCCAATCCGGCGGCCACGGCGCTGATTTACGACGACGAGTCGCTAAGCTACGCGGAACTGAACCTGCGCGCCAACCGGCTCGCGCATCATCTGATCGAACGGGGAGTGCGGCCGGACGTCAAGGTCGGCATCGCGGTCGAACGCTCGATCGGGATGATGGTCGGCCTGCTGGCTATCCTGAAGGCCGGCGGCGCTTATGTGCCGCTGGACCCCGAATACCCGGCCGATCGGCTGGCCTACATGATGCAAGACAGCGGCATCCAGTTATTGCTGACGCAAAGCGCGGTCAAGGACGGCCTGCCGCCCGCCGAGGGCTTGCAGGTATTGGCGCTGGACACGCTGGACCTGTCCGGCGCGGCGGAGCACAACCCGCAAGTGACCGTTCACGCCGAGAACCTGGCCTACGTGATTTACACCTCCGGTTCCACCGGCAGGCCGAAAGGCGCGCAGCTATCGCACCGCAACGTCACCCGCCTGCTCAAGGGCACCGACGCTTGGTTCAAATTCGGCGTTGACGACGTCTGGACCATGTTCCACTCGTATGCCTTCGATTTCTCGGTATGGGAAATCTTCGGCGCGCTGTGCACCGGCGGCCAATTGGTGATCGTGCCGTTCTGGATCAGCCGCTCGCCGGAAGACTTCCTGCAACTGCTGCGCCGCCACAAGGTGACTGTGCTGAACCAGACGCCGTCGGCGTTCGGACAACTGATGCACGTTCCGGGCCTCTACGACGAGCGCCTGGCGCTGCGCGCGGTGATCTTCGGCGGCGAGGCGCTCGATCCGCAGCGTTTGAAACCGTGGATGGCCCATTGGGGCGATCAACAGCCACAGTTGATCAACATGTACGGCATCACCGAAACGACGGTGCACGTCACCTACCGCCGGATCACCGAGGCGGACTTGGACAGCCAGCGGAGTCCGGTTGGCGTTGCGATCCCAGACCTGGGCCTGCGGGTGCTGGACGGCGCCCTGAATCCGGCGCCGGTCGGTGTGGCCGGCGAGCTGTATGTGGCCGGCGACGGCCTGGCGCGCGGTTATCTCGGCCGCCCCGGCCTGAGCGCGGAGCGCTTCATCGCCGATCCGTTCGGCGCCGATGGCGAGCGGCTGTACCGCACCGGCGACCTGGTGCGCTGGAACCAGGACGGCCAGCTGGAATACCTGGGCCGTATCGACCACCAGGTCAAGATCCGTGGCTTCCGCATCGAGCTGGGAGAGATCGAGGCGCAATTGCTGGCGCAGGCGCAAGTGCGCGAGGCGGTGGTGCTGGCCCTGGAAGGTCCGGCCGGCGCGCGCCTGGTGGGTTACGTCTCGGCGCAGGCCGGACAAACAGTGGTCGCGGCCGAACTGCGCGAGAAACTGGGCGAAACGCTGCCCGACTACATGGTGCCGTCGGCCATCGTGGTGATGGACGCGCTGCCGATCAACGCCAACGGCAAGGTTGACCGCAAGGCGCTGCCGGAACCGGGTTTTGAAAGCGCCGGCGAGTACGAGGCGCCGCAGGGGGACGCGGAAGAGGCGCTGGCCGCCATCTGGGCCGAGTTGCTGGGCGTGGAGCGGGTCGGACGGCAGGACAACTTCTTCGAACTGGGTGGGCATTCGCTGATGGCGGTCCAGATGGTGGCGCGCATTCAGGCGGTTATGCAGGTCGATCTGGCGATCAGGGATGTCTTCATCAACCCCACGCTGGCGGAGATGGCGTTGCTGCTGCCCGATAGCTCGCGCTCCGCATCGAACACCCGTTCACTTTCTGAAATTGACGCATTTATTGATGGTTTGGAAATCGCATAATGAATAGTTTAACCACCCAACGAATCGCTGAACGCTTTGCCCGACTGAGTCCGGAGCAGCGCCGCGCGGTATATCAGAAGATTAAGCTGGAAGGCCTGGCGATCGGGCAGTTCCCCATCCTTCCGCGCGAGGCATCGGAATCGGACGCCTGGGCGCCATCGTACGCGCAAGCGCGCCAGTGGTTCCTGTGGAAGCTGGAGCCGGACAGCACCGCTTATCACATCAGCGGCGCCTACAGGCTTGACGGACAACTCGATGGACAAGCTTTGAACTCCGCGTTTGACGCGCTGGTGGCACGGCATGAATCCCTGCGCACGCTGTTCCGGGCGGACGCCGATGGCCAGGTGACCCAGGTGATTCAGCCGGCGGTTGCGGCGAATCTCGAGCAGATCGACCTGACCGGCGTGGCGCCGGATGATCTGACGGCACGCGTCCGTGGGGAAGCGGCGCGGTTGCACCAGACGCCGTTCGATCTGGAACATGGGCCACTGCTGCGGGTGGGCCTGATCCGCGAGGCGGCCGACCGCCACGTGCTGGTGGTGGTGATGCACCACATTATCTCCGACGGCTGGTCGATGGGGATCATCATCGAGGAGTTTGTGGAGCTTTACCGCGCGCGGGTGGAAGGGCGGGCGGGCGAGTTGGACGCTTTACCGGTGCAGTACGCGGACTTCGCATTGTGGCAGCGCCATTGGCTCGAAGCCGGCGAGAAGGAGCGTCAACTGGCCTATTGGAAGGCGCAACTGGGCGACGATCATCCGGTGTTGCAGCTGCCGACCACTTATCCGCGCAGGGCCGACGGCATCTATCGCGCAGCGCGTCACCATGTCGAGCTGACCGAGGAATTGGCGTCGGCCTTGCAACGCCGTGCGCAAGGACAGGGCGCGACGTTGTTCATGGCGTTGCTGGCCGGCGTACAGGTGCTGTTGTCGCGATATACGGGCCTGGCCGACATCCGCGTTGGCGTACCGAACGCCAATCGCCACCGCGTGGAGACCGAGGGACTGGTCGGCTTCTTCGTCAATACGCAGGTGCTGAGTAGCCGCATCGACGCGCGTCAAAGTCTGGCGCAGGTGCTGGAGCAGGCCAGGGAGGCGGCACTGGGCGCGCAGACGCATCAGGATCTACCGTTCGAACAGCTGGTGGAGGCATTGCGGCCGGAGCGCCAGCTGGGCGCCAATCCATTGTTCCAGGTGATGGTAAATCATCAGCGTATGGAGCGGAAAGGGCCGGTGCGCATGCCGGGGCTGGTATTGGACGAATATGCGCTCGGCGAGCAGGCGGCGCAGTTCGAGCTGGTGGTCGACGCCACCGAAACCGCCGACGGCAGCGTGCGAGTGAGTTTTACCTATGCGAGAGAGCTGTATGACGGCGAAGCGATCGAACGCATGGGGGGCCATTACCTGGCGGTGCTGCGCGCGCTAGCCGGGTCCCCGGAACTGGCCGTGGCTGAAGTGGAATTGCTCGGAACTAGCGAACGTGATCAGCTCCATGCGTGGGGTGGGCGCACGGCGCGCTACCCGGCGCAGGAAACGCTGCACCGGCTGATCGAGCGACAGGCGCAGGCCAATCCGGCGGCGACGGCGCTGCTGTTCGGCGACGAGTCGCTGAACTACGCGGAACTGAACCTGCGCGCCAACCGCCTCGCGCATCATCTGATCGAGCGGGGAGTGCGGCCGGACGTGAAGGTCGGCATCGCGGTCGAACGCTCGATCGGGATGATGGTCGGGCTGCTGGCGGTCCTGAAGGCCGGCGGCGCCTATGTGCCGCTGGACCCCGAATACCCGGCCGACCGGCTGGCCTACATGATGCAAGACAGCGGCATCGAACTGTTGCTTACGCAAAGCGCGGTCAAGGACAGCCTGCCGTCGCCCGAAGGACTTCAAGTGCTGGAACTGGACGCGCTAGACTTGTCCGGCGCGGCGGAGCACAACCCGCAAGTGGCCGTGCACGCCGAGAACCTGGCCTACGTGATCTACACCTCCGGTTCCACCGGCCGGCCGAAGGGCGCGCAGCTATCGCACCGCAACGTCACCCGCCTGCTCAAGGGCACCGACGCTTGGTTCAAATTCGGCGTTGACGACGTCTGGACCATGTTCCACTCGTATGCCTTCGATTTCTCGGTATGGGAAATCTTCGGCGCGCTGTGCACCGGCGGCCAGCTAGTGATCGTGCCGTTCTGGATCAGCCGCTCGCCGGAAGACTTCCTGCAACTGCTGCGCCGCCACAAGGTGACGGTGCTGAACCAGACGCCGTCGGCGTTCGGACAATTGATGCACGTTCCGGGCCTCTACGACGAGCGCCTGGCGCTGCGCGCGGTGATCTTCGGCGGCGAGGCGCTCGATCCGCAGCGTTTGAAACCGTGGATGGCCCATTGGGGCGATCAACAGCCGCAGTTGATCAACATGTACGGCATCACCGAAACCACGGTGCACGTCACCTACCGCCGGATCACCGAGGCGGACCTGGACAGCCAGCGGAGTCCAGTTGGCGTTGCGATCCCAGACCTGGGCCTGCGGGTGCTGGACGGCGCCTTGAATCCGGCGCCGGTCGGCGTGGCCGGCGAGCTGTATGTGGCCGGCGACGGCCTGGCGCGCGGTTATCTCGGCCGCCCCGGCCTGAGCGCGGAGCGCTTCATCGCCGATCCGTTCGGTGCCGATGGCGAGCGGCTGTACCGCACCGGCGACCTGGTTCGCTGGAGCCAGGACG
Organism: Burkholderia sp. LMU1-1-1.1; assembly: GCF_040675865.1. NCBI lineage: Bacteria > Pseudomonadati > Pseudomonadota > Betaproteobacteria > Burkholderiales > Burkholderiaceae > Burkholderia > Burkholderia sp. LMU1-1-1.1. Next base: position 144,235 of record NZ_JBEGHG010000034.1, on the reverse strand, counting down.
GCCAGCTGGAATACCTGGGCCGTATCGACCACCAGGTCAAGATCCGTGGCTTCCGCATCGAGCTGGGAGAGATCGAGGCGCATTTGCTGGCGCAGGCGGACGTGCGCGAGGCGGTGGTGCTGGCCCTGGAAGGTCCGGCCGGCGCGCGCCTGGTGGGCTACGTCTCGGCGCAAGCCGGACAAACAGTGGTCGCGGCCGAACTGCGCGAGAAACTGGGCGAAACGCTGCCCGACTACATGGTGCCGTCGGCCATCGTGGTGATGGACGCGCTGCCGATCAACGCCAACGGCAAGGTGGACCGCAAGGCGCTGCCGGAACCGGGTTTTGAAAGCGCCGGTGAGTACGAGGCGCCGCAGGGGGGCACGGAAGTGGCGCTGGCCGCCATCTGGGCCGACGTCCTGGGCGTCGAACGGGTCGGACGTCACGACAACTTCTTTGAGCTGGGCGGCCACTCGCTGCTGGCGTTGAGCGTCTTGGAGCGCATGCGCGCGCGCGGCATGGCGGTGCAGGTGCGTACGCTGTTCCAACAACCGGTGCTGGCCGCCTTCGCGCAGTCGGTCGCGCGCGACGAGGACCGGCGCGACGTGGTCGTGCCGCCGAATCTGATCCCCCCCGATTGCGATGCGATCACGCCGGGGATGCTGACCCTGATCGACCTCGACGCCGAACAGATCGCGCGCATCGAGGCGGCGGTGCCGGGTGGCGCGTCGAATATCCAGGATATCTATCCGCTGGCGCCCTTGCAGGAAGGGATTTTGTTCCACCACATGCTGCAAGGCGAGGGCGACGCCTATGTCACCCAGCAGTTGCTGGGCTTCGACAGCCGCGAAAGGCTGGAGCGCTTCGTCGCCAGTTTCAACCAGGTGATCGCGCGCCATGACATCCTGCGGACGGCGGTGTTGTGGGAAGGCTTGGCGGAAGCGGTGCAGGTGGTTGTGCGCCATGCGGAGCTGGCCATCGAGTGGCTGCCGGCCGTTGCGGGCGAAGACGCGGCAGCGAGGCTGAACGCCCATGTCGATCCGCTGCACAACCGGATCGACGTGCGCCGCGCGCCGATGCTGCGCGCGGTGGCGTTGTGCGATGTCGAGCAGGCGCGCTGGCTGTTGCAGCTGCCGAGCCACCATCTGGTCCTCGACCACACCACGCTGGAGCTGATCGTCGCGGAGATCGCGCTGATCCAGCAGGAACGTCACGCCGAGTTGCCGGAACCGGTGCCGTTCCGCCGTTTCGTGGCGCAGGCGCGCCTGGGCGTGAGCGCGGCCGAGCACGAGGCCTTCTTCAAACAGATGCTGGGCGACGTCGACGAACCGACCGCGCCATTTGGCCTGCTGGATGTGCAGGGCGACGGCGGCGGCATCGAGGAGTTGCGCTTGCCGCTGGCGGCCGATCTGTCCGAAAGAATCAGGCTGCAGGCGCGCCGCCACGGCCTCGGGCCGGCCAGCTTGTTCCACCTGGCGTGGGCGCTGGTGCTGTCGAAGGCCACCGGCAAGGACGACGTGGTGTTCGGCACGGTGCTGTTCGGCCGCATGCAGGGGGGCGAGGGCGCCGACCGGGCGCTGGGCATGTTCATCAACACGCTGCCGCTGCGCGTCAAACTGGGCGCGCGCGGCGTGCTGCAAAGCTTGCGCGAGACGCACGCCGGGTTGACCGGCCTGCTGGCGCACGAACACGCCAGCCTGTCGCTGGCACAGCGTTGCAGCGGGCTGCCCGGCGGTACGCCGCTGGTCTCGTCGCTGCTGAATTATCGCCACGGCGCCACCGGTCAGGCCGACAGCGGTATCGCCTGGGAAGGCATGCAGGCGCTCGGCGGCGAGGAACGCACCAACTTCCCGATGGTGATGTCGGTCGATGATCAAGGACAAGGCTTCCAGCTGTCGGGGCAAACGGTGCGCCAGGTCGGCGCGGCCCGTGTATGCGATTACATGCTGGCTGCGGTCGAGGGCATCGTCACGGCGCTGGCCATGGCGCCGGAAAGCGCCATTGGCGAAATGAATCTGCTGGCGACGGGCGAGCGCGATCAACTGCAAGCCTGGGGCGTGAACGCGGCGGCGCATGGGGACGAGCAGCCGGTGCATCACCTGATCGAACGCCGCGCGCGGGAGGCACCCGGAGCGACGGCGCTGCTGTTCGGCGGCGAATCGCTGAGCTACGCGGAACTGAACCTGCGCGCCAACCGGCTGGCGCACCACCTGATCAAGCTTGGTGTCCGCCCCGACGTCAAGGTCGGCATCGCGGTCGAACGGTCGGCCGAGATGGTGGTCGGCCTGCTGGCGATCATGAAGGCCGGCGGCGCCTATGTGCCGCTGGACCCGGAATATCCGGTCGACCGCTTGGCCTACATGATCGGCGACAGCGGAATCCAGTTGCTGTTGACGCAAAGCGCGCTGAAAGAAGGCCTGCCGCTTGCCGCCGGCTTGCGCGTGCTGGCGCTGGACGCGCTCGATCTGGCCGGCGAGGCCGGGCACGATCCGGCGGTCGCGCTGCACGGCGAGAACCTGGCCTACGTGATCTACACCTCCGGATCGACCGGACGGCCCAAGGGCGCGGCCAATCGCCACCGCTCGCTGTACAGCCGCCTGGCGTGGATGCAGCAGGCCTACGGCTTGAGCGCCGCCGACACGGTGCTGCAAAAAACCCCGTTCAGCTTTGACGTCTCGGTGTGGGAGTTCTTCTGGCCGTTGATGACCGGCGCGCGGCTGGCCGTCGCTAACCCGGGCGACCACCGCGATCCGCGCCGCCTGGTCGAACTGATCGAGCGCCATGGCGTCACTACGCTGCACTTCGTGCCGTCGATGCTGCAGGCCTTCCTCGCGCACGATGGCATCGAGGCATGCGCCAGCCTGACGCGCATCGTCTGCAGCGGCGAAGCCCTGCCGGCCGAGGCGCGCAACGGCGTCTTCAAACGCCTTCCGAAGGCGGGGCTCTACAACTTGTACGGGCCGACCGAGGCGGCCATCGACGTCACCCACAGCACCTGCCGCGACGACGGCCGGGGCCAGGTGCCGATCGGCCGGCCGATCAGCGCCACCCACACCCACGTGCTCGACGCCGGCCTGAATCTGGTGCCGGCCGGCGTGGCCGGTGAACTGTACCTGGGCGGCATCAATCTGGCGCGCGGCTACCTTGACCGTCCGGGCCTGAGCGCCGAGCGCTTCGTGGCCGATCCGTTCGGCCTCGATGGCGAGCGCCTGTACCGCACCGGGGATTTGGTGCGCTGGAACGACGAGGGGGAGCTGGAATACCTGGGCCGGATCGACCACCAGGTCAAGATTCGCGGCTTCCGGATCGAGTTGGGCGAGGTGGAGGCGCAACTGCTGGCGCAGCCGGCGGTGCGCGAGGCGGTGGTGGTGGCCCATGGCGGCGCCGCCGGCACGCGCCTGGTGGCCTACGTCTCGGCGCAGGCCGGGCAGCCGGTCGACACGGCGGCGCTGCGCGCGCGCCTGGGCGAGGCGCTGCCGGACTACATGGTGCCGTCGCTGATCGTAACGCTCGACAGCCTGCCGCTGAACGCCAACGGCAAGGTGGACCGCAAGGCGCTGCCGGAGCCGGGCCATGAAAGCCGGGAATACGAAGCGCCGCAGGGCGAGATCGAACAAGCGCTGGCCGCGATCTGGGCCGAGGTGCTGGGTGTCGAACGCGTCGGCCGTCAAGATAATTTCTTCGAGCTCGGTGGCGATTCGATTCTCAGTCTCAAAGTGATTTCGCGCTCCCGGGCCAACGGCCTGTCACTGACGCCGCAGCAGATCTTCGCCCATCAGATCCTGGCGGCAGTGGCCAGGGCCGGCGAAGGTGATCGCAAGGAGGAATCGATTCCGGTGCTGCCCGAAACCAGTCGGTCAGGCCCGCTGGCCGCCTCGTATGCGCAGGTTCGCCAGTGGTTCTTGTGGAAACTGGAACCTGAAAGCGCGGCCTACCACATCAGCCACGCGCTGACGCTGAACGGCGCACTGGATGTCGATGCCCTGAAGGCAGCCTTCGAGGCGCTGCTGGCCCGCCATCAATCCCTGCGCACCGTGTTCCGCGCCGGCGACGACGGCCAGGCGGCACAGCTGGTCGGCGAGGCGTCGGACGCCTGGTTCGAGCACATCGACTTGACAGGAACGGCGGCCGACGCTTTGACCGCGCAAGTGCGCGGCGAGGTGGCGCGTCTGAACCGCACCCCGTTCGACCTCGAACACGGCCCCTTGCTGCGTGTGGGCCTGATCCGCGAAGCGGCGGAACGCCACGTATTGGCGGTGGTGATGCACCACATCGTTTCAGATGGATGGTCGATGAACATCATCGTCGAGGAATTCGTCGAGCTGTATCGCGCGCGTCTCGAGGGGCGCGCGGCCACGCTGGCGCCGATGCCGGTGCAATATGCGGATTACTCGGCGTGGCAGCGCCAGTGGATGGAAGCCGGCGAGCGGGATCGCCAGCTAAGCTATTGGAAGGCGCAACTGGGCGGCGAGCACCCGGTGCTGCAATTGCCGACCAACCGCCCGCGCAAGGCCGATGGCGCCTACCGCGCCGCGCGGCACAAGTTCGTGCTGCCGACCGATCTGACGGGCGGCCTGCAGCGGCGCGCGCAGGCGCAGGGCGCCACGTTGTTCATGGCGTTGCTGGCCGGCTTGCAGGTGCTGCTGTCGCGCCACAGCGGCCAGTCGGATATCCGGGTCGGCGTGCCGATCGCCAACCGCCATCGCTTCGAGACCGAGGGTGTGGTGGGTTTCTTCGTCAATACCCAGGTGCTGCGCAACGTCATCGACGACAGGCAAAGCATGGCGCAGGTGCTGGAACAGGCAAAGCAAGCGTCACTGGGCGCACAGGCGCACCAGGACCTGCCTTTCGAGCAGTTGGTCGAGGCGCTGCGGCCCGAGCGCCAGCTGGGTGCCAATCCCTTGTTCCAGGTGCTGATGAACCACCAAAGGCAGCAGCGCGGTGGGGCGCGGCAGCTGCCAGGCCTGGTGTTGGAGGAGTACCTCCCTGGCGATCGCGCGGCGCAGTTCGAACTGACGGTCGACACATTCGAGGCGGCCGATGGCCTGCTGCATGTGGGATTCACCTACGCACAGGAGCTTTTCGCCGCCGAGGCGATTGAACGGATGGCGGCACACTATGTGGCGGTGCTGCGGGCGTTGGCTGAAGATCCCGGCCGCGCGGCCGGCGCCGTATCCCTGCTGGACGAGGCCGAGCGCGATCAACTGCAAGTCTGGGGCGTGAACCTGGCGGTGCATGCGGACGAGCAGCCGGTGCACCACCTGATCGAACGCCGCGTGCTGGAGACCCCCGATGCGACCGCTCTGCTGTTCGGCGACGACTCGTTGAGCTACGCGCAGCTGAACCTGCGCGCCAACCGGCTGGCGCACCACCTGGTCAAGCTTGGTGTCCGCCCCGACGTCAAGGTCGGCATCGCGGTCGAACGGTCGGTCGAGATGGTGGTCGGTCTGTTGGCGATCATGAAAGCCGGCGGCGCCTATGTGCCGCTGGACCCCGAATACCCGGCCGACCGGCTGGCCTACATGATCGGCGACAGCGGCATCCAGTTGCTTCTGACGCAAAGCGCGCTGAAAGACAGCCTGCCGCTTGCCGCCGGCTTGCGCGTGCTGGAGCTGGACGCGCTCGATCTGGCCGGCGAGGCCGGGCACGATCCGGCGGTCGCGCTGCACGGCGAGAACCTGGCCTACGTGATCTACACCTCCGGATCGACCGGACGGCCCAAGGGCGCGGCCAACCGCCACCGCTCGCTGTACAGCCGTCTGGCGTGGATGCAGCAGGCCTACGGCTTGACCGACGTCGACACGGTGCTGCAAAAAACCCCGTTCAGCTTTGACGTCTCGGTGTGGGAGTTCTTCTGGCCGTTGATGACCGGCGCGCGGCTGGCCGTCGCCAACCCGGGCGACCACCGCGATCCGCGCCGCCTGGTCGAACTGATCGAGCGCCATGGCGTCACTACGCTGCACTTCGTGCCGTCGATGCTGCAGGCCTTCCTCGCGCACGAGGGCATCGAGGCGTGCGCCAGCCTGACGCGCATCGTCTGCAGCGGCGAAGCCCTGCCGGCCGAGGCGCGCAACGGCGTCTTCAAACGCCTGCCGAAGGCGGGGCTCTACAATTTGTACGGGCCGACCGAGGCGGCCATCGACGTCACCCACAGCACCTGCCGCGACGACGGCCGGGGCCAGGTGCCGATCGGCCGGCCGATCAGCGCCACCCACACCCACGTGCTCGACGCCGGCCTGAATCTGGTGCCGGCCGGCGTGGCCGGTGAGCTGTACCTGGGCGGCATCAACCTGGCGCGCGGCTACCTTGACCGTCCGGGCCTGAGCGCCGAGCGCTTCGTGGCCGATCCGTTCGGCCTCGATGGCGAGCGCCTGTACCGCACCGGGGATTTGGTGCGCTGGAACGACGAGGGGGAGTTGGAATACCTGGGCCGGATCGACCACCAGGTCAAGATTCGCGGCTTCCGGATCGAGTTGGGCGAGGTGGAGGCGCAACTGCTGGCGCAGCCGGCGGTGCGCGAGGCGGTGGTGGTGGCCCATGGCGGCGCCGCCGGCGTGCGCCTGGTGGCCTACATCTCGGCGCAGGCGGGGCAGCCGATCGACACGGCGGCGCTGCGCGCGCGCCTGGGCGAGGCGCTGCCGGACTACATGGTGCCGTCGCTGATCGTAACGCTCGACAGCCTGCCGCTGAACGCCAACGGCAAGGTGGACCGCAAGGCGCTGCCGGAGCCGGGCCATGAAAGCCGGGAATACGAAGCGCCGCAGGGCGAGATCGAACAAGCGCTGGCCGCGATCTGGGCCGAGGTGCTGGGCGTCGAACGTATCGGACGCCAGGACAACTTCTTCGAGCTGGGTGGCCATTCGCTGCTGGCGTTGAGTGTGCTGGAACGCATGCGCGCGCGCGGCATGGCGGTGCAGGTGCGCACGCTGTTCCATCAACCGGTGCTGGCGGCGTTCGCGCAATCGGTCGCCCGCGACGAGGACCGGCGCGACGTGGTCGTGCCGCCGAATCTGATCCCTGCGAATTGCGACGCGATCACGCCGGAGATGCTAACCCTGATCGACCTCGACGTCGAACAGATCGCGCACATCGAGGCGGCGGTTCCGGGAGGCGCCGCCAACATCCAGGATATCTATCCATTGGCGCCGCTGCAGGAAGGGATTCTGTTCCACCACATGCTTCAGGGTGAGGGAGACGCCTATGTCACGCCGCACTTGCTGGGCTTTGATAGCCGCGAAAGACTGGAGCGCTTCGTCTCCAGCTTCAACCAGGTGATCGCGCGTCACGACATCCTGCGCACGGCGGTGCTGTGGGAAGGCTTGCAATCGCCGGTGCAGGTGGTCGCGCGCCACGCCGCGCTGGTCATAGAATGGCTGCCGGTATCGCAAGGTACCGACGCCGCCGAGAGGCTGAACGCCCATGTCGACCCGCTGCGCCATCGCATCGACGTGCGCCGCGCGCCGCTTTTGCGCGCCGTGGCGTTACAGGATCCAGATCGGGAACGCTGGCTGTTGCAGCTGCCCGGCCACCATCTGGTGCTGGACCACACCACGCTGGAGCTGATCGTCGCGGAGATCGCGCTGATCCAGCAGGAACGTCACGCCGAGTTGCCGGAACCGGTGCCGTTCCGCCGCTTCGTGGCGCAGGCGCGCCTCGGCGTCAGCGCCGCCGAGCACGAGGCCTTCTTCAAGGCGATGCTGGCCGATGTGGACGAGCCGACGGCGCCATTCGGCTTGCTGGATGTGCAGGGCGATGGCGGCGGCGTCGAAGAGCTGCGGCTGCCGTTGGCGGCCGGTCTGTCCGAGAAGATCAGGCGGCAGGCGCGCAGCCACGGACTGGGCACGGCCAGCTTGTTCCACCTGGCGTGGGCGCTGGTGCTGTCGAAAGCGACCGGCAAGGACGACGTGGTGTTCGGCACAGTGCTGTTCGGCCGCATGCAGGGTGGCGAAGGCGCCGGGCGCGCGCTGGGCATGTTCATCAATACGCTGCCTCTGCGCGTCAAACTTGGTGGGCGCGGCGTGCTGCAAAGCCTGCGCGAGACTCACGCCGGTTTGATTGGATTGATGGCGCACGAACATGCGAGCCTGTCGCTGGCGCAGCGTTGCAGCGGCATGGCCGGCGGCACGCCGCTGTTCTCGGCACTACTGAACTACCGCCACGGCGCCAGCGGCACGGCCGACAGCGGCGTCGTTTGGGAAGGCATGGTGTCCCTGGGAGGTGAAGAGCGAACCAACTATCCGGTCGGCATGTCGATCGACGATCTGGGCCGTGACTTCCATCTGGTGGGCCAGGCGGTCCGCTCGGTCGGCGCCGCAAAGCTATGCGAATATATGTTGGCGGCGGTGGAAGGCATCGTCGAAGCGTTGGACGGTCAATCCGGGCGCGCCATCGGCGAACTAGATTTGTTGGGCGCGAAGGAGCGGGAGCTGTTGCACGCCTGGAGTGTGAACCCGGCCAGCCATGCGAACATGGCGCCGGTGCACCAGCTGTTCGAGCGCAGGGCGCTTGAGACGCCACTGTCGACGGCGCTGCTGTTCGGCGACGAGTCGCTGACTTACACGGCGCTGAACCAGCGCGCCAACCGGCTGGCGCATCGCCTGATCAAGCTTGGTGTCGGTCCGGACGTCAAGGTTGGCATCGCCGTCGAGCGCTCGCTGGAGATGGTGGTCGGCCTGCTGGCGATCCTCAAGGCCGGCGGCGCCTATGTGCCGCTCGACCCGGAATACCCGGTCGACCGCCTGGCCTACATGATCGCGGACAGCGGCATCGCGCTGCTGCTGACGCAAAGCGCCGTCAAGGACGCCTTGCCGCCGGCAGGCACGTTGCCCGTGCTGGACCTGAATACGCTGGACCTGGAGATGGAATCCGATCGCAATCCGGCGGTGCCGCTGCACGGCGAGCATCTGGCCTACGTGATCTACACCTCCGGTTCCACCGGCCGCCCCAAAGGCGCCGCGATCCGCCACCGCGCGCTGGCCAGCTGCATGACCTGGATGCAGCAGACCTACGCCCTGACGGCGGCCGACACGGTGCTGCACAAGGCGCCGTTCAGCTTCGACGTCTCGGCGTGGGAGATCTTCTGGCCGCTGACGACCGGCGTGAGGCTGGTGCTGGCCAATCCCGGCGACCAGCGCGATCCGGAACGGATCATCGAGCTGATTCGCCGTCATCAGGTCACGACCCTCAATTTCGTGCCGGCGATGCTGCAAGCCTTCCTCGCGCACGAGGGCATCGAGGCGCAAACGCGCCTGCGCTACGTCATTTGCGGCGGCGAGGCGATGCCGGCGGCCACGCAGGGCGAGGCGCTGCGGCGTCTGGCCGGCGTCAGCCTGCAAAACCTGTACGGTCCGACCGAGACCACGATCCACGTCACGCAGTGGACCTGCCGCGACGACGGCGAGCCGCTGGTGCCGATCGGCCGTCCGATCGCCGACACGCGGGCATATGTGCTCGATGGCGCATTGGGCGCCGTGCCGCAAGGCGTGGCGGGCGAGTTGTACATCGGCGGCGAACTGCTGGCGCGCGGCTATCTTGGCCGCGCCGGATTGAGCGCCGAGCGCTTCGTGGCCGATCCGTTCGGGCGCGGCGGCGAACGGTTGTACCGCACCGGCGATTTGGTGCGCTGGAACGAGGAGGGCCAGATCGAATACCTGGGCCGGATCGACCACCAGGTCAAGATTCGCGGCCTGCGCATCGAGCTGGGCGAGGTGGAGGCCCAACTGCTGGCGCAACCGGAGGTGCGCGAGGCTGTGGTGGTGGCGCACGAAGGTCCCGCCGGCACGCGGCTTGCCGGTTACGTTTCGACGCACGCCGGGCGCACGGTGGAGGCGGCGGTGCTGCGCGAGCGTCTCGGCCAGGCGCTGCCGGACTATATGGTGCCGTCGGCGATCATGGTGCTCGACGGCCTGCCGCTGAACTCCAACGGCAAGGTGGATCGCAAGGCGCTGCCGGAGCCCCAGTATGAAAGCAGTGGCGAATACGAAGCGCCGCAAGGGGCAATGGAGGAAGCGCTGGCCGCCATCTGGGCCGGGGTGCTGGGCGTTCAGCGGGTCGGGCGCAACGACAACTTCTTCGAACTCGGTGGCCATTCGCTGTTGGCCCTGGGCGTGCTCGAACGCATGCGCGCGCAAGGCATGGTGGTGCAGGTGCGCACGCTGTTCCAGCAACCGGTGTTGGCGGCCTTCGCGCGGGCGGTCGCGCACCGGGAGGACGCGGGCGAGGTGGCCGTGCCGCCGAACCTGATTCCGGCCGATTGCGGCGGCATCACGCCGCAGATGGTCACCCTGATCGACCTCGACGCCGGCCAGATCGCCCGCATCGAAGCGGCGGTGCCCGGTGGCGCGGCCAACATCCAGGACATCTATCCGCTGGTGCCGCTGCAGGAAGGGATTTTGTTCCACCACATGCTGCAGGAGGAGAGCGACGCTTACGTCACGCCGCTGTTGTTGGGCTTTGACAGCAAACAGCGTCTGGAGCGCTTCATCGCCAGTTTCAACCAGGTCATCGCGCGTCATGACATTCTGCGCACGGCCGTCTTGTGGGAGGGCCTGGCGGAACCGGTGCAGGTGGTGGCGCGCCACGCGTCGCTCGTCATCGAGTGGCTGGAACCGGCGGGCGGCGACGCGGCCGCGAGGCTGAACGCGCACGTCGATCCGCTGCATCATCGCATCGACGTGCGCCGCGCGCCAATGCTGCGCGCGGTGGCATTGCGGGACGCGGAGCGGGACCGCTGGCTCTTGCAGCTGCCGAGCCATCATTTGGTGCTGGACCACACAACGCTGGAACTGATCATCGAGGAAATCGCGCTGATCCAGCAGGAGCGGCACGCCGAGCTGCCGGCGCCGGTGCCGTTCCGCGGCTTTGTGGCGCAGGCGCGCCGCGGCGTAAGCGCCGCCGAGCACGAGGCCTTCTTCACGAAGATGCTGGGCGACGTCGACGAGCCGACCGCGCCGTTCGGGCTACTGGACGTGCAGGGCGACGGCGGCGGCGTCGAGGAGGCCAGGCTGTCGTTGACGGCCGAACTGTCCGACGCCGTGCGCCGGCAGGCGCGCCGCCATGGACTGGGCGCGGCCAGCCTGTTCCACCTGGCGTGGGCGCTGGTGCTGTCCAAGGCCACCGGCAAGGACGACGTGGTGTTCGGCACCGTGCTGTTCGGCCGCATGCAGGGCGGAGACGGCGCCGAGCGCGCGCTGGGCATGTTCATCAACACGCTGCCGCTGCGCGTCAAGCTGGGCGCGCGCGGCGTGCTGCAAAGCCTGCGCGAGACGCACGAGGGGTTGACCGGGCTGCTGGCGCACGAACACGCCAGCCTGTCGCTGGCCCAGCGTTGCAGCGGTCTGCCGGGCGGAACGCCGTTGTTCTCGGCGCTGTTGAACTACCGTTACAGCGCCCCCAAGGACGTTTCCATCGCCGCGTGGGAAGGCATGCACGCGCTGGGTGGGGAGGAGCGCAGCAACTATCCGGTCGACCTGTCGGTGGACGACTTCGGCGACGGCTTCGGCCTGGTGGCGCAGGTCGGCAAGAGCGTCGGCGCCATGCGCTTGTGCGAGTTGATACAAGCGGCCGTCGGCGCCATCGTCGAGGCGCTGGCCGAGCGGCCTTCGCAGGCCGCCGGCGAGCTGCAAATCCTGGGCGAGGCGGAGCAGGCGCGCCTGCGGACATGGGGCGCGAACACGCTGCGCCATCCGGGCCGGGAGCCCGTGCACCGCCTGATCGAACGGCGCGCGGCGGAATCGCCGCTGGCGACCGCGCTGCTATTCGGCGACGAGTCGCTGAGCTACTCGGAGCTGAACCGGCGCGCCAACCGGCTGGCGCACCACCTGCTCGCGTTGGGCGTGCGGCCAGATGACAAGGTCGGCATCGCCGTCGAGCGTTCCTTCGAGATGGTGGTCGGCCTGCTGGCGATCCTCAAGGCCGGCGGCGCCTACGTGCCGCTGGACCCGGAATATCCGGCGGAGCGCCTGGCCTACATGGTCGACGACAGCGGCATCGCATTGCTTCTGACGCAAACGGCGGTGCGGGAGCGGCTGCCGGCGGTGGACGGCTTGCGCATGGTGGCGCTGGATAAGTTAGATGCGCTGGAACTCTCCGCGCGCGGCGACCACGATCCGCTGGTCGCGCTGCATGGCGACAACCTGGCGTACGTGATCTACACCTCGGGTTCGACCGGACGGCCGAAAGGGGTGGGCATCGCCCATCGCAGTCTGGCCGAACACGCGCAGGTGGCGGTAGGTTTCTTCGGCCTGACCCGCGACGACCGCATGCTGCAGTTCGCGACGCTTAACTTCGACGGTTTCATCGAACAGCTGTTCGCGCCGCTGGCGGCCGGCGCCTCGGTCGTGCTGCGCGGTCCCGCCTTGTGGGACAGCGCCACTTTCCACCAGGAGCTGATCGCCAAGCGCATCAGCGTGGTCGACATCACCACCGCCTATTGGCTGCTGCTGGCGCAGGACTTCGCACGCCAGGGCGTGCGCGATTACGGCGCGCTGCGCCAGCTCCACGCCGGCGGCGAGGCGATGCCGCCGGAAGGATTGCGCGCGTGGCGCGAGGCCGGCCTGTCGCACGTCAAGCTGCTGAATACCTACGGCCCGACCGAGGCGACGGTGACGGCCACCATCCTCGATTGCCAGCCGTATGTCGACGGCACGGTGCCGTTGCCGGCGCAGATGCCGATCGGCGCACCGTTGCCGGGACGCACGCTGCGGGTGCTCGACGACACGCTGCAGTGCGTGCCGGTGGGTGTGGCCGGGGAGCTGTGCATCGGCGGCAGCTTGCTGGCGCGCGGCTACCTGGGCCGCGCGGGCCTGAGCGCGGAGCGCTTCGTCGCCGACCCGTTCGACGACGCCGGCGGACGCCTGTACCGCACCGGTGACCTGGTGCGCTGGAGCGCGGACGGCCAGCTCGAATATCTGGGCCGCATCGACCACCAGGTCAAGATCCGTGGCTTCCGCATCGAGCTGGGCGAGATCGAGACGTTGTTGCTGGCGCAGCCCGAGGTGCGCGAGGCGGTGGTGGTGGCCCACGGCGGCGCCGCCGGCATGCGGCTGGTGGGCTATGTGTCGGCGCAGGCCGGACAGGCCATCGATGCGGGCGCGCTGCGCGAACGCCTCGGCCGCACGCTGCCGGACTACATGGTGCCGTCGCTGATCATGGCGCTGGCGGCGTTGCCGCAGAACGCCAACGGCAAGGTCGATCGCAAGGCGCTGCCGGAGCCGGGCCAGGAAAGCGCCGGACGCTACCAGGCGCCGCAAGGCCCGGCCGAAACGGCGCTGGCCGCCGTGTGGGCCGAGGTGCTCCGCGTCGATCGGGTCGGACGGGACGACAACTTCTTCGAACTGGGGGGCGACTCGATCGCCGCGTTGCGGGTGCTGGCGCGGGCCAGGGCGCACGCCGGCCTGTCCGCCGCCTCCGGCCTGACCTTGCAGGCCATGATGAGCCGTCCGACCATCCGTGGCCTGGCCGGCACCGCCAGCCCTGTGACCCTGTTGAACGCCAGGGTGGACGGCGTGCCGCCGCTGTTCTGCATCCACTCGGGCCTGGGCACGGTGCTCGGCTACCTGCCGCTGGCGCGGCATTTGAATGGCCGGCGTTCGGTCTACGGCATCAGCTGCCGCACGCTCAACGAACCGGCGCATCGCGACGAATCGCTCGAGCGGATGGCCGACGACTACGTGGATTACCTGCGCGAGGTCCAGCCGCAAGGGCCTTACAGCCTGCTCGGCTGGTCGCTCGGCGGCACGCTGGCGGCGCTGGTCGCGGCGCGGCTCGAGGCGCAGGGGCAGCTCGTGGCGTTCGTCTGCCTGATCGACACGTCGGTGCCCACCGCGCACGGCGTCGATTGGGTGCGCACCGATTGGCGGGACGAATACGCGCGCTTCCTGCCCGGCGGCGTGGCCTTGACCGGCGAACAGGCGGTGGCGCTGGCCGGGGTCGACGATCCGTTGGTCGACGAGCGCGGGCTGGTCGAGTGGACCCGGCCGCTGCTGGAGGCCTTGCAACGCGGCGGCGCCCACCAGGATATGCAGGCGGAACAGGTGGTCAGGATATTCCTGACGGCCGCGTGCCTGACCCTGGCCGGCGCCAATTCCGTCAAGCCGCTGCCCGTGCTGGCCGCGCCCGTGCATTGCTGGTGGAGCGCGGAGCAACCGCGCTCTGTGGTCGAGCGGCTCGACGCCGAGATGGGCGCGCCGGCCGGCGCCCGGGTGGCGCACCGCCGCGTCGACGCCGACCACGGCGCCGTGGTCGCGCATCCGGCGGTGCTGGCGGAGTTGGCTGGTCTGGCGGGGTAAAAAAAAGGGGACCGGCCTGATGGCCGGTCCTCCTTCATGCGTGGTTTGGAAGCGCTTACCAGCGATAGCTGAGCGACGCCTTCACATTGCGCGGTTCACCGTAGAAGCAGGAGAACGGGCAACTGGTGTAGAAGGTCTTGTCGGTCAGGTTGCTGACGTTGAGCGCCAGGCGCCACAGGCCGGTGGTGTAGCTGGCCATGGCGTCGATCACGGTGTAGGCCGGCGCCACCACGTCGGTGTAGGTGCTGGTGGTCTCGCCCATGTAGCGCGCACCGGCGCCGATTTTCAGGCCCGGCACGCCGAAGTCGCCGAAGCTGTAGTCGCCCCACAGCGACGCCTGGTTGTACGGCACGCCGTTGGTGCGGTCGCCGACCTGCTCGGGGAACAGCGGGCTGGCCTTGGTCACGCGCGCGTCGGTGTAGGTGTAGGCGGCGAGCACCTGGGCGTTGCGGCCGATGCGGCCGCGCGCCTCGAGTTCGAAGCCGCGTGAGCGCACCTCGCCCTGCTGGCGCGCGTAGCGGCGGTCCAGCGGGTCCTGGGTCAGCACGTTGCCCTGGGTGAGCTGGTAGGTGGCCGCCGACAGCATCAGCGCGCCGCCGGCGGGCTGGTAGCGCACGCCGGCCTCGAACTGCTCGCCCTCGGTCGGGTCGAAGCGGTTGCCGTTGCGGTCCGTGCCGCTGGTGGGCGCGAACGACTGGCTGAAGCTGACGAACGGCGCCAGGCCGTTGTCGGCCAGGTAGACCAGCCCGGCGCGGCCGGTGAAGGCGTCGCTCTTCTCATGGTCGGCCGAGCACAGCGACGGATTCTTGAAGTCGCATTCTGTCTGGCGCACCCAGTCCTGGCGCCCGCCCAGCAGCAGCACCCACTTGTCGGCGAACTTCATCTGGTCCTGGAAGTACAGGCCCATTTGCTTGTCGCGGCTACGGAAGCCGTACGAGTAGACGGCCGGGCCCAGCGCGCCGCCGTAGACCGGCGCGTACAGGTCGATCGTGCCGACGGCGCGGTCGAAGCGTTCGCTGGTGCGCTTGGTTTCGGTGTAGTCCAGGCCGACGAGCGTTTTGTGCTCGACGCCGGCCGCGCGCCAGTCGTACTGCAGCGAGGTGTCCGAGTTCAGGCGGTTGGTGTGCTCGTCGCGGTCCTCGGCGAAGCGCTTGATGCTGCGCTGGTCGGCTTCATAGTCGGCGGCCGTGCCGATCGAGGCCCAGTCCTGGTCCATGTGGTACTTGCGCAGGCTGTGGCGCAGCTTGAGGTTGTCGCTGAAGGCGTGGTCGAGGATGTAGCCGACCGAGTAGCGCTTGATGCGGAAGTGGTCGTAATCGGGTTCGCCGGTGAAGCGGTCGCGCGGGATGGTGCCGTGAATGTTGGGGCGCAGCGTGCCGGCCGCCGGCAGGTCGTCGGCGCCGTAGTTGCTGCGGTCGCGCTGGTACTCGGACAGCAGGGTCAGGCTGGTGGCGGCGTTCGGCTGCCATTTGAGCGCCGGGGCGAGGTAGGTGCGGTCGTCGCGCATGTAGTCGATGAAGGCGCCGCTGTCGCGCTGCAGGCCGGTCAGGCGGTAGGTCCAGACGCCGTCCTCGGTGAGGGCGCCGGCGAAGTCGCCCGAGACCTGCTTGCGGTCGAAGGAGCCGACTTCGACGTTCAACTCGCGCAGCGTTTCGGCGGTCGGACGCTTGCTGACGGTGTTGAGCACGCCGCCGGGCGAGGACATGCCGTACAGGATGGAGGAGGCGCCCTTGAGCACCTCGATGCGTTCGAGGCCGTAGACCTCCTGTTGGCCGTCGAAGCGGTTGACCTGGTAGTTGGTGCCGTCGCGGAAGGTCGACAGCAGCTGGAAGCCGCGCAGCGTGATCTCGTCGCCGGTGCGTTCGGCGCGCAGCGTGCCGCCCACCGAATAGCCCAGCGCCTCGGCGATGGTGCGGGCCTTGAGCATGTCGATCTGCTCGGCGCCGATCACGGTGATCGACTGCGGCGTCTCGATGATCGGGGTGTCGGTCTTGGTGCCGGTGGCGCTGCGCTTGGCCGCGTAGCCGGCCACCGCGCCGGTCGCCGTTTCCTGCTCGCCGACCACGTTGATGGTGGGCAGGGCGCTGTCGGGCTTGGGCGGGGTCGGCGTGTCGGCGGCGCCGGCGGCGGCGCTGAAAATCAGGCCGAACAGGCCTGCGCCCAGGGCGCGGGCGATCGGGGTCAATTGGGTGCCGGGCATTTCTTGTCGGTGCATATCGATGAGCTCACACATAAATAAGGTGGTGTAAAACAAGCCGGAATGGCGATGTTGCAGTTTTGGAAACTTTAAAGCGGAAAGCCGCCAGTTCGCCTAGTAGACGTTCCGGCGCGCGATTTGTTTAGGGGGACGCAAAAAAGCGCGGGATCAGTCGCCTGATCCCGCGCGGGCGGGGGCGGCGGGGCGGTGTTACAGCGCGCCGGCGGCCTCGCGCCGCTGCGCCGGCTGCGCGGCCAGCAGGGCCCTGCCGATCTCGCCGGTGCGCACGGCGGTGACCGACAGCAAGGTGTCGCTCAGGCCGTGCGAGGCCTCGCTGGCGCCCTGCAGGAAGATGGCCGGGTGGAAGTCGGCCGAGGTGCGGACCCTGTAGTCGCGGTCGGTCTCGACGTCGCCCAGCCAGCGCGCCAGCGGCGCCAGCACCGTCTTGTGGTGGGCGCGCTGGTAGCCGGTGGCCAGCACCACGGCGTCGTAGCGGTTGGTGACGGTGCGCTGGTGGTTGTTGTCGTGGAGTGTCAGATGGATGCCGTCGGCGTCCGCGCGCACCGAGCGGATCTCGTGCCGGCGCAGGAAGCGGTGGCGTTCGCTGTCGGCCACCTTCTGCTCGTAGAACACCTTGTAGATTTGCTGGATCAGGTCCATGTCCGGGCAGGCGTAGTTGGTGTGGCGGAACTCGCGCAGCATGTCGCTGCGTTCGGACGGCGAGCGGCTGAACATGTGGTCGACGAAATCGGGGTTGAACACCTCGTTGACGAAGGGGCTGTCGTCGGCCGGCTTGATGGCGCGCGCCCGCATGACCAGATCGACCCGGGGCGCGTTGGGACGCCCGTGCAGGTCCATGAAGATCTCGGCCGCACTCTGGCCTGCGCCGATGACGGCGATGTTGCGCGCGTCCGCGTTGGCGGCGATGCTTTGCAGGTAGCTATGGGAATGGAAGATACGTCCGTCGTCCTTGAATGGCAGGAAGGCTTCCGGCACGTTGACCGTGCCACCCACGCTGACGACCAGGTTGCGCGTCAGGCGCTCGCGCACCGGGCCGTCCGCCGCGCCGGTCGTGCGCGAGCGCACGCGCAGCATCGTCACCGCGCCGTCGCGCTGCTCCGGCAGCACCTCGAACACCTCCTCGCCGTAGACGCACAGGTCGTCGAACTGCGCCGCCGCCCAGGCGAAATAGTCGCTGAACTCGTGCCGGCTGGGGAAGAAGGTCTTGAGATTGATGAAATCGTGCAGGCGTCCCTTCTGGTGCAGGTAGTTGACGAAGGTGAAGGGGCTGGCCGGATTGCGCATCGTGACCAGGTCCTTGAGGAAGGAGATCTGCATATGCGAGTGGTCGAGCAGCATGTTCGGATGCCAGTGGAAGCCGGACTGGCGTTCGATGAACTGCGCGTTGATTTTGGCCCCGGCCTGGCGCTGCTCGTCCAGTGCGATCGCCAGCGCGACGTTGGACGGGCCGAAGCCGATGCCGATGAGGTCATGAATGAGCATGCCGCACTCCTGTAATGGTTATGTGGTGGCGCCACCCGGGCGCGATCGCCGGCGCCAATTGTGCCGGTCTGTGGTTGCTAGACGCTGGCGGCGGCCCTTTGTTTAGCGCTTCGGCCAAACTAAACATTTGCTTCGGCGGCGCGTCATGTATACGGGGCCGGGACCGCCGCGCGCGGTCATGCCGGTCATTTTTCCAATTTCATGGTGATGGCGCACAAATGGCAAAGACGAAGCTGGTATATATCTGGTCCTTGAGGAACGCGGCGGCCGACAAGGCCGGGCAGTACATCGATTACAAGGGAGAGCGGCGCTACATGAAGTCGCCGCTCGAATACCTGGCCGAGGCCATGAACGGCACCGCGCTGGGCGAGGCGTACTCGCTCGAGGCGGTCATCTACGACGACGACAAGGATTCGGCGCGCGACCGCGAGAAGGTCGGCGAGTACGGTTTCGCCTACCAGCCTGGCGGCCAGTGGTTCTATCCGCCGGAGCTGGAAGTGGGCGGGCGGCGCGTCAACGACTTGCTGTGCGCGATTCCGTCGACCTACCGCCGCCTGCCGCTGGACGCCACCGCCGAGCGCGCGGCCGGCAAGAGCGCCTTCGAGGCCCGTCTGCTCGACCGGCTGCTGACCCTGGGCGCGGAGCTGGTGGTGCTGGACGGCCTGATCGTCATCCTCGATGAGTTGGTGCGGCCCGGCGCGCACTACCACCGCAAGATCGTCAACATCCATCCCGGGATCACCCGCATCGAGTCGCCCTACGAGCGGCGCGGCGCCTATGCCACGCTCGACGCGCTGCATGGCGTGAAGGGCCGCAAGGTGGTCGATTGGCGCACCATGGAGACCGTGGAGGTGCCGGTGGCGGCGATGACCGGCGCCTCGTTCCACTACGTCGACAACGGCATCGATTCGGGCGAGGTGATCCACGACGTGCTGGGCACCGAGATCGCGCCGGATGACACGATCCTGGAGCTGCGCTGGAATAATTTCAACCGTAGCCTGTTCCCTGCGTTGTCGCAAGGGCTGGAAATCATGGCCGGTATCGCCCCAGGCCCCGGGCGATGACGGCCGGGTGTAGGGTCGTGGCTGTGCGGAAGGTGGTGTATGCGTTGCCGTTGTTGCTGGGCTGTCTGGCACTGGCGCCGGCGGCGCACGCCAGGCAGGACGCGGCGCCGCCGAAGGCGCTAGGAACGGCCGATGGCAAGCAAGGCGGCGCCGGCATGCAGGGCGTCGAGATACGCCGCACCACCGACGGCATTCCCCATGTGCGCGCGAACAGCTGGCGCGAGCTTGGCGTCGGCGCCGGCTATGTGCAGGCGCAGGACGCGCTGTGCACCCTGGCCGAGGCCTTCGTCACCTACGAGGGCCGGCGCGCCTGGTTCTTCGGCGCCGACGCCAAACCCGCGCGCAACTCGACCTTCGGCCGGCCGAAGAACATCGATCTGGATTTTTTCTTCCGCGCGCAGGCCGACGAGGCGATGGTGGCGCGCTACCGCGCCAGCAATCCGCCGGCGTTGAACGAACTGGTGGAGGGCTTTGCCGCCGGCTACAACCGCTATCTGGCCGACGTCCGCCAGGGCCGCCAGCGCCCGGCGGGGCGCACCTGCCTGAAGCAGCCGTGGGTGCGTGACATCGGCGCCGACGATATCTACCGGCGCATGTACGCGGCCCAGATCGCGGCCGGCTACGCCAGGTTCGTCACCGAAATCGCCAACGCCAAGCCGGCCAAGCCCGACAACGCGGGCGCGTCGGACGCCACGCAGGCGCCGGCCGACGACACGCCGTTGCGTAGCCTGCTGGCGCAAAGCGTCGGCGACCAGCCCGGCCTGGGCAGCAATATGTTCGTGCTGGGCCGCGAGGCGACCGGCGGCGACGAGGCGGTGCTGTTCGGCAATCCACACTGGTTTTGGGGTGGGCCGGACCGCTTTTACCAGATGCACTTGACGTTTCCGGGGCGGCTGGACGTGGCCGGCGCCACCTTCCTCGGCGTGCCGATCATCATGCTCGGCTTTAACGATCATGTCGCGTGGAGCCACACGGTGTCGGCGGCGCGCCGTTTCGGCCTGTTCGACGTGGCGCTTGACCCGGCCGATCCGGCCCGCTATCTGGTCGACGGCGCCAGCGAAGCGATGACGACCCGCGAGATCGGCGTCGACGTGCGCGGCGACGACGGCAAGGCGCGGCGGCTCACCCGTACCTTTTACCGCACGCGCCACGGGCTGGTGCTCGATCTCGGCGGCTACAACCCCGCCTTCGCCTGGGGTGAGCGGCACGCGATGGCGATCCGCGATGTCAACGCCGACAACTTCCGCATCTTCCGCAACTACTTCGCATGGAACCAGGCGACGTCGCTGGAAGAGTTCATCGCCATCCAGCGGCGCGAGGCGGCGCTGCCATGGGTGAACACGGTGGCGATCGGCCGCGGCGACGGCAGGGTGTGGTACGGCGACATCGGCGCCGTGCCGAACGCGTCCGACGCGTTGCGCGCATCGTGCGCAACGCCGCTGGCGGCCGGCTTCGCCAAGCTCGATCCCTATACGCCGGTGCTCGACGGCAGCCGCGCAGCGTGCGACTGGCGCGTCGATCCGGCGGCCGCGCAGCCGGGCGCGATGGCGGCCGACGCGCTGCCATGGCTGCTGCGCGATGACTATGTGGCGAACATGAACGACAGCTATTGGCTCAGCAACGCGCGCCGACCGCTGGAGGGCTATCCCTCGGTGCTCGGCGGCGAGCGCAAGCCGCTGGCGCTGCGCGGACGGCTAGGCCACCGGATGGCGCTCGATCTGCTGCGCGCGGGCGTGCCGGCCGAGACACTGGGCCGGCGCGTGATGCGCGACGTGCTGGACGCGCGGGTGTATTCGGCCGAACTGTTCAAGGACCAGGCGCTGGTGCAGGCCTGCGCGCAGCCAAGGGTGGCGCTGGACGCGGCGGCACGCAAGGCGGCGGGCGTGGCGGAGGATGCCCCGATCGGTGAGGTCGACATCGGCAAGGCTTGCGCGACACTGCGGCAATGGGCCAACAAGGGCGACGCCGGCGATCGCGGCGCGCTGTTGTGGGAAGCCTTCTGGGGGCGCCTGCAAAAGATACCGGAGGCGGAACGCTACGGCGTCGCTTTCGCCGACGGCGCTCCGCTGGAGACGCCGCGCGAGCTGCGCCTGGGCGGGGAACGGGCCGCCCAGGCGCTGGCGGCGACGGTGCTGGACTTCGGCGCCAAGGGCTGGTCGCCGGATGCGGCGCTGGGCGAGCGTCGCTATGTAAACAGTGGCGGCAAGCGCCTGCCAATGTTCGGCGGTTGTGGGTTGGACGGCTACTTCGCCATCGCCTGCAATTCCGACGGCGCCAGCGCGTTGGGGCCGGATTCGCACGCCAACAGCTACATGCAGGTGGTGCGTTTCGACGCCGCCGGGGTGCGGGCGCACACGCTGCTGGCGCACGGCCTCGATGAAACGGCGGTCGACGGCGGCCTGGGCGCGGCGCCGGTGGCGCGATACGCGCGCAAAGAGTGGCTGCGTTTCCCGTTCCGGGAAGCGGAGATCGCCCGCGACCCGGGCCTCACGCGGCTGGTACTGCTGCCGTCGCGTTAGTGGACAACACTGGGTCACAACACTGGGGTCAAGTCTGACATTCGGACACGGGCTCCGCCGTAAGGGCGTCTTCCCGGACCAGCTCGTGTCCGAATGACAGACTTGACCCCCGCGTGGGGTGGTCCGTGAAGGCGCCTTTACGGCGAGGCTTGTGTCCGAATGTCGGCACTGACCCCGCGTGCTTTGATGGTGCTAAACAAACGCTGCGCCGGCGCGTCTTGATGGTGTGTCCCGGGGCGGGGCGATGCGCGTCGTCCGACTTATATTTTTTTAAGGTGAAACCGTCTTGCTTACCTATTTGATACGACAGTCGCGGAATCTGATGATCGCCGCCGCGCTGGCCAGCATCGTCGCCGGCGTTTGCAGCGTGCTGGTGCTCACGCAGATCAACGCCGCACTGATGGCCGACACCGAGGCCCAGCGCACCGTCGTGGCCTGGCGCTTCGCCGCCTTCGCCGTGGCGGCGATGCTTAGCACCATGGTGTCGTCGGTGCTGTTCGAACGCTTGAACCAGAGCGCCCACGCCAACCTGCGGCGCTTCATTTCGGCGCGCGTGATCGCCGCCGACTACCGCCGCCTGGAGGAGGTCGGCGCGCCCAAGGTGCATTCGGCCTTGTCCGAGCACAGCACGCGGGTGGCCGACTTCTTCGTCAGCTTCCCGACCATCGTGGTCAACTTCGTCGCCGTCTCGGGCTGCCTGATCTACATGGCCTGGCTGTCGTGGCAGGTGTTCCTGGCGGCCGTGGCGGTGATCGGACTCGGTTCGCTCGGCTACCACATGGCGCACGTGTGGGCGATCCGCCATCTGGACATCGCCGCGCGCGAGCAGGACCGGCTATTCGACCATTTCCGCTCGCTGGTCGATGGCGCCAAGGAGCTGCGGCTGCACGCGGCCAAGCGGCGCCGCTTCGCCGACGAGGTCCTGGATCGATCGATCGAGTTCGTCAGGCGCGAGCGCACGCTCGGCATGTCGGTGTTCCTGGTGTCGTCGGCGTGGGGGAAATTCCTGATCTTCGGCTTCATCGGCCTGGTGCTGTTCGCGCTGGTGGGCGACGTCGGCGACCGCGCCCGCGTCATGACCGGCTTCGTGCTGGTGTTCCTGTACATGGTCGGGCCGCTGGAGGGACTGTTGATGACTTTGCCGCGCGCGAACATGGCCAAGTCCTCGGGTGCGCGCATCGACGAGATCACCCGCGAGCTCGAACACACCGAGGACGAGGCCGTTGAAGGGCCGCCGCCGCCATTGCAAAGCCTGGTGCTCAAGGGCGTGTGCCACCGCTACTACAGCGAGAGCGCCGACGAGGTGTTCACCCTGGGGCCGGTCGACCTGGCGTTCCAGCCGGGCCAGATCACTTTCCTGGTGGGCGGCAACGGCAGCGGCAAAACGTCGCTGGCCAAGCTGCTGGTGGGCTTGTACCGGCCGGAGATCGGCTCGGTCCAGCTGAACGGCGAGAAGATAGGCGACGCCAACCGCGATACCTACCGCCAGACCTTCTCGACCGTGTTCCCGGACTTCCATTTGTTCGAGCAGATCCTGCAGGCGCCGTCCGGCCAGCTGGACGCGCAGGGCAACGCGCTGCTGGAGAAGCTGCACCTGCAGCACAAAGTGCAGGTGCGCGATGGCGCCTTCACCACGCGCGCGCTGTCGCAGGGCCAGCGCAAGCGGTTGGCCCTGGCCGTCACCTATCTGGAGGACCGTCCCTTCATCGTGTTCGACGAGTGGGCGGCCGACCAGGACCCGGTGTTCAAGGAGGTGTTCTACCGCGAGCTGCTGCCGGAGCTGCGCGCCAAGGGAAAATCGCTGCTGGTGATCTCGCACGACGACCGCTATTTCCATCTGGCCGACCGGTTGATCCGCATGGAGAACGGCCAGGTGGTGGCGGTGGAGACACCGGCCGGCCGGGCGCCCGTCGAAGCGCCGTCGCTCGACCTCTCCGCCGCCGCATGACGCGCCGTGGTCTGGCCAGCGCCGCCCGGTTTGTGGCGGCGCTGGCCGCCGTGCCGTCGGCCGCTTTCGCCGCGGCCGAGGCGCTGCCGGCCGCGCTTTCGCTGCCGGCGGCGGGCGGTGGCGGCGGCGCTTCCGCGCTGGACGGCGCGACGGTCATCGATGGCTTCGTGCAGGTGGCGCCGGTCGCCGGGGCCGCGCCGAGCCGGCGCACCGAGCTGCGGCTGGCGCACGACGCCAAGTCCCTGTACGTCCACGTGCGCGCCTACGACTCCGTCCCGTCAAGTATCGTGGCGCAGCAGATGCGGCGCGACGTCGAGGGCATGCTGCAGGAGGACCGGGTCACGCTGGTGTTCGACCCGGAGGGCGGCGGCCGCAACGGCTACCTGTTCGCGGTCAACCCCAACGGCGCGCAGTTCGACGCCCTGATCTTCGACGGCGGCCGCATGCGCTTCGACTGGGACGCCTTGTGGCGCAGCGAGGCGCGCATCGAGGTCGATGGCTGGAGCGCCGACATCACGATCCCGCTGTCGGTGTTCGGCCGTGGCCGCCCGGTCGGCGCGGACGGGCTGCGCCACTGGCGCGTCAACGCCGAGCGCTGGATGCCGCGAGGCAGCGAGCGCGTGCGCCTGGCCCGCATCCAGCCCGATAAAGAGGTCTACTCGCTGGGCGACGCGCTGCCGATGCCGGCCATCGTCGCCGCGCAGGACGGCTGGGGACTGCGCATGAAGGGCTCGCTGCGCGCCACCGCCGAATCGTCGGCCGCCTCGGGCACGGGCCGCACGCGGCGCCGTCTGGAGCCGGGACTGGAACTGTTCCACGAAAGCGAGGGCGGCCTGCGTACCACCGCCGCGCTGAACATCGATTTCGGCGAGGCCGAGGCCGACGAGCGCGCCGTCAACCTGACGCGCTTCGAGCTGTTCCGGCCCGAAAAGCGGGAATTCTTCCTGCACGACGCCGGCCGCTACACCTTCGGCGGCCTGGTCGACGGCGCCGTGGTGCCGTACTACTCGCGCCGGGTGGGGCTGGACGCCACCGGGCGCGGACGCAGCCTGGACGCCGGCCTGAAATTCTCCGGCCAGGTGGCCGGCGCCGACTTCGGCGTGCTGGGCGCGCGCGTGGCCGGCGGCGCCACCGCGCCGGACCAGCCCGACCAACGGGCCGCCGACGTGGCGGTGGTGCGGCTGGCGCGTCCGCTCGACAGCCGCCACCGGGTCGGCATGATGCTCACGCGCGGCAACGCCGAGGGTACGGGCGGCAGCGGCACCCACGGCGTCGACTACCAGTTCCGCGACAGCGACTGGACACCGCCGGGCGGCGCGGGCGGCGGCAAGACGCTGGAGGTGCACGCGTGGGCGCTGGAGTCGCGCAACGCCGGCCTGGGCACGGGCCGCGCCTGGGGCGCCAGCGTCAACTATCCGAATGTCGGCCTGAACGGCGCGGCCGAGCTGCAACGCATCGGCGCCAACTTCAATCCGGCGCTCGGCTATCTGGCCGAGTCCGACGTGACGCGCGGCGAGGGCACGCTGGGCTGGTGGCACCGCACCGGCGCCGGCGAGAGCATCATTCCGGGCATGGACTGGAACTTCCGCCGCAAACAGGACGGCAGCGAGCGCTCGGTCATGCTCAACCCGGAAATCGCCTACACGGCGGCGGCCGGCGACACCGCGCTGGCCGAGGTGTTTTACGAGACCGACCGGCTGGCCGCCCCGTACAGCCCGGTGCCCGGCGTGGTCATCCAGCCGGGCAGCTATAGCTGGCGCTATCTGTATGGTTATGTCGAGACGTCGCCTTCGCGGCCGTTGTCGGCGTCCGCAGACGTGCGCGGCGGCGGCTACTACGACGGACACCGTCAGGACCAGAGCGTGTCGCTGGCGTGGAAGCCTGGCGCGCGCTGGGGCTGGCGCGCGGGCTTGACGCGCAACGCCATCCGCCTGCCGTCGGGCCGCTTCACCGTGCGCATGGCCACCTTGCGGCTGGACCACACGCCCAGCACGCGCATGGCCGAGAGCCTGCTGCTGCAATGGGATAACGTCTCGCAGGAGCTGGGCGTGAGCGCGCGCGTGCGCTGGCTGTGGGCGGCGGACCGGGAGCTGATCTTCTCGCTCGACCGCCTCGGCTACACGGGCGAGCGGCGCGATACGCTGCCCGGCCAGACCCGCGCCATGCTCAAGCTGGTGTGGAATCTGGAGCGTTAGCGGCGGCGCCCGTGGATGCGGGTTGTAGCGGGCAGGCGCCGCAGTAGCCGGTCTGCGGCAGCATATACTGCAGGCAGCATTGGCGGTGCAGATTGGCCGCCTCGGCCGGAGCGAAGTGGACCGGCGCGCGAAGGCGGGGATACAGCGGATTCGGATGGCTCGCGTCAGCGGCCGCGTCGCCACATTGATTCCACAGCGGCAGCTCAAGTAATTGCCGGCGGTCGGCAAGCAGCGCGGGAACCGGTCCCAGCATCGCCAGCGCCTGGTCGAACACCGGCTCCAGGCAGCGCGCGGCGTTGCCCCACAGGACCTTGCGCGGCAGCCCCGATACCCGGCCCAGTTCGGCGAACAGCGGGTCCAGATGATGTTGCAGCAGGGGCGCGTAGCGGGCTTGGGTGTCGGTTCCGGCCACGGAGGCGCCTTCGTGGGCGATGTAAAAACGCAGCGGTTCGCGATGCTGGTCCAGTTCCAGCCAGACTTCTGCGGCGGTCGCGGGAAAGCCGTGCCGCAGCACGCTGGCGGCGGCGACCATCGGCGGCAGCAGCGCGCGCAGATAGGCCAGGCTCCATAGCGAGGCGACCGGACGCAGGTCGCCGCCGCCCAGGTGCACGGCATAGCGGACGAGGATGCTCTTTAGCGGGCCGTCGGCGCGGGTGAGGGCGGCGACAGGGATCGCAGGGGCGGGCGGCGCGCCGCAGACCAGCGCTTCGCCATGCGGCGCGAGCGCTCCACGGAATATGGGGGCGAGCAGGCCGATCACGGCTGGCCTGCGCGGCGAGGCGCGGACGAGGGGGCGGCCAGCGCGGCCAGGGCGAAAATATCCATGTCCGGTAGACGTTTGCTGAGCACCGGTGTTTAGGCGCCGCCGAAGGAAAACGATTTATGTTTCTCTGGCTGCTCTATAATTCAAATGTTTCCATTAAGCCAAAGATGGCGCCAGGCCAACCCGATGACGTCCACCAGCCCCACATTACCTTTTCGCGCCACCACCGAACAAGCCTGCGAGTGGCTAGGCCAGCAGGGCGTGGGCGACGCGCCCTGGACCTTGGCGCGCCTGATCGAGACCGGCGTCACGCCGTACGTCTGGCTCGACTACGACGCCGCCTATCCCGAGCTGTTCGGCGACGCCAACGGCGGCTACGCGGCGCCGATCTTCTTCGAGGGCGATACCGCTCGCCTGGCAGCCGGCAGCGAGGATGTGCTCATCACCATCACCAAGGATGCGTACAAGATCGTCGCCAAGCTGCCGCCCCCAGGTTTCCGGCGCGAGCTGCACGAGTTGCGCTTTCTGAAGAAAGAGCTGGAGCAATTGGCCGCCCGGCTCAAGCGCGAGGCGGAACCGCAACCGGTCAAGACCGAAGGCGTGAAGGAATCGCAGGACGGCATAGGCCGCGACGAGATCCTGGCCGCCTTCGACGGCCTGGCCAGGCTCGATCTGGCGCAGTCGCTCGACGACGGCATCGGCATCTTCGGCGACGACGGCGCCCGCGTCAAAGGCAGCGGCGGCAAAGGCAAGAAGAACAAGCACAACACCCTGTGGAATCCCGTGACCCTGGCGCTGGGCTTGAACGAGGTGTACCGCGTTCCCGTTCCGCGCCTGAAAAAGGCTTTCGCCACGCATGATTTTCTGTATGCCTGGCGCGCGGACTGGGAGTTGTCGCTGACGCTGCTGAATAAATAAGTTCCACCCCCGGCACCACGCTTTTATCCATCGACTCTTCCAAACGGACCCTATGAGATATTTACGCTACCTATTGATGCTCGCCGCCGTCGCTTTTAGCCTGCACGCTCCCGCCCACGCGGACGAGCGCGCCGTGCGCGAACGGATTTCCTTCAATGCCGATTGGCGCTTTATCAAGGGCGAACCGACGGGCGGCGTCAGCGACGCGGCGTTCGACGACAGCCGCTGGCGCAAACTCGATCTGCCGCACGACTTCGGCATCGAAGGTCCGTTCAAGCAGGAGTACGAGGGCGAGACCGGCAAGTTGCCGTGGTGGGGCGTGGCATGGTACCGCAAGCACTTCGCGGCCCCGGCCAGCGACGCCGGGCGTAGAGTGTTCATCGATATCGATGGCGCGATGTCGCACGCGACCGTCTTTCTCAACGGGCAAAAGGTTGGCGGCTGGCCTTACGGCTACTCGTCGTTCCGGCTGGAGCTGACGCCGTATCTGAAGCCGGGCGCGCAAAACGTGCTGGCTGTGCGCATCGACAATCCGGAGGATTCGTCGCGCTGGTATCCGGGCGGCGGTATTTACCGCAACGTCTGGCTGGTGAAGACGACGCCGCTGCACGTGGTCAACAACGGCATCTTCGTGCTGACGCCGACCGTGACCGCCGACGCGGCCACCGTCGAGGTCCGCGCGACCCTGGACAACCAGGGCGCCGACGCCGAAGCCAAGGTCAGCACCGCCGTCTACGCGCTGGACGCGGCCGGCCGCCGCACCGGCGCGGCGCTGGCGCAGACGGCCGTCTCGGCCGCCGCCAAGATCACGGCCGGCAAGCAGGCGATCCTGACGCAGTCGCTGCAACTGGCGCGTCCTCAATTGTGGAGCCTGCGCTCGCCCAAGCGCTATGTCGCCGTCACCACGGTCACCGCGAAGGACCAGGTCGTCGACGTGGTCGAGACGCCGTTCGGCGTGCGCACCATCGCCTTCGACGCGGCGCGCGGCTTCCTGCTCAATGGCGAACGCGTCATGCTGCAAGGCGTCAGCCAGCACCACGATCTCGGCGCGCTGGGCGCGGCGCTGAACTTGCGCGCGCTGGAGCGCCAGTTTGAAATTCTGCAGGAAATGGGCGTCAACGCCATCCGCACCACGCATAACCCGCCGGCGCCCGAGCTGCTGGAACTGGCCGACCGCATGGGCATGTTGATCATCGTCGAGGCGTTCGACGCCTGGCGCATCCCCAAGACGAAGAACGACTACGCCACGCTGTTCGACGCCTGGCACGAAAAAGACCTGCGCGCGATGGTCCAGCGCGACCGCAACCATCCGAGCGTGATCGCCTGGAGCATCGGCAACGAGATCATGGAACAGGGCCAGCCGGAAGGCTGGAAGGTTGCCGTCCACCTGGCCGACATCGTCCGCAGCGAAGACCGCTCGCGTCCGACCACGGCCGGCTTCAACAAGATCAACTCCGGCTATGACGGCTTCCAGACCGCCATCGACGTGTTCGGCTACAACTACAAACCGGCCGAGTATGGCCGGCTGCATCAGAGCGCGCCGTACCTGCCGCTGTATGGCAGCGAAACCTCGTCCACCGTCAGCTCGCGCGGCGAGTACTTCTTCCCCGTCAGCGACGACAAAACCAAGGGCGCGTTCAACTTCCAGGTCAGCAGCTACGATCTGACGGCGCCGCCATGGGCCTGGTCACCTGATGTCGAATTCGCCGGCATCGACAACAACCCCTTCGTCGCGGGCGAGTTCGTGTGGACCGGCTTCGACTATCTGGGCGAGCCGACGCCGTACAACGACGACGCCACCAATGTGTTCAACTTCACCGATCCGGCGCAGCAGCAGGCCGCCGCCAAGGAACTGGCCGAGCTTCGCAAGATCAAGATGCCATCGCGCAGCTCGTATTTCGGCATTGTCGACCTGGCCGGGTTCAAGAAGGACCGTTTCTATCTGTACCAGGCGCGCTGGCGGCCGGAGTTGCCGATGGCCCATCTGCTGCCGCACTGGAACTGGCCGGAGCGGGTGGGGCAGGTCACGCCGGTGCATCTGTACACGTCGGGCGACGAGGCCGAGTTGTTCCTCAACGGCCAGTCGCTGGGACGCAAGAAGCGCGGTCCGCGCGACTATCGTCTGCGCTGGGATGACGTGGTGTACAAGCCGGGCACCTTGCGCGCGGTGGTGTACAAGCAGGGCAAGCAGTGGGCCGAGGATACTGTGCGCACCACCGGCGCGGCGGCGAAGCTCAAGCTGGCCGCCGACCGTAGCGCCCTGAGCGCCGACGGCAAGGACTTGTCGTTCGTGACCTTGACGATCGCCGACAAGGACGGGCTGGCGGTGCCGCGCTCGCACAACAAGGTGAAGTTCACCGTCAGCGGGCCGGCCGAGCTGGTGGCCACCGACAACGGCGACGCCACCAGTCATGTATCGTTCCAATCGCCGGAGCGGCCCGCGTTCAACGGTCTGGCGCTGGCGATCGTGCGCACGCGGGCGGGGCAGGGCGGCAAGATCGTCGTCACCGCCACCAGCGAAGGGCTCGGCAGCGCGAAGGTGGAATTGAACAGTAAGCCGTAACCCAACCTGGGGTCAGGTCCGCCATTTCTACACGAGCCCGGCCATATGCCACCGCCTCAAATCATGCGGGATTATTGGGATAAGGCGGCCCTGTGGGGTATTTTGAAAGTGTGAGTAGTGGCTATAACCGACGTATCGACCCTGTTCTTTGGCATGACGCTCAACCTGTCGATCATGGCCGTGGCGCTGCCCTATTTCATGGGGCGGGTGAACCGTGCTGCGCGATATGCCCAAGCCGGGATCATCCTGCAAACGGTGGGTTGGGTTTTCCTGCTGTGGTCAAGCACCTTTGAACGGGGCGGCTGGGCCGACCATCTATTGTCAACGATGGCAATGGGCAGCGTCTCGGGCGGCATGGTATTCAACGCCATGGCCTTTCAATTGTGGTACGGTCGTGAGGCCAGTGCCCGCGCCCCCGCCGCCATAGCCGTGTTGATGACAGTCGGCTACAGCATCGGTTTTTCCAACTATCCGTTCAGGGTAGGCTGGGCGAACGGCCTGCTGGCATTGCAGTTTGCGGCCATAATAGTTTCTCTGTGCCGTGCGCCACAGGTGGCGGTCGGACGCTGGCGCTGGCTGTTAATCATATGCCTTACGGTTCAGATGGTAGTACTTGCCTGCCGCGCCGTGCTGGGTGCGTTCTACACCGCCGAGTTTCCGAATTTTTTTGGGCCGTACCTGATCAACCGAGTGTTTGCCTTGTCATCAAATTCAATGATGATGATGTCGGTGGTGGCCATTCTCCTTGCGCACCGCGACGAGGCAGCCCGGGAACTGGAACGGTTGGCTACGCTGGACGGTTTGACAGGGGCTTTGAATCGCCGCGCTTGGGTGGTGAAGTCCGAAAGCGACCTGGCCAGCAGTGTGCGATACGAGCAGCCGCTCGGCGTGTTGATGCTTGACCTCGACTATTTCAAGCAAATCAACGACAAGCACGGCCATGCGGGTGGCGACAGGGCGTTGCAAGTTTTCGTCACCGGCTTACGGGCTGTGAGCCGTGTTGGAGATCTGTTCTGCCGTTACGGCGGCGAGGAATTTTGCGTGCTACTCAACCGTGCCGACTTCGCTTCGATCATCGCTTACGACGAACGCCTGCGGCAATGGCTTGCGCTGCACTCGATCAACGAACT
The DNA here is from genome assembly GCF_040675865.1 of Burkholderia sp. LMU1-1-1.1. Classification (NCBI taxonomy): domain Bacteria; kingdom Pseudomonadati; phylum Pseudomonadota; class Betaproteobacteria; order Burkholderiales; family Burkholderiaceae; genus Burkholderia; species Burkholderia sp. LMU1-1-1.1. Next base: position 113,168 of record NZ_JBEGHG010000034.1, on the reverse strand, counting down.
CGGTTTTGAACTCTCTTACAGCGGCGGCATCGCGATGCGTATGGACAGCACAGACACCATAGAGCGGATGCTTCAGCGTGCCGACGTCGCCCTCTACAAAGCCAAGTCGCAGGGGCGTGGCTGTACACTTGCCAGTTCGGAAATGCTCGATACACGTTCTACATCCATGGCATCATAAATTTCACGCGTAGCGGGCAAAGCAGACATAGGATGAGGAGTTTTTAGATGCTAAGTTTTAGTACTCGACTTATCGTAGGTCCTGGCCTTACATTGATTTGCGCCGTTGCGATGGCGCAGAATGTGGACCGCCTGTCTCAGGTCGCCGATACCTTGGCCCGCGACAGCCAATTTTCCGGCACCGTGCTAGTGGCCAAGGGGGATCGCGTCCTCCTGTCACGAGGTTACGGCGACGCCAATGTCGAATGGCACGTCCGTAACCGGCCGGATACCCGCTTCCGGCTCGGCTCGGTAACGAAGCAGTTCACGGCCGCTGCGGTGCTCTTGCTGCAGGACCAAGGTAAGCTTAAGTTGACCGACGCGATCGGCCAATATCTGCCCGAGCTGCCGGCCGCTTGGCACCCGGTCACGGTTCAGCAGTTGCTTACGCATACCTCCGGCATTCACTCGTTCACGCAAGTGCCCGAATACGCCAACCTGGCGCACTTCGCTCGGACACCCGCCGAGATCCTGGCGGTCGTACAGACGTTGCCCCTTGACTTCGAACCGGGCAGTCGTTTCGACTACAGCAATTCCAACTACGTGCTTCTGGGCATGCTGATCGAGAAACAGAGCGGCAAAAGCTACGCCGAATTCATTCAAAAACAGATCTTCGTCCCTTTGGGAATGAAGGATTCGGGCTATGACAGCAACACTGCAATAGTCCCTAACCGCGCTGCGGGCTACCACAACACTGGTCGTGGCTTGAGCAACGCCGGCTATATCGACATGAGCGTGCCCTACGCAGCTGGTGCTCTGTACTCGACCAGCGGCGATCTGCTGCGTTGGCAGCGCGCGCTGTACGAAGGCCGGCTTCTGTCGCCGGAAGCGCTGCGGGCCATGACGACGCCGGTGAGGAATGGCTACGCGTTCGGACTGATGGTCCGCGATGCCCCGGACGGAAAGGAGGTTGGCCATGGCGGCAATATCAACGGCTTCAGCACGCTGGTTGGCTACCGGCCGAATGAGCGGATTAGCGTGATTCTGCTTAGCAATATCGAAGCCACCGACCTCAGTTCAATGGAACGCTCGCTATTCCAGGTCACGCGCGGGAAGACGCTGCGGCTGCCGTCAGAACGCAAGGCTATCCCCCTCGCGCTTGGTCGGTTGCTACAAGTGGCCGGCGTCTACGCCATGCCTGACGGGACCCGATTCCGCGTCAGGCTTGAGGATGGCCGGCTCAGCGCCCGGCTAGGAGGCACGAGTTGGACGCCGATCTTCGCCGAATCCGACGACCATTTCTTCGCTCGCAGCGTCGATGCGCAATTCGAAGTGCTTCGCTCTGACAAAGGCACGGTCGACGTGTTGACGCTGGTCCAGAACGGTAAGCGTATCCGCATGGAGCGCATCGCCGACACTGCTCCCGAATATGCGACCCTGCCTTTCTACCTACGCGGCGACATGAACGGCTGGGGCACCAGCGACCGCATGAGTATGACCGATGGCCATACGTTCACGGCCACTATTAAGTTGGACAAGCGGCGTTATGCTTTCAAGTTGGGTTCGGAAGATTTCAAAAAAATCGACATCGGAGCGTATGAAGGCAAGGAGACGGTCATAGAAGGCGCCGCGCTGCCACTCGAAGAAGATGGTCAAAACCTGCAAATCGACATTCCCGAATCCGGCGCTTACCGGTTCACGCTCGACACGACAGATGCGCGCGTACCGCGCCTGGCTGTCACACGCGCCGCTGGCGACCAGTGAAAGAGATGCATGTGCACGCTGGACTATTTTCGGCCAGAAGCAGCCATTTGATTTTTTTTGGAGAAATGTATGAAGTTTTTCCTGATAGGAATGATTCTGGTTCTATCTTTGATTTTGGTTGCACAAGTCGTACTCTGGTTGCAAATGAGAAGAATGCGTCACGCTGGAAAGTATCCCCGGCGGGGCAATGCTGTAATGGCCGACGTGGTACGTTTGCTAGACGACAATAAGCGCATCTGGGCTATACGCTGTTATCGTGAGGTCCACAAATGCAGTCTCCGTGAAGCGAAGGATGCGGTGAAGGCTCTTTCCGAAATTTGATAGCTCATTGGCCTCGCCTTCGCCTCCCCAATAGATCAAGACTGTACTGGCTCAACGATTCCACCAATGTGTTGCATCGACCGGTTGAATCCGCAGCCAGAAGCCGCCATTGGCAGATAGACTATTGTGAATGCGATTGAACGCAAATACCCAAGCAACCAACTCGGACGTGCCAATGCGCTCCGTTTTTCTTGAACCTGAGGCCCACGGATGAGCGCGAATTGAGAGAGTCACGGTTAGACTTCTCGTATACATGGGGAGACTTACGTCCAATCCGTCCAACAATGCTGCTTCTACTCGGAGCACAAATCGTCGGTGCACTGCTGGGCATTTTCTTCAAGATTGCTGACTCGAGTTTTTTGAGTGCGTGGATTGGCGGCGCCTTCCTTACTGCTCCGGCGTATTTTGTTGGCATCGCTTGGCAAGCTATAGTGACTCCCGAAATGCTCCGGTTGCACCGGAAGATGGTGCTGCGTGGAGGCGGAATTAGCTTGCTTTTGACTTTCGCGGCGGGTTACATATCATTATATGAGCCTACATCTCGCTACTACAATGGAACAAATGAGACTTTGGCGACACTGGTAAGAACGTCGCAGCAGCTCCAGAAGGGCGCAGCCCTCGCAAATGCGGCCGATTGCCGGTTCAGTCGGCAACAACGCAGTGCCAGCTCAGCCTATCTCTGTCAAGTTCCCGACGATTCTCGAGACGCCATTCGAGCCGCGCTGGTATCAGGAGGGTGGGAGGTAGTATCACCACCACCCAATGCACTCCTTGCGTACCGTCGGCAAAAACTAGTAGCATCGTTTGTATGCCCGTGGAAAGCTGGCTACTGTGAACTCTGGCTCAGACATGAACAATAGTGCTGCTGGCCTGAGGCCCAACCCATCAACAGGCCTGCCGTGCCCCAACAATCCGGGTTACTCAGCTCATGCAATCACAGAAGGCGGCCTCGCGCTCATGCCAATGCCCCTATGGGGCGTCTTCGGTCTGAGGTGAGAATTGGTGAGTTTTGCACCTGGGCAAGCTGCTATCCTATCAACGCGACGGCCGCGTTCGGCCAAGAGCGGACGTTCGCCGGTTGCTTGCGAATGTCTGCTATGGCCAAGACCGGTTTTCCAAGGAATCGTTTCACTACGGGCGTCTGTACCTTGATTATTGGTGATTAAGGCGGCCCGACATGTCTGCGCCCTATTACTGCTGCTGAGCCGCCCTACGCTGAGGATCCATATAAACTAAGCTGCGACTCAGCCGTCGGGGCGCAATTCTCAAGATGAGGGCAAATCATGAAAGACAAAGCGCAATCAGGCTATAAGCCCGTACAGGACGATGTGCTGAAGACTTTGGGCTTTGCGGTAATCGCAGGACAGAGTGTTGAGCGCCTGATGAGCACTTGCCTGACGTTCCCATTGCACGGCGAGACACGGCAGACTGTAGAGCAGGTCCAGGTCATGCTTGAGCGGCATTCGAAAGCCACTTTGGGGCAACTGCTCAATACGCTGCGAAAGCGGGTGGATCTGCACCCCACCTTTGACGAACAGTTGGATCGCTTCCTCCAACATCGCAATGTCATCGCGCATCGTTTACATGATGTGCCCGGCGGTTTAGACCTGCATTCTGATGAAGGACGGGGAAGGCTAAAGGATTTCCTGCTCCAGTACATGGAGGACGGTCACATCGTCAGCATGGTATTGTTGGGCGTGTTGCGTGAATGGGCGCGTCAAGAGGGCATTAAGCTTCCCAACGAACACCATCTGAGCCAGCGAATGCATGACCACCTTGACATCAATGTTGTGCCTAACATGGAGGTCTTGATTAGGTCTAAAGAACATGGCGCGGAGCCAAATGTCGCAAATGCGAATTAAAGTGTCGCACCTTTCAGGGTTCAACCACACACCGTCAGCAATCTGCCGGAAGAAAATTGTGTCAATGAAATACACTGAAATTTTTTTGTTTAATGAGCTGTGTTTATGCGCAAGCTGATTCCGGCACCAGCCGTTGCCGCCGTCGCAGAGATACTTTCACAGCGCACCACGCACGCGTCACTGGACAATTTGTTCATGCATGCCGGTGCCCCAGGTGAACCCCCTGAAGGTAGCAAGTGGGTTAAGGCGCAGGAATGGCTGCGTCGGGTCAACCGAGATGAAACGGTTCAGCCACTGAGTGTTTTAGGTCGATTAATAGAAACGTACATGGAAGAGGATCCACCTGAGCCCAGTCCGTTTGATGAAGGCCCGCCACGAACCGAAACGGATGACCAAGAAAAAATTCGAAAAGCGCTTGCTCGTTATGATCTTCAGTACGTCCGGGGAGGGTTGATTTCAGGGACGCTTGGCACGCCTTCGAAAGCACTAGAAGACTATATTCGCGACCGCGACCTGCCTGCAATGGATCATGAATTTAGCAGAGCGTTGGCCAATGTCGAGCATAGCCCAAGAGAGGCGGTTTCGGCCGCAAGCAATATTCTTGAGAGCGTTTGCAAGGTCTACATTGCAGAACGAGGTCTTGAGGCGCCGCCAAAACAAGACTTGAAGCCCGTTTGGTCAGTAGTTAGAAAAGACCTTGGATTCGATCCTAGTGTGGTTGAAGATAAGGATCTCCAGGTAATTCTTACTGGGCTGTTCGCTATCGTTGAAGGAATCGGCGCGCTAAGGACGCACACCAGTTCTGCTCATGGTGCCGGTAAGAAACAATATAAACTTCAGCCTAGACATGCCCGTTTGGCAATTCACAGCGCTCATACAGCAGCCTTGTTCATTTTGGAGTCTTGGGATAAGAAGGTTTCGTGACCCAGCTGGTAGGGGCTGAAAACGGCCAGGAGCCGTCATTGGAAGCTATGGTCATTAGAAAAAATTTGAAGACAAACATGGACCAAGACCCAGCGCCGTACCTAGAAATGAAACGGCATGGAGCCACTGCTGAGGATGTATATCGCAAAGCGCGTGGGGACGGCTTCAAAAATTATGAGTGTTTGGTACTCATAATGGGAGTGTTTGACCTTGAGCTTGATGACGCACGAAAAATTGGGCATCAGGCTTTTTATCACGAGCGCGATACGCTTGGTAAAATTGACCGATAGCGGCTGCGGACACTGACGAAGGGATGGAATTTGTTTCAGCACCCGTTGTAGCGAATGCTGCGCAGATAGCCGAAGAGCATACCTATAGATGCCTGGGAAAGTTTTTTGTCGTGTTCTCGGCAATCGAATTCAAATTGGCGCTAAGCCTTGCGAACACATTCTTCGACCTAAATGCTAATCTGTCTCGTGTAATTGAGAAAATGCCCTTCCAGGAAAAATTGGAAAATTTCGTTCATGCACAGGTTATGGACAGGCATAAGGATGAAATTCACTATCAGCGATGCTTCGATTGGTATAGCAAGGCTGACGTAATTCGTGAGGCCAGGAATAGGTTTGCACATGGGCGATGGGCATTCCTACTCCATGAGCCGCATATAGCTCACGTGGCAGGATATCCTGATGGCAAACAGTCTGACTTGCGGCTCTCCTTAGAGGACTTGCACGACCTGGTCGAGGCCGTGATAGAGGTTAATGAGGGGCTTGAACGCATCGTGAATAAACATGATTGACCGCGTCCGGCCAAGAGCCGCCGTTCGCCAATGTAAAAACTGAAGAATCCATCTTCTGGAGCATCAATTTGAACAAGATTATTGTTTTGCGAATTTCCGATAATGGCGGCGTAGACTTGAATGGAGTCAGACTACATTCAACAACTGAGGTCGCGGAAGCTCTTGAGAAAATTTCCGCCGAAAACCCGGACATGACAGTTTCTATTGATGCCACCGATTCAAAATGGTATGAATCTATAGGGAAGGCCATTTACGGTAGCCGCCGGGCGGGGTTTTCCGGTGAACGGTTTCGCATACTTATCGATGGCAAGCCCTTGGAAGCCTGACATGAAGCCAAGATACTTCACCGCCTGCTACCGGCCATCAGCGGCCATTGGCTTCATTAACATAGATGCCAAATTTAACACATTAGGACTTTATGACGACGGCTAAGCACCGAATTTTCATTGTTGATTGCCACATCTGCAAGGCGAAAGTGGCCGCTACAGAAGCCGGCCGGGCAGAGCGATTTACATTCGACGATGAGGCGGGGCAACCTTATGGGAAGCGAGTGTTTGTTGGTAAATGCCCAAGTTGCACCACCATCTTGGTTGGCGAATCCGATCAAATCGACTTTGAGAATTATGATGCTTACGAGGATCGATGGAGTGATATCGTTCGCGTGTTTCCGCAACCTCCAAAGTCCTTTTCAAGCTGGCGTATACCACGCGTAGTTACCGACTCGCTCAACGAAGCGGACCGCTCTCTTCAGGCAGGTGCCAACATTGCCGCATGCGTTATGCTTGGACGTGCGTTGGAGGCGTTGTGCCGCGATATTCTTGAGCCTAAGGTCCCCAACTCAGAGGCGGCTTCAGCGAGACCAAAGAAGAAGCTAATGCTGGGCGAAGGCATTAAGAAGTTACGAGATACAAAAATTATCGATGATCGCCTTTATGACTGGAGCCAACAACTTCAGGCGTTTCGAAATCTCGCTGCTCATCCTGAAGACATAAGCATATCGAGAGATGATGCAGGGGATTTGCAGACCTTCGTAAACGCGATTGTTGAATATGTCTACGATCTTGCTGATCGCTATGATGAGTTCAAAAGCCGTGCAGAGAAACGTGAAAAACGAAAGAAATCTTAGCCCGGCAGTCAGGTGGATCTATGCGAAAATCGGCGCGAGCCGCTGAGTGTAAATCCGGTAAATCATAGCGGCGGGACGTCCCTTTTTTCTTTAAACGGGGAAACGGGAAGGTCCGTAAAGTGGCGGCTTCGGCCTGGCGTTAGAATTGGTGATTTTTGCAGATGAGCAAGCTGCTATCCTGAACGTAATCGGCCGTGTACGGCCAGAAGCGGAAGGAACACAATGCTTGTGACATTAGGATTTTACGGAGGAACTGCATGATTGATCTTACATTGCTACCTAGCGCAATGGCCGGATTGAAAGGGGCAATCGATATTACGTCCGCCTTGGTAAAAACGAATAACATTGTCGATGTTAATGCAAAGGCTATTGAGCTTCAACAAATCATTATCAAGTTACAGCAGGATATTTTTAGTGCACAGGATTCGCAGCGGGTCGCGAACGAAGAGATTCTGAGCCTCAAAAAGGAGATATCGGACCTCAAGAAGGTCAGCGGTGACATGGGGCGCTACAAGCTATGTAGTCCTTTTACCGGAAGTGCCGTGTACGGCATCTCGAAAGACGATGCCAGCAAGGAACCCGCGCACTACCTCTGCGCAAATTGCTTCCAAGCTGGTAAAAAGTCTGTATTGAACCCCAAGGCCAACGATAAAGGTTTCCAGGATTTCGTTTGCCCGACTTGCCGAGCGGCGATTTCAACCGGCTATCGAGGAGTTCATGCGAAATATGTCGAAGACATCGGCCAGACCGCCTAACGATGTACTGCAATCGGCCAGAAGCCGACATTGAAAAAATTGGAGGTATTGACCGATGACAGTACGGGGTTTTCACGAACTAGATTTCCCTGCTGTATGCAACATCTATATCAGGGCAAAACACGACGAACTACAGTTTGAGAGCCGTAACTTTGAAATCACTCCGTTGGAAAAGGATGCTGTAATTCTGGCCGCTTTCAAAGAATCGGTTGTATTGGTCTTTGAGGAAGAAGAAATCTTAGGGTTTGCAGCTCTATATGGCAATCAATTGCGCGCAATGTTCGTTCGAAGAGATGCTCGGGGAAAAGGCGTAGGACAGGCTTTGCTAGAGGCCGCGCACTCAGGGAACAAAGAATTGGTTCTTAACGTCGCGAAGTCAAATATGGAAGCTCAAAGGTTCTACGCACGTAACGGGTGTCTAGTTACGGGGGAAGCTTCCAGAATGTACGATGACGCAACGATTACTTACGTTCAGATGAAATCTAGTCTTCCTGCTGCGAACATGCGGCTGTAACCGGGCAGTAGTAGACAAAAGTTTCCAGGACGTGGCCACCTATTTTGGCAGTACGCTCGCGAACGCATTTCGATGCACGCAATATTAACTTGACGACAATTATGGCATGGTCGATGATTGCCAGGCGGCACGGCAAAGCGACGCTGCCATCGACCTTGGAGACGACACAATGAAGATATTCAAACTGGCCGCCGGTTTGCTAGCGTGCAGCCTGGCCGGCCTCGCGCTGGCCGCTGATAAGGCCGACGATGCCCAGCTGCGCACGGCCATCGCAGCCAGCCACCGGAGTAGCACCAACGTTGAGCGCGATAGTTGGCGCCATCCTTACGAAACGCTCACTTTCTTCGGTATCAAGCCGACCATGACAGTGGTCGAACTGCTGCCGGAAGGCGGCTGGTACACCGAGATCCTGGCGCCGTACCTGCGCAAGGACGGCAAGCTGATCAGCGCTGGTGCCATATCTAAGACTTTGCTGGAGTCCAACCCGGCGGTCTATGACAAGGTCGTGCGGGGTGCATTCAGTCCGCCAAAGGCCATCTACAACTTCGCCCCAGCAAACAGCGTCGACATGGTGCTCACCTTCCGCAACGTGCACAACTTCGTCGAGCTGGGCGACGACAAGGTCAAGGACATGTTCAAGGCGCTGTACATCAGCCTGAAGCCCGGCGGCGTGCTGGGCGTGACTGACCACCGCCTGCCGGAATCGATGCAGCAAGATGCCACGGCCACGAGCGGCTACGTTCACCAGTCGTATGTGATCAAGATGGCCGAGAGCGCCGGCTTCAAGCTTGCCGGCAAATCGGAGATCAACGCCAATCCGAAGGACAAGGCCGACCACAAGGGCGGCGTATGGGCGCTGCCGCCGACCCTGAGCAACGACGCACTTGATCGCGACAAGTACCAAGCCATCGGCGAGAGCGACCGCATGACGCTCAAGTTCGTGAAACAATAAACGACCGGTGCTCGCCGAGGCCAACGTAACGCCCGGCGAGTATTTGTGGATTTTGATGCAGTGTCGCGCGTCGTCGTGGCCGAAGCTTCCCTTGCGGCTGCATCCGGCCACAAGCGGACCTATGGTAAGTTGCTCAATATCGCTCTCCAATCGTCCCCTTAACACCGCACACAAGCTGAATACAAAAAGGAGACGTGGGTGACCATTGCCAGATACGTATTTACCCTACTCATCGCAATTGCACTCCTGCCAGCCGGCGCATCCGTGAGCGAGTCCAAAAACGATATCGACGACAGCAAGCAAACTCCCACCAACATTGTTATCAAGGGGGTGCGCGATCCATCGGCGTGGTTCCGGATCGAGACCCAGCACCTGATCGTATATTCTGACAGCGACCCCGAACAGGTCGTCCAAATGGTTAACAACCTGGAGCGGCTGGACTATGTGCTACGGCTGTACTTGCGGCCATTCCTTATTCGGCAGACTAACTTGCCTAAGCTCACGTTGTACTTTCAGGACCGGATCCACTGGACTCCAGGACTCGGTGAATTCCCTGTTGAGACAGTTGGTCTGGTTGACAGCTGTGCATCCGGCACCCAGGTTTTCACGTTCAGCCGGGGGCGAATGTGGGAGTCGAATAATGCATCGCTGCTAATGGACGCTGTTGATTTCACGCTGTCGGCTATTCTCACTTTGTACAGCGAGAATTTTCTGTATCGCCACACCGACATTCGCGGGCCAGAGTGGTTCCTCCAAGGCTTTAAATTTTATTTCGGTGGAGTGCGATTCACAGACAACCAGATGGTGATTGGCCGTGCCGCCGGTACGACTGCCGAATCGATGAAGTTCCTAGATTACAGCCAAGGAGGCCGGTATTTCCTTACCTATGACGAAGTGTTGAGCAAGGACGTGTCGCAGGATTTTTTCAGCCACATGAAGAAAGCCGAGATAGGTACTGACGCATATCTTGCGCAAGCTGAATTTCAGTCTCGGGCGTTCAATTTGATGCACTATATGCTTTCAACTGCGGAAAACCGCGACAGGATGGCGCGGTATCTTGAACTGCTGAATAACGGCAGCGATGGCGCTGCGGCGTTTGCAGACCTGTTTGGCATGTCAGGTGTGAAGCTCAACGCGACAATGTGGCATTACCGGCGAGTGTTCATGAAAGTCATCAAAGTCGATTTTCCCGAGCTGCCCACCGCGCGTATCGACTTCACCCGCCTAAGCCGCGTCGAGGGCGACTTCGTCCTTGACAATGCAGCGCTGAAAGCTTGCCCCTCTCCCGACAATGGCGCGATGCTGCTGCGACGTGTGCGGGCTGCTGCGACTGCGGCCCGCGCTGTTGATTTTGCCCAGATCACCTTAAGCCGTGCTCAAATCGAGTGGGGGGATCCGCGCGACGCCATTCCCTACCTGACGGACGCCGTGCGCCGCGATTCACGCAACGTCGAACTTCATTATCTCCTGGGCCTGGCCCACCTGAAACTAGCGAAAGGCCCGGTCGGAGACAAACGGGAGCAACTTGCGGAAGCCCGGGCCAGCCTGACTGAGGCAGCGCTACTCGCGCCCGGAACACCTTGGATATCGTATGCGCTGTTCCATGCCGAGATCATGGATTCAGAAATGCCTCCGGAAAAAACCATGGATCTGGCTAGCAAGGCGTGGCGGCAAGCGCATGATGTCGCGGCATTCGCACGTGCGGCCGCCTTGGCGCATGCTTGGTTAGGCGACTCAGCCAACGCCTATCAGGCCTTGAACACGCTGGCAAGGAACGATCACGATCCGAATAGCGCCACATGGGCCGTGCAGTGGCTCAAGCTGCTCGAAAAAGGAGTAACGCGTGATTACTTACTGGCGGCGATGCGCGACGAACCGCTCGCATCACCCGGCTTCAGGCGGACGTATAGCGACGCCCGCTAAAGCTTCGGCCGGCACCTAGGTCCGCTTTGGGGCGGAAGCGGAAGTACCGGCCGCCTTGCTGTCTAGCCACTGGGTCCTAATTACTTACCTGGCATCGTGCTGCACGACATAGTGCTCCGGATAAGTCTCTGTTGCGCCACGAAGCCAACCGACTACAGCGCCCGCAGATGGCCCTCGCCGTGATCGTGTCTAGCGCGTTAAGGCTAAATGTAACTTAGCAACCGGTTCCCGGCAGCCGCCATCACTAAGGAGTCGGCTGGTTTTTTTTATCGTCTTTTTTAGTGGCGTTGCCGGCTCCGCCGCCGGTCCCGATCATGCCGCTTTGCGGCATGTCGCCGTCGCGCGGGTCGTCACCATGTTGGTCGCCCATGCCCTCGGAGTGCTGGCCGCCTTGGCCGTGCAGGCCTCTTTCGGCGCCTTTGTTGATGCCTTGGCCGCTATCGGCACCCTCGGTGCCGGAATGTTCGCTGCCGCTCAGTCCGTCCGTGGCGCCTTGGCCGCCAACGGATTGCTGATGATTGTCTTTGCTCATGCCGCCTCCGTGAAATTGGATCAAGGGTGAATGCTAACCTCCGGCGTTGTGTTGAGCTATCAGCGTACCACTGCCCCGCAAGTAGGCGAAAAGCTACAAGTGCCCCAGAAACCCACTGAATGAGTATGACATGAGCGGCGTCGGCAACGGTGTCGGAAAAAAAGTCGACTTGCTTTTGATGCAATATCCATCGTACACTTTATTTTCCAACGCCAATAGCAGGCCAACGAATAGTACGGAGATCAAACATGGCAATTCGGAAGCCCTGCACGGAATGCGGCGGCAATGAGCATTTTTCAAAAGAGGTGGCTCCAGGCGCAACCGGCGAATTTCTTCCCGTCGGCAGCCTCCATGGCGGGAAGTACCGGGTTGTCGTTTGCGGAGATTGCGGGTTCACCCGCTGGTTTGTTCCTGAGCGTTTCTTGCCGCTTGTAAAAGAGAAATTTGAAACGGAATAATTGCGGCGGCGCCGGGAGGAAATACTGTGCAGCGGAGTGTCATAGTTGTAAGCGATAGCGTCGATCCTCGGTTCGAGGACGCTATCGGTAAAGGGTTGGATGAATTCAATCTGCAAGCGTCGGGATTGAGCGATCGGCTCCCCTTGAGTGTCACTGTGAAAGATCCCGATAGCGGCGAAGCGCTGGGCGGAATCGTCGGACGGACGTCTCTTGGTCTGGCGTTTCTGGATCTGTTTCACCTCCCGGCGTCGCTGCGTGGCTCGGGCCTCGGCACGACAATCCTGAAGGCATTCGAAGATGAGGCGCGCGAAAGGGGTTGTCGTTCGGCCGTGCTTTATACAATCAGCTTCCAGGCGCCCGGCTTTTATGAAAAAAATGGGTGGGTACGTTTCGGCGAGATTGAATCCGATCAGGGGACAAGCCGCATTTTCATGAGTAAAAAGCTGTAGTTGGTTTCATAAGCGCGCCATGCGGTGGACGTCCATGCCAGAATGCGGGCATCGCCACCGCGAAAGATGCGTATGACACCTGAACTCGTCTTTACCATCGGCCACTCCAACCGTATCATCGATTACTTTATCGGCTTGTTGTGGCAGAACGGCATAGCCTGTCTGCTTGATATCCGCACGATTCCCAAATCCCGTCACAATCCACAGTTCGGCCAGGAACAGCTAGCGGCCTCGCTCGCCGACGCAGGCAACCTATCCGCCGGAGTAGCCGGTGACTGCAGCGATTCGGTAGCCCGACGTTGCACATCAATCCAAATGGAGGAATCAGAATGACACGAGTTCGAGTGGAAAGCTTCACGATCTCTATCGACGGCTATGCGGCGGGTCCTGATCAGGATATCAACAACCCGCTTGGCGTGGGCGGCACGAACTTGCACCAGTGGTTCATTCCGACACGCACGTTTCAGGCCATCCATGGCGCGGGCGACGGCACGACCGGCGTCGACGACGATTTTGCCGCGCGCGGGTTTCGCAATGTCGGCGCCTGGATTCTAGGTCGGAACATGTTCGGACCGGTTCGCGGACCGTGGCCCGACATGAACTGGAAAGGCTGGTGGGGAGACAATCCACCGTACCATGTTCCCGTCTTCGTTTTGACCCATCATGCGCGGCCATCGATCCAGATGGAAGGCGGCACGACGTTTCACTTCGTCACGGGTGGCATACATGAGGCCCTGGACCGAGCCCGTGAGGCGGCGAACGGTATGGACGTGCGTATCGGGGGTGGGGCGGATGTGGTTCGACAATATCTCCAGGCGGCCCTCATCGACGAGTTGCATATCGCGATATCGCCGATCCTGCTGGGCCGGGGCGAGCGCTTGTTCGAGGGCGCGGACCTGCCGGCCCTCGGATATGAATGCATCGGGTTCACGGGAACGGAGAAGGCAAGCCATGTTGTGCTCCGGCGCCGCGAGACCAGCGGCGCCTAGAGCGGGTGCGACGGCTGGGATCGTGTCCGAATGCCAGACTTGACCCCATTGGGGTTACGCCGTGAAGTCCACCGGCAACGGCGCGTCCCGCGCGACCAGCTTTTGCTCGCGCAACTCGTGCCAGAACGCCGCGGGTATCACTTCGGCCAGCGCCGCTTGGTCCTCGGCGATGCGTTCCGGACGGCTAGCGCCCGGGATCACGGCGGCCACCGCTGGATTCGCCAGCGAGAATTGCAGCGCGGCCGACTTGATGCTGACGCCGTGCCGCTGCGCGACAGCCTTCAACCGCTCGACCTTGGCAAGAATCTCCGGCGGGGCCTTTTGATATTCGAAATGCGTGCCGCCGGCCAGAATGCCCGAGCTGTATGGCCCGCCGACGACGATGTCGACGTTCTGCTTCGCCGCCTGCGGCATCAGGCGCTGCAGCGCGCGCTCGTGATCGAGCAGGGTGTAGCTTCCCGCCAGCAGCGAGACCGTCGGCCGCGCCTCGTCCAGCTCCATCGCCAGTTCGATCGGCTCGACCCGGTTGACGCCCAGGCCCCAGCCCTTGATCACGCCTTCCTCCTGCAGCCGCGCGAGCACGCGGAAGGCGCCGGTGCGGGCGATCTCGAACTGGGCCAGCCAGCCGTCGCCGTAGAAGTCCTGCGCCGCGTCGTGCACGTAGACGATGTCGAGGCGGTCCGTTTTCAAACGCTTGAGGCTGTCCTCGATCGAGCGCAGCGTGGCGTCGGCGGAGTAGTCGTTGACGATCTTGTTGCGGCGTCCGAATTCGAACAGCCCGCCTTTTTCTCCCATGTCGCGCTGCGACGGCTCTTCTAGCTCGTCGAGGATCACGCGGCCGACCTTGGTGCTCAGGACGTAGTCGTCGCGATTGCGTTTGGCCAGTGCGTTGCCGAGACGAATCTCGGCCAGGCCGGCGCCGTACAGCGGGGCGGCGTCGAAGTAGCGCACGCCGTGGTCCCAGGCGGCATCGACCGTCGCCAGCGCTTCCTCTTCGGGGATGTCGCGGAACATGTTGCCCAGCGGCGCGGTGCCGAAGCCGAGCTTGCCTTGCAGTAGGTTTTTGATGGACATGAAAACTCCTGTTGGTGAATGTGGAATCAAGTATAGGTTGACGGGTTAATGCTGTCTAAGACATGATTTGTCTCTCTTGAGTCCTTAAAGGTCTGACATGCTTGATTTACGCCAGTTGCAATACTTCGTCGTCGTCGCCGAGGAGGAGCATGTCGGCCGAGCGGCCGAGAAGCTCCACATTTCGCAATCGCCGTTGAGCCGGCAGATCGCCCAGCTGGAGGAGCGGCTGGGTTTGACGCTGTTCGAGCGCAGCCAGCAGCGTATCCGGCTGACGCGCGACGGCCGCGTGTTTCTCGACGAGGCGCGCTCCCTGTTGACGCACGCCAGGCGGCTGGAGTCCCTGGCACAGCGGCTGGGGCGCGGCGATGAGGGCGGCCTGTGCATCGGGTACATCGAGCATGCCATGCATTCGGGTGTGCTGCCCAACGGTCTGCGGGTGTTGCGGGCCTCCCGCCCGCAGCTGCACATCGCGCTGTACAACATGCATTCGGCGGAGCAGCTGGAGGGGCTGCGCCAGCGCAGTCTGGACATCGCGCTGTTGGTGGAGCCGCTGGCCGATGATCCGGATTTGCTGTGCGCCAGGGTGCTGGACGATCCGATGCTGTTGGCGCTGCCCGAGAGTCATCCGCTGGCGTCGGCTGCGAAGGTGGCGCCGGCCGATCTGGCGGGCCTGGAGTGGATCGCGGTGCGGCACAAGGAAAGCATGCTGAGCAGGGATGAGTTCGTGGCGGCGTGCGCGGTGGCTGGGTTTACGCCGAACATCAAGATGGAGGCGACCGAGCCCTTGACGGCGCTGGGGCTGGTGGCGGCGGGGCTGGGTGTGGCGGCGATTCAGCAGAGCTTGCGGCACCAGGCGCCGGCCGGGGTGGTGCTGTTGGCGTTGCCTTGGTTTGCTTATCGGACGCCGCTGTGGCTGGTTTGGCATAGGGTGAATCTGCGGCCGTTGGTGGGGATTTTCCGCGAGACGCTGTTGTCGCTGGCTGACGATTAGGGTCATTTCAGATTTTTGTTGACGGACGAGGACGGAATCCATATCATTTGCAAAACAAATGACAACGTTGGACATTTTGCGGAAGACAGTGATCTTCCAGCGTTGTTGCAAATATTCAAGGAGACTGTGTGGCAACGATTCACGATGTGGCGGAGCGGGCCGGTGTGTCCATCAAGACCGTCTCGCGCGTACTCAACGGCGGGACCGAGGTGTCCGAGAAAACCCGCACCCGTATCGAGCAGGCCATGCGCAGCCTCGAATTCACGCCGTCGGCAGCCGCGCGCATGCTGCGGGGCCGCCCGACAGGCTTGGTCGCCGTCATCGCCGAAAAGCTGACCACGACGCCGGATTCCTCCGAGATCATCAAGGGCATACAGCTGGTGTGCGAGCAGTTGGGCAAGGTGATGCTGATCGGCGAGACCGGCGGCCATGCCGATGTCGCCAACCGCCTGGTGGCCGACATGCGCGAGCGGCGGGTCGAGGCGATCCTGTTCGCGACGCCGTTTCACCGCGAGGTCACCGTCGAGCCGCTGCTGGGCAGCACACCGACGGCGCTGGCCAACTGCTTCGAGGCGCCGGGCCGCTACACGCAGGTGGTGCCGGACGACGAGGGCGGTGGCTACGCGGCGGCGCAGATCGTGCTGCAGGCCGGGCACCGCGAGATCGCCTTCCTTCAACTGATACCGGGCATGGTGGCGACCGGATTGCGTCTGCGCGGTTTCGAGCGCGCGATGCGCGAGCATGGCGTCACGCCGAATCCCGATTGGTTGATCCACGGCGCGGAGGCGGGCGACGCCGACGAATTCTCGCATCTGGCCGACGCCGTCGACCGTCTCTTCGCCAGCGACAATCGGCCCACCGCTATCCTGTGCGGTAACGACAAGATGGCCATGCGCGTCATTTTCATCCTGCAGCGGCGCGGCTTGCGCGTGCCGGCCGACGTGTCGATCGTCGGCTTCGACGATTTCCGCCTGATCTCGGAGGCGCTGGACCCGGGCTTGACCACCGTCGCGCTGCCGTACCGCGAAATCGGCGAGCTGTCCGGCCGCCATGTGCTGGAGCAGGCGTCCGCGCCCGCATCCACCGTCCGCGTGCCATGCGTGCCGGTCATGCGCGGCACGGTCGCCGCGCCGTCGGCCAGCGCGGTCAAGGCCATGCGGGCGATGAAGGCCAAGCGATGAGGCGCGGGGTTTTGATGGCACTGTTGGTCGCGGCGGCGCTGCCGGTGCTGGCCGCGCCGGTACAAATCAAACTATGGCGCCACGATACCGGCGACGCCGAAATGGCCTCGGGCCGGGCGGCAGTGGAGCGGTTCAATCGTTCGCAGCAGAAGTGGCGGGTGGTGGTCGAGGCGATTCCGCAGGGTTCTTACACCGAGTCGATCACCGCAGCCTCGCTGGTCGGACAGCTGCCGTGCATCATCGCCATGGACCAGCCGACCGTGCCGAACTTTGCCTGGGCCGGGCATGTGCGCGCGCTCGACGCGCTGCTGCCGGCCGACGCCGTGGCTAAGCTGCTGGAAGGCGGACGCGGAACCTACAAGGGCCAGTTGTATAGCGTCGGGCAGTTCGACGTGGCGCTGGCGCTGTTCTCGCGCCGCTCGCAGCTGGACGCGCTGGGCGTGCGCGTGGCGACAATGGATCAGCCCTATACGGCGGCGGAGTTCCACGACGTGCTGGCCAAGGTGAAGAAGAGCGGGCGCTATCGCTTTCCGCTGGATTTGAACGGCCGGTTCAAGGGCGAGTGGTACAGCTACGCGTTTTCGCCATGGCTGCAAAGCGCCGGCACCGACCTGATAGACCGTGACGGTTACGTGCGCGTCGACGGTGTGCTGAACAGCGATGCGGCGGTGGCCGTCGGCCGCTATTACGGCCGTCTGTTCAAGGACAAGCTGGTCGAGCGGATTCCCGCCGACGACAAGGCCTTCGAACAGGGGCGTTCGCTATTCCACTACACCGGCTCGTGGAAGGCGCGCGAGTACAGCGAACAATTCGGCGACGATCTGGTGGTGATGCCGCCGCCGGATTTCGGCCATGGCCCCAAGATCGGCGCGGCTTCCTGGCAATGGGGCATCACGCGCAGCTGCCGCCAGCCCGAAGGCGCGGCGGCCTTCCTGGCGCACCTGATCTCGCCGGCGGAAATCGCCGCCGCCTCGCGCGACACCGGGCTTGTGCCGGTGAGCGCAGAGGGGGCGGCACTGACCGAACATTACCGTCCGGGCGGCGACTGGCGCATCTACTTCGAGTTCGCCAAGCGTTATGCGGTGTCGCGGCCGGCCAGTCCGGCGTATCCGGCGATGTCGTCGGCGTTCGAAAAGGCGATGGCCGATATCCGCAGCGGCAAGGACGCCACCGAGGCGTTCGATGAGGCGGTGGAGGCGATGGAACACAACATCTCGCGCAACAACGGCTATGGTTTCGCCGCGCGCAAAACGGGGAGCGGCTTATGAAAACCAAACTTGGCCGGGAAAATCCGTTCGCGGTGGCGGCCTTCGCCGCGCCGGCGTTGCTGTTGTTCGTGCTGTTCGTGGTGCTGCCGATGCTGCTGGCCGCCGGCGCCACCATGACCAATCACCGCTTGATGTCCCCCGAGCCGACCAAGTACGTCGGCCTGGATAATTACCGGCGCCTGCTGGCGCTGAATGTGGTCGCCGTCGATCCGGTGCGCGATGCGCAGGGCGCCATCGTGCGCGACGAGGAGGGCGTGCGTTACCCAACCTGGCGCCAGGTTCGCAAGGACAAGCCGGAGCTGGAGGGCTATCGCCCCGCGTTCCAAGTCGATATCGGCGAATCGCGTATCGTGCTGGCGGCCACCGATCCCTTGTTCTACCGGTCGCTGATCAATACCTTCCTGTTCGCGGCGCTCGTGCTGCCGTTGCAGTGCGGGGTGGCGCTCGGCCTGGCGATCCTGGTCAACCAGAAGATTCGTGGGCGGGTGTTTTTCCGCACCGTGTATTTCGCGCCGGTGGTGACGTCGATGGTGGTGGCGTCGATCGTCTGGGCCTTTATGCTCAATACCGATCGCGGCATGCTCAACGAACTGCTGCGCGGTCTGCTGCACGATCCCAACGCGGGACCGGACTGGCTGGGCGACAGCCGCTACGCCTTGCCCGCCATCGCGTTGATGTCGGCCTGGCAGGGTGCCGGTTTCCAGATGCTGGTGTTCCTGGCCGGCCTGCAGTCGATCTCCCACGAGTTGTACGAGGCGGCCACGCTGATGGGCGCAAACGCGTGGCAGCGCTTCGTGCACGTCACCTTGCCGGGTCTGCGCAACACCATCATCTTCGTGCTGGTGTCGACCACCTTGCTGGCGTTCGGCCTGTTCACACAGGTTGACGTGATGACTTCCGGCGGCCCGCTCGATTCGACATCGACGGTGGTGTATCACGCGGTGCGCAGCGGCTTCAAGGAGCAGGACGTCGGCTACGGCTCGACGATCACGCTGGTGTTCTTTGTCATCGTGCTGGCGCTGTCGGCGTTGCAGCGGATGCTGGTGTCGAAGGGAGACGCGAAATGAATGTAAAAATGAGCCGGACCTTGCGCGACATCGCCCTGTTCGTCGGCATGAGCGCCATCGGCATCGTGTTCATCGCGCCGCTGCTGTTCATGTTCGTGTCGTCGTTCAAGGGCGATAACGCGATCTTCGCCGATTTGAGCAGCTGGTCTGCCTACCTGCCATCGGAAACCTGGTCGATGCAAAACTACAAGGCGGTGTTCGAAAAGAGCGACTTGCCGTCCTTCCTGCTCAACTCCACCCTGATCGCCGCGCTGGTCGTGGTGGGCGGCATCGTTATCAACAGCATGCTGGCGTTTTCGATCGCACGCATGCGCTGGCGCGGGCGTAACCTGGTGCTGGCGCTGGTGGTCGCGATGGTGATCGTGCCATTCGAGGTGATCGCCATTCCGCTGCTGTCGCTGGTCGCCAAGCTGCCCTGGCCGGCCATCGAACACGGTCAATTGGTGATGCACACCGGCTGGTTCAACAGCCTGCATGTGCAGGTGATACCGTTCCTGGCGAACGCCTTCTGCGTCTTCCTGTTCTACCAGTTCTTCCGCGATATCCCGGCGGAGCTGGACGAGGCGGCGAAGATGGACGGCGCCGGGCCATGGACCGTGTACGCCAGGATCATCATGCCCAACAGCGGTCCGGTGATCGCCACCGCCGCCATCGTGCTGTTCATCTCGGCGTGGAACCAGTATCTGTGGCCGATCATGGTGATACAGGGCGAGGCGTTCCGGCCGGTGCAACCGGGCATACAGCAATTCTTTGGACGCACCAATTCGTGGGGGCAGATCATGGCCTACGCATCGGTGATTACTTTACCCGTGCTCGCGGTGTTCCTGGCGTTCCAGCGGCAGTTCGTCGCCTCGGTCGCCGGGACCGGCATCAAAGGCTAACCTGGGCTAACTTTGGACTACACATGACACTTAAACTGAACGATAAATTCATCTGGGATTTCTGGCACTTCGAGGAAGCAGGGGAGCAGCACCTGTTCTTCTTGCAGGCCAACCGCTCCATCGGCAACCCGGACCTGCGCCATTGGAACGTCTCGATCGGCCACGCGGTGTCGCCGGACCTGCGCACCTGGACCTCGCTGGGTACGGCGTTCGGTCCTTCGGCCTCGCCGGCGTGGGACGATTACACCACCTGGACCGGTTCCGTGATCAGGGCCGAAGGGCGCTATCACCTGTTCTACACCGGCACCTGCCGCGCCGAAAACGGCATGCGCCAGCGCATCGGCCATGCCACGTCGGATAGCCTGGACGGCCCTTGGGAGCGTGTCGGCAGCGGTCTGGCGCTCGATCTGGACGAGCGCTTTTATGAGGAATACGAGGAAGGCCGCTGGCACGACCGCGCCTTGCGCGATCCCTGGGTACTGGCGGATAAAATCGACGGTCAGTATCACATGTTCTACACCGCGCGCCGCAATGACGGTCCGCTGTATGCGCGCGGCGTCATCGGCCACGCGGTGTCGCCAGATCTCGTGAACTGGACGGCGACGGAGCCGGTCTACGCCGGCGGCCACTATGGCCAGCTGGAGGTGCCGCAGGTGTTCGAGCGCGATGGCCGCTGGTTCTGCGTGTTTTGTAATGTCGCCGCGCATTGGACCGAAGAGATGCGCGCGCAGTACAAGGGCGGCGTCTCCGGCACCCACTATCTGGTGGCGGACAATCCGCTCGGACCATGGCAGCCGGCGCCAGGCTTCCTCGATGGCGATATTCCGTGCCGCCGCTACGCGGGAAAAATCCTGCGCGACCCGGTAACCGGCAACGACTGCCTGATGGCGTTCGAGGACACCGGCGCGGACGGCCAGTTCGTCGGCCAGATCTGCGATCCGATCCCGCTGCGGTTGGAGAACGGCCTGTATGCGATCGACGATTCATTGGCACAGAAATGACAACGATAGACAATCGTTCATAAGAATTAGAAAGCTGGAGGAGACAATATGAATCATCACCACGCGATCGCCGGTCTGCTGCTGGCGGCTTCGCTGGCCGCCACGCAGGCCATGGCGGCCGCCGACGCGCCGCCGCTGGCCCGCTGGGGGCTGGACGAACAGGGTGGCAGCCAGACCGTCGAGCAGGTGTCCGGACGCCGCGACCAGGTGAACTACGTGTTCAACCGCGCGCGCTTCAAGCCCGACTCGTCGCCGTTGTGGCGGCCGGCGGCCAACTGCATTCAGCAGGGCTGCCTGCTGTTCGACGGCTATTCGACGGACGTGACGGCACCCGCGTTGACCAGCGCCCAACTGCAAAGCGGCTTCACGCTGAGCGCATGGGTGGCGCCGCACGCATTCGAGTGGGGCGATGGCGGGCATTATTCCGCGTTCGTCAGCCAGTTCGACGCGGAGGCCAGGCAGGGTTTTTCGTTTGGCGTCTATCGTTTCGGCACCTGGGGCATCAAGGTGGGCTTTGGCGGAGCCGTGCTCGATGTGCGCGTCACCGATCGCAAGTTGCCGCGCGATACCTGGTCGCATGTGGCGGCGAGCTACGATCCGGCCACGCGGCGGGTGGCCCTGTTCTTGAACGGTGAACAGGTCGCCGAAAAGGTGACGCCTTCGACGGGCCGCTTCGGCATGCCGGATCTGCCGCTGACAATCGGTCGCTACTCGCGACCGGAGCAGATCGGCGGCGTCTTCAAACTCAATACCTTCCTGGGCTTGATGGACGAGGTGCGTGTCGGCGCCGGCCCGTCCGATGCCGTCGCGGTGGCACGCATCGTCGCCGCCGATCTGGCGCCGCGCGCGGGTAAGGCGCCGAAGCTGTCGCCCGCCGATATGAACGTCCCGGCGAGCACCTTCGACGGCGACCGCCACCGTCCGCAGTACCACGTGATGCCGGATGCCGGCTGGATGAACGAGCCGCACGCGCCGTTCTACTATCAGGGCCAATATCACCTGTTCTTCCAGAAGAATCCTTTCGGCCCGTTCTGGCATCAGATTCATTGGGGGCACTGGGCCAGCGCCGACATGGTGCACTGGCGCGAGCTTCCCATCGCGCTGGCGCCGGAAGACGACGGCCTGGCGACCGATGGCATCTGGTCCGGCAGCGCCACCCACGCCGCCGATGGCACGCCCGTATTGTTCTTCACCGCCGGTAACGACAAGGCGCGGCCCAACCAGCGCACCGGCATGGCAACGCCTTGCGATGTGCGCGACCCGGACCTGGCATGCTGGAAAAAATATCCAACGCCGGTCACTTTGCAGAAGCAGGGCATGGGACGCTTCGGCGAGTTCCGCGATCCGTTCGTGTTCCGCGACGGCGACCGCCAGCGCTGGTTCCAGCTGGTCGGCTCGGCGCTGCCGGGACGCAGTGGCACGGCGCTGGTGTACGAATCGTCGGACTTGATCAACTGGAAGCCGCGCGGTCCGCTATTCTCGATCGATGCCAAGCCTTTCCCCGACTTCGAAAAGACCTGGGAGCTGCCGGTGCTGCTGCCGATCGGTAAAGGCGCCGATGGCCGTCAGCGGCACGTGTTCCTGAACGATGTGCGCGGCCAGGCCTATTACTGGATCGGCGTGTTCGACGCCGCCAGCGCGCGCTTCAAACCAGATAGCGAGGCTCCGCGCGTGTTCGATGTCGGCCAGGGACACTTCTCCGGTCCAAGCGGATTTGTCGATCCCAAGACCGGCCGCTCGATAGTCTTCTCGATCGCGCAGGGCGAACGCATGCTGCGCGACGAGTGGGACGCCGGCTGGGCGCACAACGGCGGCTTGCCGGTCGCGCTGTCGCTGGGCGCGGACGGCGATCTGCGGCTGGCGCCTATCGGCGAGTTGGCCAGCCTGCGCCGCCGGCAATTGGTGGATCTGCGCGACGCCGGCGTGGACGACGCGGCCAAGGCGCTGGCGGCGCTGCGCGGCGATGGACTGGAGATCGAACTTGAGCTGGCGCCTTCCCCGCAGGCGGCGAAGCGCGGTCTGAGCGTACGGGTGGCTCCCGGCCGGGCCGAGGCCACCGATTTATACGTCGACGGTGCCGCGCGGCGTCTGGAAATCGACCGCACACGAACCTCCGAAGGCAAGTCGTACGGGGTGCAGGGCGGCGCCTTCGATCCGGGATCGGAGAACCTGCGCATGCGCGTGTTCCTCGACCGCTCGATGGTCGAGGCCTATGTCAATGAGCGCAAGAGCCTCACCAGCCGAACCTACCCAACCCGCGCTGACGCGGACGGGCTGGCGTTGCTGGCGGCGCCCGGCGACCGCGTCGTCTCGCTCAAGGTATGGGCGATGGGCGCCACCGTGAAAGGAAACTGAGATGGCCACAATCGCATTGCAAGGGGTGGGCAAGACCTACCCCGGTAAGGAGTCGCAGTACATTCTGCGCGGCGTCGACTTCACGATAGAAGACGGTGAATTCGTGGTGCTGGTCGGCCCTTCGGGCTGCGGCAAATCGACGTTGCTGCGCATGATCGCGGGACTGGAGGAAATCAGCGCCGGAGAGATCCGCATCGATGGCGTGACGGTCAACGACACGCCGCCGGCCAAGCGCGGTTTGTCGATGGTATTCCAGAGCTATGCCTTGTATGCGCACATGAGCGTGTTCGAGAACATCGCCTTCGGCCTGCGACTGGCGCGCGTTCCCAAGGCGGAGATCAAGGTCGCCGTGCACGCGGTGGCGAAGATGCTGCAAATGGAGCATCTGCTCGATCGCCGTCCGCCGCAGCTGTCCGGCGGCCAGCGGCAGCGTGTCGCCATCGGCCGCGCCATCGTGCGCAAGCCGCGCGCGTTCCTGTTCGACGAGCCGTTGTCCAATCTGGACGCCGCGCTGCGGGCCGACATGCGGGTGGAGATCGCCCGCCTGCACAAGCAGCTGGCCGCCACCATGGTTTATGTGACGCACGACCAGGTAGAAGCGATGACCCTGGCCGACCGCATCGTCGTGCTGGGTCCCGCCGGCGTGCAGCAGATCGGCGCGCCGATGCACTTGTACGACCATCCGGCCAATGTCTTCGTCGCCGGCTTTATCGGCAGCCCGAAGATGAATCTGGTGGCCGGCTCGCTTGACGCCGATGGCAGCTTGCGGATCGGCGGCGCGGGGCTGGACTGGCCGGCGCCGGCCGATGCGCCGGCCGGCGCCGTGACCGTCGGCATCCGGCCGGAGCATCTGGTGGCCGACCCGCAAGGAGCGATCCAAGGCGAGGTAATCCTGGTCGAAAGACTGGGCGCGGAGTCCTATGTGCATCTTGCCGTGGCCGGCCTGGCCAAGCCGCTGATGGTGGTGGTCAAAGGTGAACCCCCGGCGGCCAACTCGGCGTGGCGCGTGAGTCCGATGGCGGGCAGGGTGCATGTTTTCGACGAAGGCGGCCTGCGCATCGAGCCAGGCAATGTAAACAATATGGCAGCCGGTATGGCCGGCGCAGCGGAGGCGGCATGATCATCGTATGTGGCGAGGCTTTGTTCGATGTGTTTTCCGACGGCGATACCGCCACCGGTTTCGCGTTGTCGGCGCGGGTGGGCGGTTCGCCCTTCAACCTGGCGATCGGCCTGGCGCGGCTGGGCCGGAGGCCGATGTTCTTCGGCGGGCTGTCGGCGGACCTGTTCGGCCGCAAGCTGGCCGATACGCTGGCGCGCGAAGGTGTCGACACTTCTTGCGCTCCAAGGCCGGATGCGGCGACGGCGCTGGTCACCATCGACGTCGACGCCGATGGCGTGCCGGCCTACACCTTGTACGGCAACCAGACCGCCGAGCGCTCCGTGACCATCGCGGACCTCGAGCGCGTGCCGCTGGATGCGGCGGCGATCCATGTCGGCTCCTATTGCATGGCTGTCGAACCTGTCGCATCGACCCTGCGTGCCCTGGTCACGCGCCAGCACGGCCGCAGCCTGATCGCCTTCGACCCCAACGTGCGGCTGACGATCCAGCCGGAGCGCCAGGTCTGGACCGACGCCATCGCGTGGATGCTGCCGATGACGGACCTGCTGAAGATTAGCGACGAGGATATCGGCCACCTGTATCCCGGCCTGTCGCCACGGGCGTTCATGGACCGGGCGCTGGATGCCGGCGTGGCGCTGGTGGTGGTCACGCGCGGCGGCGAGGGCGTGCTGGCCGCGACCGCGACGCTGGCGCTGGAACTGCCGGCCCTGAAGGTCGACGTGGTCGATACCGTCGGCGCCGGCGACACCTTCCAGGCGGCGCTGCTGTCGCACCTGGACGAGCAAGGCCTGCTGACGCGCGACGCTTTGAAGGAGCTGGACGCGCAAGCGCTGCAATCGGCGCTGGCCTTTGCCGGCCGCGCCGCCGCCATCACCTGTTCCCGGCGCGGCGCCGATATGCCGCGGCTGGAGGAGGTGCGCGACCACCGATAAAGTCCTGTAACCGTCATGACAACGTTGGACAACCAAAACTTACACAGGCCGTCGCAGCGCGGCTGATAATCATAAAAGGAGATGCGAAATGACTTACCCGATCAATCGTTACAACCGTTACATCGCTCGTTCGGCGGCGCTGGCGATCTGTCTGGCGCCCGCGCTGGTGTTCGCGCAGCAGAACAGCACCGCCGCCGTCAGCGGCCAGCAGACCGCCGAGGCCAATGGCAACGATCCGTCGGCGGTCGTCATCGTCACCGGCGTGACCAAATCGACGACCAAGAAGAACGCCACGTTCTCGATCAACACGCTGACGGCCGAAGAGATCCAGCGCCTGGCGCCAATGAGCACCGCCGACATGCTGGCGAACTTCCCGGGCATCTACTCGGAAGGCGGCAGCGCCGGCGAGGCCAGTAACAACATCACGGTGCGCGGCCTGCCGGTCACCGGCGGCTATCGCTTCGCGCCGCAACTGATCGACGGCTTGCCGGCCTTCGAGGAGCCGGAGGCGCCATTCATGAACAACGACGTCTTCATCCGCGATGACTTGATGACCGAGAGCGTGGAACTGGTCAAGGGCGGCCCGGGCGGCATCCTGTATTCGAATGGCCTGGGCGCGACGGTCAACCACGTCACGCGCACCGGCGGCGACCGGCTGGCGGGCGGCTACAAGATCGAGTACGCCGACTATGGCTTCATCCGCCAGGACGCCTTTGTTTCCGGTCCGCTGAGTCCCAACCTGACAGGTGCCGTCGGCGGCTTCTATCGCCGCAGCGACGGCGTGCGCGACACCGGCTATACCGCGGACCGTGGCGGCCAGGTACGCGGCAATCTGGTCTACACCAGCAACGATCGCAAGACTACCTTGCGCGGTGATGCGCTGGTGATCAACGACCGCACCGCGTTCTATCAGAACCTGCCGATTTCGGTGCCGCGTTTCGCCAATCCAGGCACGCCGGCCAATCCGACCAAGATCAACCAGGACACCATCGAGCCGTTGGGGATCGACTTCGCGCACGGCACCACCGCCTCGCAGTACAACCGCAAGTTCAACATGATCGGCGAGTACGGCACGCGCACGATCGACCAGGCCGACGGCATCCATCCGGATTTCAAGATGTTCACGCTGAGCGGTTCGCACGAGTTGAAGGATGGCTGGAAACTCTCCGCAGGCCTGCGGCACACCACCGGCACCAACGGCTTCAACGCCGTCTTCACCGGCAACGACACGGCGACATCGACCAACTTCCTCAACGCCCGCTATCAGAACGACGTGATTTCGCCGGCGCACGGCGCCGCGCTGGCCTGCAACCTGAATAACGCCAAGCTTATAGGCTTCTTCAATGTTCCGGCCAGCCAGGCCTGCGGCGCCTTCGCCAACATCAGCCGCGAGGACTTCATCAGGCGTTACGCCAAGGCCACCGGCGTGGCGGGACGTTATCTGAACGATGGCACTGCGGTTCCCGCTTCGGCGAACCTGAACTTCATGATCCCGTTCGTCGCCGACGTCGATGCCTCCAGCACCTCGCTCGACCTGAAGACGCAGAAGTCCTTCGAGCTCAAAGGCTCGCATGATCTGACCTTTGGCGTGTACAAGAGCCGCTATAGCTACAAGCCCAACTTCCAGCAGGCGCTGTTGGTCAGCGACGTCTCCAATCAATCGCGCCCGGTCGATCTGATCGCGGTGGACGCGCAGGGCAACCAGGTCGGCCCGAGCCTGACGCAGGGCGGGGCGATCCTGCCGGGATGGGGCGGTTTTGTCAGCGATATCCGGGGCGACGGCAACGCCGCCTATCTGCTCGACCACTGGGAAACCATGGGCAACAAGCTGAAGATCGATGCCGGCGTGCGCTGGCAGAACCTGAAGGCGGACGGCGCTCGGCGCGATCGCAACGTCATCACCGATCTGACGCCTGCGAATGTGGTTGTGGGCTCGACCCAGGATACGACGGCGGACAATGAAGTGAGCCTGCCGGGCGCTCCGCAGACCTTGAACAAGACGTATCACGGCTTCGGCTGGTCGCTGGGCGGTAACTACAGCTTCAGCAAGGCTTTTGCGGTCTATGGCCTGGCGTCCGATTCCTTCCGCCTGCCTAGTCTGGAGGACATTAACAACCTGACCACGGCGACGGCCACCGTCGTCAATGGCCGGACGGTGGAGGTCAGCGCGGTGGAGCATATCCGCCAGTACGAAATGGGCCTGCGTTATCTGACCCGTGGCTTTGGCGCGTCGGTGGCGGCGTTCTACAACAAGTTCTCGCCGCGTAGCGCCGTCAACATCTACAAGGACATCCAGTCGTCGCAATGCACCAGCGCCGGTGGCGTCACGCAGATCAATTCCTGTCCGGACGTTGCGCAGCTCTATCAGCGCGGTATCCAGAACGTCGGCGCGGAAGTCGAATTGTCCTGGCGTCCGGCCGCTGTCCAGGGGCTGGAATTGAAGGGTAACCTGGTGATGCAGAATCCGAAGGTCAAAGGCGCCAATTACACGACCACGCAGGAGGACAAGGACGCGCAGGGCGTCATCACCGGTTATCACTACGTGCAGGTCAGCGAGGATGGACGTCGTCCGCGCCGCCTGCCGAAGGTGATGTTCAACTTCATGCCGTCGTTCGACCTCAAGCCGCTGACCGATATCCCGGTGAGCGTGTACGCGCAATACCAGCACTACGGCTCGCGCTTCTCCGAGGCGTCCGACAGCAACGTGACCCTGTTCCCGTCGTATCACATCATCAACGCGGGCGCGCAGTACCAGATCACCGAGCGCCTGAGCGCGCACCTGCACGTGGCCAACCTGACCAACCAGTTGTCGTTCACGGAAGGCGACCCGCTGTTCAACGACCTGCTGTCGCCGGACGGCTCGCGCAACCGTGGCGTGGCCAGGCCGCTGTTCGGACGCACTTTGCGGTTCAGCCTGACCTACATGTTCTAGTTTGACCCGGAACGCCGGTCTCGATGTCATCGGCTTCGTGCGTTGACATACAGAGGCTGGCCGCTCCGGGACCTAGAATGGACCGATACTCTTATCAAGGACGGTCCATGAAATCCACCACGCCCGAACCCTATCCACATCCCGCCGGCGGATGGGGTTCGGTGAAGAAGGTCGCCACGGCCCTGCTGCACGAGCATGTGCCGTTCGAGGGCGGCAAGCTGCTGGTCCACCTGAACAAAACGGACGGTGTCGCCTGCGTCAGCTGCGCCTGGGCCAAACCGGCCAATCCCCATCCCTTCGAGTTTTGCGAAAGCGGCGCCAAGGCCACCGCTTGGGAAGTCACCGGCAAGCGCTGCGACGCGGCCTTTTTCGAGGAACACACGGTCGGCGAGCTATTGGGCTGGAGCGACCATCAGCTGGAGGCGGTGGGGCGGCTCACCACCCCATTGCGCTGGGACGCCGCCAGTGACCGGTATGTGCCGGTGGACTGGGACAGCGCGTTCGCCGAGATCGGGCGCGAGCTGAAGGCGCTGGAGCCGCGCAGCACCGTGTTCTATTGCTCGGGACGCGCCTCGCTGGAGGCGTCGTATATGTACCAGCTGCTGGCGCGGCTCTATGGCTGCAACAATCTGCCGGACAGCTCCAATATGTGCCACGAGAGCACCTCGGTGGCGCTGCCCAAGACCATCGGCGTGCCGATCGGCACCGTGTCGCTGGAGGATTTCGAGCAGACCGACTGCATCCTGTTCTTCGGACAGAACGTCGGCACCAACAGCCCGAGGATGCTGCACCAGTTGCAGGAGGCGCGGCGCCGGGGTGTTCCCATCATTACCTTCAATCCGCTGCGCGAGACCGGCCTGCTGCACTTCGCCAATCCGCAGTCGCCGGCCGAAATGCTGACCGGCGCCGAGACCACCATCAGCACGCACTATTTGCAGGTACGGGCCGGCGGCGACAGCGCGGCGATGCTGGGCGTGTGCAAGGCGCTGATCGCGGCGGACGACGCCGCCCTGGCCGCCGGCACGCCGCGCGTGCTCGATAGCGGGTTTATCGCCGAGCATACGGCCGGCCTGGAGGCGCTGGTCGAACGCGCGCGGGAGGAAAGCTGGAGCGAGATCGAGCGCCTTTCGGGCCTGGCCCGCCGCGACCTGGAAGAGGTGGCGGCCGTGTATGCAGGCGCGAACAAGGTGATCGGCGTGTTTGGCATGGGGCTGACGCAGCACCGGCTGGGCGTGCAGAATGTGCAGATGCTGTCGAATCTGTTGCTCCTGCGCGGTAATATCGGCAAGCCCGGCGCCGGCATCTGTCCGGTGCGCGGCCATTCCAATGTGCAGGGCCAGCGCACGGTGGGCATCACGGAAAAGCCGGAATTGGCGCCGCTCGATCAGCTGGCCAAGCAGTACGGCTTCGAGCCGCCGCGCGACAAGGGGCTGAACACGGTCGAGACCTGCGAGGGCGTGCTCGATGGTTCGGTGCGCGCCTTCATCGGGCTGGGAGGCAACTTCGTGCGGGCTGTGCCCGATACCGCGCGCGTGGAGGCGGCGTGGTCGCGGCTGCGGCTGACCGTACAGGTGGCGACCAAGCTGAATCGCAGCCATCTGGTGCATGGAGCCGTGTCGTACATTCTCCCTTGCCTGGGAAGGTTGGAGGTGGACCGGCAGGCCGGCGGCGAGCAGGCGGTGTCGGTCGAGGACAGCACCGGCCACATGCACGGGTCGAAGGGCAGGGCGGAGCCGGCCGGAGAACTGTTGCGCTCGGAGCCGGCGATCATCGCCGGGCTGGCGAAGGCGATTTTGCCGGCGAATCCGGCCGTCGATTGGGATGCCTGGGTGGCCGACTATGCCACCATCCGCGACGCCATCGCCGAGACGTATCCGGAGATTTTCCACGATTTCAACGCGCGCATGTGGACGCCGGGGGGATTCCGCCGGCCGGTGCCCGCCGCCGAGCGCAAGTGGAAGACGCCGAACGGGCGCGCGAATTTCATCGCGCCGACGGTGCTGGATGCCGATCCCGACCAGCTGACGCCGCAGGGAGACGTGCTGCGCTTGTTCACGGTGCGCAGCGACAGCCAGTTCAACACGACGATCTATAACGAGCACGATAGTTTTCGCGGCATCCATGGCGGCAGGCGGGTGTTGCTGATCAATGAGGCGGATATCGCGCGGCTGGGGCTGAAGGAGGGCGATCTGGTCGATGCCGCCGCGGTGACCGGTGACGGTATCGCGCGCGGTGTGTCCGGGCTGCGGCTGGTGGCGTACAACGTTCCGGTGGGATGTGTGGCGGGATATTTCCCGGAATGCAATCCATTGATGGCTTTGGAGCATCATGCGCTGGAGAGCATGGTGCCGGCGGCCAAGTCGATCGCCATACGAATCGGCCTCGCGCAGGCGGCGGGGTGAACTGGCGAACATACGGATGACGTTGGCGAGAGTAAACTGAATTCTGTTAAATATTTTTAGTGGAATTGAAAAATGCCCTTATCAGACCGCCGAAAACCCACCGCTACCGCAGCCATCATGGACGAAGCGTTGGAACTCCTTCCGCAGGAAGGTTTGCAGCCCGCAGCAGAGTACGCCATGAGCCATGGCGTGCCGCGGCATATCGCTTACAAGGTGTTGAGCGCGGCGCCGGAGAACCAGCGCAGCAATTTGGCGCGCAGAAAGCGGGACGAGGTGGGTGTTTTCGGTCAGGCGGAGGCCGCGTAGTTTGGTTGCGGCCTCTGCGGCTTAGTGCGATGCCGGGGTGTTCGCTTCCGGCATAGGCATCGGGTTCGGTGCCGCCGCCGCAGGAGGAGGCAGTTCGTTGCCCGGTACAGGCGGGGTGATGTTGCCCGCGTCCGGGGTGGCGCCGATCTTCGTTTCGGGCGCGACCGGATCGGCGTCCTGCTTCTTGCAGCCGCTGACGGCGGCCGCCGTAAGGATCATTGTCAAGGCGAATTTCGCCGGTGCGGTGAGCTTTTTCATGATGTTGTCCTTATAGATGGGTGTGTCCCATCTTATCCACTGCTGAGTTCGGGGACTGTCGGCGTGCAAGCGGCTTGCATGTAGGACTGATGCCCCTTGCTTCGAGGCAGGCCCCCTTTTTCGTGCGTTGCGGTTAGAATAATGCCTTCGTTATCTCTCCGGCCACCTCCGACCGATGCATCGCCGTCCGATCATTCATGTGTTTCTCGCGTTTCTGCTGCTCTTTACGCAGCAGATCGGGGTGGCGCACGTCTATTCGCACTGGGTCGACGTAACACAGTCGGACGCCGAGTTTAGCAGCGAGGAGCAGGCCGAAACCCGCAAACGCATCGCGGTGCACAAGGTCTGTGCCGAATGCGTCACCGTCGCCCAGGTGGCGGCGGCACTGACCTCGCCGCCGGTGACGGTCGCCGTCGTCGCCATCGGCGGCGGCGTGATCGCCACGCCCGCCACCCTCTCCGAATGCGAACGCACCGTTTGCGTCTTCCAGTCCCGCGCTCCCCCTCTGGCCTGACACCCGAAATCCGTCCTGAATTTTGCGTCACCGTGGTCCGGCTTCGGCTATCCACGGTGCGACCCGTCATGTTTTTTAGCTAGAGGTTTACCCATGAATATCCCACGCACGCTGCTGGCCAGCGCGATCCTGTCCGCCTTGTCCACCCTGGCGCACGCGCAGTCCACCGCCACCAAGTCCACCGACGGCGCCGTTCCGCGCGTGATCGTCACCGCCACGCCTTTCGGCGATTCCGACAGCGACCAGATTCTGACCCCGGCCAAGGTGCTGTCCGGCGACGAGTTGCGCGACAAGGTAGGCAGCTCGCTTGGCGAGACGCTGTCGCAGGAACTGGGCGTGTCGGCATCGGCCTTCGGCGCCGGCGCCTCGCGTCCGATCATTCGCGGCCTGGAAGGCGCGCGCGTCAAGATGCTGGAGAACGGCATGGCCGTCTCCGACGTGTCGGGCCTGTCGAACGACCACGCGGTGGCCGGCGAAGGCGCGGTGGCGCAGCAGATCGAAATCCTGCGCGGCCCGGCGGCGCTGCTGTATGGCTCGGGCGCCATCGGCGGCCTGGTTAACGTCGTCAACGAACGTATTCCGACCGTTCTGGAACCGAAGCTCACCGGCCAACTGGAAGCGCGCGGCAGCACCGTCGACGACGGCCGCAATGCGTCCGGCACCTTGGACGGCTCGGTGGGCAAGATGGCCTGGCACGTGGACGGCAACGCGCGCAACACCGACGACTACAAAATCCCCGGCAACCGGGTGATGAACGATCCGGACTCCGCGTCGGGCCGCCTGCCGCATTCGGAGACGCGCCAGCGCAACGCCGGTGTCGGCTCGTCGTATGTCGATAGCTGGGGCTTCGTCGGCGCGTCGGTGTCGCACCTGACCAACCTGTATGGCATTCCGAGCGACGAAGGTTCGAAGATCGATCAGAAGCAGACCCGCTACGATATCGACAGCCTGGTGAAAGCGCCGCTGCCGGGATTCGAGTCGTTCAAGTTCAAGGCCGGCTACACCGACTACGAGCACGCGGAGCTCAACGACGAAAACCAGCCGGAGGTGATTTTCAAAAACCGTTCGCTGGAAACGCGCGCCGAGCTGACGCACAAGCCGGTCGCCGGCTGGCATGGCACCTTCGGCGTGCAGACCGAGAACACCCACTTTTCGGCGCTGAGCGCCGAAGGCGGCGCCGACACCGTGCCGGTCACGCATTCGACGTCGACCGCCGCCTTCCTGGTCGAGGAGACCGACGTCGGCGTGGTGCGCGTGAACGCCGGCGCGCGCGTTGAGCGGGTCAAGCGCAAGCCGGTCACCGGCGTCGATCGCTCGTTCGACCTGAAATCGGCGTCGGTCGGCGGCATGTGGCCGTTCGTGCCGGGCTATGGCCTGGGCGCGACGCTGTCGTATGCGCAGCGCGCACCGGCGACCGAGGAACTGTATTCGGCCGGTCCGCACGACGCCACCGTCACCTTCGATATCGGTAACGCCGATTTCAACAAGGAGACCTCGCGCAATATCGAGCTGTCGCTGCAGAAGACCACGGGCCTGGTGCGTTGGAAGGCCAATCTGTTCCGCAATAAGGTCAGCGATTTCATTTACGGCCAGATCACCGGCCAGTTGGTGGACGAAGAGGGCAATCCGGGCGACGAACTGCGTCAGCGTATTTTCCTGCAGGCCGATGCCACCATCCAGGGCGCCGAGGCGGAGCTGGAGTACAATCCGCACGGCGCCGGCTGGTCGGGCCGCGTGTTTGCCGATACCACGCGCGGCAAGCTGGATCAGGGCGGCAACCTGCCGCTGCAACCTGCCACCCGCGTCGGCGCCAGCACCGGCTACAAGATGGGGCAATGGCGCGCGGGCGTGTCGCTGGTGCACGCGCAGTCGCAGGATCGCCTGGCCACGTTCGAGAGCACCGATACGCCGAGCTACAACCAGGTCAACGCCAATGTGTCATACACGCAGAAGGTCGGTGCCTACGATTTGACGTGGTTCCTGCTGGCGAAGAATCTGACCAACGACGAGATCCGCGTATCGACGTCGGTGTTGAAGGATATTTCGCCACTGCCGGGCCGTAACGTGGTGTTCGGCGTGCGCGCGAAGTTCTAAGCGTTCACGTTTGGCGGCATCGGCATCAATCCCTGATGCCGATGCCGTGGTTGATCGATTCGACGATCATGTTTTCCGCCGCGTGGGTGATGTTCTCGTGGCGGAAAAAGTTGTAGACGAAGACGCCGCTTGGCGTTCCCTTTAAATCGCCGTCGCAATAGACGCGCGCGTTCCAGTCGGCGCCGTGGCCGACGCTGTAGGTCCCCAGATACGAAAACGTCCGTCCGTCGGTGGCGCGGATGTAGGAACCCTTGATCGGCCATTGATCGAGCCAGTATGTGGCCACTTCGGCCGCGTAGCGGTTGGCGTCGGGGGCGGAGCCGAATTCCTCCGACGGGAAAACCTGCTCATGTACCATCTCGCACGCCGACGTGCTGCCGCGATAAATGCGGAAACGCGGCCGATACTTTCCATCCTCGGACCTTGTTGGCGTACAGACAATGTAATGACCATCGCGTGCGAATGAACTTGACTCAGCCATGTGAACCTCACTTGAAAGAAACACTGGTTTCTCAGCCTGCTTGTCGCGCTGCACAAGACAACGTCGTGCCGCCGCGTAGACCCGGTTTTACGAGGCTGTGCCTGTATGTGTGCTGAAAGAGTAGCATAAGCAAGCGTTCTTATTCAATCGTGACATGGCATAACCACAAAAATAATATTGCATCGCAGCATTCCTCTTGCGCGATGCCGTTATACGTGGCAGGGCGCGGCTATCGTCGGTGACAAACATGGGGCGTCAGGGCCAATACGTCGGCTTCAACAGCTCCGGCCGCCCAGTGTAACCATGCTTGCGCGCGAACGCCGTCAGCGCCGGCTGCGCTTCCCGTCCGCCGAAAATCGACCACAGGAACATGCGCCCATACAGTTCGCTGCGCTCGCGCGGATCATTTTGCATCGATGCGTCTTGCGCCAGCAAGGTTTTCAGCGTGGCCACGCTGCCGTCATGCGCCACCATGCGCGTGCCGCCGTCCTTGCTGGTGTCGAACACCATCAGGCGCGGTTGCGACGCGTTGGCGCTCCAGCGGCGCCACTCCGGAAGCGCGGCGCCGCCTGGCTCGCCATGACGGGCGAAGTGCGTCCAGTACCCGGCCATCGCATCCGACACCTCCTTGCGCCCCGGCAGATTGGCCGCCGTGAAGGAGCGGAACGGATCGAACTCGCCATCCAGATCGCGGAATACGAAAGCCATTTCCAGCACGTGTGCCGCCCCCAGCAAGATATGCGGCTGGATCAGCGGTATCGCCGGCTGTTCGTCCCAGTCGAAGCGATAGACCCAGACATCCTTGTGGCCGGAGGCGATCATCGCGCTGGCCGGGGCGAGCGCGCAGTTGGTCTGCCACAGCGCGGACATATATGCCGCGTGGCGCTGGTAGCGGGCGCGGTCGCGCATCACCGGCAGCTTCCCGAACAGCATGCGCACATAGTCCGGATTGTTGGACATGAAGGTCTTGTACTCGTCGCGGTTGGTGCCGACGATGAACGGCACCGCGTGATAGCGGCTGCGGTCCGAGAACACCTCGGCCAGCGGCCCGGCCGGCAGCACGTAACCGTCCTGCACGACGGTGGGGGAGTCGTAGAAGTTCAGAGCACCTTGTTTGACCGGCGCCAGCAAGGCTTGCGGCGGCAGGGCGCGCACATACGTTTCGATGTCGGCCGCCGTCATCGACGCGATCAGCGCCTTTGCGGCGGCGCGGTCGGCGGCCCGGCCATCCCTTTGCAGCCATTCGCACAGCAGCTCGCGCGAGCTGACGGCGTGGCCCGGCTGCGCGTCGTCGGTGTAGTTGCGCGCCTGCGCAAGCGTATGGCTGGCCGTTATCGGCGATTGCGCGATCGCCTTGTGGAACAGGCCAGCCGCCAGCGGACTGGCGAGCAGCGTGTAGACATTCCAGCCGCCGGCCGATTCGCCGAAGATGGTGACGTTGCGCGGATCGCCGCCGAACGACGCGATATTCCGCTGCACCCATTCCAGGGCCGCGATCAGGTCCAGCGTACCGAAATTACCGGAACGGTCGGCCGGCGTGTCGTTCCCGCGCGCCAGCTCCTCGAGGTTGAACCAGCCGAAGATGCCCAGGCGGTAGTTGGCCGATACCACGATCACCTGGTCTTGTCCCGCCAGATTGCGCAGCGTGGTATAGGTGGCGGCGGTGCCGGAGGAGTTGGCGCCGCCGTGTATCCAGAACATCACCGGCAAGGCCTCCGCCCCTTGTCCGATCGCTTCGGCGGCGCGTCGCGGCGCGAAGATGTTGAGCGACAGGCAGTCCTCGGAACCGGCCGGCAGGCCCCACCGGTCCGGCGGCAGCTCCAGCGTGACGCCGCCCGGCTGCATCGCCGGCTGTCCGCAGGCGGTCGCCTCGCGCACGCCTTCCCACGGCAGCGCTGGGCGGGGTGCCTTCCAGCGCAGCGGCCCGACCGGCGGCTGGGCGTACGGCAGGCCAAGCCAGGCGTGCGTGCCGTGCAGGTCCTCGCGGCCCACCACGTCGCCGGTCTCGGTGTGGCGCAGCGATTCGGGGGCGGGGGGCGGCGCCTGCCGGGCATCGGCTTTGGCGCCCGGTGGAGACGGCTGGCGCGCCGTCTTCCCGGGCATCAGGAAATGCGCCAGC
Organism: Burkholderia sp. LMU1-1-1.1; assembly: GCF_040675865.1. Lineage (NCBI taxonomy): Bacteria > Pseudomonadati > Pseudomonadota > Betaproteobacteria > Burkholderiales > Burkholderiaceae > Burkholderia > Burkholderia sp. LMU1-1-1.1. The sequence continues at coordinate 76,668 of NZ_JBEGHG010000034.1, read as the reverse complement.
GCCGGCACCAGCACCAGCGCGCCGACCATATTCCACAAGAACATGAAGGCCAGCAGGATGCCCATATCGGCCTGGAATTTGATCGACGAGAACAGCCAGGTCGCCACCGCCACGGCCAGGGTCACGCCGGTCAGGATGACCACGCGGCCGGTGAATTGCAGCGCGTGCAGATAGGCGGCGGACAGGCTGTCGCCGGCGCGCATGCGGCTCAACATCACGCTGAGCACATACAGCGCGTAGTCGACGCCGATGCCGACGCCCAGCGCGATCACCGGCAAGGTGGCGACTTTGACGCCCATGCCCAGCACCACCATCAGCACCTCGCACAGGATGGATGTCAGCACCAGCGGCAGCACCGCCACCAGCACGGCGCGCCATGAGCGGAAGGTGGCGTAGCACAGCAGGATGACCGCGCCGTAGACCCAGAACAGCATGTCCCGCATGGCCTTCTTGACGACGATGTTGGTGGCGGCTTCGATGCCGGCGCTGCCGGCCGCCAGCTGGAACCGCACCTCTGGCGTGTTGTTGGCGGCGGCGAAGGCCTCGACGGCGTTCACCACGCGGGTCAGCGTTTCGGCCTTGTGGTCCTTCAGGTAGACGTACAACGACAGCAGCGAGCAGCTTTGGTTGAACAGCTCGCGCGGTGCGCGGGTCTGCACGGCGCCCAGCGCGCCGGCGTTGGGGATCAGGTCGAACCATTTGAAGTTGCCCTCGTTGTAGCCGGTGGTGGCCAGTTTGCTCAGCGCCGCCATCGAGTTGGTCGAGTCGACGCCGGGCAGCTGTTCCAATTGCCACGCCAGTTCGTCCACCTTGGACAGCGTGCCGTATTGTGTGCACTGGTCCGGCGGCGTCTTGATCATGACGACGAAGATGTCCGAGCTGGCGGCGTAGTTGGAAACCAGATAGCCGTTGTCTCGGTTGTAGCGCGAGTCCGCGCGCAGCTCCGGCGCGCCGGGATCGAGATCGCCGACCTTGAGATTGAGGCTGTAGGCGAATCCGAGGCCACCCAGCAGCACGCTGGCGGCCACGGTGACCGCCGCCCAGCGCCGCTGTGTGAAGCGGTCGAGGAAGGTCCATAGCCATGGCTGTTGCTTGTCGCTGCCGCTGTCCGCCTGCAGGCTGCGTTGCGCCGCCTTGGCGCTGACGCCGGTGTATGACAGCAGCACCGGCAGCAGCACCAGGTTGGTGAAGATCAGCACCGCCACGCCGATGCTGGCGATGACGGCGAGATCCTGGATCACCTTGATCTGGATGCTGACCAGCACCAGGAAGCCGACCGCGTCGCACAGCAGCGCGGTCAGGCCGGCGGCGAACAGGCGGCGGAAGGTGTAGCGGGCGGCGACCACTCGGTGCGTGCCGCGTCCGACGTCCTGCATGATGCCGTTCATTTTCTGCGCGCCGTGGCTCATGCCGATGGCGAACACCAGGAACGGCACCAGGATCGAGTACGGATCGAGCTCGTAGTGCAAGGTGGCGAGCAGTCCGCACTGCCACAGCACCGCCACCAGCGAGCACACCACCACCAGCGTGGTGCTGCGCCAGCAGCGCGTGTACCAGAAAAGAACGCCGCCGCAGATGGCGATCGCCAGCACGAAGAACAGCAGCACCTGCTGCAGGCCTTCGATCAGGTCGCCGACGATCTTGGCGAAACCGGTGATGTGGATATGGACGCCTTCCTTCTCGTACTTGGCGCGGATCTTCTCCAGGCTTTCGGACAGCACGCGGTAGTCCAGCGCCTCGCCGGTCTGCGGCACCTTGTCCATCAGCGGCACGAAGACGATGCTGGACTTGAAGTTGGACGCCACCAGTTGGCCGATTTCGCCGGAACGGGCGACGTTGGCGCGTAGCTGCTCCAGGCTTGCGGTGGAGCCGTCGTAGCCGTCCGGGATGACGGTGCCGCCGTCGAGGCCATCCTCGGTCACGGCGGCCCAGCGCGTGCTCGGCGTCCACAGCGATTTCATGAACGGCCGGTCGACTCCCGGCAGCAGGAACAGCTCGTCGTTCAGGCGTTGCAGGGTGTCGAGGTAGGCGCGGTCGTAGATGGTGCCGTTCTTCGCTTCCACGGCGATGCGCACCGAGTTGCCGAGGCCATTGAGATCGCTTTTGTTGGCCAGGTAGTTCACCACATAGGGGTGGGCGCTGGGGATCATTTTCTCGAAGCTGGCATTGAGCTTGATGCGCGTGGCCTGGAAGCCCAGCACGATCGTCGCCAGCAGGCATAGGAAAATGACCAGCGGCCGATAGTTGAATAGCGCGCGTTCGCCGAGGTTGCCGGAGGCGGTGTCGAAGTCCTCGAGTCGCCGTATGACCGGCTGTTGTTCTAAGTCGTTATCTGTGTTCATGATGCTCCAACCATGTTCGTATGAGTAAGGGCGCTATCCCGGATACGTTGTCCGGTCATTGTTTCGCCAACGGTCGCGGCTACGGTATCCGGCGCACTCCGCGCAGTCCGGCCACCACCAGCGCGCCGTCGCTCGCCTGGGCGACGGCCGCCAGCGGCAGGGCGGTACCGGGCTGCGGGACGAAGGTGCGGCCGTCGTCGCGGCTTACCAGCACATCGCCGCCCTGGCTGACCAGCACCACGGCGCCGTCGCTCATCACGGTGCCGGCGGCCAGCGAGGCCTGGACGCCGGTCGCGACCTGGCTCCAGGTCGCGCCCTGGTCGGTGGAGCGGAACGCGTTGCCGCGCAATCCGTACGCCAGCAGCACGCCCCCGCGCGCGGAGAGCAGTCCGAAATAGCTGCCCTTGTAAGGCGTCGGCAGGGCTCTGAAACTGTCTCCCTTGTCGGTGGAGCGCAGCAGCAGTCCCTGTTCCCCGGCCAGGTAGATGGCGTTGGCGGTGCCGCGCATGCCGTACAGGTGCAAGCCCTTGGGATTGGCGACGCGGCTTTGCCACGGCTGCCAGGTGGCGCCGCCATCGACGGTGCGGAACATCATGTTGTACGCGCCCAGCACATAGCCGCTCGTGGGGCTATCGAAGTACAGATCGAGGAAAGGCTTGTCCGGACCGTCGTCGACCAGGCGCTGGGCGTCCGCCACCGCCTTGTCGCGCTCCGGCCCGAAGGAGGCGGCGGCGTCGCTCAGCACGAGCGCGGCGGCCTGGATGCCGTCGAGCTGTTTTTGCCATGTGGCGCCGCCGTCGGTGGTGCGCAGCACCACGCCCTGATGGCCGACCGCCCACCCGTTTTTGCCGTCGACGAACTGCAGCGCCGTGAGGCTGACGCTGACCGGCACCGCCGCCTGGCGCCAGGACTTGCCGGCGTCGTCGGAGTACAGGATGATGCCCCGCTCGCCGGCGGCCACCAGCCGCGTGCCGGCGCCGCCAACCGCCAGCATCGCCGCCTGCAGCGCCTTGGGCGTGATCAGCGCCGGCTGGCCAAGGGCCGCCGGAGCCGCCACCTTGGCGGCGTTGCTGGCGTGGCCCGGACCCGCGCCAAGCGCCAGTACCATGGCAGCGGCCAGCGGCGCGACGCGGAAGCGCGTGAAGAGTGGATTCGATCTGACCATCATTTACCTTTCAGTGAGCTTAGCGCGAACCTTGATTTGCCAACTCTTCAGGGCCGAAGTAGCTGGCCGGCAGGCGCGGGATGACTTTGTACTGCGTCGGCATTTCGTTCGACGCCTCGTTCAGCAGATAGGCGCCGGTCTGCACGTTGTACGTGCCCCACATGACATTGCCCAGCACCGCCGGGATGTCCGGCGCCATCAGCGTCAGCGTGTAATTGCCGCGCCAGATCTGGCCCTGGGCGTCATAGCCGTCCACCAGGATGATCTGCCAGGTGTCCTCGTCGAGGTAGTAGCGGCGCTTGGTCACCACGTGGCGCTTGCCGGGGATGAGCGTCGCTTCCACTTCCCACACGCGGTGCAGTTCCCAGCGCACCAGGTCCGGATTGAGGAACTGCGGGCCGACCAGATCGGCGATCTTGGCGCTACCGGCGCGGTTGTTGTTGTACGGGATGTACATCTCCTTTTTTCCGACCAGTTTCAATTCGTGGTGGTCGATAGGCCCGAACAGCATGAACGCCTCGTCGAACAAGCCGATGCCGGAGGTGACCGAATCCGGCGTGTCGTAGGACACCGATGGCGCGCGGCGCACGCGGCGCTGGCCCACCAGATACTGCCAGATGGCGCGCGGCTTGGCTTCGTTGATGCCGTCGTGGACCAGGATGCCTTCGCCCGCCTTCGAGGCCGGCGCGCGCGTGATCAGGCGGCCGAACTGGTAGATGCCGTCGAATTTATCCAGGCCGCCGTCCTTGAAGTAGTAGGGGCGCATGAAGGTCTGTTCGGCTTCGGTGGCGGTGGCGCGCTTGCCGTCCGGCGTGACGATGACGGTCCGCAGCGGCATGATCGCGGCCTCGCCGGTCCATGCCAGGCGGTGGTTCATGATCGCCTCGTAGCCGGTCTTCGGAATCGGGAACGGGATGCCGCCGTAAGCGCCTTCGGCGCCGTAGCCGCCGTCCACCGATTTGGCGCGGGTGGCGTTCTTGAAGGTGTTTTCATAGACCCAGGCCGGCGCGCCGCCGGTGCGGTGGGTTGGATAGATGTCGAGCCGGTAGTTCGGGTACTTTTTCAGCATCGCCACCGTGGCGGCGGACAGCTTGGCCGCGTACTGGTCGACGTTCTTGCCGGTGATGGCGAGGACCGGCTTTTCGGCCGCGAACGGATCGGCGCGGAAGTCGCCCGGCTTGAAGCCCGCCGGCACCTTGGCGTAGGCGCCGTCCCAGGCCGGAATCGAGCCGTCCTTGTTGCCTGCTTTTTCGGCGCCCAACGGCGTCAGCGTGGTTTGCAGCTTGGTCGCTTCGTCGGCGGTGACGGCGGCGCCGGCGTGCATCGGCAGCGCGGCGGTCAGGGTCAAGGAAAGCGATGCGGCGGCCAGTTTCAGGGATGTCTTCATTTTAGTTATGTCCTTAGAAAGAGCGTTTGATGTTGAAGGAGATGTAGTCGCGGTCCTTCAATGACTGGGCGTAGCTCAGGATCGGCATATTGGTCGCCGGATTGTTCTTCAGGAAGGTGCCGGTCCCGCCGAGGAACTTGACGTAGCTGATGCCGAACTTCCAGTCCTGGTGGTAGGTGGCGTTGATGCCGATATTGAAGTCGCCGCCATGTTCGGCGCCGCCGTTGAAGTTGAAGATGGCGCGCGATCGGCCGTCGATGTTGTAGCCGATGCCGATCGGGATCGTCAGGTCCAGTCCATCGATGACCTGGAAGTAGGCCGGCTCGAAGATGAAGCGGGCGGCGGTGGCGTCGCGGGTGGTGTTCGGATCGAGCGAACCCTGGAAATCGACGCTGGTGGCGCGGTTCCATGCGATTTCACCCAGCAGCGAGGCACCCTGGAAGAACGGGTTGGTCGGCATCACATAGATCGCCGACAGGTTGATGTGCGCCGTGTTGCCGACCGCGTAGGCCGGATTGCCGCTGTTGTTGGCAATGGTGCCGATGCCGTTGCGGGATAAGAAGTTGGGCGTGGGGTCGCTGACCAGCGGCGTGTTGCGGCGGATCGAGGCCTCGGCGGCGACGTTCACGCCCAGCATCACGGTGCTGGCGCTGACGCCGAAGGTGCGGATGTTCTCCGCGTACACGGCCTGCACGGTGGACGGCGCGCCCGGCGGGAAGGACGGCGCGAAGCCAAGGTAGAAGTAGGGCGACTTGTCGTGGTAGCGGGCGGCGTAGAAACCGTATTCGACGTCCGAGTCCGACGGCGCCCATTTGAGCTGCACGCCGCCCTGGCCGGAGTTCTTGGCCTTCATGTCCGGCTGCGTGACGAAGGCCGGCGCGCCGCTGTTGGTCGGCGCGACCAGGAAGGCGGTGGCGCCTGCGCCGGCGGCGTCGTAGGAACTGAGATAGCTGCCGGCGCCCGGGATCTGCGTCGGCCGCCATTCGAACTGGTAGTAGCCGCCGATGGAGACGGTGGGCGCCACCTGCAGCTGGCCCGATACCTGGTTGACGGGACGCAGGATCTCCTTGAACTGCGCGCCCGGTACGCTGAGCAGCTTGACCAGGTCGACCGGTCCCTGCGCGTTGGCGATGCCGTTGGCGCCGAAGAACAGGCTCTCGCCGTATTGCAACGTGTGGCGGCCGACGCGGATGGTGCCAGGCAGCTCGCCCAGCGTGCCCTTGGCGAAGACGAAGGCGTCCAGCAGTTCGGCGTTGCGGCCATGGAGCACCTTGGTGCCCTTGGCGAAGCGGTTGGCGCTTTGGCCGTTCAGGGTGACGGCGTTGCTGGCGGACGAGCCGTTGTCGTTGGTGCCCATGTAGGCGTCGTCGTACCAGCCGGCGGCGCTGACGCGCATGCCCAGCGTGCGGGTGCCGGCGTCGAACTCGGACAGCCAGTCGACCCGGCTCGAGACGATGCCCTTCTTGCGGAAGTTCTGGTTGCCGTCGTCGAGGTTATAGCCGGTGAAGTCGCCCGGCCCCGCCGATGGATAGCCGCCTGCCAGCAGGCGCGAATCGGCGTCGTTGAGGCGGTAGGCGCCGCTGTATTTGAAGGTGTTGTTCCAGCTGATCTTCAGTTCCGGATTGGCCGTTTCGAAGTCGTAGGCGTGGGCGGCGGGAAGGGCCGCCGCCACCGCCATGGCCAGTATGCTCCGGCTCAGGCTTTTTTTGGTCTGCATTGCTGTCTCCTGGTTTTAGTTTTTAGCTATGTTTTTAGGTGGTCGCTGACGCGCGGCCGGGCGTGTTAAATAAAGGTCGAGGCCAGCCCTCCATCGACAGGGATGTTGACGCCGCTGATCCAGCGCGATTCGTCGCTGCACAGGAAGCTGACGACGGACGCCACCTCGTCGGCATAGGCGGGGCGCTTCATGCGGTGGGCGTCGCGCTGCACGCGCTCCTCGCCCAGCATGGAGACGAAGTCGCCGAGGATGGGCGTGAACACCGGTCCCGGCGCCACGCTGTTCATGCGTACCGAACGCTCCATGAACCATTTCTGCGACTGGGCATAGGTCCAGACGATCAGCGCCTCCTTGAAATACTGGTAGCAGGTCTCGTCCGGCACCGGATGCTGGTCCAGCCACGCCTGGCCGGCCGCGAAGCCTTCCGTGGCCGCCAGCTCCTTGTGCAGGTCGAGGCGCGCCGGCCATTCGGCGCCGAGGATGGAGGCGACGTTGACGATGGCGCCGCCGGCCGGCATGCGCGGCAGCACGCCGGAGGTCAGGTAGCGCAGGCCGAGGTAATTGACCTTGGCCAGCAGCGCCGGGTTGGCGGTGCCCGGCACGCCGGCGATATTGCACAGCGCGTCGACGCGCTGCGGCAGCTTGGCGATGGCGTCGTCGATGCTGCCGGTGCTGCTCAGGTCCACCGGCACGAAGCCGTCCAGTGTCAGGCCCGGATCGTTGCGGTCCATGCCGATGACGGTGGCGCCCTCGAAGCGCGCCAGCCGCGCGACTTCGGCGCCGATGCCCGAGGCGGCGCCGGTGACGACGATGGTTTTGTTATGTAACTTCATGTTGTCTCCTTGTGGTTATTGGTGTTATGCGTTGTGTCAGAACGGGTAGCGCGGCGCTTCGGTTTTGATCGTGAGCCATTGCAGTTGCGTGAATTCGTCCCAGTCGACGGTGCCGCCGTGGCGGCCGCCGTTGCCCGAGGTGCCACCGCCGCCGAAGGGCGCATGCGCTTCGGCCACCACGGTCTGGTCGTTGATGTGCACATGGCCGGACGGCACGCTGTCGGCGATGCGCATCGCGCGGGTGAGATTGGGCGTGATCACGCCAAGCGCCAGGCAGCCGGTGGTGGCCGAGGCCAGCGCGATGGCTTCCTCGTCGGTGTCGAACACGGTGATCGACGCCACGGGACCGAACAGTTCCTCCTCGAAGCAGCGCATGCCGGCGCGCACGCCGGTCAGCACGGTGGGTTTGTAGAACCGCCGTTCGAAGGTGCCGCCGGCCAGCAGGGTGGCGCCGTCGGCGACGCTGTCCTCGACGATGGCATGCAGGCGCTGGACCTGGCGATCGCTGATCAGCGGTCCGAGCGCGACGTCGCCGCCCATCGGATCGCCGACCGGCAGGTGGCGCGCCTTGTGGGTCAGGCGTGAGATCACCGCGTCGGCGATGCCGCGCTGGAGCAGGATGCGGCCGGCGCACATGCAGATCTGGCCCTGGTGCAGGAAGGTGGCCCATGCGGCGTTGGAGGCGGCGATGTCCGGATCGGCGTCGTCGAGGATGATCAAGGAGTTTTTGCCGCCCAGTTCCAGCGACATCTTCTTCAGGTTGCGGCCGGCCAGCTCGCCGACGCTGTGGCCCGCCGCCGTCGATCCGGTGAAGGCGATCATGCCGATGTCCGGATGGCCGCACATGGCCTGGCCGGCGTCGACGCCACCCGGCAGCACGTGCAGCAGGCCTTTGGGCAGGCCCGCCGCCTCGAAGACGCGGGCGATCAGCACACCGCCGCTGATCGGGGTTTGCAGGTCCGGCTTGTGGACCACGGCGTTGCCGGTGGCGAGCGCCGGCGCGATCGAGCGGATCGACAGGATCAACGGGAAGTTGAACGGCGAGATCACGCCGACCACGCCATGCGGCACGCGCCGCGCGATGCTCATCGTGCCGGTGGCGGAGGCCAGCAGCTGGCCCTTGGGCTGCGTCAGCATGGCCGCCGCTTCCTGCAGGTGGGCGATGGCTTCGCGCAGTTCGAGATCGGCCTTGGGCCGGATGGCGCCCGTTTCGCGCACGATCCACGTCGACAGTTCGTCGTGGTTTTGGGCGATCAGCACGGCGGCGCGGCGGAAGATCGCGGCGCGCTCCTTGTAGTCCGATTTGGCCCAGGCTTTTTGCGCGGCGCGCGCCTGGGCGCCGGCGGCCAGCACGTCGGCGGCGTTGGCCAGGCCGATGCGGCCCAGCTGCTCGCCGGTGGCCGGCTCCGTGAATACGTGGTTGCCGCCCTGGGAGGCGATCCATTCGCCGTTGAAAACACGGTCGCGCCAGATGGCGGGGCTGAGGAAGGCGCCGCCGGCGCCGGTGATGTCGCTCATGTCTGTCTCCTTGGTTGATTTGACGGGGCAGGTCGGAGGCCTTCGCACGCTGGTTAGCACGCTAGTTGCATAAGGTCCGCTTGCCGCTCTTTCCTTAGCTATTACAAGTTGCGTGCCAGCGATGTGTGGTTTCGGTGTGGTGCGGTGCACCATGATCGATTCGCCGGGTTGGCGGCCGAATTCGAGACGCGCGGTTGCGCGTCGCAGCAAAAATGTCGCGGCCCGGCCGCTTGATCAAATGATCAACCAGGAGAACTACCGATGTATGATTTGATAAAAAATGACGAAGGCGGAGACATGAGCAAGCGTGAACGCGTTTCGCTGGCGGAGGTATCGCAAGCCACCGGCAAGATGCTGAACCGGGGCGACAGCGCCCATTTGAACGAAGGCGCGGCGCCGACCCTGGACGACATCACCCAGAGCCTGCATTTTTCGCCCGGCGACGGCCGCATATGGTTGAATGGCCAGCGCATGCAGCTGGTGCATATGACGTCACTCGGTTCGTTGCGGCGCGAACTGCTCGAGAGCATAGGGGCGGAACGCACGCGCGGCCTGCTGACGCGGGTGGGCTATTCGGCCGGCGCGCGCGACGCCCAGCTGCTGCGCGAACGCTGGCCGGACGCCGATCCGGCGGCGCTGTTTTCGGCCGGCCCGCGCATGCACTCGCTCGAGGGCGCGGTCAAGGTCGAGGCGCTGCACTTCGAGTTCGACGTGGAACTGGGCACTTATCGCGGTGAATTCCTGTGGCACCATTCCGGCGAGGACGAGGTGCACACCGCCGATTTCGGTATCGGCACCGAGCCGGCATGCTGGATGCAGACCGGTTATGCGATCGGCTACACCAGCGCGATGATCGGCCGCCTGACGATTTATCGCGAGATAGAGTGCATGTCGATGGGGCACAAGCACTGCCGCCTGATCGGCAAACCGGCCGACGAGTGGGACAACGTCGAGGAGGACCTGCGCTTCCTGAACGCCGAGGCCTTCGTCAGCACCACGGCCTACAGCGAACCGCACGCGCACCAGAAAGCCGCGATCCTGGCGGGCGACGACGAGCGGCCCTACGCGGACAAGGAGATGGTGGGCGTGTCGTCGGCGTTCAACGCGGCCTGCCATATGCTCAAGCGGGTGGCGCCGACGGCGGCCACGGTGCTGTTCACCGGCGAATCGGGCGTCGGCAAGGAGCTGTTCGCGTACATGCTGCACCAGATCGGCAAGCGCAAGGAGCAGCCCTTCGTCGCCGTCAACTGCGCGGCGATACCGGAGACGCTGATCGAATCGGAGTTGTTCGGGGTCGAACGCGGCGCCTTCACCGGCGCCACGCAGTCGCGGCCCGGGCGCTTCGAGCGCGCCAGCGGCGGTACGCTGTTCCTCGACGAGATAGCGACTTTGAGCCTGGTCGCGCAGGGCAAGCTGCTGCGCGCGTTGCAGGAGGGGGAGGTCGAGCGGGTCGGCGGCGTGCGCAGCGTCAAGGTCGACGTGCGGGTGGTGGCGGCGACCAATGTCGACCTGCGCGAGGAGATCCGGCAGGGGCGCTTCAGGGAGGATTTGTTCTTCCGTCTGAACGTGTTCCCGATCCACCTGCCTCCGCTGCGCGACCGCCGCGACGACATTCCGCTGTTGATGGGCTACTTCATGCGGCATTATGGGCAGAAGCATCAGCGGCGGTTGACGGGGTTCACCGCGCGCGCGGTCGACGCGCTGCTCACCTATCACTTCCCGGGGAATATACGGGAGCTGCAGAATCTGGTGGAGCGCGGGGTGATCTACGCCAACGAGGATGGGCCGATCGATTTGCCGCATCTGTTCACCAGCGGGGAGGAATCGCAGGCGTCGTATTTTTCGCTGGCGCAGACGGGCAGGTTGACCAGTCCGGGAGCGGCGTCGGCGCCTGTGGCGACGGTCAGTTCGGAGCTGTTGGACGTGCTGCCGGGGATGCTGGGCGAGGCGGTGGACGGCAAGGCGCAGGCGTGGTCGCTGGACGCGCTGGAAAGCACGCTGATACTGGCGGCGGTCAAGCGCGCCGACGGCAATCTGTCGGCCGCCGCGCGCATGCTGGGCCTCACGCGCCCGCAGCTGTCGTACCGGATGAAGAAGCTGCAGGACACATGAAAACCTCGGATGCACGTGGTTTCGTGGTCGATGCGCACCCGCGACAAATCCAAGCCGTCAGCTCGCGGTGATCGCCTCCAACTCCGCGCCGATCTGCCGGCAGCTGTGATGCAGCGCGTCGATGAACCGGTTGACGCTCTCGGAATCCGGCCGGAACAACGGCGTCACCAGATTCACCGAATACGGCACCGGATGCGAGAACCGCCGTATCTGCAGCCCGGTCCTCGCATACTCCAGCGCCGTCAACGGATTGACGATCGCCACCCCGACCCCCAAACTCACCGTGGCGCAGACCGCCGCCGCGCTGTGGGTCTCGACCACCATCCTGCGCTCCACGCCATGCTCGCGGAACGTGTTGTCGACCATCTTCCGATACGGATCGCCGGCCGCCAAGTACACGAAGTCGATGCCCGAAAAATCCTGCGGCGTCAGCGTGCGCTTCTCGCACAGCCGATGGCGCGGCGGCAGCACGCACACCACGTCCATCGTCAGCAGCGCTTCCATTTTGGTCCCCGGCGGGATGCCCGGCTCCTCGGTCAGCCCCAGGTGATAGCGCTGGCTGGTCAGCGACTCTTGCAAGGCCGGGCTCTCGAGCGGCGTCACATTCAAACTCACACCCGGGAACTTGCTGCAGAAGTGCTGGCTCGCGCGCGGCAGCAGCGTGCTGGAAAAAGCCGGCAGGCAGGCCACCGCGATCTGCCCCTGGCGGAAATGGCGCAGCGCCTCGATCGCGTTGCCGATCCGCTCTAGACCCAGATAGCTGCGCTGGACCTCGTCGAACAGCATCAGCCCATGCTCGGTCGGCACCAGTTTGCCGCCGCTGCGCTTGAACAGCGTCAGCTGCGACAGCTTCTCGAACCGGCTCAATTCGCGGCTGATGGTCGGTTGCGAGGTGTGCAGGATCTCGGCGGCGCCGGTCGTGCTCCCCGACGTCATCACCGCCCAAAACACCTCAACGTGGCGAAAAGTAAAGCCCATGGCATCCCCGCTTGAATTCAGATCACTGAACTATATCAGGAATGAATAGGGTGTGAACATATTGATATTATGTTTTCGTTGCTAAAACTTTCATACTGAACGCACTGGAATTTTCAACGGAAAGCGGATCAGCTTATGAGATATCGTCGTTTTGGCCGGCTGGCCTGGAAGGTTTCCGACGTCGGTTACGGCATGTGGGGCGTGGCCGGCGGCGAGGGTGGATGGACCGGATCGAGCACCGGCGCCGGGATGGAGGCGCTGCACCACGCGATCGCCGGCGGCTGTAATTTTTTCGACACGGCCTGGATCTACGGGCGCGGCGAAAGTGAGCGCATGCTGGGCAGCGCGCTGCGCGACCACCCTGAAAAGAAGCTGTACGTGGCCACCAAGGTGCCGCCGAAAAACCGCGAGTGGCCGTCGCGGCGCGGCGACCGCATCGAGGATATCTTCCCGGTGGCGCACATCCATGAATACGTCGGCCGCAGCCTGGAATGCCTGGGCACCGATACCATCGATCTGCTGCAGTTCCACGTCTGGGAAGACGCGTGGGCCGGCGAGGAATCGTGGCAGCGCGCGGTCGAGGATCTGAAGCGCCAGGGCATGATCGGCGGCGTCGGCATCAGCGTCAATCGCTGGGAGCCGGCCAATGTGCTCGACACCCTGCGCACCGGATTGATCGATTCGGTGCAGGTCATCTACAACATCTTCGACCAGGCGCCGGAAGACCTGCTGTTCCCGCTGTGCCGCGAACTCGATATCGGCGTCATCGCCCGGGTCCCGTTCGACGAGGGTTCGCTGACCGGCATGCTGCGCGAAACCACCACCTGGCCCGAGGGCGACTGGCGCGCCAGCTATTTCGTCCCCGAGAACCTGGCGCCGACTGTGGCGCGGGTCGAGGCGCTGCGCACCGCGCTGCCGGCCGGCGCCGACATGGCGCGCACCGCGCTGCGCTTCATTCTGGCCAACGACACCGTGGCCACGGTGATCCCCGGCATGCGCTCGGTGGCCCACGTGGACGCCAACCTGGCCTGTTCCGGCGCCGTGCCGCTGGCCCCGCACGTGCTGGAGATGCTGCGCCGGCATCGCTGGGACCGCGAGCCCACCTGGTGGTCGCAGTAGCTCTTTAGTCGTATCCGTTTCATTCCCGCGGCGCCCGCGCCGTCAACCGCAACCCTCAAGGAAATCATCTTGAAATTCTCAGAACTTAAAGGTAAAAAAATCGGTATCTGCGCTTCGGGCGGACTGGTTAGCTTGTTCATCACGCAGCGCCTGAAGGAAGAGGGCGTGGCCTACGACCAGTTCACGGTCGATATCGGCCAGCCGGGCGAGGAGGGGCACGACTACTGCGCCGGCAATATCGATCTGATGCAGGACACCAGGGTGATCGATCTGAAGGAGGAGATCGCGCAGGTGTTCCTGCAGGCGGTGCGCGCCCAGGCACAGTATGACGGCGGCTATTGGAACACCACCGGCATCGCGCGCGCGGTGACGGTCAAGGGGCTGGTCGCGGCGCTGCGCGAGCAGCAGTGCAATGTGCTGGCGCACGGCGCGGTCCACGGCGGCAACGACGAGTTCCGCTTCACGTACTACCTGAAGATGTTCGCGCCCGAGATCCTGCCGTTCTCGCCGTGGGAAGACCCGACCACGGCGGAGCGCTTCCGCAGCCGCGTGGCGATGAGCGATTTCGTCGCCGACGCCGACCAGACCCTGATGCTCGGCAAGGCGCACCACTCGGTCGACGCCAATCTGGGTGGCGTGTCGCATGAGAACCGCGAGGTCGAGCTGCTGTCCAATCCGACCGACTCGGTGACGCCGATCATGGGCGTGCGCGTGGCCGATGCGCCGGACCAGCCGGAGCGCTGCTCGATCATCTTCAGGAACGGCCTGCCGGTCGCCATCAACGGCACCGAGTTGAGCGCGCATGGCGCCATCGCCATGGCCAACCAGATCGCCGGCCGCAATGGCGTGCTGCTCAAGAACGTGCTGGAGAACCGCATGAACGGCACCAAGGGCCGTGGCTTGTACGAGTCGCCGGGACTGGACCTGCTGGGCACCGCCGCGCGCCACCTGTTCCAGGCCACCGTCGACAAGGATGGCTGGGAGTTGATGCGCTTCCTGTCGCCGTTCATCGCGCGCCAGACCTACGCCGGCCGCCTGTACGATCCGGCCACGCAGACCGCCATCAACAGCGCCGAGGAGCTGACCGCGAATGCCAGCGGCGTGGTCGACATGATCTGCTTCAAGGGCAGCTACACGGTCGACCGCGTGCACGATTACGCCAAGTCGCGCTTCACCGCGCAGCAGTTCCGCTTCGCCCACGGCGGCCAGAAGTGGATCACCGAAGCGGTGGCCTGAGCGCCGGGGGAATCCACCATGACCTCCACCGCACACCGTTTGTTTGTGATGTGGGCGCCACCGCGCTCGCTATCGACCGCTTTCGTCCGCGTGATGGCCGCGCGCGGCGACTTCACCATCCTGCACGAGCCGCTGTGCGATCTGGCGGCGTGCGGCCATTTCGTGCACCGGCGGGCCGGCGCCGAGCCGCGCCGGCTCGACACCGCGCCGGCATTGTTCGAGCATGTGGAGCGCCTGCTGGCTGACGGCCCGGTCTTCGTCAAGGACACCTGCGAGTACGATTACAGGGATATGCTCGATGGTACGAACTACCTGCGCGACGCCACCCATATCTTCATGCTGCGCGAGCCGGCCAGCGTGATCAACTCGCACTACCACATCAATCCGGAGATGCGCTGCGAGGATGTGGGCTACGAGCACCTGGCGCGCGTCTACGATCTGGTGCGGCTTCAGGCGCGCGCGCGGCCGCTGTTCATCGACGCGGAAAAGCTGGTGGCCGATCCTGGCGGGACGGTGGCGCGCTTCTGCGAAAGCGCCGGCCTGAAACACCTGCCGGAGTCGCTGCAATGGGAGGGCGGCCACCTGGAAATCTGGGAGCGCACCAAGCGCTGGCACCTGGATGCGGCCAACAGCAACCGCATCGCGCCGATCGAACGCCAGTACGCGGTCAGGGTCGACAACCACGAGCAGTTGCGCGGCTTCTACCAGGCCAACCGGCCGTTCTACGATTACCTGCGCCAGCAAGCAGGGAGCGCGCAGCCATGAGCGGCCTGTCATCCTCGCTCACCTGGCATGACTTCCCCGTGGTGCGCGGCATGCGCGCCGCACGGCTGCGCCAGCGGCCCTGTGTTCTGTGGTTCACGGGCTTGAGCGGCTCCGGCAAAAGCACGCTGGCGGGACTGGTCGAGGGTACGTTGTTCAGCCAGGGCTACCTGACCTATGTGCTCGACGGCGACAACGTGCGCCATGGCCTGTGCCGCGATCTCGATTTCAGCCACCAGGCCAGGGTGGAGAACATCCGCCGCGTCGGCGAAGTGAGCAAACTGTTCGTCGACGCCGGGATGATCGTGCTGACCGCCTTCATTTCGCCGTTCCGCCAGGACCGGGCGCTGGTACAAGAAATGATCGGCGACGCGCAGTTCATCGAGATCTATCTCGATGCGACGCTCGACGTGTGCGAGCGGCGCGATCCGAAGGGCTTGTACCGCAAGGCCCGCGAAGGCCAGCTGCGGCACTTCACCGGCATCGATTCGCCCTACGAAGCGCCGCAACACGCCAACATCGTGCTCGATACGTCGACCGCGTCGCCGGCGCGGTGCGCGCAAACCATCATCGACTATTTGCAGAAAGGCGGGTGGCTGCTGCCGCAGGCGCCGGCCCTGAATCTATCAACACACTCCGCAGTAAATTCAGTAGTAAATTCTTAAGGAACAAGATGGACCATTTTCATTATGTGAACGGCGAGCTGCACATCGAAGGCGTGCCGGCGCGCGCGATCGCCGAGGCGCACGGCAGCCCGGTATATGTCTACAGCGCGCAGACCTTCAAGCATCACTGCGCGGTGGTGCGGGATGCCTTCTCCGGCATTGAGCCGCTGATCTGCTTCTCGGTCAAAAGCTGCAGCAACCTGGGCGTGCTCAAGCTGCTGGTGGAACAGGGCTGCGGGCTCGATGTCGTCAGCGGCGGCGAGTTGTATCGGGCCTTGCAGGCCGGCGCCGCGCCGGAAAAAATCGTCTTCGCCGGCGTGGGCAAGTCGCGCGACGAGCTGACTTACGCGATCGATGCCGGCGTGTTCCTGTTCAACGCCGAATCGGAGGGCGAACTGGCGCGCATCGACGAGGTGGCACGGGCGGCGGGCAAGCGGGTCAAGGCGGCGGTGCGCGTCAATCCGGATGTCGCCGACGCCGACACCCATGAGAAAACCTCAACCGGCGGACGCCAGACCAAGTTCGGCGTGCCGCTGCTGCGCGCCGAGGCGCTGTTCGAACGTAACCTGTACCGCCATGTCGACGTGGTCGGCATCCATGTCCATCTGGGGTCGCCGATCGCCGCCACCGCCACCTACCTGGCGGCCATCGACAAGGTCGAACAGCTGGCCGACCGCATCGAGGCCAGTGGCAGCAGGATCGAGTTCATTAACATCGGCGGCGGCTTCCCGGCCCAGTACCGCGGCAGCGAGACGCAGGCGTCGTGTTCGCTGCCCCAGATGGGCGCGGCGATCTGCGATCGTCTGCAGGGGCTCAAACGGCGCGGCAAGCACTTCATCATCGAACCGGGCCGCTCGATCAGCGCCAACGCCGGCATCCTGCTGACGTCCGTGGAATACATCAAGCAGGGCTGGGAGCGCAAGATCGCGATCGTCGATGCCGGCATGAACGTGCTGCTGCGTCCGACCCTGTACGGCGCCAGCCACGTGATCTGGCCGGCCAGCTTCGGCGCCTTCGAAGGCCATTGGAGCGGCTTGCCGGGCCAGGGCGCGCCCGATGGCGATGCCGGCGAATTCGACGCCATCGACATCGTCGGTCCGATCTGCGAAACCGGCGATTACTTCGCGCTGGGGCGCGCCATGCCGGCGCTCAACGGCGGCGACCTGCTGGCGATTTTCTCCTGCGGCGCCTATGGCATGAGCATGGCCAGCCAGTACAACTCGCGCGGCAGGCCGGCCGAGGTCATGGTCGAGGGCGGGCGGCAGCGATTGATACGCCACCGCGAATCCTATGCCGATCTGGTCGCGCACGAGTTGTGCGGGATTTAATTTACGAGCGAACGGAGTCCATCATGTCCCAACCCTTTGCAGTGATCGTCGACGCCTATTCGACCGGCGGCGAGCTGGCGCCGAAGTTCGGCGCGCGCGGCATCCCGAGCATCCACATACAGAGCGCGGCGACCATTCCGCCCAGCTACGTGCCGAGCTTCCAGCCTGACACCTTCGCCGCCAGCATCGTCTACCGCAACCTGGACGACTGTGTCAGCAAATTGGCGGCGGCGCTGGGCGGCGGCCACGCGGCGTGGGTCATGGCGGGCGCCGAGACCGGCGTCGAACTGGCCGATCTGCTGGCCGCCGAGCTGGGACTGGCCGGCAATCCGGTGGCCAGTTCGCGCCGCCGCCGCGACAAATACGAGATGGCGCAAGCGCTGGCGGAGGCCGGCCTGGCCGCCGCCGACAGCCTGCGCACCGATGATGTCGAGGCGCTGCTGCAATGGGCGGGAGACGGAAGGCGCGGCTGGCCGATCGTGGTCAAGCCGCTCGCCAGCGCGGGCAGCGACCATGTGTTCTTCTGTTCGAGCGCCGGCCAGCTGCGGGCCGCCTTCGACAGCATGATCGGCCAGCGTAACCGGATGGGCGCCATCAACAGCCAGGTGCTGGCGCAGACCTACCTGGCCGGCACGCAGTATGTGGTCAACAGCGTGTCGATCGACGGACGGCATTATTTTTCAGATATCTGGATCGACCGCCGCAAGACGCTGTCGGGCGCCTCCAACCTCTATGACTGCGAGGAGCTGCTGCCGGCCGTGGGGCCGCTGCAGGACAGCCTGACCGGCTACATGCGCCAGGTGCTCGATGCGCTGGAGGTGCGCAACGGTCCGGCGCATTCCGAGGTGATGATGACCGAACGCGGTCCGGTGCTGGTCGAAACCGGCGCCAGGCTGCAGGGCAGCATGCTGGAACAGCCGGTGATCGACGCCCTGGGCGCGAGCCAGGTGACATTGGCCGTCGAGCGCTGCTGCGACGCGGAGGCATTTGCGCGGCGCCTGGACCAACCGTATGTTCTGAACCGGCACGTCATGTGCGTGGCCCTGATCTCCGACCAGAGCGGCACGGTCGAGGATATATCGGGCTTGCGGGCGATATGCGAGCTGCCGTCGTATGCCTGCCATTTCCACACGCCGGAGGTGGGCGACCGCATCATGCGCACCACCGATCTGTTTTCGATTCCGGGCGTGGTCTATCTCACGAACGCCGACCAGAAGGTGCTGCGCCGCGACTACGAAACCATCCGTGAACTGGAGCGCGGCCGGCGCCTGTTCTCGGTACGCCAGGCGGAGGCGGCGTAATGGGCGCGTCGGTTATCCGGCCGGCGGCAGATACTCCCGCATCGGCGGCCATGCCACCGCCGGCGACGGTGTATCGCCCGCTTGCCGCGTTGTGCTTTGTCGCCGCGTATGCGGTGCTGGCCGCCGCCAATGGCGTTACGGCGGCCATGCTACTGCAGGAAATCGATATCGCGGCCTTCACCTTTGTCAGCTTCCTGTGGGCCGCGCTGATGTTCTACGGCGTACGCCGCTACCGGGAGCGCAACGGGCCGTCGCAGGTGCTGGCGCTGGGCCTGGGCAGGCGCGAGATCGGCGCGCTCAACGTCACCACGGGCTTGAGCTGGATACTGATGTATGTCGCCTACGCCAACCTGGAGCCGGCCGTCGCCGCCACGTTAATGTGTTCGGTGGGGCCGTTCGTGGCGATCGCCTTCGAAGGCGGCGCCGGTCCCGCGCGGCGCACGCCGGCGCGCTGGGCGCTGGCGGCCGGGTTTGTGGCCGGCGGCGCGGTGCTGTTTTACGGCAGCCTGTCGGGCCGCTCGGCGGTGGTGGATTTCAAGCAGTCGCGCATCCTTCTCGGCGCGGCCGCCGCGATAGGCTGCGGCTACTTCATGACCGTCAGCACGGTGTACCTGAAACGACTGAGCGTGCGCGGTTTCCGCACCGACCAGGTGATGGCGCACCGGTTTTACCTGCTGCTCGCCGTCACCGGTGGCTACGCGCTGTGGCAAGGAACCCTGGTGGAGACGGTGCTCGCGCACGGCGCGCTGATCTCGGGCCTGAGCGTGATCGGGGTGGTGTTCCCGATGGTGCTGCTGCAACGGGGTATCACGCTCGGAACGCCGTTCCTGACGATGGTGGTGATGGCCGGGGCGCCGTTGGTCAGCATCGTGCTCCAGCTGTTCGACGGCCGGCTTGCCGTGTCGCCGTTGTCGCTGATCGGGGTTTGCATGACTTTCATCGTCAGCGTGGCCGCGATCCGCATCGTGCTTGTGCCCACGCCAGTACCTTTAGCCGCACCCGCCCGCGCCGCATAGCGTATTTCTAACTTTTTGAGGTTGACTGTATGCTCAATATTGGGTTTGACCACGCACGTCCGTACGTCGCCGACAGCGTTCTGGATATGGTGCGCGCCGCCGCCGAGGCGCACGGCTCCGGCGTCGCCGTGCGCTGCGGCGCCAGCGAGATAACTTATGCCGATCTGATGGCGGCCGCCGAGGCCAATGCCGACCTGCTGCGGGAGCGGGGCGTGGGGCGCAAGGATATGGTCCTGTGCGCGCTCGGCACCGGGATCGAACTGCCGGTGGCCTGGCTGGCGACGATGATGCTGGGCGCCGTCATCGTGCCGATCGATGTCGGCTGGCCGGCGCTGCGGCTGCGCGCCGTCGCCGCCACCACCGAGGCGGGCATCGCGATCGCCGGCGACGAGGGCCACGAGGCGCTGTTGGCGGCGGGTGTGCGTGTCGTCGGGATGCGTTTGGAAGGGGACGGCCGCCGGACCACATCGGTGCCGGGCGCCGGCGCGAGCGGCGCTGGCGCCGATCTGGTGTATGGGTTCTTCACCTCCGGTTCCACCGGCGTGCCCAAATGCGCGCTCAATCATCACGCCGGGCTGGCCAACCGCTTCCGCTACATGACGCGCCGTTTCGGTCAACGCCAGGTGGTGTACCAGAACAGCGCGCCGTTGTTCGATTCGTCGATCTGGCAGATGCTGTGGCCATTGACCGGCGGCAGCGTCTCGGTCCTGCCAGAGCGGCGCGGCCGCTGGGATCTGGATGCCGTGGTCGAAGACATCGCGCGCCACGGCGTCACCATGACCGACTTCGTGCCGACGCTGTTCAAGCTGTTGGTGCGCGGCCTGGAAAGCGGCGGCATCGCCCGTGCCAAGCTGGCCAGCCTGCGTTACTTGCTGATCGGCGGCGAGGAAATCGACGCCCCTTCGGTGCACAGCTTCCGCCGCCTGCTGCCGCAGTGCCGCGTGATCAACACCTATGGCCATACGGAGGCGTCCATCGGCATGGTGTTCCATGAGGTGCACGACGAGGACGGGCAGCATATCCCGCTCGGACGGCCGATCGATAACACCCATGTGCGCATCGTCGATCCGTCGATGCGGGTGCTTGTCGACGGGGAGCTTGGCGAGATCGTCGTCGGCGGCGTCTGTGTCGGCGCCGGCTACCTGAACCTGCCGCAGCTGACCGCGCGCGCCTTTGTGGCGAATCCCTTCCCGGACGTTCCGGGCCCGATCGTGTACCGTACCGGCGACATGGGACGCGTGCGCGCGGACGGGCTGCTCGAATATGCCGGACGGGCCGACGACCAGGTCAAGGTGCGCGGCGTTCGTATCGAACTGGGTGAGCTGGCGCTGGCGATGAAGGCGTGCTTCGATGACGTGGGCGACGCGGTGGCGCTGATGGCGCCGGCCGCGAACGGCGAGCCCGAACTGGCGCTGGCGTATGCCGCGCCGGCGGAGATCGAGGCATGCCGTCTGCGCCGGGCGCTGGCCCACCATTTGCCAATGACGCATATGCCGCGCCGTGTTCTGTGGCTGGCGTCCTTGCCGGTGTCGGCCAATGGCAAGCTGGATCGCAAGCGCATCGTCGACATGATCGCCGCGCAAACCGCGCCGGCGACCATCGCCCCCATTGCGCGGGAGGGCGCGGCCGGCATGCTGGAGATGATCGTGCATTGCTACCGCGGCGTGCTGCTGATGACAGACATCGGTCCGGATACGAATTTCTTCGATAACGGCGGCGATTCGCTGGCGGCGGTCAACCTGTCGCTGATGCTGGCACAAGCGAGCGGCGTGACGGTGCCGGTGACGCGGCTCTACGAATATCCGACGCCGCGCGCGCTGGCGGCATTCCTGAACGCGGGTGGCAACGCGGCCGGGCAGGGCAACTTGTCGCTGCCGGAGGTCGAGTACAGCAACACCGGCGTGCCGGCCGCCGCCAGCCGCCGTGTGCTGCTGACCGGCGCCACCGGCTGCATCGGCGTGCACGTGCTGGAATGCCTGCTGCGCACCACGACGCTGGAAGTGTCGGTGCTGCTGCGCGGCGCCAGCAGCCAGGCCGCGCTGGACCGGCTGGCGTCCGTCTACCGCGCGGCGCATCGCGGCCAGGCGCTGCCGCTTGCCCGCATCAAGGTGCTGCTGGGCGACCTGGCCGCGCCGAAGTGGGGGCTGCCGCTGCCGGTGTGGGAGCATCAGGCGGCCGAGATCGACGAGGTGATTCATTGCGGCGCGGAGGTCAATTTCCTGCTGCCGGCGACGCAGCTGTTCGCGCCCAACGTGCTGGGAACCGCCAGTTTGATTCAGTTTTGCCGTGAGGGCCGGGCCAAGCGCGTGCATCACGTTTCCTCGCTCGCCGCCAAGCTGAAGGCGGTGGACGTGCATGGCGCCGCGCCGGCCGGCACCACCGGCTATGGCTATACCAAGTACCTGGCGGACCGGCTGATCGTGCGCGCGCAGGCGCAAGGACTACCGGCCCGCATCTATAGGGTCGATGACGTGCTGCCGTCGATCTGCGCCGGCCATGTCAATCAGCAGTCGCTGGTGCATATGCTATTGAGTTGCTGCTTGCGGCTGGGGGTGGCGCCGGCCGGCTGCGGCGAGCTTGGCCTGCTGCCGATCGACGCGCTGGCGCGCTGGCTATGCGGGTTTGTCGGTACGCAGGCCAATTTCGGCGGCGCGCCGGCGCTGGTGGATGTGGTGGGACAGCAGTTCGTCCCGTTCGACATGCTGGTGTGGGCGGTCGCCGGCAAACTGGGGCGCGAGTCGGCGCCGATAGGCTACGACGCGTTTCTGGCGCTGCTGCGCCGGACCGACGATCCGCGCGCCGCGCTGCTGCACGACATGCTGCCGCAGGCGAGGAGCGGGCGCGTGGCCTTCACCCACCCGTTGCCGGCCGCGGAAACGCAGGCCAAATGCGCCGCCGTGCCGAACGGCCAGCAACTGGTCGCCAATCTGGGCGACTTCGCGCTGTATCTCGAATCGCTGGCGCGGACGCTGGACGGGCCGGGCGCATGATAGCGGCGCTGCTGACCACTTTGGCCAGCCTGTCCGCGCAGGCCGGCGGCGACGACGCGGCGCCAGGCGCGATGGAGGCTGCGGCCGGCCGCGCGGCGCCGGAGATGTTGGCGGCGGCGGCGACGATGCCGGCGATCCGGGCCGGCGACGCGCGTCAAACCGCGCCGTCGCTTGGCGCGATTGAGACACCGCCCGCGCAGCCCCGCATGCTGGCCGACAGTACGCTGCACATCCTGTTCAGGAACTACCGCGACAGCCTGACGATCAACGGCTACGGCACGCAGCGCGGCTGGGTGCAGGGCGCGCAGGGAAATTTCGTCTCCGGCTTGAGTTCGGGCCAAAGCGGTTTCGGTGTCGACGCCTCGCTCTTCGGCGCCGTCAAGCTCGATGGCGACGGCGCGTCCGGCGACATGGTGCACGTGGATCGTGACGGCAGCGGCGGCGAAAGGCGCAAGGCCTGGGCGTACATGGGCGGCTATGCGGTGAAGGCGCGCTATGGCGGCATGCTGCTCAAATACGGCTTGCAGCAGGTGGAGAATGTCTTTCTCGAGTCGAAGGACAACCGCGCGCTGCCGCCGTCGTTTCGTGGCGTGACGCTGACCGGGGAACCGGCCGGAGGGGTGGGCGTGGAGGCCGGCAGCGTCGATGCCGTCAATCCGCGCGGGCGCACCGGTGTGGTGGGGCTGAAAACCGCCTATGGCGGCACGCCGATCTCGCGTCTTAGTTACGGTGGCGTGAACCTGACTTCGGCGTCCAGCAAGGTATCGGTTTATGCTGCGCAGGCGCGCGATGTCTGGAACCAGCTGTTTATCGCGGGGAGGCATAGCGTCGGGGCCTCGGAGGCGAGCAAGTGGACCCTTGGCGGCGCGGCGTATTTAACCCGCGACCAGGGCGCGGGCTTGCAGGGGCCGATCGGCGGCAAGGCTTACAGCGTGGCGCTGGCCAGGCAGCTTGGCGCTTCGGAGCTGGCGATCTCGTTCCAGCACGTGATGAGCGACCAGTACCTGGACTATGTTCAGGAGGCGAACGGGCTGTATCTGGCCAACGGCATGGTGGCCGACTATAACGGGCCGCGCGAGAAGTCGCTGCAGCTGCGCTACACGGCGAACGGCGCCGATTTTTCGCTGCCGGGGATGAGCGTGATTTTTTGGGGTATCGCCGGCCGCAGCAAGTCGCCCGCCCAGGTGATGCGCGCGGCTCCCGAAGCGGGGACCTGGCGCGATGCCTACTGGCGTGGCGGGGCCCATGTCCATGGCAATCATCACGAGCTTGGGCTGAAGGCCAGCTACGTTTTCGATCGCGGCGACGTCAAGGGTATCAGCCTGGCTTTCATCGCGCTGGTGCACCGGGGTTCGGCGCACTACGTCGAACCCAGCGAGCGCGAGTACCGGTTGATCCTCAACGTGCCGGTGAAGGTGTTCTAGTCAGGATGCCCGGCTGCGGTAGCTTTGCGGCGCGAGGTCCTCTTTCGGCGCCAGCGCCTGCAGGCGCTTGTACAGCACGCGTGTTTCGAGCAGGTTCCAGACGCGCAGCATCGCTTCGAGCGTGTCGAATGGTTTGGTGAGGAAGTCCTTGGCGCCCAGGGCCAGCGAACGGCGCTTGGCTTCGGCGGTGGCGTCGGCGGTGACCACCAGCACCGGACGGAAGTCGTACGGATCGCCGCGCCGCTTGAGCCGCTCCAGCACCGCGTAGCCGTCAAGGTCCGGCATCATCAGATCGAGCACGATCAGGTCCGGGTCGAAGGCTGTGAACAGATCGAGCGCGGTCCTGGCGTCGGTGGTGCCGACGACGTGGGTCAGGCCCTCGCCGATGAACATGTCCTCCAGCAGTCGCAGATTGGCCGGCTGATCGTCGATGATCAGGATGCGCGAGGCCAGGACTTCGTTTTCCATCATTGTTTTTGCTCCGTGGTGTCGAGTAAGGCAAAGAATTCGGGGATCTTGAGCGGCTTGGCCAGATGGCGCGGCGCTCCCGGCGCGACTTCGCCGCCCAGCACCACCAGCTCGCCGGGCAGGGCGTGCACCGCGTCGTCGGCCAGGTCGCAGGCCACCAGCAGCAGATCGGGCGGCGATTGGCGCGCCAGCGCGATGCCGCCGGCCTTGTCGGCGGCGGCGGTGACGCGCCAGTGCGGCCGCCGCTGCATCAGCGCGGCGATCAGCGCGCGGGTGCCGGCGTCGGCATCGATGCAGATCATGCTGTGCGTGGTGGACGCCGGTGCCGGCGTGGAGACCGCGCGCGCGGCTTGGCCGATGGCGACATCGGCGGGAGCGCTGGAGACCGCGTCCGCGGCGGCGGCGGGCAAGGTCAGCGTGAACCGGCTGCCCCGGCCGGCCTTGTCATCAAGGCGGATATCGCCTTGCATGGCTTGCATCAGCGCCTTGGACACGGCAAGACCCAGGCCGGCGCCCTCGGTCTTGCCGCTTTCGGCGCCGAGGCGGTCGAATGGCGCGAACAGGCGGGTACGCAGCGCGGGCGTGATGCCGGGTCCGGCGTCGTCGATGTGGATGCTGACGGTGCCTGTGGCGGGATCGCTGCCGAAACCGATATCGACGTCGCCGCCTTGCTCGCCATATTTGATGGCGTTCGATAGCAGGTTGAGCATCACTTGCAGCAGGCGCTGACGGTCGGCCATGACGGCGCCGAAGATGGCCGCGCTGTCATGGCGTAGCCGCACCGCGCGTTTCTGCGCCATCGGCGCCATCAGCATCACCGCCTCGTCGACCAGCGGCGCCAGCGCCACCGGCGCGCATTCCAGCGTCAGTTTGCCGGCCTCGATGCGGCCGATGTCGAGCACCTCGTCGATCAGCGACAGCAGATGCTGGCCGGCCTGGCGGATATGCTCGGCGTGTTCGCGTTCGCGCGGAGCCTTCAGGCCCGCCTCCAGCAACTGGGCGTAGCCGAGGATGGCGTTCAAGGGCGTGCGCAGTTCGTGACTGGTGCGGGCCAGGAACTGGGTCTTGGCCAGGCTGGCCGCCTGCGCCGCCGACGCCCGTCCGGCCAGCAACACGCTGGCCTGGTGCAGCCGTTCGGCCAACTGGCCCAGTTCATCGCGGGTATCAGGCGCCGGTATCAGCGGCAGATCGCTGTTCAGGCGTTCGGCGTTTTCGGCCGCCAGGCGCACCCGCCGCACCAGGCCGACGGTGAAGGTCAGCGTGGCCATGGCGCCGGCCAGGCCGGCGGCGGCGACCGCGATGGTCATCCACAGATTGCGGTTGGAGGCCTGCTGCAGCGCCAGCGCGCGCTGCTCCACCAGCGCCGACTCGCGCAGGCTCATGACGCCGATTTCGGCGCGCAGCTGGTCGAGGATTCCTTTGCTGCTGCGCAGATGTTCTTGCAGCTCGACAGGGCTGGCGTTGCGCTGGCCGCGCATGATCTCCAGGCTTGCCAGCTTCTTGTTCAACAGCGGCGTGATACGCCGCAGGCTGGCGATTTGTTCGGTGTCCCGGACCTTGGCCTGCAGGCTGGCCAGGGTGGCCGGCAGCTGCGTGACCGCAACGCCGTAAGGCGTGAGGAAGTCGTCGCGACCCGTCAGCAGATAGCCGCGCACACCGGTTGCCGCCTCGGCGATCTGCGTGTGCAGGCGCTGGATGTCGGCCTGCGCCTGCATGGCGCGCAGCATGTCGGCGGTGGCGGCGGCGGTTTTGCGCTCCAGCGTATAGCTGGTGGCGGCGGAACCGAGCAACAGCGCCAGCGAGGCGGCGATGATGACGCCACCCTTGAAGCCTAGCGACCAGTGGCGCGGATGGAGCGCGCCGGTGCGCCCGCTCACCGCGCCGGTCATGCGCCCAGCCCCAGATCGGCGGCGCGCACCGCCGCCTGCGTGCGGTCGTTCAGATCGAGCTTGTGCAGGATGCGCTCGACGTGGACCTTGACGGTGCCGGCGGCGATGCCCAGGTGTTCGCCCATGGCGGCATTGGTCCAGCCGCTGGGCAGCAGCGCGAACACCTGCAGTTCACGCGGGGTCAGCACCTTGAGCATCTCGGCCGCCTCCGGCGCCGCCACGCGCGGCGCGTTCTGCGGCGCCGCCAGCACCGCCGCCAGCATCGTCGCCAGCGCCTGCAGCGTGAGCAGGTCGTCCGGATGGGGCGGGGGCGCGGCCTGGGTGCTGAGCAGCGCGAGCATGCCGCGATTTTTCCCGTCGAGGCACAGCGGCACCAGCACTTCGAGTCCGACCCGCTGTTCGCGGCCGATCCGCAGCCCGCTGGCGATGTCCTGCCGCACCAGCGGCGGGCGCGGACCCGGTTGCAGCACCGCCTGCAGCGCGGCCGCATACGCCAGGCGGGCGCCGACCGGCGGCACCTGCCCCTGGCTGGCCAATACCTGCAGCGCGTCGTCCTTGAGCACCATGATGGCGCCATCCTCCAGCGACAGGAAGGCCAGGGCCTTCGACAGGGCCGTCGACAGCGCCGACGCGCACAGTCCCTCGCTGGCCAGCGCGCTGGCGGCGTCGGTCAGCAGGCGCCACCGGGCCGCGCTGCTTTCGATTTGGCGATAGCGGTTGCGGACCGCGCGCGCGCTGTCGCCGGTGGAAGTCAGGTGGGTGATGTTGGTCATTTTGGACGCGGCATAGTCGAATAAATCGCGATTATATGCCAACCGGCATATGCGAATACCCCCGACCAGCAGATTTTCGAATCGCTCGCAACCATGATACTGGATTCATTGGCGGGGCAACGGCCCACCAAACTTCCTAAACAACGAATGGAGCATATGATGAAAAAGATTCTGATTTCCCTGGCACTGGCAGCTGCAAGCACCATGGCTTACGCCGATGGGGCGCCGAAGGTCTACAAGGGCGTGGCGGCGGTGCCGAGCAACGCGCAGGAAGCGGAGATCGCCGGGCTGTTCGTCAAGTGGAACGCGGCGCTGGCGACCGGCGACTCGGCCAAGGTGGCCGGCATGTACGCGCCGAACGCGGTGCTGGAACCGACGGTGTCGAACGAGGTGCGCTCCAACCCGGCCGCGATCAAGGACTACTTCGACAAGTTCCTGAAACTGAAGCCGCAAGGGACGATTAACTATCGGTATATCCACATGCTGGGCGCCGATTCCGCGCTCGACACCGGCGTGTACACCTTCCGGGTGACCCAGAACGGCAAGGTGCAGGATATCCAGGCGCGCTACACCTATGTGTACCAGAAGGTCGGCGGCGAGTGGAAGATCCTGAACCATCATTCGTCGGCGATGCCGGAAATCGCGGCCAAGTAAGCTTCATCGCCGTTGCAAAAAAAGCCACCCCGGGCGTTCAGCCCTCGGTGGCTTTTTGCTCTTCGACCGGGTTGAGGCCACTCCACGAGACGGTGGTGGCCTCGGTCACCAGCACGGACGATCCGGGGCTGATGGTCTGGGCGAAGCGGTGGATGGCGTCGCGCACTTCGTTGATCGGTTCGACGCCGCTGTAGCAAAATTCGCCCGGCGGCAGGTAGTAGCCCTTGCCGTCGTCGGCCTTGATGGCGCCGGCGATGTTGTACTTTGCCAGTTCGACCGCCAGGCGGTGGTAGGTCTGGCTGTCCGGGTCATCGAAGGCGACGCGAATGATGTAGTTGACCATGTCTATTCCTCAAAATTGGTGGGGAATCATGGCACAAAAAACCGCCCGTGGACTAAATTTTTGACCTGGCGTTTTGACAAAGCAAAGCCCCGAGCAAGCAGCAAACTTGTCGGGGCTTTTGGTCAATTACCGGAGAAAGCATTTGACTGGGGAGAAGCATAATGAAGAAAACTTAAAATTAACTTAGTTTCATCGTCGAACCCGGGGCTTTGGTGCGGTGGCCGGATGGTGTAGCATGTCGGACGGCGATTTGGCAGGGTGCAGTGGCCCCCGCCCGCCGGTATTCAAGGACAGATATGCAAATCAAAATTAATGAAGTGCTGCGCGCTTACATCGAACCGCTCACCGAGAGCGAATACGCGGCGCTGGAACGCAGCATCCTGGTCGAAGGCTGCCGCGACGCGCTGGTGCTGTGGCAGGACGTGCTGGTCGACGGCCATAATCGTTATCAAATATGCCAGCAACACGGGATTCCGTTCAAGGTCACGGAGAACACCAGTTTCCAGAACCTGGACGACGTCAAGCTGTGGATGATCGATAATAATCTGGGCCGCCGCAGCATTTCCGACTACCAGCGCGGCGTTCTGGCGCTGCGCAAGAAGGAAATCGTCGCCGCGCGCGTGGCCGACCTGATGGCGGAAGCCGCCGCCGAGGACGCGATGATCGCGCCGCCCGAAGGCGACGCGGCCAAACCCAAGCCGGCCGCCATGCCGTTGGCGTCGCGCGAGGACATCGCCCGCGCGGCCCGTTTGAGCAGCGCGACCATCAGCCAGATCGAAAAGATCCAGAAGACGGCGACGCCGGAGCTGGTGGAGGCGGTCCGCTCGGGCACGATCTCGATCAACGCCGCCGCCACGGTGGCCTCGCTGCCGGAAGCCGACCAGGTGGCGGCGGTCGCCGGCGGCAAAAAGGAATTGCAGAAGGCTGCCAAGGAAGTGCGCGAACTGCGCGCCGCCTCGCGTCCCGCCAAGGAGCCGAAGGAGGCCAAGGAAGGCGGCGACTACGGCCGTCCGCTGACCGAGGTGGAGGAGCTGCGCGCCGAGAACGCGTCGCTCAAGGAGAAGAACGCGGCGCTGCGGGCCGAGATCACCGCGCTGCAACTGCGTATTTCGGAGTTGGTCGACGCCAGCTGATGTTGTTTTCCCTTCCACCGTCCGGAGTCCGGTCCATGCCAAGTATGCGTTCCATGCTGCCGTTGATAGCTATTGTTTCGATGGGGGCGGTGGCGGCGCCGGTGTCTTTGCCGGCGCACGGGATGCCGGCGGTGGAGGCCAAGCGCTTGAAGGCGCTGGCGCAGCGGGTCACCATCCTGCGCGACAAATGGGGCATCCCCCACGTCTACGGCAAGACCGACGCCGACGCGGTGTTCGGTTTGATGTACGCGCAGGCGGAGGACGATTTCCGCCGCGTCGAACGCAATTACATCAACGCCATGGGGCGTCTGGCGGAAGTGGAGGGCGAGGCCGAGCTGTATCGCGACCTGCGCATGAAGCTTTTCATTGACCCCGCCGATCTGCAGGCGCAATACAAGCGCAGCCCGGCGTGGCTGAAAAAGCTGATGGTGGCCTTCGCCGACGGTTTGAACTACTACCTGGCCACGCATCCCGAGGTGAAGCCGGCGCTGATCACGCGCTTCGAACCGTGGATGGCGCTCAGCTTCAGCGAGGGTAGCATCGGTGGCGATATCGAAACCATCGATCTGAAACAGCTGGAAGCCTTGTACGCGAACGGCGCCAGGTATCCGCTGGCGCCGCCGCTGCTGCTGTCGTCGCCGCTGGAGCGGGGCAGCGATCTGGATAAGGAGCCGGGCGGATCGAACGGTTTCGCCATCGCGCCCGGGCTGACCAAAAATGGCCGCGCGCTGCTGCTGATTAATCCCCACACGTCGTTCTATTTCCGCCCCGAGGTGCAGGTGCAAAGCCGGCAGGGGCTGAACGCCTATGGCGCCGTCACCTGGGGCCAATTTTTTGTGTACCAGGGCTTTAACGACCGGCTGGGCTGGATGCACACGTCCGGCGGCGGCGACGTGATCGACGAGTACATGGAGACCATCATCGAAAAGGATGGCCGGTTCTACTATCAGTACGGCACCGAACAGCGCGCGCTGAAGGTGGTGGACATCACGTTGCCTTACAAGACCGGCGACGGCATGGCCAGCAAAGTGGTCAAGGTGTATTACAGCCACCATGGTCCGATCGTGCGGGCCAAGGACGGCAAATGGATTTCCGTGCGACTGATGAACGAGCCGCTCAAGGCGCTTACGCAATCGTTCATCCGCACCAAGGCGCGCAACTACAAGGACTTTTACAAGTCGATGGAGCTGCGCACCAATTCGTCCAACAACACGGTGTATGCGGACGCGGACGGGAACATCGCCTACTTCCACGGGAACTTCATTCCGAAGCGCGATCCGAAGTTCGACTGGAAGCACCCGGTCGACGGCAGCGATCCGGCCACCGAGTGGCACGGGCTGCACACGGTGAAGGAGACCATCTCGCTGTTTAACCCAAAGAACGGCTGGATACAGAACACCAACAACTGGCCTTACACGGCGGCCGGTCCGTATAGCCCGAAGGCCAGGGACTATCCGGCATACATGTCGATGAATCCGGAGAACCCGCGCGGCATCCACGCGGTGCGGGTACTGGAGAACAAGAAGGACTTCACCCTCGCCAGCTTGATCGACGCCGCCTACGACACGCAGTTGCCTGCCTTCGAACCGCTGCTGCCGCAGCTGTTCGCCGCCTACGACGAGCTGCCGGCCGACGACGCCCTCAAGACGGCGCTGGCACCGCAGATTACCGCGCTGCGCGGCTGGGACATGCGCTACTCGTTGGCGTCGACGCCGGCATCGCTGGCGATCTACTGGGCGCAGGACCTGACTGCCACGTACGGATCTGTCGCCAAGAGCAAGGAGGTGCTGGTGCTCGATTACATCCAGGCGGCGCTGACGCCGCGTCAGCGGCTGGAGGCGCTGGAGCGCGCGTCGGCCAAGCTGACCGCCGATTTCGGCACGTGGCAAACGCCGTGGGGCGAGATCAATCGCTTCCAGCGGCTGACGGGCGACATCGTGCAGCCGTTCGACGACAGCAAACCGAGTTTGCCGGTGGCGTTCGCGTCGGCCAATTGGGGATCGCTGGCGGCGTACGGCATGACGTCCAAGCAGACGACGAAGAAAATCTACGGCGAGCGTGGCAACAGCTTCGTGGCGGCGGTGGAGTTCGGGCCGCGCATCAAGGCGCGCAGCGTGCTGGCCGGTGGCCAGAGCGGCGATCCGGCGTCGCCGCATTTCGCCGACCAGGCCGAGATGTACGTGCGCGGGGAGTTGAAGGACGTATTCTTCTATAAGAGTGATGTCGAGAAAAACCTCGAGCGCCGGTATCGTCCCGGGGAGTGAGTTGCGGTGCGCTCCCGTTGGCGGTGTTCCGTTATCATGAAAAGCCTTCATCGTTTTCAATGGAGCACGTCATGGAGACTCTTGATATCCACCGTGGGCGCTTGATCGATCACATCCAGCTGGTCGTGCGCGATCTTCCCGCTTCCCGTAAGTTCTACACTTCCATCTTTGAAGTCCTGCAGATTCCCATCGAGGGCACCGGGGACGACTATTTCTGGGCCGATGAGCTGTTCGTTTCCACCGCCGACAGCGAGGCGGCGCAGGGCGCGCTGACCGGCCGCCATCACCTGGCGTTCCAGGCCCGGGACCGCGCCATGGTCGACAGGTTCTACCAGCAGGCGCTGGCCAACGGCGGCAGGGACAACGGAGCTCCCGGCGAGCGTTCCTATCATCCGGGTTACTACGCGGCGTTCGTGCTGGACCCGGAAGGTAACAACATCGAAGCCGTCTACCACGGCGAGGCCAAACGCAGCGCGCCTTCCGTCCACATCACGTTCTGATAAAAAAACGGCCCGGTCGCATTGCACGACCGGGCCGCTTACAACTCCCAGTTCACATCGGGCGGTCAGCTGCCGATACGGCCACCATCGTTTTTGGTGATGACGATGGTGGCCGAGCGTGGACGCTTGCCGGCGCCGTAACCGGCGTTCGACGGCCACTGGCTGGTGTACTTGGTCGGGTCGTTGATGTTGGCCAGCGAGGTGTTCTCACCCGGATGCTGGATGTTGATGAACATCGTCTTGCCGTCCGGCGTCTCGGTGATGCCGGTGATTTCCGAGCCCGCAGGGCCGACCAGGAAGCGCTTGAGCGTGTCGGCGGTCGGCTTCTTGCCGATGAAGGTGTCAACGGCCAGGGTGCCGCCGGCGGTGGTGGTGTAGTTCAGCGTGGACTTGGCGCCGTCGCCGACCTTGCCCGGTATCGCCGCCAGCATCATGCAGTTGGTGACATCGGTGTAGGCGCCATCGTCGGTCTGGATCCAGCAGATGCCGGTGTATTGGCTGAACGCCAGGCCGTCGGGGCTGGAGAAGTCCTGGTCGGCGGTGAGGCTCGACAGGTTGATCTTGCTGCTGTCGGCGCCGCTCTCGGCACCGAACAGGTACACGTCCCACGTGAAGCTGGTGGCAGCGGCCGCGCCGGTGCCTTCCTTGAAGCGGATGATATGGCCGTTCGGATTGCCGTTTTGCGCGGTGGTGCCTTTCATGTCCGTGTAGGCGCGCGGGTTGGCGCTGTCCGGGGCCAGCTGCGACGAGCCGGTCGGATTGACGGTGCGGTTCGAGTTATTGGTCAGCGTGTAGTAGATCTCGCCGTTGGCCGGGTTGACGGAGCACCATTCCGGACGGTCCATCTTGGTGGCGCCGACGGCGTCCGCCGCCAGGCGGGTGTTGACCATGATGTCGGCCAGGTCGGCGAACTTGTAGGCGGTGTAAGCCTGGATCTGCGCGTTCGACATCGACAGTTCGATCCACTGGCCGGTGCCGTCGGCGGCCAGCTTGGCCACATACAGTTTGCCGGAGTCGAGGTATTTGTCGCCGGTCGCCATGCGGTCGGTCGGGTTGGCGTCCGCCGCCAGCCAGGTGGCGTTGGAGACGAACTTGTAGATGTATTCGTTGCGCGAGTCGTCGCCCATGTAGACGGCCAGCTGCTGGCCGACGGCCGGCACGCTGAAGGCGGCGCTTTCATGCGCGTAGCGGCCCAGGGCAGTGCGCTTGCGGATGACCTTGGTCTTGTCGTAGGCGTCCATTTCGACGATGTAGCCCATGCCGTTCATGTCGTTGCGGTAGTCGTCGCTGCCGTCGGTCGACGTGCCTTTCTTGCTGATGTCCCAGCGCGCGTACTTGTCGTCGGTGCCGGCGGTTTCCCAGCCGTGGCGCGAGGTGGCGCCCTGGTTGCGGCCATAGCGCTTGAGCGCGACGACCGATTTGTCGCCACGGGCGGCGTCGTCGGTGGCGCTGCGCGTGAAGTAGTTGGCCCAGTTTTCTTCGCCGCTCAGGTAGGTGCCCCATGGCGATTTGCCGGTGCCGCAGTTATTCAGCGTGCCGCGCGTCTTGGTGCCGGTCGGCGAGTACTTGGTCACCACCAGCGCGTTGCCGCGCACCGGGCCGGAGATCTCGATGTCGGTCAGCGGGGTGACGCGGCGGTTGAAGGCCGAGTCGTTGACGGTGGCCCAGGTGGTGCCGGTTTTTTTCACTTCGACGACGCTCAGGCCGTGGACGGCCACTTCCTTGTCCACTTCGGCGGCGGGACGCGGCAGCGAGGTGGTGCCGCCGTTCACGTGCAGGAAGTGCGAGGCCAGTTTCTCGTCGGTGGTCGCTTCGTGGTTCATCGCCAGCACGCCGCGCTCGGCGCCCGATGCCAGCGGCGCGCCGGCCGCCGACAGGCCGAAGTACTCCATGCCGTCATGGTGGTCGCCGGCGCGGTTGTCGAAGTCGGTGTCGGTGCCGTCGTTCTTGTAGGCCGGGGTGGCGGCGCGCAGCGAGTCGCCCAGCGCGTAGATCGCGGTGGCGGTGTAGCCGGCCGGGACCGAGACTTGGTCGGCCAGGCTTTTCGGCACGGCGCTGAAGGCCAGCAGTTTTTCAGTCGGTGCCGGGGTTGGCGGCGTGACCACCGGCGCGACGTTGCCGCTGCCGCCGCAGGCGCTCAGACCCATCGATCCCATGATCGCCGTGGCGGCCGTGACGGCGCCGCCGCGCAGCATGTTGCGGCGGCTCATGCGCGCGGCCAGGATCGTGTTGAAATGCTCGCTCGGCGAGGCGTGGCTCTCGATATCATCCGCGTCGATGGAAGTGCGGACCAGATCGTTTGGCTTATTCATTGGGTGGCTTGTCCTGTAGTGACATGGTTAAAATGGCAAGCGCATGATAGCTAGCCTTTATGACGTCGCCATGACAGATCGATGACAAAATAGTGACAGTCGGTTTCTTTTGTTTCCACTAGTCGAGATTAATAATGCTTGTCTTTAGGTAATGATCTAAAATATTATTTTTTTGGTCATTAAGGCGAAAATGTCAACTCGCGAAATGTTGGTCGTTTTGAGTCTTTTGGTTGCGACGTCGGCGCAGGCGCGGACGGCGGCGGAGTTTCCGCCACCACCAGGATGCGATGTGATCGCCAGCAGCGCGGGCGTTTCCGCGGCCGAGGCGCGTCCTCAGGTATTTCCGCCGACCCAGCTCGAGGTCCGGACCCCGGTGGCGCCGACGCTGTTTCCGGCCGCCGGACGCGACTACTTGCTGTACGAACTTTATCTGAGCAACTTCTCGGATGAGGCCATGGTAGTGCGGGGCGTCGAAATCCTGAACGCCGACGACGACAGGATGCGCGTCGTCTCCCTATTAAAAGAAGCGCAGGTGAAGGAACGCCTGCGAATGGTCGGCGGCGTCGCGCAGGGCGCCCCGACGCGCCTGGGCGCCGGACAGGGCGCCATCGTTTCGCTGTGCCTCGCGTTCGACAAGACGGCGGCGCCGGCAAAATTGCGGCATCGCGTGCTGCTCGATGGCGCCTTTGCCGACGGTCCGGTGGTGACCACCCGTTCCACCAGGCTGCACGTGCTGGGCCGCCCGTTGACCGGATCGGATTGGACCGCCGACAATGGCCCGAACCTTCATTCGCACCACCGGCAGGGAGTGTTTGTCGCCGGCGGACTGGCGCAGAACGCGCGGCGCTATGCCATCGACTGGAAGAAGTACCGGAACGGCGAGATTTATAGCGGCGATGCGCGGGACGTCCGCGCGTATTACTCGTATGGCCAGGACGTCGTCGCCGTCGCCGACGGCATGGTGGTCGGCGCGCGCAACGACATGCCGGACAATATCCCGCGCACCAAGGACGGTTTCACGCCGGCCGTGCCGCTGACCATGGATAACCTGTCCGGCAATTTCATCGTCCTCGATTTGGGCAATGGACAGTACGCGCAATATGCGCATCTGCAGCCGGGGAGCGTGCGGGTCAAGGCCGGCGACAAGGTGCGGAAAGGGCAGCTGGTGGCGCGTGTCGGCAATTCGGGCGACGCGCGGGTGCCGCATTTACATTTTCAGGTGGCTACCGGGACCGATATCCTGGACGGCGAGGGTGTGCCGTACCTGATAGACCGCTTCCGCATGCGCGTGGACGAGGGCAAATGGGAGGTCCGGACGCGCGAGTATCCGCTGGATAGCGCGGTGATCGATTTCGAGGTGGACTAGCCGGGAGTCCGGCTAGTTGGCGAGGGCCTGCTCCTGCTGGACCCATTCCAGGTTGGCGATGGTGTTGTTGCGGACGTTGCCGTCCTTGTGGCGCACGCCGGTCAGCCGCTCGGGGTTGGGCAGGTAGACTTCGGCCACCAGGTCGTGCACCCAGAACTCGCCCACGCGGTCGCCGCCGCGCAGCTTGACCTTCAGGCCCTCCGGGTAGATCGTCGGGCGCAGCACGTTGACTTTGGTGCCCCCTGCCACCAGCACGCGGCCATCCCTGGAGACTTTGTAAAAGCCGCTTCCGGGGATAGGCTTGGCGCTGGCGACGCCTATCGAATAGACACAGGCGACGATGACGACGCCAATGAGGATGAAGACGAGTTCCAACATGGTTGCGATCTGGTTTCAGGCATGGTTGTTCACGTTGCGGATACTAGCACCTAAATCGCGTCGAGCGAACCGCGAATATCGGCCCTTAAATCCTCTATATCTTCGATTCCGACCGACAGCCGTATCAGGCCGTCGCCAATTCCCAACACCGCGCGCTGTGCCGGCGGGATGGTGGCATGGGTCATCAGCGCCGGATGCTCGATCAGGCTTTCGACGCCGCCCAGGCTTTCGGCCAGCGCGAACACCTCGCAATGCTCCAGGAAGCGGCGCGCTCCGGCAAGGTCGGTGTTCAGATCGATCGAGATGATGCCGCCGAAGCCTTCCATCTGGCGCTTGGCCAGCGCGTGCTGCGGGTGCGATTCCAGGCCGGGATAGTAGACGCGGCGTATTTCCGGCTGCTGCTCCATCCAGCGCGCCAGCTCCAGCGCGCTGCGGCAGTGGCGTTCCATGCGGATCGCCAGCGTTTTGACGCCGCGCAAGGTCAGGAAGCTGTCGAAAGGTCCGGCGATGGCGCCGACGGAGTTTTGCAGGAATCCCAACTGTTCGCGCCACGCCTGCTGGTGCGCCTCGGTGCCGACGATGGCGATGCCGCCGATGACGTCCGAGTGGCCGTTCAGGTACTTGGTGGCCGAATGGACGACGATGTCGAAGCCGTGTTCCAGCGGGCGTTGCACCAACGGGCTGGCGAAGGTGTTGTCCGCCACGGCGATGATGCCGCGCTCGCGGCAGATGGCGGCGATGGCCTTCAGGTCGGCCAGTTTGAGCATCGGATTGGTCGGCGTCTCGACCCAGACCATTTTGGTTTCCGGCTTGATCGCGGCCAGCAGGTTTTCCGGATTGGTCAGGTCGACGTAGGTGAAATCGTGGCCCGCGCTGCGGCGGCGCACCCGCTCGAACAGGCGGTAAGTGCCGCCGTACATGTCGTCGCCGGCGATGATGTGCGAGCCGGCGTCGGCCAGCTCCAGCACCGTCGATATCGCCGCCAGGCCGGAGGCGAAGGCGAACGCCTGCGCGCCGCTTTCCAGGTCGGCGATGCAGCGCTCCAGCGCCCAGCGCGTGGGATTGTGCGAACGGCCGTAGTCCAGCCCCTTGTGCACGCCGGGACTCTCCTGCACGTAGGTGGAGGTGGCATAGATCGGCGGCATGATGGCGCCGGTCGACGGATCGGGCGACTGGCCGGCGTGGATCACGCGCGTCGACAGGGCATGGGCGGCTTTTTTGTTCAAGATAGTGTCCTTCGGAGATGGTTGAGCAGGTCGAAGCGGGTGATCAGGCCGTAGAAGATGTCGCCGTCGGCCACCACCGCCGTCAGTCCGCGATCGAGCACGGCGCGCAGCGCGTGCAGGTCGGCCGACGGAGGCAGCGTTTCGAGCCGCCGCGTCATGGTCGCGCCGACCGGGTTGGCGAAGCGCTCCGGTTGCGTGTCGACCGTCAGCAGCAGGTCCGATTCGTCGATGATGCCGACCAGCCGGCCGGCGGAAATCACCGGCAACTGCGCCAGGTCGGCGGCGCGCATGCGGTTGAAGGCGATCAGCAGCGAGTCCTCGGGCGAGACGCTGACCACCTGGCCGGCGTCGTAGCGGCGTCCGATCAGGTCGCGCAGGTCGCGCTCCTGCGGGCGGCGGAGCAAGCCCTGGTCCTGCATCCAGCCGTCGTTGTAGACCTTCGACAGGTAGCGGGTGCCGGTGTCGCAGACGAAGCTGACCACTCTTTTCGGCGTGGTCTGCTCGCGGCAGTATTTGAGGGCGGCGGCCAGCAGGGTGCCGGTCGACGAACCGCCCGGTATGCCTTCCTCGCGCAGCAGCGTGCGGGCGCTGTCGAAGCTTTGCTGGTCGGTGATGGTGTAGGCCTTGCGCACGCCGGTCATGTCGGCGATGGCGGGGATGAAGTCCTCGCCGATGCCTTCGACCGCCCACGAGCCGCTGGTGTCGGAGACGCGGCCGGTCTCGATGTATTCGGTCAGGATCGAGCCTTGCGGGTCGGCCAGCACGAATTCGAGCCGCGGGGCGACGCGGCGGAAGTAGCGCGTCAGGCCCGTCAGCGTGCCGGAGGAGCCGACGCCGACGACGATGGCGTCGACGTCATGGCCGGTTTGCTCCCAGATTTCGGGGCCGGTGGTGGTTTCGTGCGCCAGCGGGTTGGCCGGATTGTTGAACTGGTCGGCGAACCAGGCTCCCGGGGTTTCGGCGGCCAGCCGCGCGGCGAAGTCCTGGTAGTACTCGGGATGGCCCTTGCCGACGTCGGAGCGGGTGGTGCGCACCTCGGCGCCGAGCGCCTTCAGGTGCAGCACTTTTTCGGTCGACATCTTGTCCGGCACGACCAGCAGCACGCGGTAGCCCTTGAGCCGGCCGACCAGGGCCAGACCGAGGCCGGTGTTGCCGGCGGTTGCCTCGATGATGGTGCCGCCGGGCTTGAGGCGGCCGTCGGCTTCCGCCGCTTCGATCATCGACATGCCGATGCGGTCCTTGATCGAGCCGCCGGGGTTTTGCGATTCCAGTTTGAGGAATAGTTGGCAGGGGCCGGTGTCGAGACGGGTAATCTCGATCAGTGGCGTGTTGCCAATCAGGGTAAACAGTGCGGGGGTGCGCATAAGGTCTCCTTGCTGCTTTTCAGGCAAGTATGCGCTATTTTGCGTCGATGGGTGCGTCTCGTAGATCGCGGGATATGCGGCGACGCAAGCGGCCGCCAAGTGGAGATGTGACGCGGAAATTTGCCGGCGCCGCGTCCGCTCCCGGGCGGACGCGGTGGCGTCGCCAATTACAGGCTGGGCGCGTTGTAGAGCTCGGGATAGGCTTCGCGGTAGGCGGCCAGTTCGGCACGCACCTGGGCGCGGGTTTTGCCCTCGGGAGCGGCGCTCGGCACCTGGTTCTGGTACTGCTCGCCGGAGGTCACTTCGCCGCGTTGCTGCGCAGCCAGCAGTTCGGCGCGGACGTCGGCGCGGGTTTTGGTCGAAACGAAGGCGCTGTTGTTGCCGCTGTACTGTTCGCCGGAAAGGGGCGCGTTGCCTGCGGCGACGGCGGCCTGGTATTCGGCGACCACCTGGGCGCGGGTGAGCTGGCTGGTTTCCTGGGCCGACACGGCGGCGGAAGCGAACAGGGCTGCGACGGAGAGGGCGATGACGGCGTTTTTCATGGTGGGGCTCCTGATATTAAAAGTTTTAAGTGGTTGTTGCGGCTTGCATT
This sequence comes from Burkholderia sp. LMU1-1-1.1, assembly GCF_040675865.1. NCBI lineage: Bacteria > Pseudomonadati > Pseudomonadota > Betaproteobacteria > Burkholderiales > Burkholderiaceae > Burkholderia > Burkholderia sp. LMU1-1-1.1. The sequence continues at coordinate 37,513 of NZ_JBEGHG010000034.1, read as the reverse complement.
GGCGGTTTGTATTGCCATCGATTAGATCGTACACTATATTCATCCGGCTTTTGCTTCGTCATTTGTTTGCCAGTGAGTGAATAATACGTAGTACACGATCTAATAGCTAGCTAATAATTTCTATCGGGGCGATAGCTCTACCCAATCGGGCCTTCCCACGGTTTATAATTCCGCCCTTAAGACGTACATATTTGAAGGCAGGCGGCGGTGGCAAAACTCTATTTTCGATACTCTGCGATGAACGCAGGCAAGTCCACGGCGATGCTGCAAGTGGCGCATAACTATGAGGAGCAGGGCCAGCAGGTGCGCCTGTTCACGGCCGCCATCGACAACCGGTATGGCGTGGGGCAGGTGACGTCGCGACTGGGGCCGCAGCGCCAGACCGAAGTGTTCGACGCCGACACCGATTTCCTCGTGAAGATCGACCACAAGATCGCCTGCCTGTTGATCGACGAGGCGCAGTTCCTGTCGACGGCGCAGGTGCAGCAGTTGCACCAGTTGGCGCAGGTGCGCGGCATCCCGGTCATCACGTACGGCCTGCGCACCGATTTCCGTGGCGAGCCGTTCCCCGGCTCGGCCTATCTGCTGGCGCTGGCCGACGATATCGAGGAACTCAAGAACATCTGCACCTGCGGCAAGAAGGCGACCATGAACATCCGCGTCGACCAGGACGGCAAGCGCATGAAAGAGGGCGAGCAAATCAGCATAGGCGGCAACGAGAGCTATCGCCAGGCCTGCGGCCGCTGCTTCTACTCGGAATAAGCCCCCCTCATCCCGCGCCCACCCAGGCACCAAGTATCTTCAAAATGTTTAACGCAACTGAATTGCGTTGACATGTATAATGCAAGTCTATTGCGTTTGGAGTTTACTTTTGGAGTCTTTATGCTGATGGTGCGTCACACCCGCCTGGCGATTTGCCTGGCTGCCGCTTTTCCACTGTTCGCGTCGGCCGGCGCCGACGAACCGGAGGTCGTCGAAGTCTCCGGCGTTCGCCAGCCTTACCGCAGCCTGTCGGCAACGGCCGCCACCAAGACCGAGACCGACTTGAAGGATCTGCCGCAAAGCGCGCGCGTGCTGACCGCCGACATGCTGCGCGACGCGGGCGTGAGCCGTTTCGCCGACGCGCTGGACCTGGGCAGCGGCATCTCGCGGCAGAACAACTTCGGCGGCGTGTGGGACAGCTACGCGGTGCGCGGCTTCACCGGCGATCCGAACTACGGCTCCGATTTCCTGGTCAACGGCTTCAGCTCCAGCCGTGGGTACAACGGCCTGCGCGACAGCGCCAACGTCAACAGCATCGAGATCCTGAAAGGCCCGGCGGCCGCCTTGTATGGACGCGGAGAGCCGGGCGGCATCGTCAACATCGCCACCAAGAAGCCCTTGTTCCAGCCGTCGTACACGTTGGAGCAGTCGATCGGCAGCCATGACACCTACCGCACCGCCGCCGACCTCACCGGCCCCCTGGGCGAGAGCGTCGCCTACCGCCTGAACGCGGCATACGAGAAGGGCGACAGCTTCCGCGACACGCTGTCGTCGAAGCGCCATATGGTTTCGCCGTCGGTGATCTGGCGCGTGACGGACGACACTACCGTCTCCTATGAGCTGGAACAGTTCGAGCAGCAGGCTTACTTCGATCGCGGCGTGGTGGCGGTTAAAGGCGTGCTCGGACTGATACCGAACTCGCGCTTTCTTGGCGAGGCCGCCGATGGCCCGATCACGGTGAAATCGACCGGTCACCAGGTCTTCGTGCAGCACGACTTCAAGGACGGCTGGTCGCTGCAAAGCGGCCTGGCTTACCGCAGCAGTTCGATGAAGGGCTTTTCGACCGAGGCTTCGGCGTTGCAGGCGGACGGCCGCACCTTGTGGCGCCAGCGCCGCTTCCGTGACTTCTCGGCGCAGGACTGGTCCGGCCGCGTGGAGTTGCTGGGCAAGATAAGCACCGGCTCCTTGCGGCACAACGTCTTGTTCGGCGTCGATGGTTATCGGTTCATCGATGACCGGCTTCAGTTGCGCAAGAATCCCAACGCGGCGGCGCCTTACGCCATCGATATCTATCGGCCGGTCTACGGCGGCGCGCAACCGACCACCCTCGGGCCGTCGATCAACACCCGGGAACAGCAGTGGTCCACCGCGGTTTACGCGCAGGATCAAATCGATTTGAACACGCAGTGGAAGGCGCTGCTGGGCGTGCGGCGCGACGCCTACCGCCAGACCATCACCAATGCCAACCGCAATGGTCTGCAGAATCGGCAGACGCTCGATGTCACCAGCCCGCGCGTCGGTCTGGTGTATCAGCCGAACCGCCAGATTTCGCTGTACGCGTCGGCGGGCAAGTCGTTCCGGCCGAACAGCGGCATCGGCATCAACAACGAATCGTTCCCGGCCGAGACCAGCCGTGCCTACGAAACCGGCATCAAGTTCGACACGGCCGACGGTAAGTTGAGCAGCACCCTGGCGCTGTATTCGATCCGGAAGAAGAACGTGCTGACTTTGAACCCGCTCGACACCAACTATTCGCTGGCGGCCGGCGAAGTGGGAAGCAAGGGCGTGGAACTGGATGTGTCGGGGGAGGTGGCGCGCAAGCTGCAGCTGTCGTTCTCCTACGCTTATACGGATGCCGAAGTTCTGCGCGATAACGTGCTGGCGGTAGGCGGGGCGCTGCCCAACGTGCCGAAGCAAAGCGCCAACCTGCTGCTGGTGCGCGAGCTGACGGTCGGCGGCGCGCGCGCATCGCTGGGCGGCGGCCTGAATTATGTCGGCGAGCGCAATGGCGACGTGGCGATCACCAGCACTTTCAAGCTGCCGTCCTATACGACGGCAAAGCTGGTATCGTCCTACTCACCGACCAGCAAGTTGCGCCTGTCGCTGGACATCGACAATGTGTTCGACAAGACCTACTACCCGAGCTCCTACCAGCAAACCTGGGTGGCCGCCGGCGAGGAGCGCCGCGTCACGTTGAAGGCGCAGTATAAATTCTAAAGTTAAGTCTAAGTTCAGCGAGTGATATGAGTGTGAATGCGAGTGCAAATGTAATGAAGGCGCCGGCGCATGGCGCCCGCGTGGCGTCGATCGACGTGATGCGCGGCCTGGTGATGATGGTGATGATGCTCGACCACGTGCGCGAGCGGTTCTTCCTGCGCTGGCCGGTGCCCGATCCGATGGACATCGCGACGATCGAACCGGCGCAGTTCTTCGGCCGGTTCGCGGCGCACTTCTGCGCGCCGATCTTCGTGTTCCTCACCGGATTGTCGGCCTGGCTGTACGCGCATCCGGCCAGCGGCCCGCGCTCGGCCACCGGCTTCCTGCTCAAGCGCGGTCTGTTCCTGGTGCTGCTTGAGATTTTCGTCATCAACCTCTCATGGAGCGGACGCTTTCCACCGCCGACCCTTTACCTGCAGGTGATCTGGGCGATCGGCCTGTCGATGATCGCGCTGGCGCTGCTGCATCGCTTGCCGCGCAAGGTGGTGGCGGGGCTGGGATTGATCATCGTGTTCGGACATAACCTGTTGACACCGATCTCGTTCGAGCCGGGGAGCTGGGGCTTCGTCCCCTGGACGATTTTGCACGACCGCGGCTTCCTGGTGGCGGAGGGGGCGATGAAAATCAAGATAAGTTATCCGCTGCTGCCTTGGATCGGCGTGATTTTGCTGGGTTACGCCGCCGGCCCGTGGTACGCCAGGTCGGAACGGCCGGCGCGGCGCCGCAAGACGCTGTTGGTGGCCGGTTGCGTGTCGATGGCGCTGCTGTTGGTGCTGCGCGGGCTGAACATCTATGGCGAAACGCTCGACTGGGTGCCCGGCGAGACGGCGGTACGGACGGTGATGTCGTTCCTGAACGTGACCAAGTATCCGCCATCGCTGGCGTTCCTGCTGATAACGGTGGGCGGCGGGTGCCTGGTGCTGGCGTGGCTGGAAGGGCGCGACAATGGATTTTTGCGCGTGGCCGCCGTGTTTGGCGGCGTACCGATGTTTTACTATCTGCTGCACCTGTTCACGCTGCTGTTGCTGCAGGAAGCGGCGCTGGCGCTGCTCGGTGCCAATTATGGCGGACGCTACGAGTTCGACAACTATTGGGCGGTGTGGGTGATGTCGGCGGCGTTGATACCGCTGATGTACTGGCCGTGCAAGGCGTTCGGCCAATTCAAGCGCCGAACGACGATGGCCTGGGTGAAGTATCTTTAAAGTAGGGCGGATTAGCGTAGCGTAATCGGCCATGCATGCGTCTCGGCGACGCACGCATGGCCGATTACGGCGTTCCGCCTAATCCGCCCTACGTGTCTACACGACGGATCAGGCGGTGCCGGGGTTACGCCGCCAGCGGCAGCTTGGTGATCACCGGCGTTTTGAACTCGAAACGCTTGATCTCGCCCACCATCAGCACGTAGCACAGGATGGCGACGGCGGCGTTGGCGCCGACGAATACCAGCGCGCCGGCGAACGAGCCGGTCTGCTGCAGGATGTAGCCGATCACGATCGGCGTGGTGATGCCCGCCGTGTTGCCGAAGGTGTTGAACAAGGCGCCGCTCAGGCCGCCCGCTTCCTTCGGCGACGTGTCCGCCACCACGGCCCAACCCAGCGCGCCGATCCCTTTGCCGAAGAACGCCAGCGACATCACGGTGATGACCAGCCAGTCGGTTTCAACGTAGTTGCAGATGATCATGGACATCGCCAGCAACAGGCCGCAAACGATAGGCGTCTTGCGCGCCACCGACAGCGAGAAGCCACGCTTGATCAGACGGTCCGAGATCACGCCGCCCAAAACACCGCCGAGGAAGCCGGCCACCGCCGGCAGCGCCGCGACAAAGCCTGCCTTCAAAATCGTCATGTGGCGCTCGGTGACCAGGTAGACCGGGAACCACGTCAGGAAGAAGTAGGTCAGCGTGTTGATGCAGTACTGGCCGATGTAGACGCCCAGCAGCATGCGGTTGCCCAGCAGCTGGCGGATCGCCGAGCCGGTGTCGAGCTTGGTCGTGGCGACCGCTTTGTCCTTGCTTTCCAGGTCGATCAGCGCGCCACCTTCTTTGATATAGGCCAGCTCGGCCGCGTTGATGCGCGGATGGTCCTTCGGGCCGTACACCATCTTGAGCCAGATGAAGGACATCAGGATGCCCAGCCCGCCCATGACGTAGAACACGCTTTCCCAGCCGTGGGTGTGGACCAGCCAGCCCATCAACGGCCCGAACAGCACGGTGGCGAAGTATTGCGCCGAGTTGAAGATGGCGGCGGCCGTGCCGCGCTCGGCGGTCGGGAACCACGAAGAGGCCAACCGGCTGTTGCCAGGGAAGGAGGGCGCCTCGGACGCGCCGACGGCCAACCGCAGGCAGAACAGCGCGGTCAGCGCGGCGGCGCCGGTCAGGAAGCCGACCGTGCCCATCAGCAGGGTGAACAGCGACCACATGAAGATGCTGAAGAAATAGGTGATCTTGGTGCCGAAGCGGTCGAGCAGCCAGCCGCCCGGCAATTGCGCCAGCACATAGGACCAGGCGAAGGCCGAGAACACATAGCCCATCTGCACCGGCGACAGTCCCAGCAGCTTTTTCAGCTCGGGACCGGCGATGGCGATGGTGGCGCGGTCGGCGTAATTGATGGTGGTGACTGCGAACAGTATGGCCAGAATGAGCCAACGTACCCGCGTTGCTGGTGCTTGCTGCGTCATGCGATCTCCTTGCTGATGTTGTGTGCGCAGATAATAGCGCAGATATCAGACATCATACAACCAGATATCTCAAATTCGTATTGCAGTTATACGGATCTGTATCGCCAATCACTAAGTTCAAATAAATCAAGTAGTTAAACGTTTTCCTCGGTTGATTTTAGTTGTACGATGACGTATGGGATGGGGGCAAGGGGCCGGAGGACCCTTGCGGGGCCGGCGTGCCGTTTTGATCTCAGGCGGCGCAGCTGGCCAGCCCCTGGCGGGATCCGAATTGACGTGGGATAGCCACCATGCGACGATGCCGTATGAGCAGCCTGTTTGAATGTAACGTACTCGCGCCGGCCTGGCTGTGCCACCATCGCGATCTTCTGATCTACCTGGTGCCGTCCTTGTTGCTGGCGCTGCTGATCCGCGCCTTGTCGGCGCGGCATCCCTTCTTTTTCCTTTTCACCCTCGCCGGCACCGTCTGCCACGAGCTGGCGCATTTCGTCGCCGCCAAGCTGACCGGCGCCCGTCCAGCCGCTTTCACGGTGATACCGCGCAGGGTCGGACAGGGCTGGGAATTGGGCTCGGTGCGGCTGACGCGCGTGCGCTGGTACAACGCGGCGCCGTCCGCGCTGGCGCCGTTTGTGGTGGTGGTGTTGCCGTTCCTGGTGGCGTGGTGGCGCACCCGCCACGGCCTGCATTTCCAGTGGATCGACGTCGCGCTGGCGTTCGCGGTGGCGCCGCAGTTCCTGGCCTTCTGGCCGTCCAACGTCGACTGGAAAATCTCGCTGCGGTCGTGGCCGTATCTGCCGATCGTCGGCGCCGGCTGGTGGGTGGCCGGCGTCACGGGTCTGACTAGTGGTGCATGGCTGCCGTATTGAGCGGCTTGACCGGCGCGTCCACCACGATCTTGCTGCGCACCTTCTGCGCGTTTTCGATCTCGAGCGTCAGCGGCACGGTGCCGCCTTCCTTCAGTGGCTGCTTCAACTCCAGCAGCATCAGGTGGTAGCCGCCGGGGCTCAGCTTCACCGGTTGGCCGGCCGGCAGGTCCAGCGAAGTGATCTGGCGCATGCGCATCACATCGTCGACCATTTTCATCTCATGCACTTCGACCACGCCGGCGGCCGGCGAGCTCACGCCGACCAGTTTGGCGCCCTGCGTCGAGGTCAGCGTCATGAAGGCGCCGGTGGCTTTTTGCGCGGCGACGGTGGCGCGCACCCACGGTTCGCCGACGGTCACTTGGGCCAGGGCGGGGAGGGCGGCGAGCAGCAGCAGGGAGAGCAGTTTTTTCATTGGAATAGTCCTTTCAGGAAGCTTGTTGGTCGTGCGGGCGCCATCAGTTGACGCAGATCGTCTGCGCATTGCTGGGCGGATTGGTCATGTTTGAAGGCGAGACGGATCTTGCTGTCGGCGTCGAACACGTAGGTGATGGCGGTGTGGTCCATCGAGTACGAGCTGCCACTGGGAACCTTGCGATAGAAAATCTTGAAGTCGGCGGCGGCTTTGGCGGTCTGCGCGAGGTTGCCGCGCACACTGACGAAGGTCGGATCGAAGGCGCGCATGTATTCGGCCAGCAGCGGGCCGGTGTCGCGTTCGGGGTCGACGGTGGCGAAGACGATTTGCAGTTTGTTGCCGTCGGCGCCCAGCAGCCGTTTGATTTCGACGGCGCGCGACAGCGCCGTCGGGCAGACGTCCGGGCATTGCGTAAAGCCGAAGAACAGCATCACGTATTTGCCCTTGAAGTCGCGCAGCGACGCCGGTTTGCCATCGGCGTAAAACAGCTGGTAGTCCGGCCCGATGGCGGCGCCGGTGACGTCGATGCCGTTGTAGGCCGGCGCCGCGATGCTTGGTGCGGCAGTGATCAGTATGGCCGCGAGCGTGGAGATGAAATACCTTCGTTGCATGGATATCCTGTCGGTGATGAAAAGGCGTGCGCACGCTCGGCTCCCAATGGGGGCGGGCGGCGTATCGTGCGCTTCAAGCGAGGGTCAGGACAGCGACGGCGGGCCGCGCGGCTTGGCGCCGGACCAGGCGGCCAGCGGCGAGGGCGACAGATAATCGAGGGACGGATAGGCATCGTGGCCGTCGAGCAGCGCGACCAGCGCCGGAATGGATGGCGGCGGCGCGGCCGGGGTCGCGTGGGTGGCGCAAAATACGCAATGCTTCATGCCGGCGACCGGCATGTCCTGCGTGCGCTTGGCCGGGGTGGCGCTGCATATGTCCAAGGTCAGCGGGTCGCGCAGCAGCGTCGACATCGCCTGGCCGAGCGCCGGCGTCAACAGGTTCAGCAAGATCGCGATGCAGACGATCAGGCTGGTTCGACGCCGGTGTTTGAAGAGGTTACCCATGTGCGAATTATAAGTTAAAACGGACCGGCGCCCATTTACTCGATCTTTTTCACCAGACCCACATAAATGCGCCGCGCGATGAAATGATCGAATCCGGCCTGGCGGAAGGTGCTCGTGTCGGTCGCATAGGCGCGCCTGCTTCCGTCGAAAATGTCGTTGGCATTGACGGTCAGGCTGAGCGTCCTGGTCATCGCGTGCCTCCAGGCCAGGTTGACACTGCTGGTCGCGCCAAACCTGCCGAGCGGGGAGATGCCCGCCGACTGGCCATGCGCATCGAGCGACAGCTTGTCCTGTCCTAAGCTGTATGCGGCCCTCAGGTTGGCATAGCCGGCGATATCGTTCTGGCGCACCAGGCCGGAGAGGTCCGGCGTCTGGAGCATCACACGATAGGCGCCGCCATCCATGCCTAGCTGCAGCTTGGCGTCGGGCGTCCAGGTGATGGAGCCGGTGATGCCGGCCGAGCTGGCCCGCCCGCCGTTCTGCTTCGAGGTAACAATCACATTGTCGGTAAAACTGCGCGCGTCGGTCACCGTGTTACTGCTGGTGCGATAGAAGGCGTTAAGGCTGCCCGTTAATTGCCTGGCGCTCGCATCGGCGCCGATCTCCCAGGAGGTCAGCTGCTGCGGCCTCAGCCCCGGGTTGCCACGACTCAGGTTCTGCGCGTCGACATAGGTGGTGAACGGATTGAGATCGCGCGGATCGGGCATCTGCAGGCTGCGGCGGTAGCTGAGCGTCAGGTCGGCCTTGTCGCTGACGGCATATCGCAGGTGGAGGCTGGGGTTGAACGCCTGCCAATGCCGCGTCCGCGCGCCGCTTTCCGCCGGACGCACGCGAAGCGCCATGCGTTCGGCTCGTCCGCCCAGCAGCGCTTCCCATTTCCCGTGTGTGATCTGGTCGGTCAGATAGGCTGCGGTCACCGTTGTCGTCACGGCGTAGCCGTTGGTGGTGGCGGGATCGGACGTCTCGGCACCTGTGGCGGGATCGATGGATGCCTGATAGTTGTGGATGTTGTCGACCTTGTCCTGGATATCCAGGCCCATGCCCAACTTGCCGTAATCCGATGGGCGGCTCCAGTCGACGGTGGCTTGATCCAGGCGGCGCGTCAGCCTCGTGGCGCCGCGACTGTAGTCGGTGGCGCCCGCCGGCATGACGAACACGTCGCGGTAGGATTTGTCGATCAGGCCCTTCGTATCGCTGTGCTGGAGCATCGCCTTGAGCGCGGTGCCGCCATCCTGGTGGTTGTAGTTCAGGCTGGCTGTGCCGTCGGACTGCTCGTTGGGACCGATGGAGATGCGGTGGAAGATGGTCTCGTCCGCGCCCGTACGATTCTCGTTGAGCACGTCGTACACGGGACGCGAGCGACGCTCGTTATATTTCGTCGACATGCCGAGGCTATCCGTTTCGCTGAGCGTGTAGTCGATGCCCAATGACGCGCTTTGGACGGTGCGCCGGACGAAGACTTGCGACGTCTGGCGTGTCCGCCGGGTGTCGCCGCCCAGGGGATTGTTCCAGTCCACCGTCGATTCACGGATTTTTTCCGTGCCGTCATGGCGCAGCGCCAGGTTGCCGTGCACGCTGAGCTCCTTGTTGGTCACGTCGCCCGACGCGCCGACGTTCCACAGGCCGTGGTCCGCCGCGCTGCCCTGGATCTGCGCGTGGGCGCCGGGCTTGCGGTTGCGCTTCAACACGATATTGAGGATGGCGCCGCCGTTGGCGTTGTAGGCGGCGGAGGGATTGGTGATGACTTCGACGCTGGCGACGTCGGCGCCGCTCATGGTCTGCAGCGCCGCCGCCCGTTCATCGGCCGAGCCGGACATCATCGCCGTCGGCTTGCCGTTGACCAGCACGGTGACCTGCGCGTTGCCCTTGACCGAAATTTGCCCGTCGGACGACACCGATATCTCGGGTGTCGACTGCAAAACATCCTGGGCGGTGCCGTTCGCCGCCCTCGGCATGTTTGAAACGTCGTAGATGGTCTTATCGATTTTTTTGAGGACGGGTGCTTTTTTTGCTGTGACTGTTACCGTCGCGGAAGGGGGCGATGGCTGTTCTTCCTGGGCTTGCGTTGACATTGGTAGCGCGACAAGCATGCAGAGGATGAATCGGATTTGACGCCATAAGGCTTTCAACAGGCTGGGGAGGAGAATCGATTGGCTGGGCATGATCAAGCTTATTTGCGACGAATATGGCAATGATGCGACATGTGTCGCATAACGTCAAGCCATCATTTCCTGCGCTTGCCATTCGCCGATCACTCGCCCTGGCGCGTGTCCTTCCGATAGTCGGAAGGGCTGCTGCCGGTCCAGTGCTTAAAAGCACGGCAGAAACCTGTGGCGTCGGAGAAGCCAAGGTCAAATGCTATCGCCGCCACCCCCGTGTTTGAATTTGTCAGGCGATGAACCGCGATATCGCGTCGCAATCCATCCTTCACCGCCTGAAAGTGGGTTCCTTCCTCCGAAAATCGGCGGTTGAGCGTGCGAACGGACGTGTGCAATGCCTGCGCGAGATCTTGTATCGTCACCGGCTGCGCCAAGTTCTGCTCAAGATACTCGCGTGTTTTGGCCGCGAAGGACGCGCGGTGAAGCGCGCTGAAGGTCCAGTCTTCCGGAGCGCGTTTGAGGAAAGCCCATAGTTCGTGCTTTTCGCGTTTGTACGTCTCGGCGCAATCTTGATACGAGAAATAGATGCTCGTCGTTTCAGCATTGAAGCGCACCTCGCCGGGATACAGGAAGGCATAGTCCTCCACGTGCCTGGGCTTGGCGAAGCTGAACTCGACGCAGTGCAGAGGGATCTCCCTGCCAAGCAACCAGGAGGCGATGCCGTGAATCAGCTTCATCATCAACTCATGCGCGAGCGGCCTGACCTGCGTGCCAGGCGTTCTTTCCACGAGCGCCAGCCGGACAAGATTGTTTTTGGTTGATATCTGTAGCCGGTAGTCATCCAGCAGCAAATTCCAGAAGCGGACAAAGCGATTCAAAGCCACCAGCACGGTTGGCGCGTCCAGAAGGCTGAGCATGAGGTATTTAAGGGTGCCGGTACGGATTGGCCGGGACCACAGACCTAGCATCTCGTCATCGAGTGTCGCCGCCACTGTCTTGTACAGCGCGACGTACTGCTGGCGCGTCAGTCGTGCGTCGGGTTGGCGGAGCAGGGACTCGGGGATGGCGGCACTCGCAAGGACCTGTGCGGCTAGCCCTTCCCCGTGATGGGTGCGGACGAAGCGCAGCATCCCGTGCAGGAAGTGGGCCGAAACAGTGGTCGCGCTTTGCCAGGATAGCTTCATAGTTCTGCCATTATGGCGCATTTTGCATATTCATTGGCGTGATGCGCCATCATTTTCCCCCTTATATCCCTATACTCAGGGATGATTTCAGGAGCGTCCAATGCCCCGGTGGGCGTCGCATGGCGTATTTTGCCAATTGCGCCCGGCCTTCTTCATCTGTCAAAGAGGAGCATGATTTGAATACAAGACGAATTGTCGTGACCGGCATGGGCGTGGTGTCGCCCCTGGGCTGTGGGGTCGAGGCCGTATGGCGCCGCCTGCTGGATGGTCATTCTGGCTTGGTTGCCCTGCCTGATGAGGTCACGGAAGGGATTGCATCCAAGGTCGCCGGCGTTGTGCCGGGCCTGACGCCGGACCGTCCATGGGGATACGACCCGGCGCGCTCCGTGGAGCCCAAGGACCACAAGAAAATGGACCGATTCAGCCTGTTTGCCCTGGCTGCGGCGCAAGAGGCATTGAACCAGGCCAGATGGCAGCCCGATACCGACAGCGAACGCGAAAGAACGGCGACTATCGTGGGCTCGGGCGTGGGTGGATTCGGCGCGATCGTGGAGGCCGTGAGAACGACTGATGGACGTGGGCCAAGGCGGCTCTCTCCGTTCACCGTTCCCAGTTTTCTGGCCAATATGGCGGCCGGACACATTTCCATTCGCCACGGCTTTCGTGGTCCGCTTGGCGCGCCCGTTACCGCATGCGCCGCCAGTGCGCAGGCGATTGGCGACGCGGCGCGCCTGATCCGTGCCGGCGAAGCCGATATTGCCGTGTGCGGTGGCGCCGAGGCCTGCATCGATCGCGTCAGCTTAGGCGCGTTCGCCGCCGCTCGAACGATGTCCACGGGCTTCAACGAATTTCCCGCCCGCGCTTCCCGACCATTCGATATCGAACGGGACGGCTTTGTCATGGGGGAGGGCGCCGGCATGCTGGTGATCGAACAGCTGGAGCATGCGTTGCGTCGCGGCGCCACGCCGATTGCGGAACTACTGGGCTATGGCACCAGCGCCGACGCGTATCACATGACGTCGCCGCCCGATGACGGCGGTGGTGGACGGCGCGCCATGGAACTGGCGATCCGGCAGGCGAACATCGCACCCGAACAGATCGGGCATTTGAACGCGCATGCGACGTCCACGCCGGTCGGCGATGCCAGCGAGCTGGCTGCCATCAAGGCGATATTCGGGGCGGGGCGCGGCCCGGCGGTATCGGCCACCAAGTCCGCGACCGGCCATTTGCTCGGGGCCGCCGGGGGCGTGGAGGCGATCTTCACCGTGCTCGCCCTGCGCGACCAGATGGCGCCTCCCACACTGAATCTGGCGCAGCCCGATCCGGCGGCGGAGGGCATAGATATTGTCACCGCGTCGGCCCGGAAGATAGCGACAGACTACGCCATCTCCAATGGTTTCGGGTTTGGTGGGGTCAATGCCAGTCTGGTGTTCCGCCGGCTTTGATCGTTGTTGTGAGTAGGGCGGCAGAGATCGTGTCCGAATGACAGACTTGACCCCAAGCCTAAGTACCGACGCCCGCCATTGAAAAAGCCGCCACCGTTTTCACGATGGCGGCTTTTTCGCAGAGGCGCGATGAATTACTTCAATACCCTTACTTCAGCGCCAGATATTCGCGCTTGTCGTTACCCAAGGCCGGGGCGCCTTTGTGATTGCCCAGGTTGAAGATGCGCACCACTTGCTCCAGCTCGTGCGCCTGGTCCTGCAGCGCATGCGCGGCGGCGGCCGCTTCTTCCACCAGCGCGGCATTCTGCTGCGTGACCTGGTCCATCTGTGCGATCGCCTCGTGCACTTGGCCGATACCGGCGCGCTGCTCTTCGCTGGCGCTGCTGATCTCGGCCATGATGTCGGTCACGCGGCGCACGCTGTCGACCACTTCCTGCATCGTCGTGCCGGCCTGTTCGACCTGGCGGCTGCCGATGTCGACCTTGCTGACGGAGTCGTCGATCAGCGCCTTGATTTCCTTGGCGGCGGTGGCCGAGCGCTGCGCCAGGCTGCGCACCTCGGAGGCGACGACCGCGAAGCCGCGACCTTGTTCGCCGGCGCGCGCAGCTTCCACGGCCGCGTTCAGCGCCAGGATGTTGGTCTGGAAGGCGATGCCGTCGATGACCGAGATGATGTCGACGATCTTGCGCGACGATTGATTGATCGAGCCCATCGTGTCGACCACCTGCGCGACCACCTCGCCACCCTTGGCGGCGATGCCCGAGGCGGCCAGCGCCATCTGGTTGGCCTGGGCGGCGTTGTCGGCGTTTTGTTTGACGGCGCTGCTGAGCTGCTCCATCGAGGCGGCGGTCTCTTCCAGGCTCGACGCCTGTTCCTCGGTGCGCGACGACAGGTCCAGGTTGCCGCTGGCGATTTCACTCGAGGCGGTGGTGATCTGCTCGGCGCCGGTGCGCACCTGGCCTACCACGTTCGACAGGTTGCTGCTGATGCCGTTGAGGGCGCGCAGCACGAGGCCGATTTCATCCTTGTTGTCGATTTCCAGGTGCACGTCCAGGTCGCCCTGGGCGATGCGGGTGGCCGCTTCCTCGGCGCGGGCCAGCGGACGCGAGACGACCGAGCGCACCAGCAGGAACAGCACGCCGGCGAAGATGACCAGCGCGGTCAGACCGAGCGCGGCGTAGGTGTTGCGCAGGGTCGCGGCCTCGCGGGTGATTTCCTCGGTGTAGGTGCCGCCGACGATGAGCCAGTTCCAATCCTTGAAGGTCTTGAATTCGACCATTTTTTCGCGCGGCTGCTTACCGTCGGCGTCGGGCCAGTCGTAGGTCATGCTGCCTTGTTTGGCGGTGAGCATTTCCTGGATGAACAGGCGGCCGTCGGCGCTCTTGCGCTCGAACAGGTTCTCGCCTTCGCGCGAGCGGTGGATCAGCATCGTGCCCTGGGCCTTGCCCGGCGCTGCGTTCAGCACGTAGATGTAGCCGGTTTCGCCGATGGTGATGGCCTTGATTTTCTCCTTAAGCATATTCATGTTCTTGGAGATGTCGAGGCCGATGAACAGCACGCCGATGACCTTGCCGGCGTCGTCCTTGATCGGGTCGTACTGGGTGATGTATTGCTTGCCGAAAAGAGTGGCCAGGCCGATGTAGCTGTTGCCGGCGCGCAGGGGGGCGTAGCTCAGGTGTGCGTGGTCGAGCTGGGTGCCGACGGCGCGCTCGCCGTTCTCTTTCTTGAGCGACGTGCTCACGCGCACGAACTCCTCGCCATCGGCGGCGAAGATGGTGACGATGACGCCGGTGTCGTTGGTGAACTTGTCGGGAATGCTGAAGTCCAGGTTGAGCGGTTTGCCGTCGTGCAGCAGGGTCGGGGTCGGCTTGCCGGCGATTTCGACCTTGGTGGCCGGATCGAGCGAGAACTTGCCGCCGCCGAAGCCGGCGGCGAACAGACGGGCGAAGCTGGACGCTTCGTTGGTCATCGCATTGTTGAACACCTCGACGGTGTTGCTGATGCCGTTGAGGGAGTTGGCGACGTTGGACTTGGCGCGTTCCTTGAGCATGGCCGAGGTGTTGATATTAATCAGCGTCAGCAGCACCGCGAGGATCACGCTGATCAGCGCGAAAGTGAAAACGGTAATCTTCGTGCCAACGCCCCAGTTACGGGTATTCATAGTAAATGTGCTCATGGATCTCTTCAGAGAAAAAGTCTTGCTATTGGGATGCTCGTAGACGAGCGCGCTCCTGGGAGCGACTGGGTAAGGCGGCTACGAACTACAAGCGCCTCACCAGTGGAGGCGTGCGGGCCCTGCCGAATCATTGCTTGGCGGGCCGGGGAAATAACTGTACTGGACAGGATGATAGCATAATTTTGCTGCATGGCAATATACGTAGTTGCCGCTGCGGTTGATTTTTCGTTTGAAAACAGTAACTTAAATGGAATGTTTTCCACGGCCGCTCCGGTCCGGCGTGGCACGGGGGCATGCGAATTGCTGGACAGAAAACGATTTTCAGTTACTCTTAAGCTTGTACAGGGAAACTCTGGCTTCACGATGCCGTGGCGCGGCTGCTATCCTGTAGAATAAAATCGTGCGGTTTGTTACTGCCGCATGACCGCATTACCGAATTGCGTCACCGATAAATGGATTATTACGTTCCGGAGTAAAGCCGATGAAGAAGCAAATGCTGTTGGTGGCCATGATGTCGGCCCTGTCAGTCCAGGCCGGCGCAGCCGTGCCGGAAAAAGCGGCAGATACCCCACTCAAGCCCCAGGCGGGTCAAACCCAGGCGGCCGTTTGGGCGTCCCGCGTGCTGGGCAAGTTACACTACAAGGCCGTGCCGCTCGACGACGCGATGTCCGAAAAGATTTTCGACCGCTATTTCAAGTCGCTCGACTCCGAAAAGCTGTTCTTCACGCAAGCCGACATCGACCAGTACGCCATCGTGCGCACCCGTCTCGACGACGCCATCAACGGCGAGAACCTCAGCGTCCCGTTCGCCATCTTCAACCTGTACCAGCAGCGCCTGAACGAGCGGATCGCCTATGCGCGCGAGCTGGTCAAGACCGGCAAGTTCGAATTCAATTCCGACGAAAGCTACCAGTACGACCGCGAAAAGGCCGAATGGACCAAGAGCGATGCCGAGGTCAAGGACCTGTGGCGCAAGCGCGTCAAGAACGAATGGCTGCGCCTGAAGCTGGCCGGCAAGGATGACAAGAGCATCCGCGAGACGCTCGACAAGCGCTACGAGAACTACCTGATCCCGTCGCGCAAGCCGACCAACGAGGACGTGTTCCAGATCTTCATGAACGCCTACGCGATGTCGATCGAGCCGCACACCAACTACCTGGGCCCGCGCGCGGCCGAGAACTTCGACATCGCCATGCGCCTGTCGCTCGAGGGCATCGGCTGCGTGTTGCAAAGCCGCGACGACTACACCGTCGTGCGCGAGGTGGTGCCGGGCAGCCCGGCCGGCCTGTCGGGCAAGATCAAGGTCGGCGACAAGATCGTCGCCGTCGCCAAGGACGAGAAAACCCCGCTGACCGAGGTCATGGGCTGGCGCCTCGACGACGTCGTCGCGCTGATTCGCGGTCCGAAGGACTCCACCGTCAAGCTGGAGATCATCCCGGCCGACGCCGGCCCGGACGGCAAGCACGCGTTCGTCTCGCTGGTGCGCCAGAAGATCAGCATGGAAGAGCAGTCGGCCAAGAAGACCATCTACGAGGTCAAGGACGGCAACACCAAGCGCCGCGTCGGCGTGATCGCGCTGCCGACCTTCTACCAGGACTTCGAGGCGCGCCGCAAGAACGAGAAGGACTTCAAGAGCGCCACGCGCGACGTCGCCCGCCTGCTGGCCGAGCTGAAGAAGGATAAGGTCGACAACGTGCTGATCGACCTGCGCAACAACGGCGGCGGCTCGCTCAACGAGGCGGTCGAACTGACCGGCCTGTTCATCGACAAGGGGCCGGTAGTGCAGCAGCGCACCGCCGACAACAAGGTCGAAGTGGAAAGCGACACCAACGCCGGCATGGCGTGGGACGGCCCGATGGGCGTGCTGATCAATCGCGGCTCGGCCTCGGCGTCGGAGATTTTCGCGGCGGCGATCCAGGATTACGGCCGTGGCATCATCATCGGCGAGCCGAGCTTCGGCAAGGGCACGGTGCAAACCCTGTTCGGCCTCGACCGTTTCTCGCAAAGCGAGAAGGTCAAGTACGGCGAGCTGAAGTTCACGGTGGCGCAGTTCTTCCGCATCAACGGCGGCACCACGCAGCTGCGCGGCGTCACGCCGGACATCAAGCTGCCGACGATGTCGGACGCCGATTCCTTCGGCGAATCGAGCTACGACAACGCCTTGCCGTGGACTTCGATCAAGCCGGCGATCTACATTCCGGCCGGTGAGCTGAAGGAAATCGTGCCGATGCTGGATAAAAAGCATGACGCCCGCGTCGCCAAGGACAAGGACTTCCAGTACCTGGCCGAGGACATCGCCCTGGTCAAGAAGCAGCGCAAGGAAAATTCGATCTCGCTGAACGAAGCCGTGCGCCGCAAGGAGCGCGAGCAGCAGGAGGCGCGCGCCAAGCTGCGCGAGGCCCGTCTGCTGGCCAACACGCCGGGTGCCGACGATCCTATCCTGGTGCCCGATCCAAGGGATGCGCTGAACAAGGCGATTTCGGCCAAGCCTGCCAGCGGCAAGACGGCGCCGGTGCCGAAAGTGGCGGCCGTCAAGGGCGCGCTGCGTAGTGACGACGGCCTGCAGGGCGCCGAGCGTTCGCTGGCGGCCGAGCTGGAAGCGGAAAAGGCGGCCAAGGCGGCCAAGGACGTGCTGCTGAACGAGGCGGTGCACATCCTGGCGGACGAGGTGGCTTTGCTGAAAACCGATACGCGCATGGCGTCGCGCGTGCTGCCATACGCCGCCGACTTGAAGTAAACGGGGGCGTATTGCCGCAAGGATACATGTTATGCCTTTGGTGAATATCCAACATTATGAAGATAAATTGGATATATATGGGACCCTAAGGCATCATTCTTCTGTCTCCTCTATTCTCCTCCAAGGAAATAGATTTAGCCCGCTCTCGTAGCGGGCTTTTTTTTGGGCATATAATTGCAAACTCATTAATTGAGGTTTTTATGCAATTTATTATGGCCTCGCTCGGGACCGAGATCGTTATCTCGCTTGGAACGCTTTACCTATTGCTGGGTATGGCTTCGCTGAGCGTCGGCTGGACCCTGCGCGCCAGGCCGCAAAGCCAGCTGCGCCTGCAGGTCAATTCCTGGTGGCTGATCTTTCCCGTGTTGACCGTCAGCCTGCTGCTGCATCCGGCCGGCACCGTCCTGCTGGTGCTCGCCATCGGCGTGCTGGCCCTGCGCGAGCTGACGCCGTTCGGCGGGCCGCGCTTCGCGTCGCTGGCGGCCATCGTACTGGCCGCCGTGATCATGTCGACCTATCTGCAACCGCTGGCCTTCGACGTGCTGATGCCGGCGGCGCTGGCGCTCCAGTTGCTGCTGTATTTGCGGCACCGCGCGCCAGCGATGCTGGCCTGGCTATTGTGGCTGACGCTATGCTACAGCTGTAGTTTCCTGATGCGCTACGATACCTTGCCGCTGGATGCGCGCCAGCGCCTGGCGTGGCTGTTCTATCTGTATGCGCTGACCGCGCTGAACGACGTCGCCCAATTCATCAGCGGCACTGTCTTCGGACGGCACCGTATCGCCCCAGGCATCAGCCCCAACAAGACGTGGCAGGGCCTGGCGGGCGGCGTGGCCGTGACCATGGTGCTGTCCTTGCTGCTGGGACGCTATCTGCATCTGGCCGACGCGCGCCATCTGGCGATGTACGCCGTGCTGCTGTCGGTTGGCGGTTTTTGCGGCGACATGATGTTCTCGGCCGCCAAGCGCGCCTACGGCGTCAAGGATTTTTCGCAACTCATTCCGGGACACGGCGGCATCCTCGACCGCGTGGACAGCCTCGTGGTCACCGCGCCCTTGCTGTATTTCCTGATCACCCACCTTTACGAAAGCACCCCATGAAAGCTGAACGCTCATTGGCATGGAATACAAGCGAGTCCGGCTTCGCCTGCGATGACGGCACCCGGCTGTTCTACCGGACATGGCAACCGGCGTCCCCGCGCCAGGATGGATCGAAGCGGGCGCTGGTCTTTCTGCATCGCGGCCACGAGCATTCCGGCCGCATCCAGCCGCTGGTCGAACAGTTCGGCTTCACGCAGGACTGGGCGTTCGCGTGGGATGCGCGCGGCCACGGCCACTCTCCGGGCGAGCGCGGCGACGCGCCGAGCTTCGAGACCCTGGTTGGCGATTTCGACGGCTTCATCCGCCACATCGTCGCCACCCACGGCATCGTCATCGAGAACATCCTGGTGGTGGCCAACAGCGTCGGCGCGGTGATCGCGGCGACCTGGCTGCACGACTACGCGCCACGGGTGCGCGGCGTCATCATGGCGGCGGCCGCGTTCGAGATCAAATTGTACGTGCCGCTGGCCAAGCCGGCGCTGCGCTTCGCCCGCCGCTTCAAGCCGGAGCTGTTCGTCACAAGTTATATCCGGCCTGGCATGCTGACGCATTCGCCGCAGGAGGCGGCCGCCTATGCCGCCGATCCGCTGATCGCCAAGGCCATCTCGGCCTGCGTGCTGCTCGGCCTGGCAGACACGGCCAAACGCATCGTCGAGGATGCCGCCGCCATCGATACGCCGATATTGATGCTGGCGGCCGGCAAGGATTTCGTCGTGAAGGAGGGGCCGCAGCAGAGCTTTCATGAGCGGCTGAGCTCGCCGCTGAAACGCTATGTGCGCCTGCCGGACGCCTTCCACGCCTTGTTCTACGAACAGGACACCACGGTGGCGCTGGACGAGAGCCGCCGTTTCGTCGACGCCTGTTTCGCGCGCGCGCCGACCCCCGCGTCGTATTATTTGACCGCCGACCGGGACAGCCACAGCGCGCGCCGCTATGCCGCGCTCAAGGCCGGCCAAAGTTGCGGCGCGCTGACCAAGGCCTGGTTCGGGCTGCAACGCGTCATGCTCGGAATGATGGGGCCGGTCAGCGACGGCATGAAGATCGGTTTGCAACATGGTTTCGATTCGGGCGCCTCGCTCGACTACGTCTACCGCAACCAGGAGGGCGGCCGCTTCGTCTTCGGCAAGATCATGGACCGGGGTTACCTGGACGCGGTCGGCTGGCGCGGCATCCGCCAGCGCAAGCGCCAGTTGCAGCGGATGCTGGAGGAGCGCATCGCCGCCCATGGGGGCCACGGGCCGTTGCGCATCCTCGACGTCGCCGCCGGTTCGGGCCGCTACGTGCTGGAGAGCGTGAAGCGCTTCCAGGACAAGAACATCGAAGTCACTTTGCGCGACTTCACCCAGCACAACCTCGACCAGGCGAGGGCGCTGGCGGAGCAGTTGCAACTGAACGCCAGGGTCGACTACCAGTTGCGCGATGCCTTCAGCCCCGACAGCTACAGAGTCGCCGAGGGCCAATACGATATCGTGGTGGTCTCCGGTTTGTACGAGCTGTTCAGCGACAACGCGCCGGTGGCGGCGTCGTTGCAGGGCATCTTCAGCGTTCTGCGCGACGGTGGCTACCTGATCTACACCGGCCAGCCCTGGCATCCGCAACTGGACATGATCGCGCTGACGTTGACCAGCCATCGCGGCACGCCGTGGCAGATGCGGCCGCGTCCGCAAGCGGAGATGGACGGGCTTGTCGCCTCCACCGGCTGCCAAAAGCTGGCCACCAGCATCGGTCTGGAGGGGATCTTTACCGTGTCGTTGGCGCGGAAGCCCGCAGCGCCTGCCGCAGCCGGTTAACCACGGTCCACACCGATAGCACCGCCACCAGCGACGGCACCGCGTGTATCAGCGGCGCGGCGCTGTCGAACCCGATCAACAGACCGAGCAGGCCGAACCAGAAAGCGCGGTCGCTCTTGCCCATCGGACCGTCGAAGCGGCGGGTGGCGCCGACGGCGAGTGCGATCACGCCCGCGAACTCCGCCAGCAAACCGCCGATCACCGCCAGCAGCACCAGCCACGCCGCCACGCCGGCCCCCAGCATGAACGGCAGGTACAGCGCGACATCGGACACCTGGTCGCAGATTTCATTGAGCAAGGTGCCGAGGCGGGTCTTTTGTCCTGTGGCGTTGGCGAGCATGCCGTCGATGGCGTTGAGCGCCATGCGCAGCAGTAGAAATGCGGGCAATCCGATCCACAGCCCGGCGCATTGCGGCTGCCAGGCCAGCGCCGCGCCATAGGCGACCGACAACAGCATCGTCGCCACGGTGATCTGGTTGGGCGAGACGCGCCAGCGCACCAGCGCGCGCATCAGTGGTTGCAGCAGACGCTGGAATTGCGGTTTCAACTGGTAGATCGAAAAACTCATTGCTGACCGTGCTCCTGATAAAGTTGGGCGATTTCGCGGCTGCGCCGGTAACCCATGGCGCAGTGCAGATAGATGGGACGGCCTTCGCGGGCATATCCGGCGATGGCTTCGATAATGTGCCCGGCCGAGTGGATCGTCGGCGTGTCCAGGTCCAGCAGCGGAAAGTGGCGGTAGACATGGTTGCGCAGCGCCGGCGTTTCGCTCAGTTCATTGGCAAGGTCGATGACGACGCAGTCCGCCGGCAATCGCGCGGCCTCGGCGTCGCTCAGGCGGCGGCCCACCCATAGCCCGCCGCCATGGTGGACGAATGGCGTGCGGTGGCGTTCGCGCACCCGCACCAACTGCCAGGTGAGCAGGTAGCCGGCGAGATAGGGCGCGTAAAGCAGCCAGATCCACAGAGGATAGCGGCCGTCGCGCTTGCGCAGGAAGCCGGCGGAACGGGTGTGGTAGGCGCGCGCCACCAGCAGCAGGCTGGCGCACAGGTACAGCCACCACGGGCCGCCGAGCGCTAGCCATGCCAGCAGCGACAGGGCGGCGAGCATGGCGTAGACGAAGCTGACGGGCTTGCGAGCCTCCGCGTCGGTGGAAGGCACCGGCAGCAGGCGGATCGCGAGCACGCCGAGCAGCGCGCCGCCGGCCACATCGAGCACATGGTGCTGATAGCTGAACACGGTACTGACGGCCACCAGCAGCAGCCATCCGGCCAGCGCCGCACGTTGACATGCGGCGCGCGCGACGGTGCGCAGGGCGGGCCAGAAGATGACGCAGTAAGCGACGTGCAATGACGGCAACTGGTTGTACGGCCGGTCCACGAGCGCCAATTGCCCGAACAGCCAGGCGGGCAGGGCGGCGTCGACGGCCGGCCGGGTCAGCTCGAAGCGCAGCGGAAAGGCGGCGAAGATCAGGCAGGCGACGATGGTGGCGAAGGCCACGCGCCGGCTCAGCGCCGACAGTTCGCCGCGTCCGCGCACCAGCAGGAAGCTAAGCGCGAACAGCAAGCCCGAGGTCATGTACGGCACCACCATCCACTGCACAAAGGGCAGGGCCGCTTCCCATCCCATCGCCACACCGCCGAGGCGGGACTGCTGCTGTTTGAGCTGGCCGAGGTAGTTGGTTGCCGGATAGCAGATGCCGAACAGCGCCGCGTTCAGCCCTAGCGGGATCCAGCGTTCGGCCGCCTTCATACCGCCGCGATCGGCCGCTTCGGCGCCGACCAGCGGATCGCGCTCGCGGGTACCGGGGGCTGACTGGCGATACATTGCTGAAGCGTCCTTGTTAATAACTATGTAATTGTGCATTATGTCACGCATGACGCGAGCTGAGCGATACCCAAAATACGAACGCTGCATGGTGCTGGCCGGTGGCGGTTTCCGCTTCGGCTATTACCTCGGCATGCACGCGGCGGCCGTCGATGCCGGGCAGGAACCGGACTTGCTGCTGGCTACTTGCGGCGGCGCCGTCGCCGGCGCGATCATCGCTGGCCTGCCCGACACGGCGTCGCGCAAGGCGTGGCTCGGGTCGCGGCAGATGTACGAGTTCCTCGGCGACATGCGCTCCAGCGATCGCGCCACCCCCGCCCGCGCGCTGCTCGATGTGGCACGCCGGCGTCTGAACGGCGGCCGCGCCGCGCATGTGCCCGATCTGTTCAACGACTATCTGTTTGAGATTCCATCGCAGTTGCCGTTGCCACGGGCGGACGGCGGGAGCGGGCCGGCGCTGGCCATCATCGGCGGCAAACTGCTGTTCGGTCCGGACGAGATCGGACAGCCCCGAAACGGGCGCGCCATCTACAGCGTCACGCTGTTTTGCGACAGCCGCGCTGCCGCGCTGGCCGATGGCCTGCCTTCGTCAATAGGCGCGGACGGCTGGACCGACGCCGTCACCCCGGCTTTGCTGGTCGATACCGAGATGCCGGTGGCCGATGCCGCCCGCATCTCGATTGCGGACATGGTGTACTTCCGTTGCCAGACGGCGCGCGGCGCCGACTACACCGGCGGCGTGATCGATCTGTTCCCGGTCGAGCTGGCGCGCGGTCTGGCGCGGCACGTCACCATGGAAATGAAAGAGGCCTACGACGAGCTGCTGGCGATTCCCGCCCTGCGCTGCGCCTTCGGCTTCGACGGCAACCGGCGGCTGCGCCACGTGCATGCGCAGCCGGTCGATGTGTGGGTGGATACGTCCGACGTCCGGCGCGCCTTGCAGGGCTGCGGCGTGCGCAAGCGGGTGGACTGGCGGCGCAACCGCGTCCGGCTGGTCGCGCCGTCCAGCTACGAGCGCTATGTGGCCGATGTCGACGCGCTGTGGAACTATGGCTACGAGCGCGCGCGGGAGGCATATGCGCTGGCGGCGCAGGGCCGTCGTCCGCCGATGCGCAACAGCACCAGGCTCAACGAGGCTGCGCGATGACGGCCCGGCACGTGATGGTCATCGGCGGCACCAGCGGCATCGGCCTTGGATTGGCGCGGCACTACGCGGGACAGGGCGCGCGCGTGGCCATCTGCGGGCGCCATCCGGACAAGGTCGCAGGCCTGCCGCTGATGCGGGATGGCCGCGTCACCGCGCATGTATGCGATATCGCCGACCGTGCCCGGGTGGCGGCGGTGGTGGCCGATTTCGCGGCCGGCGGCCTGGATCTGTTGATCGTCACCGCCGGACAGTACACCGACGCGGCGGCCATCGCGCGCGATCCCGCAGCCACGTTGCCGGTGTTGCGGGTCAACGTCGGCGGGCTGGATCATGCCTTCAGCGCCGGCGCGGAGGCGATGATGGCGCGCGGCCACGGGCATCTGGTGGCCGTCGCATCGATCGCCGGCTTGCAGCGGGACTATCCGGGCGGCTCCGTCTACAGCGCCAGCAAGCGCGCGGCCATCGCCATCTGCGATGCCTACCGCAAGGCGCTGGCGCCGTTCGCCATCGCCGTGACGGTGATCGTGCCGGGATATGTCGACACCGCCCGCCTGCGCGAATTGAACGGCGGCGATGCCAGCGGCAAGCCTTTCCTGATGCACGAGGACGAGGCCGTCCAACGCATCGCCGCCGCCATCGCCCGGCGCGACCAGCGCTACGTCTTCCCCTGGCAGATGCACGCGCTGGTGCGGCTGTTTAACCTTTTGCCGCTGGCGCTGAAGCGCTTGCGCAAGAAGTGAATGCGCTGTCAAAAGATGCATGAATGCAATAATATGGTATCCAACAAGTCAACTTCAGGCTGCACAAAGTGTCTCCAACTCAACTCAAACTAATTCTGGCTGCGCTGGCGCTCGGTGGCGCGGCCATCGGTGGCGGCGTCGCCTATGTGCTGGTGCAGCCGTCCGCGGACAAGGGCGCGGCGGCGGTGGCCGTCGCCAAGGGCACGCAGCGCCAGTGGAGCGCGCGCGTCACCACCATCGCCGGAGATGGCTTGCCGGGCATGAGCAACGGCAGCGGACGCCGCACCCGCTTCGCCGATCCGTTCGGCGTGGCGCTCGACAAGGCCGGCAATCTGTATGTGGCCGATGGCGGCGACAACAACAGCATCCGCAAGATCGGTCTCGACGGCGTCAGCACCACCTTGGCCGGCGCGGTCGAGGGTTACGCGGAGGGACTCGGCCAGGCGGCCTCGTTCAACACGCCCTCCGGCCTGGCGATGGATGGCGCCGGCAACCTGTATGTGGCGGACACCGGCAACAACGCGATCCGCAAGATCACGCCGGACGGCAAGGTGTCGACCCTGGCCGGCGACGGTCTGGCGGGCGACAAGGATGGCCGAGGCGCGGAGGCGCGATTCAACGGTCCGATCGGCGTGGCGGTCGACGACGAAGGTGTCGTGTACGTCACCGATACCTATAACGACCGCATCCGCCGCATCGCGCCGAACGGCGACGTCACCACCATCGCCGGTGGGGGCCGCGCCGGCAAGGCCGACGGTCCGGCCGCGCAGGCCTTGTTCGACTTGCCCACCGGACTGGCGGTCGCCGCCAACGGCGATCTCTTTATCGCCGATACCGGCAACCACGCGATCCGCAAACTGGACAGGAACGGCGTCGTTAGCACCGTCGCCGAGGCGAAGGAGGACGAGCGGGCGTCGCTGCTGCGGTCGCCGGTGGCGCTGGCGTTGACGGCCGACGGCTATCTGTATGTGGGCAGCAATTCGCACGGCCGTCTGGCGCAGATCACGCCGGCAGGCGAGGTGCTGACCCTGGTCGATGTCGATCGCACGCCCGAGCCGGGCTACGGCCCCGACGGCAGCGTTCGTCTCTATGCGCCGCGCGGCATCGCGGTGGCCCGGGACGGTTCGCTATTCGTGACGGATGGCGCCACGTATCGCTTGCATCATGTGGGCGCGGCGGTGGCGGGCCAGCCGGCCCCGCCGGACGAGCCGGCGCCGGCCGAGCCGTCGCACGGCGCGACCATGCTGTGGCCGGTGAAACCGCAGAACAAGGCGCACGAGGTGGTCGGATTGATGGGCGAGGTGCGCGGGGATTTCAAGGGAGAGAGCCGCCATCATTTCCACGCGGGGCTGGATGTGCAGGCGGCCATCGGCACGCCGGTGCTGGCGGTCACGGCCGGCAAGGTCACCGATCCGCGCGCGGCGTGGGGGTATGGCGAGCTGTCGGAGGGCATCGCGCTCAGCGGCTTGCAGTACATCCACATGCGCGTGGGCCGCGATGGGCGTGACAAGGTGATCGATCCGCGGTTTCAGGTGTTGAAGGATGAGAAGGGCGTGCCGGATGCGGTGCGGGTCAAGCGCGGCACGCGTTTCATCGTTGGCGAGACGCTGGGCACCGTCAATCGCATGGCGCATGTGCATCTCGACTACATGCCGAACGGCGACGCGCTCAATCCGCTGAGCCTGCCGTTTATCGATCTGGAAGATACCATCGCGCCCAAGATCCAGAGCGTCACGTTGAGTGACGCCGGGGGCAAGCAGCTCAAGGAGATGGCCGGCGGGAGGTTGCTGGTGCGGCGCGGTCTTGGCGAGGTGCAGATTGTCGTGGATGCGTTCGATCAGATGAACGGCGTGCAGGCGCGCCGGAGGCTGGGGTTGTTCAAGCTGGGGTATCAGTTGCTGAATGCGGAAGGGGAGGTTATTCCGGGGATGGAGCAGCCGGTGATCACGCAGTTGTACGACAGGATTCCGCGCAATCGGGAGGCCGTCAAGCTGGCGTATATGGAGGGGAGTGGGATCACTGTGCATGGCAATGCGGAGACGCGGTTTGCGTACGCGATCAACAATTCTCTCATGCACGGCAAGCTGACGCCGGGTGCGTGGAAGGTCGGCGCGCTCGGTCCGGGCAACTACACGTTGCGCATCACCGCCGAGGATTATGCAGGCAACGCGGCGGTGAAAGGGCGCGACCTGGCGATCACGGTCGAGTAAGGTGGCGATGATTCGCGACCACGGTTGATACGCTCTGAAATACCGGCCGATTGCGCTGTGCCATTCGCTCCTGGGTTGCGCGGATGCGGCCAACCACCACGATCAATTCTAAAACACGTAGGGCGGATTAGGCGGAACGCCGTAATCGGCCATGCATGCGTCGTCGGCGGCGCATACATGGCCGATTACGCTTCGCTAATCCGCCCTACGTGTCTCCGTTGTGGCGCAGGCGCAGGCGACGCCGCAGGCGGTAGTTGTCGACCGCTAGCGCGATCAGCGCGATCAGCGTTAGCGCGCCCAGCGCTTGCTCGCCCAGATAGTGCCAGAACGCCCACGCGAAGCCGGCGCACGCCAGCGCAGTCAGTATCAGTAATAGATCGTCTCTCATGATATCGCTCACCGCTGCATGGCCGCGTATTTGTGCGTCGCCCTGCCGGCCATCTTGGGCCGGTAGATGCCCGGCGCGCGGTAAAGTTCCGCCGCCAGCCACGGACGGTGCAGGTGGTGCGTGCGCGCATATAACAAAACATCGGCGACGCTGGCGCCCCCCGACATCGACCGTCCCGTCGCCACGGCCAAACTGCCGATGCACGCGCCGGCGTAAAACGCGGCCGACAAGGTGCCGATCATCCCCAGCTGTTCCAGCCGCGTGCCGGCTCCGATGAGATCGGCGATGGTGGCCGTCTTGCCGAATTTGTCGATGCTCGCGAGCAGCACCGTGACCGTGGTCAGGCTGCTCTGCAGCGTGCCGAACAGACTGTCCGGCGCGGGCAGCCCCAGCGCCTCCATGTTCTCCTTGAAATACCGATGGAAATCCGACATCGCTTTTCTCCCCGTAGCCGCGCTCTTGTCAAATTGATCTCAGTCGCCAGCATACGGGCGCGCCGCCGCCGCGCGTTTGACGCGCGTCATCGGGCGCACGTTTGCGCATTGGCGTTGACAAAAAAAGTTTATCGGAATATATTTTCTGCAGGAATTGGAATCGTTTCCAAATCTATCCAGAAATAGTGTCCGGACAGGGATCCGGACCGGCAAGGGGACTGTAGTGACTAGCAAAACGCCTCGTAGCGAAGGCGCCCGTGCGCCCGTTTTTTTTGAGCATGGCGCCGCGTTCTTTCCCTCTCGCCGCAACGCAAGCGCCGACACCGACCGTGCCGGCATGGAGCGGGCCGGACCATTGTCCGGCTCGAATTTGAGGAAGTATCGATACGAGGAGTCATTGTGAATAAACAGAAATTCGTTCTGTCCGCCGTCGCCACCAGCATCGTGCTGGCTTACGGCGCGCCGGTGTCGGCCAGCGTCACCAGTCCCGTCATCGGCACGCTGTTGTGGTCCGAGGAATTCAACGGCGCGGCGCTGAACACGACCCTGTGGAACACCTACGATGGCAACGGCTGCCAGATCGGCCTGTGCGGCTACGGCAACCAGGAACTGGAATACTACAGCCCCAACAACCTCTCCATCGTCAACGTGCCGTTCGAGTCGAACACGCGCGCGCTGGCGATCAAGGCGCAGAACCAGACCGTCGGCAGCAACGTCTTCACCTCCGGCAAGATCGACTCGGCCAACAAGGTGCAGGTGCAGTACGGCATGATCGAAACGCGCATCGCCACGCCGCTGCTGGGCCTCGGCCTGTGGCCGGCCGCGTGGATGCTGGGCACCAGCCCGCAAGTGTGGCCGCGCAAGGGCGAGATCGACATCATGGAAATGGGGCACAAGGCCAGCAGCCGGGCCGCCGCCTCGCCGACCCCGGGCATCGACAACTTTACCGCCTCCAACGTGATCACCTGGCAGCAGGCCGCCTGCGTGCCGGGCAACGAAAGCTGCGCCGCCTCGACCGCGTGGCAGACCAAGAGCTGGTACACGCCGGGCCAGTCGCTGGCCAACCGCTTCGTGATCTACCGCTTCTACTGGACCGAGTCGCAGATGCGCTTCACCGTGGTCGACAACGGTGTCGAACACGATATGTACAACGGCCCGCTGCCGGTCAACTCGACCGCGCTGCAGGCACCGTTCTACCTGCTGTTCAACCTGGCCGTCGGCGGCAACTTCACCGACGCCGCCACGCCGGCGCAGGTGACCGCGCCGCTGCCGGGCACGATGTACGTCGACTACGTGCGCGTCTACCAGCTCGACGGCAAGGGCTCGGTCAAGCTCGGCAATCAGACCGTGCCGGAAGTGGGAAAATTCGGCGTGTTCACCGACAACACCGTCGTCAACAACAAGCTGGTGGCCGGCACCACGTCCGACATTTTCGTCTGGAACAACGCCTCGGTCTCGGCCGGCAACCTGCCGCCGTATGAGGGTAGCAACTCGATGTCGTGGAGCTACAACACGCCGGGTCAATGGTTCGGCGGCAGCGTGCAATCGCGCGCCGTGCGCGACTTGAGCAACTTCCGCAACGGCACCGTCAAGCTCAAGATCAAGATCCCGGCCAATGTCGCCTTCACGATCGGCATTGGCGACACCTACACCAACCAGCACTCGGTCAAATTCCCGGCCAACGCCACCACCTACGGCCTGGTGCGCAACGGCGACTGGGGCACCGCCACCATCCCGGTGGCCGACCTGGCCGGTCCGTTGGTCGCATTGCAATCGGTGGCGGACGTGTTCCAGATCGCCAGCGACAGCACGGCCCTGCCGACAGCCGCCTTCCAGATGGCGATCGACGACATCATCTGGGATACCGGTGTGCCGACGCCAACCCCAACGCCGATACCGACGCCTACGCCGACACCGACGCCTACGCCAACCCCAACGCCAACCCCAACGCCGACTCCGACGCCCACGCCCACTCCAACGCCAACGCCAGCCGTCACCCAGACGAGCGCGACGATGTTGAAGTTCGCGTGGAACTCATCCGCCTGGGCGGACGTGCATTACACCGTCAACGGCGGCGGCCAGATGAATGTGCGCATGACGCAAAGCGGCGGCGTCAACAGCTACACCGCCAGCGGCCTGAAGATCGGCGACGTGGTCCGCTACAACTTCACGTACTGGGACACGGCCAATAACTACGCAGTCGACACAGCCCAGCAGACCTACACGATGAAGTAAAAACCCCCCCCGGGGTCAGTGCCGACATTCAGACACGAGCTAAGCCATACAGCGGTTCAGTTCGTGTCCGAATGACAGACTTGACCCCGCGGTTTGCATTCGGATATGGGCCTTGTTTTGGACGAGCGTAACGTCGTAGCCCAGAACACGAGTGCCGCCGCACTGACGGCACCACCCAGCGCACACACGCCGGTCCAGCCGGCACGCGCATAAACCGATGTCGCGGCGATCGCGCCGCTGCCGCTGCCCACCGCGTAGAACAGCATGTAGCAGCCCACCAGCCGGCTGTGCGCCTCCGAACTCGTCCGGAAAATCATGCTTTGATTGGTGACCTGCAGCGCCTGCACGCCAAGGTCCAGCATCAGGATGCCGATGATCAGCGCCGTCAGCGCAATCGGGCCGCTGCTCACGCCGAACAGGCCCAGCGGCAGCCACGCCAGCAATATCAGCAGCAATCCGCCGCCGCTGGTCCTTTGCGCCCAGCCGCGATCGGTCCATTGTCCCGCCCGCGAGGCCGCGAGCGTGCCGGTCAAACCCACCAGCCCGAAGGCGCCGATGGCCGTATGCGAGTAGCTGTACGGCGGCGCGCTGAGCGGCAGCACCAGCGCGCTCCACAGGATGCCGAACGCGGCGAACATCAGCATGGCGATCGTGCCGCGCACCTGTAGCACGCGGTTATGCCGCAGCAGTGTGACCATCGAAGCGATCAACTGCGGATAGGGCAGCGGCCGCGCCGTCGCAGCCAGTACCGGCAGCGTGCGCCACAGCAGTAGCGCCATTGCGATCATGGCCAGCGCCGAGCTGGCATAGACGGCACGCCAGCCGGCGACGTCGGCGATCAGCCCGGCTAGCGCGCGCGCCAGCAGCAGGCCGGCCACCACGCCGCCTTGCGCGGCGCCGACCACGCGGCCGCGCTCGGACTCGGCCGAGGCGCTGGCGGCGTAGGCGATCAGGCCTTGCGTCATGGCCGTGCCCAGCATGCCGACCGCCAGCATGCCCGCCATCAGCGCGGTGGCGCTTGAGGCCAGGCTGACGCCGGCGAGGGCGGCCGTCAACGCCAGCAATTGCGCCACCATCAGGCGACGTCGCGGCAGCAGGTCGCCCAGCGGCACGAGCAACAGCAGGGCGAGTACGCTGCCGACTTGCGTGATGGTGATAACGCCGCCGATGGCGGCGCGGCCTATGGCGAAGTCGGCGGCCAGCGCGTCGAGCAGCGGCTGGGCGTAGTAGACGTTGGCGACGCTGAGCCCGCTGGCGCAGGCGAACAGCGCGACCAACGAACGGGACATTTGGGGCATGGTTATCCTTGTCTTAACCCGCACTGCCGGGCGGGGTCGTACCCTGATGGGTACGACCCCTAAGTGGCGAAACATGCGTATCGCTCAAAGCACGCTGGGTGGGTCTAAATGTGGTTGCAAATCAAAACCAGTTGAAGTCTAGCCATTCTGGTTTTAAAATGCAACCAAAGAATGCGAGGACATGCACATGGCAAAACGTAAGTCGATGCAGGATGACGCCTGTCCGGTGGCCCGCTCGCTCGACCTGGTCGGCGACCGCTGGTCGATGCTGATTGTGCGCGACGCCTTCGACGGCATCAGCCGCTTCAGCGATTTCCAGCGTAACCTGGGCGTGGCGAAGAACATCCTGTCGGACCGGCTGAGTTCGCTGGTCGAGGAGGGCGTGCTGACGGTCCAGCCGGCGTCGGACGGCACCTCGTACCAGCAATACGTGCTCACGCCCAAGGGGGAGAGCCTGTTTCCGGTCGTGGTGGCGCTGCGCCAGTGGGGCGAGCGCCATCTGTTCGCCAGCGGCGAGCCGCATTCGCTGCTGGTCGAAAAGGCCAGCGGCAAAGCGGTCGCACCCATGCTGCCGTACGATCACGCCGGACATGTGCTAAAACCTGCCCACACCGTGGTAAAGAAAATCCCCCCGCAATGAACAAATCCGCCGATTATGTCGCCCTATACAAATGCATCTATACACCGCGACGGATTGGGGTAGAATTATTTGAACGGTCGTGCTTTTCAGCGGCGAACCACATGGAGACAGCATGGATTTGAATTACACGGCGGCGGACTTGGCTTTCCGCGACATGGTGCGGGCTTTCCTCGACGCCAACCTCCCGGCCGACTTGCAAAAGAAGGTGCGCAACCATCTCCGCCTGGGACGCCGCGATTACGTCCGCTGGCACCAGATCGTCGCCAACCAGGGCTGGGCCGCGCCGTCGTGGCCGGTCGAATACGGCGGCCCCGGCTGGACGCAGACGCAGCGCCACATCTGGGAAGAGGAGTGCGGCCGTGCCGGCACGCCGCCCATCCTGCCGTTCGGCGTCAACATGGTGGCGCCGGTCATCATGGCCTTCGGTAACGACGCGCAAAAAGCCT
This sequence comes from Burkholderia sp. LMU1-1-1.1, assembly GCF_040675865.1. Classification (NCBI taxonomy): domain Bacteria; kingdom Pseudomonadati; phylum Pseudomonadota; class Betaproteobacteria; order Burkholderiales; family Burkholderiaceae; genus Burkholderia; species Burkholderia sp. LMU1-1-1.1. The sequence continues at coordinate 5,629 of NZ_JBEGHG010000034.1, read as the reverse complement.
ACTACCTGCCGCGCATCCTCAGTTGCGAGGACTGGTGGTGCCAGGGCTACTCGGAACCCGGTTCCGGCTCCGACCTGGCGTCGCTCAAGACCACCGCCGAGCGCGTGGGCGACCACTACATCGTCAATGGCCAGAAGACCTGGACCACCTTGGCCCAGCACGCCGACATGATCTTCTGCCTGGTGCGCACCGACAGCACCGTGCGCAAACAGGAGGGCATCTCCTTCCTGCTGATCGACATGGACTCGCCGGGCATCACCGTCCGTCCGATCATCATGCTCGACGAGGACCACGAGGTGAACGAGGTCTTCTTCGACAACGTCAAGGTGCCGGTGCAGAACCTGATCGGCCAGGAAAACAAGGGCTGGACCTACGCCAAATATTTGCTGGGCCACGAGCGCACCGGCATCGCGGCGGTCGGCCGCTCCAAGCGTGAGCTGCTGTTCCTGAAGAAGATCGCGTCCGAGCATTTCAAGCACGGCAAACCGCTGCTGCAGGACCCGGTGTTCGCCGCCAAGGTCGCCAACCTGGAGATCGAGCTGATGGCGCTGGAGACGACGGTGCTACGGGTGATCACGCGCGAGTCGCACACGCCGGGGCCTGAGGCGTCGCTGCTGAAGGTGCGCGGCACCGAGATCCAGCAGATGCTAACCGAGTTGATGGTCGAGGCGCTGGGGCCGGACGCCTTTGCCTTCGACACCGACTACCTGGAGGGCCGGTCCGACCATGCCGTCACCGGCGACGACGCCGCAGCGCCGCTGGCGGCCTACTACTTCAATTTCCGCAAGACGTCGATCTACGGCGGCAGCAACGAGATACAGAAGAACATCATCACCCAGATGATTCTGGGACTGTGAGGGAACGGCATGGATTTCAATTTCAAAGAAGAGCAGTTGCAGTTCGCCGATGCCCTGCGTCGCTGGATCGACAAGGACTACGGTTTTGAAGTGCGCAAGCGCATCGTGCATTCGGCCAGCGGCGTTTCGGACGTCGCCTGGGACACGCTGACCGAATTAGGCATGCTGGCCTTGCCGGTGCCGGAGGCGCAGGGCGGCTTCGATGGCAACGCCGTCGACATGCTGGTGGTGATGCAGGAGCTGGGGCGCGGCCTGGTGGTCGAGCCGTACTTTTCCACCGTGTGGGGCGCGCGCTTCCTGGCGCTGGCGGGCAACCAGCATCGCCTGCTGGAGGATGTCGCCAAGGGCGAGCTCAAACTGGCCTGCGCGCTGGGTGAAAAACAATCGCGGCACGACCTGGCCGACATCAAGACCATCGCCGGCATCAATGGCGAAGGCTATCGCATCGACGGCACCAAGACGGTGGTGATCCACGGCGGCCAGGCCGACGCCTTGATCGTCTCGGCCCGCAGCGCCGGCGCCCAGCGCGACGCCAACGGCATCAGCCTGTTCGTGGTGCCGGCCGACACGCCCGGCGTGACGGTGCGCGACTACCGCACCATCGACGGCCTGCGCGCGGCCACCGTCCAGTTCAGCCATGTGGCGGTGCCGGCGTCGGCGCTGCTGAGCAAATTGGGTGGCGGCTGCGACATGCTCGACGAGGCGGCCGACTACGGCACCGCCTTGCTGTGCGCCGAGGCGCTGGGCGTGATGGACGCGTTGTTCGCGTCCACGCTGGAATATCTGAAGACGCGCAAGCAGTTCGGCACGCCGATCGGCAGCTTCCAGGCGGTGCAGCACCGCATGGCCGACATGTACATCCACCTGGAACAGGCGCGATCGATGGCGATGCTGGCGGCGGCGCGCATGTCCTGTGGCGATATCGAGGAGCGGCGCCGCGTGGTGTCGGCGGCCAAGGTGCGCATCGGCCACGCGGCCAAATTCATCGGCCAGCAGTCGGTGCAACTGCACGGCGGCATGGGCGTGACCGACGAACTGCCGGCGGCGCATCACTTCAAGCGTTTGACGACGATCGAGGCGACGCTTGGCGACGTCGATCATCACCTGGAACGGTTTATCGCACAGCGCGGATTCGGGCAGCATTCATGATGCGCGCTGTTCGTTTATTCGCGGCCGCTTGCGCCGCGCTGCTGATGCACGCCGCCGTCCATGCAGCGGAGGACTGCGTGGAGCCGACGCCGGACCCCACCAACACCTACGACGCGCAGCACACCTACGAGAAACTGGCGCCGAAGTATCCGTCGATCCGCATCGCCAGCGCCAAGGTGCCGGCCGACGTGCGGGTGGTGGCCGATCAGACGTATATTCAATATGGTACGCATTGCCTGAAGCTGGATATGTATCTGCCGGCGGACGCCAAGCAGGATTTGCCGGTGGTGGTGTTCGTCCACGGCGGCGGCTGGCGTTCCGGTTTCCGCTCGGAGTTCGTGCCGATGGCCTTGCGACTGGCGCGTAACGGCTATGCGTCGGTCACGATCAGTTACCGGTTGGCGGGGGAGGCGATGTATCCGGCGGCGGTGCACGACGTGCGCGCGGCGGTGCGCTGGGTGCGCGAGCACGCGGGCGAGTACGGACTCGATCCGAGGCGCATCGCGTTGGCGGGCGGTTCGGCCGGTGGACAGATCGCCAGCCTGGCCGGAGTGACCGGGCATATGAACCAGTTCGACCCAGGCGCTGCGACCAGCGATGTGTCCAGCGCGGTGCAGGCGGTGGTGAATATCGATGGCTTGTCCGACTTTACGTCGGAGGCGGCGCGGGTGAATGAGGACGATCCGAAGAAGCCTGTGTCGGCTGCCGGGTATTGGTTCGGCGGGCGCTATGCGGAGAAGGCGGCGTTGTGGCGCGAGGCGTCGCCGATCCAGTATGTGAATTCGAGCATGCCGCCGGTGCTGTTCATCGGCAGCGCCCAGCCTCGCTTCGCGGTCGGCCGGGATGAGATGGTCGAGAAGATGACGCAGCTGCGCGTGCCGAGCAAGGTGGTGCTGCTGCCCGATACGCCGCATTCGTTCTGGTTGTTCGACCCGTGGTTGCAGCCGACGGTGGATGTGACGGTGGCGTTTTTGAACGCGCAGATGCCGTCGCGGCAGGCCAAGCGGTTTTCGCGGAAGGCGGAGTAGGGGCGCCAGTCATTCACATATATGCACTATCCAGGGAGGTCACTAATGCCTGTCTTCACGACGGATCAACTGATCTGCGAGGTTAGCGGCGTAGAGGGTTGCACCGCGCCGAATCAAACGCTTTGGATTAGCGAAGTCGGAGAACTTACGCAGTTTGGTGCGTTCATTGAAGTCCTTCAGCCAGGGTGCAGATCCTCGATCAAGCATTGGCACAGTGCGGAAGACGAGATGGTCTATGTTCTTGCCGGTGAGATCACTGTAGTTGAGGGCTTGTCCGAGACGCTCATGCGTGCCGGTTGCGCCGCTACTTTCAAGGCTGGAGTGCAGGTCGGGCACTATCTGGAGAATCGGAGTTCTTCTGAAACGCGTTGCCTGGTTGTTGGAACCCGAGCACCGGTTGATCAAATCACCTACCCGGAGCACGATCGCATTTGTTTGCGAGATCGGTCGCTGTCGGACGACATATGGACCGACTTTGCTGGGCAGCCTGCGTCCAGCCCGTACTAGAGCCTTACCAAGCGGTGATCGAGTGGTTGTTTAGTGAGAATGTGTGTATTTCCGCCGCTGGTACAACTGTTATTGTGGCAACCTAGTCCGTCAAATAAGCGATGCCATTGCTATGACTATTGCCAAGTACGTCTTGCCATTGCTCATGGCAGTCACGCTCGTCCCCGTCGACGCATCCGCAAACGACCCGCAAAAGGTGGTCGTTAAGGGAAAGCGCGATCCCTCCACCGTTGTGATTAAAGGCGTGCGCGATCCATCGGCATGGTTCCGGATCGAGAGCCAGCATATGATCGTTTATTCAGACGACGACCCGGATGACGTCATTGAGCTGGTCAAGAATTTGGAACGGCTCGATTATCTGCTGCGCTTGTACCTGAAGCCCTTCATGCAGGGGCAAGAAACAATCCCTAAGCTGACGTTGTACTTCCAGGGACGCGTGAGCTGGCCGCCCGAGATGGACGAAAATCCTGCTTCGGCCCTCGGCATGGTCAATAGCTGTGTATCGGCAACTCAAGGGTTTCTTTACGGTGCGGGAAAGAGTTGGAAGTTGGATAACGCGTCGCTGCTGCACGCGGAAGACGATTACACGCTGATGCATAGTCTGTGGCTTTATGCCGAGAATTTCTTGTACCGCCACACGCGCATTAGGGGGCCTGTGTGGTTCATGACCGGCTTCGCAGCGTATTTCGGCGGCGTGCGCTTTACCGATACGCAAATGGCGATAGGGCGCGATGCGGGTACTTCATACAATCTGTTGCAGAGTATTGACGACGGCCGGGAGAGAATACGTCTGTCGTTCGACGAGGTACTACGTTTTAAACCATCGGCCAAGCCTATCGTGGCCCAAAGTCCCGAGTATTTTGAACGATGGGAATTCATGGGGCGCTCCTTTAATCTCATGCACTACATGCTCTCGTCGGAGAACAACCGCGGCAAAATGGTGAAGTACCTCGAGGCCGTCAACGGCGGCAGCGATGTCGCCGATGCGTTCACCGAGCTGTTCGGCCTATCGGGTCGCGATCTCGACGTGGCGATGTGGCGATACCGTCAAGCGTCTCTGAACATCCTTCGGATCGATGTGCCTACGCTGCCCAACGCCCACATCGATTTCACCCGCTTGAGCCGTATCGAGGGCGAATTCGTACTCGACAACGCTGTGCTGAAGACTTGCCCTGCGCCGCCCCAGGGCAAAAGGCTGCTAGCGCGTCTGAGGGGGACCGCAGCGAAAGCGCCCGCCGTCGATTTTGCCCAGATGACCTTGAGCCGCGCCGAGATCGACTGGGGCGATCCGCGCGCCGCTATCGACTACCTGACACGCGCCCGGGAGAACGATCCTTACAATCCCGAGGTCCATTATCTGTTGGGGCTGGCATATGCGAAGCTGGCGGAAAGCGCCGGCTCGAATAGGCAGGACTTGCTGGCGTCGGCACGCGCCGGCTTGACCCAAGCCGCCGTCCTTGAGCCGGACGCGCCCGAGATATCGTACGCGCTGTTCCGCGTCGAGCTTCTTGGCGCGGCTCCGACCGAAAAAGACGTGGCCAAGGCGATCAACGTCTGGCGTCATGGCTACGACGTTCCCGCATTTACGCGCATGGCCGCGCTGGCCCACGCATGGTTGGGCGACGCCGCCGACGCCTATCAGGCATTCAATACGCTGATAAGAGACGGGCGGAATCCCGAGAACGCCGCGTGGGCGGCAACTTGGCTGGCCAGATTGGAAAAGGGCGTGCCGCAGGACGAGCTGCTGACGGCGATGCGCGGGGAAAATCCGGCGCCTCACAGCTTCAAGTCGTGGACGATCGGCGGCCGGTGAGCCAGCGGTTGTTAGGCTGGATAAACAGCTAATCGGCGAAATGAATTTCGTCTCATATACTTTTAAGGCAGGGCACGATGAAGATAGATTCCTGGTCCCAACTAGGCAGAACTTGTTTTTTCTTTCTCGGCATGGCGGTGGGAGGAAGGGTAATCCCCCCATTAATGATGCGCACCAGAAGTAGAGGCTATGCGGCGAGGGCCAATTTCTGAATCGGCGTAATGCCGCCGAGTGCCATGTGTGGCCGGTCGTGATTGTATGTCCATAACCAGCGC
>NZ_JBEGHG010000033.1:0-3391 GCF_040675865.1 Burkholderia sp. LMU1-1-1.1 | reverse complement strand
TTTCGTAGCGCCTATTTCATTACTTCTTGTGAACATTTGATATTTTAAGTATCGCGGAACCGAGGCTCCGCGTGCACTTTCATCAAACGTCCACACTTATCGACTGTTAATTTTTAAAGAACTTGTTTGGTACTGCGTCGCTAACAAATCGTTTTGTCTGTCAGCGAAGAAGGAAGAGTATGAATCGTTTAGACCGTTTCGTCAACCCTCTTTTTTGCCCCGCTTCACTCTGCAACACCTTGTTTTGTGTGCACCGTTTTGCGAGGAGGCGAACTATAGCAAAGCAGGAGGTGAACTGCCAAGTTTTATTTTTCACTTTATGCCGCAGCCCGGTCAAGATCCGGCGAGTTAAAAAAGAGTAACCTTGGCCCATCACAATTTTGGGGAACGCCAATGAATCTACGCGTTGCAATACTCGCCCTGGCCGACAAGCACGACCTGTCGCCAGACGCCGGCCTCCGGCTCAAGCAACTTGCCGCGCTGGACGCGCCGCCGCCATCGCTGCTGCGCTACTTGCCATTCGGCCTGGCCGTGCTGTCCGCTGTGCTGGTGGGTCTCGGCCTCGTGTTCTGGGTGGCCGCCAATTGGGACACGCTACCCCGCTCCGTCCGCTTCATCTTGATCGAGGCGTTCGTGCTCGCTACGCTGATTGGCGCCTGGCGCTTCCCTGTCGCCCGCGTGCCGCTGTCCTTGTTGGGCTTTATCGCTTGCGGTGGCCTGTTCGCCTACTTTGGCCAGACCTACCAGACCGGCGCCGATCCCTGGCAACTGTTCGCCCTGTGGGCGGCGCTCACCTTGCCGCTATGCCTGGGCGTGCGACACGATGTGCTGTGGGTTTCATGGGTGATCGTTTCCCTCACGGCAGCCCAGCTGTTTTTCCAGGTGCGGACCAACGGCTGGTGGTGGAGCTCGGAGCTATCGCTTCAAAGCAGCCTGGGCTCATGGGTGCCGGCCATCGTTCTGGCACTCCTGCTCCGGTTTGCACCGCGCGCCTGGGTTGGCGCTGGAGAAGGAACCGGGACCGGACCTTGGCCGGTGCGCTTGAGTATGATTTACGCGATCATCGGACTGGTGGCAATGTCCGTGCGCAGCCTGTTTTACATCGCCGGCAGTGGCTTCTATCCAATCTCGCTGCTCATCGTCGCGACCCTGGCCTTTGTCTTCAGCCGGCGCGGCCTGTTTGATATTTTTATTCTCAGCGCGCTCGGTCTCGGCGCCAACGTGCTGGCCGTGTGTGGCTTGATACAACTTCTGGTGGAGGCGCGCAGCGATGAGATCGGAGCGTTGCTGCTGATCGGATGCGTTGCGGCCGCCATGCTGGCCGGTACCGTCAAGCTGATCATCCACCTGGCGCGCGTACAGACCGGGGAGCGCATCTTATGAGCAAGCGTTTGCAGGAGTTGATACACGCCGCGACTGCCGAAGGCATCCTGCCTCCCGACACGGCCCCAAAAGAAACCGCACGGCCGTGGCCGGTCATACTCATGACGGGACTCGGCGCATGGCTGGCGGCCGTGCCGCTACTAGGCGTGTTGTTCATGATCTTGGGCGGCGCCCTGGAGCGAGGCGTGCTGTGCTACGTAGTTGGGGCCGTCTTCCTGTACGGCGCCGTTCACCTCTTACGATCCCGGACCGTGTCGCCATTTGTCGAACAATTGGGTTTGCCGGTGCTACTGGTCGGCGGCGCCCTGCTCGTGTACGGACTGTTCCGCGACCTGCCCTATGTGGCGGCCGAAGCGTTGCTGCTCCTGGTCGTCGTCGGTACGGCGTGGCTGGTGCCGCAGCACTGGTTGCGCGTGCTTCTGGGCGCGCTCGCCGCCATGGTCTTCATCCTGATGAGCACCAACCATCAGAATTCGGATCAGCAAAATATCTGGGGAGGCACATTGATTGCGCTGGTGCTGTGGCTGATCGCGGCATACTTCGCCGACACCCACGCTCCGTCCAGCCAAAGTGCGCGCAAGATGATCCTGATCGAGGCCATGTCCACCGGCTGGATCCTGCTGACCCTGGCGGCATTGGCCTACGATTCCGGAGCGACATTCCTTTCTCCGGCGGCGCTGGGGCATCTGCACGACGCGGGCGAACTGGCGGGGTTGCGGTATTCGCTGACCAAGATGGTCTCCAGTCTGCTGGCGATCGCCGGCGCCGCCTGGCTCGGCCGTTGCTGGCCCGCGCTGCGCGCTCCGCGTTATGCGGCGGCGGCCGCGATTCTGGCCATTATGTCCTGGCTGATACCTGGGTTGGGCGCGGCCCTGCTTGCACTGTCGGCTTGCATCGGCAGCGGTCGTTGGCGCCTCGCGGTGGCCAGTGCGGTCGCGGCGTCCTGGATAGTCGGCACCTTCTACTACCAGTTGGACGTCTCATTGGCCACCAAAGCCGCCATCATGGCCATCACGGGTGCGGCGTTTGGCGTGAACGCATGGTTGAGCTGGAACGCCAGCGCGCGCGAAGCCGCCGCCACGGCTGTGCCCGCACAGGCCTCCGCCACAACGCCGGCACAGCGCGCGGGCATCGCTGCGTCGCTGTTGCTGACCTTGATGGTGGCCAACGGCGCGATCTGGCAAAAAGAAGCGCTGATCAGCACCGGCAAGCCTGTATTTATCGCACTCGCGCCCGTCGATCCCCGCTCACTGATGCAGGGCGACTATATGACGCTCAATTTCCAGATGCCGGCCCTGGACAGGGAGGAAACTGGCGCATTACGGCGCGCCATGGTCATCGCAAAGGTCGATGATCGGGGCGTGGCGGTGATGCAGGGCCTGGCCGTCGCAAGGTCACTGGCGCCGGATGAAATCCTGATCGAGCTGGTGCAGACGGGAAGCGGCCTGCGCCCCGCCACCAACGCCTGGTATTTCAAGGAGGGCGAAGCGCCGCGCTGGTCCCAGGCGAAGTACGGGGAATTCAGGATCGATGACAAGGGACGGGCGCTGCTGGTCAATTTGCGGGGTGCGAATCTGGAACAGCTATAACGCCGCCCACAATGAAAAAAGCCCCACCAGCGTTGCGCGCTCGGTGGGGCTTTTAAGTATAACTAGCTTGACGATAACCTACTTTCACACTGGTTGCAGCACTATCATCGGCGCAGAGTCGTTTCACGGTCCTGTTCGGGATGGGAAGGGGTGGGACCGACTTGCTATGGTCATCAAGCATTGACCGGTACTACTGACGTCGCGTTTCCGCGCCGCTTAAAATCTTGGGGATGAAAAGACCCCCATCTGCACCGACGCGTTCTTGCGCATTCAGGCGGATGGGGGCTTTTCTATATAACTAGCCTGACGATAACCTACTTTCACACTGGTTGCAGCACTATCATCGGCGCAGAGTTGTTTCACGGTCCTGTTCGGGATGGGAAGGGGTGGGACCAACTTGCTATGGTCATCAGGCATTG
>NZ_JBEGHG010000032.1:0-4432 GCF_040675865.1 Burkholderia sp. LMU1-1-1.1 | reverse complement strand
GCGCTGGCCGCGCTGGCGCTGGCGCTGGCCGCGCTGGCGGCGGGCGCGCCGGCGCGCGCCGGCAACGACGCCGACGCCCAGGCCGTGCAGCAGGACCTGTACCAGGAGGCGCTGCAGTCGATCGCCGAGGGCCGCCAGGCCGACGCCAGCCGCACGCTGGCGCAGATGATCGCCCAGGGACCGGCCAACGCCGGCGAATGGCTGGACCTGGGCATGCTGCAGTGCGCGCTGGGCCACAGCGAGGAGGCCGAACAGATCTTCCGCAGCATCGAGACGCGCTTCGACCCGCCCAAGGGCATCCGCGACATCATCGCCGGCCAGCGCAGCCAGGGTTGCTACGTGTGGGTGGCGCACAGCCAGTGGTCGGTGACGGCGGCGCGCGGCGACGACCGCAACGTCAACCAGGGCGCCAGCAACCCGCTCTACGCCATCGGCGGCGGCGCCGGCGGCACCCTCGAGCTGCTGCCCGAGTACCTGCCGCAGGCCGACCGCTACAGCGTGCTGTCGGCCGACTACCTGCGCGACCTCGACCAGAACGGCACGCTCGGCTTCGCCCAGCTCTACGCGCGCCGCAACGACCACCTGTCGCACTACGACACCATTTCCGCCTACGGCGGCGTCGAGCGCGCATGGCGCTTCAAGCGCTGGCAGGTGCGCGGCACGGCCGGCGTCGGCGCGCTCACGCTGGGCGGCCAGATGTACCAGAAACAATTCCAGCTGCAGGCGCGCGTGACGCCGCCGCTGCGCCTGCCGCAGGGGATGGATTGGACCGTGCTCGGCGGGCTGACCCACATGGGCTACCAAAGCCTGAGCAACTTCGACTCCAACACCGTCGAGCTGCGCAACACGCTCGGCTACCGCGGCGCGGCGCTGCAGGGCCAGCTCTGGCTGGGCTGGCAGCGCGACCGCGCCCTCGGCGAGCGCCCCGGCGGCGACCGCCAGGGCTGGAGCGCCGGCGCCTACGCGCGCGGGGCGCTGTGGCGGCGGCTCGAAGGCGAACTGGAAGGGACGGCGCAGCGCTGGCGCGGCGCCGCCGCCTACTCGCCCGGGCTGATCGACGAGGTGCGCCACCAGCGCACGGGGGCGCTGCGCGCCGCGCTGCTGTATCCGCTCGGGCGCAACAGCACCGTGCAGCTCGAGTGGCGCCAGGTGCGCAACCGCGAGAACATCTCGCTGTTCCAGTACAACAACCGCCAGCTGCAGCTGAGCTGGCGCTGGCAGGACGGCCGCTGACGCCGCGCCAGACGCTACAATATAACCATGAAGTCCGCCAACAAACCCCACCATCCCGCCGACCCGGCCGGCCAGCCGGCCGCCGGCCAGGAGCCGAAAACCGTCAATGTCCAGGTCCACCTGCGCAAGATCCCGCTGCTCGCCGACCTCGAGGAGGACGATTTCCTGCGCATCCGCCCCGAGCTGCGCTACCGCCAGTACGCCAAGCGCGACGTGGTGCTGCAAAAGGGCGGCAACGGCGACGGCCTGCTGTTTTTGCTGTCGGGCCAGTTGCAGGTGATCGACGTCACCGAGGACGGGCGCGCGATCGGCCTGCGCATGCTCGCGCCGGGCGACTTCTTCGGCGAGATCGCCGTCATCAGCGGCTCGACCCGCACCGCCTCGGTGGTGGCGATGAACGACGTGCTGGTGGCGTTCCTGCCGGCGCCGGCCGCGCTGCACCTGTTTTCGCACGCGCCGTCGGTGGCCAACAAGATGCTGCGCCACCTGGCCGAGAAGATCCAGCGCGACTCCGAGTTCCGCACCTTGCTGAGCATTAACAACACCACGCGCCGCATCTACACCTTCCTGGTCCAGCTCAAGAAGGCCCAGCCGGGCCAGCCGGACGTGGTCGAGAACCTGCCGACCCACCAGGACATCGCCAACATGATCAACACCAGCCGCGAGACGGTGACGCGGGCGCTGGCCGCGCTGACCCAGCAGGGCATCGTGCAGAAGGACACCCACCGCCTGATCATCCTCGACCCGCAGGCGCTGCAAAAGCTGGTCGAGGGGCCGGCGTGAGCGCGCCCGCCGTCGCGCGCGGCGCCCTGCGGCCGCCATGTGTATATAATACCGCCCCCGAGGCGCGCTTGCGCGCGCTGCCACCCCTGACCCTGTGAGCACCATGCCTTTTCCGCTTCCATCCCGCGCCCCCGCCGGAGCCGCCCCATGATGGCGCTCGGCCAGTTGCGCAACATCGCCAACTTCCGCGGCTTCATCCACACCAGCGTGCGCCGCGAATTCCAGTCCAAATACCGCAATTCGGTGCTCGGCGCGGCCTGGATGGTGCTCAACCCGCTGGCCATGATCGTCGTCTACACGGTCGTGTTCGCCCAGGTGATGCGCTCGCGCCTGCCCGGCAACGACACCACCTTCGCCTACAGCATCTACCTGTGCGCCGGCGTGCTGACCTGGAACTACTTCGCCGAGATCACCACCAAGGCGCAGAGCATGTTCCTCGACAACGCCGGCCTGATCAAGAAGATCAACTTCCCGCGCATCTGCCTGCCCATCATCGTCGTGCTCAACGCCAGCCTGAACTTCGCCATCATCTTCGGCCTGTTCACCGCGTTCCTGCTGCTGTCGGGCAACTTCCCCGGCCTGCCCTTCCTGGCGCTGGCGCCGCTGCTGGCGCTGCAGGTGGCGCTGGCCATCGGCCTGGGCCTCGTGCTCGGCGTGCTCAACGTGTTTTTCCGCGACGTCGGCCAGTTCTTCAGCATCGCGCTGCAATTCTGGTTCTGGTTCACGCCGGTGGTCTACCCGGTCGCCGTGCTGCCGGCCGACGTGCGCGGGTGGCTCGTGTGGAACCCGATGGCGCCGCTGGTGATCGGCTACCAGCAGGTGCTGGTGGGCCGCCAGTGGCCGCACTGGGGGTCGCTGCTGGTGCCGGCCGCCGTGGCGCTGGCGCTGTGCGCGCTGGGCATGCACCTGTTCCGCCGCCGCGCGGGGGAAATGGTGGACGAACTATGAACGGCCAAATCGTCGTCAGCGACCTGGGCAAGGCCTACCGGCGCTACCCCACCCACCGCGCGCGCCTGCTCGAATGGCTGCTGCCGAAGGCGGCGCCGCGCCACGAGACGGTGTGGGTGCTGCGCGGCATCGACTTCGCCGTGCAGCCGGGCGAGGCGGTCGGCATCATCGGCATCAACGGCGCCGGCAAGAGCACCCTGCTCAAGCTGATCACCGGCACGGCCGCGCCGACCACCGGCAAGGTGGCCATCGGCGGGCGCGTGGCGGCCATGCTGGAACTGGGCATGGGCTTCCATCCGGACTTCTCGGGCCGCCAGAACGCCCTGATGGCCGGCCAGCTGCTCGGCGTGGGCGCGGCCGAGATGGCCGAGCTCATGCCCGGGATCGAGGCCTTCGCCGAGATCGGCGCCTACCTCGACCAGCCGGTGCGGGTCTATTCGAGCGGCATGCAGATGCGCCTGGCCTTCGCGGTGGCCACCGCGCGCCGCCCGGACGTGCTCATCGTCGACGAGGCGCTGTCGGTGGGCGACGCCTACTTCCAGCACAAGAGCTTCGAGCGCATCCGCGGCTTCCGCGAACAGGGCACCACCCTGCTCATCGTCTCGCACGACAAGGGCGCCATCCAGTCGGTGTGCGACCGCGCCATCCTGCTCGACGCCGGGCGCATCGCCATGCAGGGCGCGCCCGAGGAGATCATGGACTACTACAACGCCATGCTGGCCGAGCGCGAGAACCAGAGCGTGCGCCGGGAAACCCACGACAGCGGCAAGGTGCAGACCATCTCCGGCAGCGGCGAGGCCAGCGTCGAGGACATCGCGCTGCTCGACGCCGACGGCAACGCGGCCGAGGTGCACGGCGTGGCCGCCGCCGTCACGCTGCGCGTGCGGGTGGCCGTGCACGCGCCGATCGCGCGCCTGACGCTGGGCTTTCGCATCAAGGACCGGCTCGGCCAGCCGGTGTTCGGCACCAACACCTTCCACATGGGGCGCGAGCTGCCGCCGGTGGCCGCCGGCGAGCGCCTCACGCTCAGCTTCCGCTTCCCCCTCAACCTGGGCCCGGGCAGCTACTCGGTCGCCACCGCCCTGCACAGCGCCGACACCCACCTGGTCGACAACTACGAGTGGCGCGACCTGGCGCTGGTGTTCCAGGTGATGAACCTGCAGCACCTGTATTTCGAAGGCAGCACCTGGCTCGCTCCCGAGCTCGACGTGCAACACAGCGAGTGCCCATGAGCTTTATCTCCTACGCCCCCAATTTCGAGGACGTGCTGCTGTGGCGCGCGCTGCGCCACGTCGAGCACGGCTTTTACATCGACCTGGCGCCCACCGCCGTCCGGCTCGGCTCGTCCACCTGGGCGCTCTACGAGCGCGGCTGGCGCGGCCTGCACCTGACGCCGGCGCCGGCCCTGGCGCGCCAGCTGCGCGCGGCGCGCCCGGCCGACGTCACGCTCGACGGCGTGGCCGGGGCC
>NZ_JBEGHG010000031.1:0-4690 GCF_040675865.1 Burkholderia sp. LMU1-1-1.1 | reverse complement strand
CTCGCCGCCAGGTTGCCCCGCGCTGCCGTTCGACTTGCATGTGTAAGGCATGCCGCCAGCGTTCAATCTGAGCCAGGATCAAACTCTTCAGTTTAATCTCTGTTTATTTGGCATTTCTGCCACCGTCATTGCTGACGGGTCGCTCACTCAAAATACTGACAGGCCACTACTTTCGTAGCGCCTATTTCATTACTTCTTGTGAACATTTGATATTTTTTAAGTATCGCGGAACCGAAGCTCCGCGTGCACCTTCATCAAACATCCACACTTATCGACTGTTAATTTTTAAAGAACTTTGTTTGGTACTGCGTCGCCAACAAATCGTTTTGTCTGTCAGCGAAGAAGGAAGAGTATGAATCGTTTAGACCGTTTCGTCAACCCTCTTTTTTGCCCCGCTTCACTCTGCAACACCTTGTTTTGTGTGCGTCGTTTTGCGAGGAGGCGAACTATAGCAAAGCCCCTCCGGGCTTGGCAAGAACTTTCTTCGCGCCATCAACAAGCACCGCGATTAACAACGCGCCCGCCCCTATCCCCATCAGCAAACGATGGTCGCCACCGCTTTGCGCGAAGAGATAAGAGTAGCCGTACCCAGCCAGTGCCTGGAACAAGGCAAACACCGTCGTGGCCCTGCTCCAAACGGCGCTCTGGGCATGCGCATCCCCTGGCAATATTTGATGTACGCGGCCAAGCACAATCGGCACGATGCCCGGCGGGAAGGAACCCACGACCACCGTGGCGGCAATAAGCACCAAGTGGTTGGTGGAAAACATCATCAGCGCGATCACGCCCGCCTGCGTCATCAATGCCAACTGCGCGGTGCGTGTTGGCCCGATGCGATCACCCAACGCACCATAAACCATCGGACCAGCAATCGCTCCGATGCCGTAGGCGATCCAGAACAAGGCCGCCGTATGCGCTCCCCACCCAAGGCCGCGCGCAACGTAATCGACCAGGAACACCATCAGCGGGACCAAACCGATCGCCATCAAGGCGTATTGAACATACAGCACGTTCAGATCGAACCGTGTCCCGGCTTCGGGCGCGGCAGACTGCGCGCCGGCAGCGGCGGCATGACCGTGCGAAGCGTGTGGCCAGCAGAACCAGCTCGCGATGCTAAGCACCAGCGCCAGCGCGCCCAGCCCCAGCCAGGTTTCCCGCAGACCGACACCCAGCAGCATCGGCACCACCGTGCCCGAGGCGGCGATGCCGACGCCCACGCCCAGGAATATCGCACCGCTCGCCATGCCCCTGCGCTCGACAGACACGTGCGGCAAGACCGTCGACGCGACCAGCACCATGATGATGCCGCCGGATACACCCGACAACAGGCGCCAGACAAAGAACCAGCTCACCGACAAGGGGAACGCACAGGCAAAGAATGCGAGCGAGGCCAGCATCATCATGACGCGCAGCGTCGCGCGCGCCGTCAGCCGCGCGGCCAGCGGACGCCCGACCAAGGCGCCGACCAGATAACCGACCAGATTGGCGGCGCCCAGATAGACCACGTCCTGCGCGGCGAACCAGTGCGCCTCGATCAAAGGCGGTATCAACGGCGTATAGCCGAAGCGCGCAAGGCCGATGCCCACCAGGCTGGCGCACAGGCCGGCGAATATGGCGCGCGCGGCGGCGCCCTTGTCTGCTGCGATATTCATCAACGATCCCTTAATGACCCATCATGTTTGACAGCATAGTCAAACTTGACACCACTGTCAAGAATGCCGATAATCCTTCCATGGCAGGCATAAAACAATTCAATGAAGAAGAAACGCTGGAGCGCGCGATGCACGTTTTCTGGCGGCGCGGCTATGCATCGACATCGATGCAGGATCTGGCGCAAGCGACCGGGGTGCTGCGCGGCTCGCTTTACAACGCCTATGGCGACAGACAATCGATCTTCCTGCTGGCGTTCGCGCGCTACAAACAGCGCTATCTGGCCGCGGTGCGCGAAAAGATGAAGGCGGACGATCCGGTGGTCGCCCTGCGCGACTTCTTCGCCTACATCATCGCGTCCATGTCGGAACCGATACCCGGGCAGGACGACAGATCCTCGTCAACCACGCGCGGCTGTCTGACGACCAAAATCGCCACCGATGAAACCGCGATGGATGACGCCGTACGCCAGGCGCTACGCGGCATGCTGGAAGGATTGGCCGAAGTGCTGGAAGAACGGCTGTCGGCACCCGACGCCGTGGCACGCCTGAATCTGTCGCCAAAGGATGCCAGCCGGCTGCTGGTCACCTTCACGCGCGGCAATGTGGTGATGGAACGCATCTATCATGCGCCGGATGAACTTCAGGCCACGGCCGAAACGCTGTTGAAAATATTGTTCAACCCAAAAGGGGCCTAGGCACAAGACAAGATAAAGCGGAACAACGTCCTCAGCAATTATTGATGACGACGTCGATGCGTTTATGCACGTCCTCGGCGAAGGCCAGGAATTCGCGCATCTCCTCCGGCCGCGAGACGTCCAGCGCGAACCACTCCGCCGAGCCGCCGGCGCTGCGGATCTCCGTCACCAACGCGTGCAGCTTGGCGGAGCGGCGCGCGCCCAGTACCACGTGATGGCCCTCGCCGGCCAGCTGGCGCGCGGTGGCAGGACCGCTGCCCCGGCTGGCGCCAGCAATCAATATCACCTTTCGATTGGGGTGTGCAATAGCAGTCATGATGCGGTCCTTTCAATGGCAATAAAACCAGCATGCATCATACGAACATCCGGCCATGCTGCGAATGCACATGGCTATGTGTTTCTTGCCTAATCCTATACATCGACAATAGCCCCGTAGCCATGGCGGCCGGTTTGATGGATCATTCCTATTCCCCACCGTATTTTTGGAAGGACTTGAATTGGAACGCATGATCGCGCTGCACACCAGCCTGGCGAAGCACGACGGCTACACCGAGACGGCGCTCGAAGACGTGCGCCTGACCCGCGCCACCCAAAGCGCGACCAAGGCACCCGCCATGTCCGATCCCTGCATCGCCATCGTGCTGCAGGGCCGCAAGCGCGCGCACTTCGGCGAGGACGTGCTGCAGTTCGACGCCGACCACTATCTGGTGGTCGCCATCCCCACGCCATTCATCAGCGCCACCGAGGCGTCGGTCGAGGAACCGTTCATGGGCCTGGTCATCCGCGTCGACCGCACCACCCTGGCCGACCTGATGTTCGCCATCGACCAGACCGCCAACGAGGTGCCGGCCATGCCCAAGGGGATGATGACCACGCGGATGGACGAGCGCCTGCGCGAGACCGTGCTGCGCCTGATGGAGGCGCTGAGCTCTCCGCTGGAGGCGCGCGTGCTCGGTCCGGCCATCGTGCGCGAAATCTGCTTCCGCGTGCTGATGGGCGAGCAAGGGGCGGCGATGCGCGCCGCGCTGACCAGCCAGGGCCAGTTCGGCCGCATCGCCAAGGCGCTGCGCCGCATCCACGCCGATTGCGCCGCCGACATGGACGTCGGCATGCTCGCGGCCGAGGCCAGCATGAGCGTGCCGGCGTTCCACGTGCACTTCAAATCGGTGACGCATTGCTCGCCGATCCAGTATCTGAAGTCGGCCCGGCTGCATCAGGCACGGCTGCTGATGGCGCGCAGCGACATGACGGCGCAGGCGGCATCGGCCCAGGTCGGCTACGAAAGCCCGTCGCAGTTCAGCCGCGAGTTCAAGCGCTACTTCGGCCGCAGTCCCGGCGAGGAGGCCGAGGCGATGCGGCGCATGCTGGCGCCCCAGCCGGCGGAAACGGCAAGGTTGCCGTAAAGATAATTAGAGGTTAGTATGCGAGGACTGCGGCATTACAAATAAATTAATGTCGCGTTTTCCGTCTTAACCCCAAGGAACCCTATGCGACTCTTCATCATCGCGGCGGCCGCGCTCGCCGTCGCCGGCCCATCGTTCGCGGCACCGTTCGAGCCGGGCGTCTATCTCGGCGCCACCGCCGGCCGCGCCTCGGTCTCGTCCAAATACGCCGACAACAGTAGCGACATCTCGATCGGCGGCGCGATCGGCTACCAGTACACGCCCAACTTCGGCTTCGACGTCTACACGCGCAGCCTGAACTTCGATCCCTTCCGTGGCCTGTTTGCCGAGGCCGGCTACTATCCCGAACGGACCTACGGCATCGCCGCCCAAGGTACGGTGCCGCTCAATGACCGTTTCAGCCTGTTCGGCCGCGCCGGCGTCGGCCGCACCTCGATGCACGCCACCCGCAGCAATATGCCCGATCGCGACGAGACCGATCCGATGGTCGGCGTCGGCCTCAGCTACGCTTTCAACCGCCACTGGTCGATCGGCGGCGACTTCAGCTATCTGACCAAAAGCGAAGTGTCGCTGTATTCGTTCAGCGCGCGCTTCAATTTCTAGAGACACGTAGATACCGTCTTGATCGTCAAGACTGAATGGCAAAATTTTTATCGTAAGCCCGTCCAGTCTTGACGACACCCTGTCGATTTTTCTTCCGCAGCAAATCGTAGGCGACGGCGGTACGCGGTAATCGGCCATGCATGGGCCGACGGCTGTGCGTGCATGGCCGATTACGCTGCGCTAATCCGCCCTACGTGTCTCCAGATGTATTTTTAGGACACGGGCCGCAGACGCAAAAAAGCCCACCAGGATCACCTGGTGGGCTTCTTCTTATAACTAGCCTGACGATAACCTACTTTCACACTGGTTGCAGCACTATCATCGGCGCAGAGTTGTT
>NZ_JBEGHG010000030.1:0-5467 GCF_040675865.1 Burkholderia sp. LMU1-1-1.1 | reverse complement strand
GCCTGGCACCAGGCGTTCGCCGCCTACCGCCGCGAGCATCCGGCGCTGGCCGACGAGCTCGTCCGCCGCAGCGCCGGCGTGCTGCCCGACGCGCTGGCCGCCAGCATGGCCGCGCTGCTGGCCGCGCCCGGCCCGCTGGGCGGCAAGCTGGCCACCCGCAGGGCCTCGCAGCTGGTGCTCGAACACCTGAGCGGCGTGGCGCCCGAGCTGTTCGGCGGCTCGGCCGACCTGACCAGCTCCAACCTGACCGACGTCGGCGCCTCCGTCTGGCTCAACTACGCCAACCCGCCCGGCGCCGGCAACTACCTGAGCTACGGCGTGCGCGAGTTCGGCATGGCCGCGATCATGAACGGCGTCGCCCTGCACGGCGGCGCCATCCCCTACGGCGGCACCTTCATGGCGTTCTCCGACTATTCGCGCAACGCCATCCGCATGGCCGCGCTGATGAAGCTGCGCGTGATCCACGTGCTGACCCACGACTCGATCGGCCTGGGCGAGGACGGCCCGACCCACCAGCCGGTCGAGCACGCGGCCAGCCTGCGCCTGATCCCCAACAACCGCGTGTGGCGCCCGTGCGACGGCATCGAGACGGCGCTGGCCTGGGAGGCCGCGCTGCGGCGCGCCGACGGCCCGACCTGCCTGGTGCTCACGCGCCAGGCGCTCGAACCGTTCCCGCGCGACGCCGCCCAGCTGGCCGGCGTGGCGCGCGGCGGCTACGTGCTGCGCGACTGCGAGCGCCCGCGGCTGGTGCTGGTGGCGACCGGTTCCGAGGTCGGCATCGCGGCCCAGGCGGCGCAAGTGCTGGCCGCCGAGGGCCACCGCGTGCGGCTGGTGTCGCTGCCGTGCGTGGAACTGTTCTACGCGCAGGACGCGGCCTACCGCGAGGCGGTGCTGCCGGCCGGCGTGCCGCGCGTGAGCGTGGAGGCCGGCGTGACGTGGTTCTGGCGCGCCGTCGTCGGCGACACCGGCATCGCGCTCGGCGTCGACAGCTTCGGCGAATCGGCGCCGGCCGAGCAGCTGTACCGGCATTTCGGGCTGACGCCGGCGCACGTGGCCGCCGCCGCGCGCACCCTGCTCGCCGGCGGCGCCGACGCGGGGGCGCGCTGATGGACCGGCGCGAACACGGCGGCGCGCCGCGCGCCCTGCTGATCGACCTCGACGGCACGATGGTCGACACCGCGCCCGACCTGGCCGCGGCCGCCGCGCTGATGCTGGCCGGGCTGGGGCGCCCGCCGCTGGCGCTGTCCACCGTCGCCGGCTTCATCGGCAACGGCGTGCCGGCGCTGGTGGCGCGGGTGCTGGCCGCGTCCGGCCTGGCCGGAGCGGCCAACCCGGTCGACCCGGCCGCCGCCGAGGCCAGCTTCGTCCACCACTACACCGGCACCAACGGGCGCCACGGCCGCGCCTATCGTGGCGCGCTGGACGGCGTGGCGGCGCTGCGGCGCGCCGGCTTCCCGCTCGCCTGCGTCACCAACAAGCCGCAGGCGCTGGCCGAGGCGCTGCTGGGCACCTGCGGACTGCTGCCCCATTTCGACCACGTCGTCGGCGGCGACACGCCGGCCGGCCTGAAGCCGTCGGCCGGACCGCTGCTGCACGCCTGCCGGCTGCTGGGCGTGGCGCCGCAACGCGCGCTGATGGTGGGCGACTCGGCGATCGACGTGGCCGCCGCGCGCGCGGCCGGCATGCCGGTCTGGCTGGTGCGCCACGGCTATCCGGGCGCCGGCGCGGACACGAGTTCGGACTCGGCAACGGCGGCCGGCGCCGACGGCTACATCGACGACCTCGGGCAGCTGGCCGCCCGCCTGGCCGCCCCGCCATCCCATCCAAACCATCCACCACTTGAAGGAATCGAGCCATGACCATCAAAGTCGCGATCAACGGCTACGGCCGCATCGGCCGCAACATCCTGCGCGCCCACTACGAGGGCGGCAAGCGCCACGACATCGAGATCGTCGCCATCAACGACCTGGGCGACCCGGCCGGCAACGCCCACCTGACCCGCTACGACAGCGCCCACGGCCGCTTCGGCGCCGAGGTCGGCGTCGACGGCGGGCACATGGTCGTCAACGGCGACCGCGTCCGCGTGCTGGCCTGCCGCGACCCGGCCGAGCTGCCCTGGGCCGAGCTGGGGGTCGACGTGGTGCTCGAGTGCACCGGCTTTTTCACCAGCAAGCACAAGGCGTCGGCCCACCTGCGCGCCGGCGCCAAAAAAGTCATCATCTCGGCGCCCGGCGCCGGCGACGTCGACGCCACCGTGGTCTACGGCGTCAACCACCACACGCTCAAGGCCGGCGACACCGTCATCTCCAACGCCTCGTGCACCACCAACTGCCTGGCGCCGCTGATCGCGCCGCTCGACGCCGCGCTCGGCGTGGTCAGCGGCCTGATGACCACCGTCCACGCCTACACCAACGACCAGGTGCTCACCGACGTGATGCACGAGGACTTGCGCCGCGCGCGCTCGGCCACCACCAGCATGATCCCGACCCGCACCGGCGCGGCCAGCGCGGTGGGGCTGGTGCTGCCGGCGCTGGCCGGCAAGCTCGACGGCTTCGCGGTGCGGGTGCCGGTGCTCAACGTCTCGCTGGTCGACCTCAGCTTCATCGCCGCGCGCCCCACCAGCGTCGACGAGGTGCACGCCATCATGCGCGCGGCCGCCGGCTCGGCGGCGCTGCGCGGCATCCTCGCCACCACCGCCGAACCGCTGGTGAGCCGCGACTTCAACCACGATCCGGCCTCCAGCACCTACGACGAATCGCTGACCCGGGTCTGCGGCAACCTGGTCAAGGTGGGCAGTTGGTACGACAACGAATGGGGCTTTTCCAACCGCATGCTCGACACGACGGTGGCCCTGATGGCGGCGCGGCCATGAGCGCCGTCCCGCTGGACGCCGGCGGCGCCCGCTTCCGCACCCTGACCGGCCTGCCGGCCGAAGCGCTGGCCGGCAAACGCGTGCTGATCCGCGCCGACCTCAACGTGCCGCTGGACGCGGACGGCGCGATCGCCGACGACAGCCGCATCCGCGCGGCGCTGGCCGGCATCGGCCACGCGCTCGGCGCCGGCGCGGCCGTGATGGTGGTGTCGCACCTGGGGCGCCCGGCCGAGGGCGCGCTGACCGCGCGCGACTCGCTGGCGCCGGTGGCCGAGCGCCTGGGCGAGCTGCTGGGGCGTCCGGTGGCGCTGCTGCGCGACTGGACCGGCGGCGGCTTCGCGCTGGCGCCGGGCCAGCTGGTGGTGCTGGAGAACTGCCGCGGCAATCCGGGCGAGACGGCCAACGACCCGGCGCTGGCGCGCGCCATGGCGGCGCTGTGCGACGTCTACGTCAACGACGCCTTCGGCACCGCCCACCGCGCCGAGGCCAGCACCGAGGGCGTGGCGCGTTACGCCGCGCTGGCCTGCGCCGGCCCGCTGATGGCGGCCGAGCTCGACGCGCTGGGCCGGGCGCTGGCCGCCGCGCGCCGCCCGCTGGTGGCCATCGTGGCCGGCTCCAAGGTCTCGACCAAGCTCACCGTGCTCGAGGCGCTGGCCGACCAGGTCGACCTGCTGATCGTCGGCGGCGGCATCGCCAACACCTTCCTGCTGGCGCAAGGCGCGGCGATCGGCAAGTCGCTGGCCGAGCCGGCGCTGGCGCCGGCGGCGCGCCGCATCATGGACAAGATGGCCGCGCGCGGCGCCGCCGTGCCGCTGCCGGTCGACGTGGTGTGCGCCACGCGTTTCGCCGCCGACGCCGCCGCCACGGTCAAGCCGCTGGCCGGCGTCGCCCCGGACGACCTGATCCTCGACATCGGCCCCGACAGCGCGCTGGCGCTGGCGGTGGCGCTGCAGACGGCCGGCACCATCGTCTGGAACGGCCCGCTGGGCGTGTTCGAGCTGGCGCCGTTCTCCGGCGGCACCCGGGTGCTGGCGCGCGCCATCGCCGAATCGCCGGCGTTTTCGATCGCCGGCGGCGGCGACACGGTGGCCGCCATCCACGCGTTCGGCGTGGCCGCCCATATCGACTACATCTCGACCGCCGGCGGCGCCTTCCTCGAATTTTTGGAAGGCAAGACCCTGCCGGCCGTGGCCGCCCTCGAACGGCGCCGCGCCGACTGACGCCCCACCATACCCACACCACAACCAAGGAGATCCACCATGTCCCTCGTCTCGCTGCGCCAGCTGCTCGACCACGCCGCCGAGCACCAGTACGGCCTGCCCGCCTTCAACGTCAACAACCTCGAGCAGATCCTCGCCATCATGCGGGCGGCCGACGCCTGCGACAGCCCGGTGATCCTGCAGGCGTCGGCCGGCGCCCGCAAGTACGCCGGCGAGCCATTCCTGCGCAAGATGGTCGAGGCCGCGCTGGAGGCCTATCCGCACATCCCCATCTGCATGCACCAGGACCACGGCGCCAGCCCGGCCGTGTGCCAGGGCGCGATCCGCTCCGGCTTTTCCAGCGTGATGATGGACGGCTCGCTGATGGCCGACATGAAGACGCCGTCCTCGTACGACTACAACGTCGCCACCACCCGCACCGTGGTCGATTTCGCCCACGCGATCGGGGTCTCGGTGGAGGGCGAGCTCGGCTGCCTGGGCTCGCTCGAGACCGGCCAGGCCGGCGAGGAGGACGGCTCGGGCGCGGCCGGCACGCTGTCGCACGAGCAATTGCTCACCGACCCCGACCAGGCGGCCGATTTCGT
This sequence comes from Burkholderia sp. LMU1-1-1.1, assembly GCF_040675865.1. Classification (NCBI taxonomy): domain Bacteria; kingdom Pseudomonadati; phylum Pseudomonadota; class Betaproteobacteria; order Burkholderiales; family Burkholderiaceae; genus Burkholderia; species Burkholderia sp. LMU1-1-1.1. The sequence continues at coordinate 791 of NZ_JBEGHG010000030.1, read as the reverse complement.
CGCCCGCACCGGCGTCGACGCGCTGGCCATCGCCATCGGCACCAGCCACGGCGCCTACAAGTTCAGCCGCAAGCCGACCGGCGACATCCTGGCCATCGAGCGCATCAAGGCGATCCACGCGCGCGTGCCGGGCACCCACCTGGTCATGCACGGCTCGTCGTCGGTGCCGCAGGAATGGCTGGCCGTGATCCGCGCGCACGGCGGCGAGATCAAGGAAACCTACGGCGTGCCGGTCGAGGAAATCCTCGAGGGCATCAAGCACGGGGTGCGCAAGATCAACATCGACACCGACATCCGGCTGGCGATGACGGGCGCGATGCGGCGCAGCATGGCCGAGGACCGCGCCGAGTTCGACCCGCGCAGCTTCCTCAAGGACGCCACGGCGGCCGCCCGCGACCTGTGCCGGCAGCGCTTCGAGGCCTTCGGCAGCGCCGGCCAGGCCGGCCGCATCAAGGTGGTCCCGCTCGAGCGCATGGCCGCGCGCTACGCCGCCGGCGAGCTCGCCGCCGTGGTGCGCTAGGGCGCCGGCCATGCTGGCGTCCCTGTCGAACCTGTCGATCCGGCTGCGCATGCGCGCGGTGTTCGCCTTGCTGGCGCTGCAGCTCACGCTCGGCGGCGCGCTCGGCATCGCCAGCCTGGCGGCGGCCCACGAGCGCTGGGACGCGCTGTACCGGCAACGCGCGCAGCTGAGCGGCGCGCTGCTGGCGCAGGCGCGCGAGGACGGCCGGGCGGCGCCGGCGCTGGCGGCGAAACGCAGCAGGGTGTCGCCGAAGCCGCCCCTGGCCTTCGGG
>NZ_JBEGHG010000029.1:0-7353 GCF_040675865.1 Burkholderia sp. LMU1-1-1.1 | reverse complement strand
GGCGTCGACGCGCTCGGCCCGGCCGAGTACGACGCCGCCGGGCGCGACTACCGGCGCCTGGCCTGGAGCTACGCCGCCGGCACGGTGCTGGGCGTGCTGCTGGTGGCGCTGGCCGGGGCCTGGCTGGTGCGGGCGGCCTGTACGCCGCTGGCGGCGGCGGTGCGCATCGCGCGCACCGTCGCCGCCGGCGACCTGACCCAGCACATCGCGGCCGGCTCGCGCGACGAGGCCGGCCAGTTGATGGCGGCGCTGGCGGAGATGAACGCGCGGCTGCGCCAGATCGTCGGCGAGGTGCTGGCCGAGACCGAAGGCATCGTCGAGGTCGCCGCCACCATCGCCGCCGGCCACGACGCGCTGTCGGCGCGCACCGCGCAGCAGGCCGGCTCGCTCGAACGCACCGCCGCCGCGCTGGCCACGCTGACGGCCAGCGTGGGCCAGGCCGGCGACGGCGTGACGCGGGCGCGGACGCTGGCACTGTCGGCCTCGGCGGCGGCCGGCGACGGCGGCGCGGCCGTCTCGCAGGTGGCGCTGACCATGGGCGCGCTCAACGCGTCGGCGCGCAAGATCACCGGCTTCATCGGCCTGATCGACGCCATCGCATTCCAGACCAATATCCTGGCGCTCAACGCGGCGGTCGAGGCCGCCCGCGCCGGCGCCAGCGGCGCCGGCTTCGCGGTGGTCGCCGCCGAGGTGCGCCAGCTGGCCCAGCGCAGCACCGCCGCCGCCGCCGAAATCCGCGGCCTGATCGGCGACTCGGTGGCGCGCATCGGCGGCGCCGACGCGCTGGCCGGCCAGGCCGGCGCCACCATGGACCAGTTGCTGGGCAGCGTGGGCGCCGTCAGCGCCATCATGGCCGAGCTCGGCGAGGCCAGCGTGGCGCAGCGCGGCGACCTCGACGCGGTCAACCAGGCGGTGGTGCAGATCGGCGGCCTGACCGAGCGCAACGCCGCGCTGGGCCGGCAGGCGGCCTTGTCGGCCGACCAGCTGCGCGGGCGCGCGGCCGGGCTACAGGCGGCCGCCAGCCGCTTCCGCCTGGCCTGAGGCCGGCGCCAGCGGCAGGGTGATGGTGAACTCGGCGCCGCCGCGCGGGTGGTTGCGCGCGCTCAGGCGCCCGTGGTGGCGCTCGACGATGCCGTAGCTGATCGACAGCCCCAGGCCGGTGCCCTTGCCCACCGGCTTGGTGGTGAAAAACGGGTCGAACAGGCGCGACAGGTCGTGCGGGGCGATGCCGGCGCCGTTGTCGCGCAGCGTCACGCGCAAGGTGCCGCCCTCTCGGTGCGCGGCGATCCACAGTTGCGGCGGCGCGGCGCCGGCCGCGGCGCCGGCGTCGCCGGCGTTTTCGATCAGGTTCATCATCACCTGCAGCAGTTGCCCGGCGTTGCCCGTCACGGGCAGGGCGGCGCCGGCCCGCCAGTGCACCACGAAGCCGGGCGCGGCGCCCTTGCTGGTCCAGTGGATGGCGCGCGCGACGACGTCGTTGAAGTCGAGCGGCAGGTGCTCGGCGCGGTCGACCGCCGAGAAGCGCTTGAGGCCGTTGACGATGTCGGTGGTGCGCATGGCGCCCTCGAGCGTGCCCTCGATCAGCGACGGCAGGTCGGCCAGGATATGGTCGATGCGCAACTCCCGCCGCAGCGCCTCGTCGGCCCGGCCCGCGTGCAGCGCCTCGATGTAGGCGGCCAGCCGCGCGCCGTTGCGCTTGAGCACATGCACATTGCCCAGCACGAAGCTGATCGGGTTGTTCAACTCGTGGGCCACGCCGGCCACCAGGCGCCCCAGCGAGGCCATCTTCTCGGCGTGCAACAGTTGCTGCTGGGTACGTTTTAGCGTCTCGTGGGTGGCGCTCAGTTCGCGGTAGGCCAGCTCCAGCTGGGCGTTCTTTTCCTCCAGCGCGATCTCGTCCTGCACCAGGCGCGAATAGACCTCGTCCATCTTCTGGATGACGTCCAGCCAGGTGGCCTCGTCGATGCCCTCGAGCTGGCCGGGCACGGCGATGGGGAGTTCGGGACTGCGCGGCATGCTGGGGCTCGACAATGTCATCGGGGGCTTTCAGGATAGCGGATTCGACGCGCCGGCGCCAGCGCGCGCTCAGTGCACCGTGCACACCATGCAGGGGTCGAACGAGCGCACGATGTGCTGCACCGACACCGGGTTGGCCTCGCCGGCCGGCACCGGCGCCCCCACCAGCGCCGCCTCCAGCGCGCCGGGCGTGCCGTCGGCGTCGCGCGGCGAGAAATTCCACGAGGTCGGCGCGATGATCTGGTAGTTGGCGATGCGCCCGCCCCGGATCGACACCCAGTGGCCCAGGCTGCCGCGCGCGGCCTCGGTCTGGCCAACGCCGTCGGCCTCGTCGGGCAACCCGGCCGGCGTGAAATACGGCGCGTCCGCCTCGAGCGCGGCGATCCAGCGCTCCATCCTCGGCAGCACCAGCGCCAGCTCGAGCAGGCGCGCCAGCACCCGCGTGTAGACGTTGCCGCCGCAGCGCGCCAGCGCGTCGCGCACCAGCGGGTGGCCGTCGACCGCCTGGCGCGCCAGCGCGCCCGTCTCGAGCACCCGCCCGTCCAGCCGCGGCGCCTTGTTCCACGTGTAGGCGCCGGGCTTGTCGGGGGCCGGCGCCGTCAGGCCGTCGCGCGGGTGGCGCGGACCGCCGCGGTCGTCGAGCCAGGCGTGGCTGGCGTCTTCGGCGATGGCATCGGTGTCGAGCGCGCGCCCGGCGCCGAGCGCGCCGTCCCACAGCCCGCGCGCGAACGCGGCAGCACCGGGGATGGCGCCGGGGAGCGGATAGGCGCCGTTGGACAGGTACAGGCCGGGCCCCTGGCCGAGCCGGTCCAGGCCCAGCTCCCAGGCCAGGGTCAGGAACAGCCGCAGGTCGCCGCTGTCGGCCGGCGCGCCCGCGTGCCAGGCGCGCAGCGCGGCCTCGCTGTCGAGCGCGGCGATGGCCTCGAGCGGCGCGCCGAACAGGGTGTGCTCGAGGAAGTTGCGCATCTCGCGCACCCGCGCCAGCAGGCGGATGCGCTCGGCCGCCTCGACCGCGCGCGAGGAGCCGCCCGGCAGGATCGACTGGGTGTGCGGCCACTTGCCGCCGAGCGTGCCGAGCAGCGTGAACCAGCGCTGCCGCGCCGCCAGCGCCAGGCGCGCGTGGCGGCCCTGCTGCGCGGCGAAACGCTCGCCCACGGCGTCGTGCCAGGGCCGGCCGGCGTAGGCCGGGCGGGCGAAATCGGGCATGAAGAACAGGTAGAAGTGGGTCAGGTGGTCGGCCAGGTTCTCGGTCGCCAGCATGACGTTGGTCACCAGCGCGCCGTTCGGCGGCGGCGCCACGCCCATCGCGTCGGCCAGCGCGCCCGCCGCCGCCACCGACTGCGACACCGAGCAGATGCCGCAGATGCGCGGCACGTAGACCAGCGCGTCCTCCGGCGCCTTGCCCTGCAGGATCTGCTCGAAGCCGCGGTACAGGGTCGAGTTGACATGGGCGGCGCGCACCGCGCCGCCGGCGATGTCGAGGCGCACCTCGAGGTCGCCCTCGACGCGGTTGAACGGTCCGACGATCAGGCGCGTCATGGCCGCCTCACTTGAGGCGCGTCTTGCGGATCGCCGGCACCTGCACCAGGTGGTCGGCGACGGCGTTCTCGCGCACCCGCCGCGGCGTGGCCGACTTCGACAGCGACGCCAGCGCGACGAACCAGGCCTTGGGCATGTCGATCGGCAGCCCGGTCGGGATGCCGGCGATCTTCGGCGTCAGGTGGAACGGGTGGCCGGGCTCCTCGAAGCCCGGCTCGGTGCAGCTGATGCAGGCGTAGCCGCCGCGCGTGCACGAGCCCTCGCCGTTCCACAGCCGCGTGTTGCAGTCGGCGTGCACCTGGGTGCCCTTGCAGCCCATGTGCTCCATCATGCAGCCGCGGTCGGACGGCTGCAGCGCGCTGGCCTTGAATTCATAGAACTCGTTGCGCGTGCAGCCGTGGTGCACCAAGTGGTCGGCGTAGGAGCGGGGCCGCCCCAGCGCGTCGATCTGGCTGGCGCCGAACAGGCCGGCGGCCAGCGCCATCAGCGTTTCCATGACCCAGTTCGGGTGGGTCGGGCAGCCGGCCACGTTGATCACCGGCAGGCCGGCGCGCGAGCGGTAGGCCGCGCCCAGCAGGCCGCCGATGCGATCGCCCTCGTACTGCAGGCCGCAGGCGTCGGTGGGGTTGACGCCGCCGGCCGTGACCCCGCCGTAGGCGGCGCAGGTGCCGACGGCGACCGCGTAGTCGGCCACGGCGGCCAGCTGGTGCACCCAGTCGATCATCGGCTTGCCGCTGCCGGCCAGCATGTGGAAGCGCCCGCTGCCGTGCGGTCCGCGCAACAGCGCGCCCTCGACGCACAGCGCGTGCAGCGGCAATTTGCCGTCGGCGCAGTCCCGCAGGATGGCCAGCGCCTCGGCGCCGCTTTCGAGCGACAGCGACGGGTGCCACAGCAGGCGGATGCCGGCATCGGCCAGCGCGCCGTGGAAATCGGCGGTGTCGGCGCACAGCAGCGACATCGTGCAGCCGCCGCAGCCGCCCGACTGCAGCCACAGCACGTTGAAGCCCGGCTGCCCGCCGGCCATGGATGGATCGGTTGCGATGGCGTTCATTTGGTCTCCAGTCCCAGGCGTATCAGTTTGCTGCGCAGGCCCACGCGCGACAGTCCCAGCTCGCGCGCGGCGTGGGTCTTGTTCCAGCGCAGCCGCAACAGCGTCTCCTTCAGGATCGCCGCCTCCGTCACGTCGAGCCGCTCGGCCAGCGTGCCGCCGGACGCGGCGGCGTGGCGCGCCAGGCCGTCGGCGGCCGCCCCGCCCTGCCCCTGCAGCACCTTGCTGGAAAAACCGCGCGCGCCCACCAGCGCCTGGCCGGGCGTCCCCAGGGCCACGGCGCGGAAGATCTCGTTGCGCAGCTCGCGGATATTGCCCGGCCAGCCGTAGGTGACCAGGCTGGCCAGGGCGTCCGGCGCGAAGCGGCACCCGGGCATGCCCAGTTCGGCGCCGGCCTGGCGCAGCAGCGCCTCGGCGATCGGCACGATGTCGGCCGGGCGCTCGCGCAGCGGCGGCATGGTCAGGGTCACGCCGGCCAGGCGGTAATACAGATCCTGCCGGAAGCGCCCGGCGCGCACGTCCTGCTCGATGTCGCGGTGGGTGGCGGCCAGCACCCGCACATCGACCGGCACGGCGCGGGTGGCGCCCACCGGGCGCACCTCGCCCTCCTGCAGCACGCGCAGCAGCTTGACCTGGAACGCCGGCGACGTGTCGCCGATCTCGTCGAGGAACACGGTGCCGCCGTCGGCGCGCTGGAAGATGCCGGCATGGTCGTCGTAGGCGCCGGTGAAGGCGCCGCGCTTGTGGCCGAACAGCTCTGACTCGAGCAGGCTGTCGGCGATGGCGCCACAGTTCTCCATCACGAACGCGCGCTCGGCGCGCGGGCTGGCGTAGTGGATGGCGCGCGCCAGCAACTCCTTGCCACTGCCCGACTCGCCCAGCACCAGCACCGGCAGGTCGTGCCGCGCCACGCGCGCGGCCAGCTCGCACACGCCGTCCATCGGCCCGCCCGGGGCGCGCACGATGCGGTCGAAATCGAAGCCGGCCCTGACCTGGCGGTGCTTTTCGAGCTTGCGCGCGCGCAGCACGGCCGGGCCGCTGCGCAGCTCCAGGTCGAGCCGGTTCATGTCGTACTGCAGGCCGCGCGCCTCGACGGCGCCGCGCACGCAATCGAGCAGGTGGTCGGGCATCCACGGCTTGAGCACGTACTGGTAGATGCCGGCGTCGTTGATGCCGGCGATGATGTCCTCGGAATCGGTGTAGCCGGAGATGATGATGCGCACCACGTCGGGCCAGCGCTGGCGCACCTCCGTGAGGAACTGCACGCCGGTGGTGCCGGGCATGCGCTGGTCGCACAGGATCGCGCTCGGCGCGTGGCGCTCCATCAGCAGGCGCGCCTCGGCGGCCGAACCGGCCGTGTAGACGGCGAAGTCCTCCTCCAGCGTGCGCCGGATCGCGTGTTGCGACCCGGTTTCGTCGTCGACGACGAGCACGGCGGGCATGGCGGCGCTGTCGGTGCTGTTCATGGGCGGATCGCGGCGCTTTCGAAATCTGGGTTGCGGTGGATGGCCAGGTGGCGCGGCGTCCACGCCTGCGGCGTCTTGTGGACGAAGTGGAACCTGGCTATATGATAACTCGGATCGAAACCGTAGAAGTTTCTGTGCATGCGCGCCAGTTCCTCGTCGCGGTAGGCCTGCAGCGGCTTGCGCGCCTCGTCGCGCGCGCGGGCGGCGCGCCTGACCGCCACGCGTTCGGCCAGGCCGGGCGCGCGCGCCAGCGCCACCGCGCGCGCGGCGATCGAATCCAGCGCGTCGGCGCCCTCGCAGCCGCCGCGCGCGTCCGGCGCCAGCACGGCGTCGATCAGGCCTGCCTCCAGCGCCTGCCGCGCCGACCAGGGCAGGCGGTGCTGCGTCAGCGCCTGGGCGGCGGCGGCGCCGACCCGGCGCGGCAACGAGTAGGTCCAGTACTCGGAACCATACAGATTGCCCATGTTCTTGTAGTGCGGGTTGAGCAGCACGCGCCCGGCGGCCCAGACCTCGTCGGCGGCCAGCGCCAGGAACACGCCGCCGGCGCCGGCGTTGCCGCGCAGGGCCGCCACGGTCCACTGGCGGCCGCCGTCGAGGATGGCCAGCGCCAGGTCGTCCATGGCGTGGATGTTGTGCCACGATTCGTCGGCCGGGCTGGCGCTGGCCTCGATGCGATTGAGGTCGATGCCATTGCTGAAAAAGTCGGCGCCGCCCAGCAGCACCAGCACCCGCGTGGGCCGCGCGCGCGCCGCGTGCAGAGCCCGCGTCAGCTGCCGGCACTGCGCGGTCGACATCGCGCCGTTGTAGAAGTCGAAGCTCAGGAAGCCGCAGCCGCCATCCTCCCAGTAGCGCAGCTCGGCCCACTCGCCCGGCGGCCGGTGCACCGGCACGGCCAGCTCGGGCAGCGCGGTCCATTGCGCCGGAAAACAGTCCGACACCGGCAGCTTGAACGGCTTGGGCGCGCCCTCGTCCGGCGCGGCGGCCAGCCGCGCGTGGCCGATCCAGACCGCGCCGTCGGCGCAGCGGCGCAGCACCGCGTGATCGCGCCGCGCCACCACGTCGCCGGGCGCGCCGCCCAGGCCCGCCAGGCTGGCGGCGCTGGCCGGATGGGCGTCGTACAGGTGGCACGGCTGGCCGAACAGGCTGTCGCGCACGCCCGGCGCGCCGTCGGCGCCGCGCAGCTTGGCCAGCACCAGCGCGGCGCCGTCGGCTTGCCAGTCGATACGGCGGCTGGCCTGGTCCATCGGCGGGCGCGCCCGGCCGCGCGGCCGCGCGGGACGCAAC
>NZ_JBEGHG010000028.1:0-10512 GCF_040675865.1 Burkholderia sp. LMU1-1-1.1 | reverse complement strand
GGCGTCGGCGGCTTTGGCCGGGTCGGCGGCGGCGGCCAAGGCGTCGGCGTCCGCGCCGGTGGCGGCATCGCCGGCTTTGGCGGCGGCCAATTCCGCAGCGGCGGCGGCCGCTTCGGCGGCAAGCGCGGCGGCGCTGGCGCCGGTGTTGCCGCCTATCGCGGCCGAGGCATCGGTGGTGGCGCTGGCGGCCGGGGCGGGCGGTTGATTGAACGCGGCCACCAGGGCCAGCATATCGGCGACCGGATCGGCCGATTTGGCGGCCTGGGCGTCGCTGGTCGCGCTGTCGCTGGCGCCATCGGCGCCGCTGTCGCCGGTGGTGGCCTTAGCCGGGGCCGTCGCGGCGGCGGCCGTTGTCGTTTCGCTTCGGCCGGCCGGCTGGGCGGTTTTGTCGGCGGCGTCGGCCTGCTGGTTTTGTGGCTGGGCCGGTTTGGCCGGCGCGGTCTGTTTCGGCGCCGACGGGCGCGACGCGGGCGCCGGGCGGTCCGGCGTCTTGGCGACCATGTTACCGTTGTTGGCCTGGCGTTGATCCATCTCGCGCGACAGCGCCTGCTTGAAAGCGTTGTTGTCGCCGCCCGCGCCCAGGTTCAGATTGGCCTTGGGTGCCGAGACCGCGTTGGCGTTCAGCGTCGGAAGTTGGAGATTGGAGGTTTGCATGATCGCGCCGTGTCGGTAGGGTTCAACTAATTTAGGTCAACGCTTGTAATAAGCCTGTCGTGCCGCGTGTTCGTCCATCTGCTTCTGGTCGCGCTTGTTTTCCAGCTTCAGCGCCTCGGCGTCCGCCCGCTCGTTCAAGGTGGAGTAGGACATGCGCTTGCGCTCGGCGGTCTGCCACGCGGCTTTTTCCTGGTCGGCGCGGTATTCGGCGTGCCGTATCATCTCCAGCTGGCCTTTGACCGCCACGTCCAGCTTTTCCATGAAAGCCTGGAAATTGCGGTAGGCCATGGGCGTGATGCCGGCCGCCTGCGCTTCCTCGAAGCGTTTGACGTATTCGTCGCGGTAGCCGACCAGCATCTGGTGCTTCTGCGTGGCCTCGTCGACTGCCTTCAGGGACGCGCCCAGCCGCTTGGCCGCATCGTCGGTTTCCCGGCGGGCCAGGTCGATCAATGTTTCAAGTTGCGCTTTGGATGCCATAGTGAATCAATTATAGGGGGCGGCGTGCCGCGTCCATCAGTCGAACAGAGAGGTAAGTTGGCCCAAACTCTCATCCATGGTGACCCGTTCGGTGATCTGTTGTTGCAGGAAGTTTTCTATCCGATCGTGCAGCACGATAGCCTGGTCCAATACCGGGTCGGTGCCGGGCGCGTAGGCGCCGACGCTGATCAGGTCGCGGCTGCGCTCGTAGCGCGAAAACAACTGTTTCAGGTGGCGGGCGCGCTGCTGGTGCTCGTGCGTGGTGATCGAGTGCATGGCCCGGCTGATCGATTGCTCGATGTCGATGGCCGGGTAGTGGCCCGACTCGGCCAGGCGGCGGTTGAGCACGATGTGGCCGTCCAAAATCGCGCGCGCCGAGTCGGCGATCGGGTCTTGTTGATCGTCGCCCTCGGTCAGCACGGTGTAGAAGGCGGTGATCGAGCCGCCGCCGACCTCGCCGTTGCCGGCCCGTTCGACCAGCACCGGCAGCTTGGCGAAAACCGACGGCGGATAACCCTTGGTGGCCGGCGGCTCGCCGATGGCCAGCGCGATCTCGCGTTGCGCCATGGCGTAGCGGGTCAGCGAATCCATGATCAAGAGCACGTTCTGGCCCTTGTCGCGGAAGTGCTCGGCGATGGCGGTGGCGTAGGCCGCGCCTTGCAGGCGCATCAGTGGCGGCGTGTCGGCCGGCGCCGCCACGACCACCGAGCGCGCCAGGCCCTCGGGCCCGAGGATCTGTTCGATGAATTCCTTGACCTCGCGTCCGCGTTCGCCGATCAGGCCGACGACGATGACATCGGCCTCGGTGTAGCGCGCCATCATGCCCAGCAGGACGGACTTGCCGACGCCGGAGCCGGCGAACAGGCCCATGCGCTGGCCACGGCCGACGGTCAGCATGGCGTTGATCGAGCGCACGCCGACGTCGAGCGTGTCGACGATGGGCGCGCGGCCGAGCGGGTTGGCGGGGCGGGTGTTGATCGGCGCGCTGTCGGAGGCGTTGAGCGGGCCGAGGTTGTCGAGCACGCGGCCGGCGCCGTCGAGCACGCGGCCCAGCAGTTCCGGGCCGACCGGCAGGTGGCGCGCGCGGTCGCTGGGCCGGCGGCGCGGATGCGCCACGGTGCCCGGCTTGGGAATGGCCGGTTCGACCGGGAACACGCGGGTGCCGGGCACCACGCCCTCGACGTCGCTTTGCGGCATCAGGAACAGGCGGTCGCCCTCGAAGCCGACCACTTCGGCCTCGATCTTGCCGCCGCCGGGCAGCGGCACGGTGCAGGCGGCGCCGACGGCCAGGCGCAGGCCGACCGCCTCCATGACCAGGCCGGCCACGCGCGTGACGCGGCCGGAGATTTGCATCGGTTCGACGAAGCCGACCAGCGCGCCGCAGTCGCCCAGATAGGATTTCCAGCGGCCGGCGTGGGTGCCGGGGCTGGCGGGGGAGGCCGCGGCGTTGGGGTTTTTGTCGCGGGCGGCGTTCATGTCAGTCCAGCCAATCGACTTCTTTGCCCAGCGCGTGGCTCAGGCGTTGCCAGCGCGCGGCGGCGGTGGCGTCGATCTGGTTGCTGGCGGTATCGACCTTGCAGCCGCCGCGTCCGACGTTGGCGTCCTCGATCACGCGCCAGCCCCCCTTGTCGAGCTCCTCGCCGATGGCGGCGCGCACGATGACGGCGTCGTCCGGATGCAGGTGCAGTTGCGCCGGCTGCTGCAACGCCGGCAGGTAGTCGATGGCGTCGCGCACGATCGGCAGCACCAGCTCCGGCTTGACCTGCAGCGCGTTCTTGAGCATGCCCTTGGCCAGCTGCAGCGCCAGGTCCAGCACGTCGTTGGCGATCAACTGGTCGGCGTCGCGCAGCGCGCCGCTGAAGCCGTCGGCCAGCGCGCGCATCTGTTGCAGTTCTTCCTTGGTGGCGATTTCGCCGGCGGCGAGGGCGTCGGCGTGGCCGGCCGCGTGGCCTTCCTCGTAGCCGGACTGGCGCGCCTCTTCGCGGATGTGTTCGAGTTCCTCGACGGTCGGGTATTCGAGCGGCGGCGGCAGCGGCGGGCCGATCTCGACCAGCTCCTGCTGCTCCAGCAGCGCCTCCTGCACGCGCTGCTCGGCCTCGACGCGGGCGTTCTCGGCGTCGCGCTCGCGCTGCTCGGCGTCGCGCAGCGCCACGACGCTCGGGCGCTCGTCGCCGAACGAGCGCATTTCCCAGCGCTGGAATGCGGTTTGCTGCTCTTTGGGCAAATTAGACAAACGAATCCTCGCCTTTGCCGCCTAACACGATCTGGCCTTCGTCTGCCAGGCGGCGCACGATTTGCAGGATCTGCTTCTGCTGGGTTTCGACTTCGGACAGGCGCACCGGTCCTTTCGATTCCAGGTCCTCGCGCATCATTTCGCTGGCGCGCGCCGACATGTTCTTGAAGATCTTGTCGCGCAATTCCTGCGACGCGCCCTTGAGCGCGATGATCAGCATTTCGGACTGCACTTCGCGCAGCAGCAGCTGGATGCCGCGGTCGTCGATGTCGATCAGGTTGTCGAACACGAACATCTCGTCCATGATCTTCTGCGCCATGTCGTTGTCGTAGTTCTTGATGTTGTCCATCACCGAACCTTCCTGCTCGCCGCTCATGAAGTTGAGGATCTCGGCGGCCGTGCGCACGCCGCCCAGCGACGATTTCTTGATGTTCTCGTTACCGGACAACAGCTTGGTCAGCACGTCGTTCAACTCGCGCAGCGCGGCCGGCTGCACGCCGTCCAGGGTGGCGATGCGCAGCACGGCGTCGTTGCGCAGGCGGTCGGTGAAGTGGCTGAGGATTTCGCAGGCCTGGTCGCGCTCCAGGTGGACCAGGATGGTGGCGATGATCTGCGGGTGCTCGTTGCGGATCAGTTCGGCCACGGATTGCGAATCCATCCACTTGAGCGACTCGATGCCGGAGGCGTCCTTGCCGCCCAGGATGCGCGACAGCAGCACCGAGGCCTTGTCGTCGCCCAGCGCCTTGGTCAGCACCTGGCGGATGTATTCGTCCGAATCGAGGCCGACGGTGGAGGCGGCCGCGACCATCTCGCGGAAGTTGTCGAGGGTGCCGACCACTTCCTCGTGCGGCACGTTCTTCATGGTCGCCATGGCCGCGCCGAGTTTCAGCACTTCGCGCGGGCCGAGGTATTTCATCACTTCGGCCGCTTCGCTCTCGCCCATCGCCAGCATCAGGATGGCGGCTTTTTGGAGTCCGGTATTCTCAGTCATTTGCGCCTATCCATTCCTTGATCACGTTGGCAACGATGCGTGGGTCCTCGACGGCGAGTTTTTTCGCCATCGCCAGGTTTTCGCGGTAAGTCTTGACGGTGTTCTCTTCCATCTTGCGCAGCTCTTCCTCGGCGATGAGGGCCTCGTCGGGACCTTCCTCGACGACTTCCTCCGGCTCTTCCGGCTCCGGCTCCGGCGCGTTGATCTCGTCGATCTTCTTGAAGACCGGGCGCATCATCGGCCGCACGATGCGCAGCACGATGTACAGCAGGATCAGCGCGGTGATCAGGAACTTGGCCAGGTCCTTGGCCATCGGCAGGTTGGCCGGATCGCGCCACCAGTCGAGGGCCGGCTCGAACGGACGGTCGACGCCGTCGAACGGCGAGTTGGCCACGCTGACGGCGTCGCCCCGGTCCTGGTTGTAGCCCATCGCCTGCTTGACCAGGTCGTTGATCTTGGACATCTCTTCAGGAGTATAGGCTTTAATGGTGACTTTGCCGTCCTTGTCGACGATGCGTTTGTAATTGACCACAACGGCCACCGTCATGCGGCGCAGGCCGCCCATGCCGCGCGTCTCGTAGCGCACGGTCTTGTCGACTTCATAATTGGTGGTCGATTCCTTGTGCTTCGGACCGGTGGCGTTGGCGTTGACGCCGCCCGGCGGCGTGCCCGGCGCCGGCGCGTTGGGGCCGTTGGCGACGGCCTGGTCGAGCGGGGCGGTGGCGGTGCCCGGCGGCTGGTTCGACAGCGCGCCCGGGATGCCGCCCGGATTGACGTTGGCGTCGCCGCTGGTCTCGCTGCTTTGCTGGCTGCGGATGGCCGACGCCGCCGGCGGCGAGTTCGGCTTGTAGGTTTCGGCGGCCTGCTCGACCTTCGAGAAATCGACGTCGGCGGTCGCCTCGGCGCGCACATTGCCTTCGCCGACGATGGGGATGATGATCGATTCGACCTGCTTGATGACCTGCAGCTGCATGTCCTTGACATACTTGAGCTGGGTTTCATCCATGTTCTTGGCGTTCAGGCCGCCGTTGCCGTTCTTGTTCTGGTCCGAGATCAGGTTGCCGGCCTGGTCGACGACGGTGACGTTGGCCGGCATCAGTTCCGGCACGCTGGAGGCGACCAGGTGGACGATGGCGGCGGTCTGGGCCGGGTCGAGCATGCGGTTCGGGTGCAGGGTCAGCAGGACCGACGCGGTCGGTTTTTGCTGGTCGCGCACGAACACGGACGGTTTCGGCAGCGCCAGGTGGACGCGGGCGTTCTCGACGGCGGCCAAGGACTGGATCGAGCGCGCCAGCTCGCCTTCGAGCGCGCGCTGGTAGTTGACCTGTTCGAGGAACTGGGATACGCCCAGCTTCTGGTTCTCCATCAGCTCGAAGCCGACGTTGCCGCCCTTGGGCAAGCCTTGCGCGGCCAGTTTCAGGCGGGCGTCGTGGACCTGCTCGGTCGGCACCAGGATGGCGGCGCCGTTCTCCGAGAACTTGTGCTTGATGTTCAGTTTGTCCAGCTCGGCCGTGATGGCACCGCCGTCGCGGTCGGTGAAGTTGGAGAACAGCACGCCGTAATCGGGCGGTTTGTTCCACATGTACAGGCCGATCAGGATCGCCACGACCGCGGCGGCGGCGGCCGCGCGCATGAAGTTGCGGCCCATCGGGGTCCGGATAAAGGGCAGCCGTTCCGCACCGTCGTCGCCGGGTGCTGGCGGGGCTGCTGTGTCGTTGTCGATTGCTTCGGCTGCGGCCATGATGGTTGGGTTCCGGGTAACTGGGTCTGAAATGGGGGAGGGCAGAACAGATTATTGCTTGTCGTCCGGAAATTTAATGCTTGGAATAGAGCGCCCTTTACCGTCTTGCTCGTCCCTGTGCCGTTGCGCCGGGCTTGGTATTCTGGCAGGACTGATAGAGCCGTTCCGTATTGTAACGCCGGGCTCGGCCATGTCGTGGAATTTGTTTCGCGGCAGCAACAGATAGGAGCATCAAATGAAAACAGGTGGCATCGACAGCAGCCAGATCCAGGCCATGATCGCCCAGTTGAAGGCGCACGCCACGCGCCCGAGCCTGACGCCGCCGGTGATCCAGACCGAGGCGCCGGCCGTGCCCAAGGCGCAGTTCTCGGACGCTTTGGAAAAGTCGCTGGCGGCGGTCAACGCCAGCCAGGTCAAGGCGGCCGACATGGGCAAGCGCTTCGCCATGGGCGACGACAGCGTCAGCCTGTCGGACACGATGATCGCCATGCAAAAGGCCAGCATCAACTTCCAGGCGACGATCCAGGTGCGCAACAAGCTGGTCTCGTCGTATCACGAGATCATGAATATGCAGGTCTAACCCCAACTCCGGGGTCAGGTCCACCATTTCTACACGGGCTGGGCCGTTGGCGGCTCCAAGACCCCCGGAGTTGTTTCAGTCTTGGTTTCGGGCGCGCTGATTGGAGGCGTAGATGTTGTCGCGCTCGATTGGTTGGCCTTCTTGCACGGCTTTTAGCCAGTTGGCGGTGGTGGTCACCGCCGCGAAGTTCGAGTGGAACACCGTGCTGTAGACCCTGTGTATCTCCTCCGCGCTGACCGAGCCCGCCGCGTTCTTGTAGGGCAGCGAGCCGGTCGCATCGGCCAGAAACTCCACCGTCAGACCGTCGTGCGCCGCATGGTAGATCGTTGCCGCGTCGCAGTTGTGCGTCATATAGCCGGCGATCGTCAGCGTGTCGATCCGCTTGTCCTTGAGCCATTGCGCCAGGTCGGTGCCGGCGAACGCGCTCGAAGCTTGCTTATTGATATGGTGGTCGGCGTGGCGGCCGGCCACTTCCGGGTGCAGTTGCCACGCCTGGGAACCGGCGGCGAATACCGGGGACCCGGCGGGCGCGTCGTGCTGCACCGTGATCACCGGGATGCCCGTCGCCGTGGCGCCGTCCATCGCCAGCGTGATATTCGGCAGCGAGGTCGACACTGGCGGGAATTCGATCGGCAACTGGCCGGTGAAGTACTCGTTTTGCACGTCGATGACGAGCAGCGCGCGGCAAGGGGTGGTGGACATGGTGGATTCCTTTGGGTGGTGGATGATGATGTCCATTGTCGGGTGATGCGCCGGCCCCGACCAGTGGCCCGAAGGCACTGTTGCGGTACAATCGGGCCATGAACACTTCCGACCGCCCCACCAGCGTCGCCGTGATCGCCTACGGCGGCATCACGCCTTTCCATCTGTCCGTGCCGTGCCTGGTGTTCGAAGCGGGCCAGGACCGAGGGCCGGCCGGTTTCGACGTGCGCGTCTGCGCGGCGGACGGCACGCCGCTGCGCACTTCCGCCGGCTTCGCCATCGCCACGGACCACGACCTGCGCGCGCTCGACGACGCCGATATCGTCATCATGCCTTCATGGCACAACGATTGCCGGGCGGCGCCGCCCGCGCTGCTGGCGGCCTTGCGCGCCGCCCATGCGCGCGGCGCCCGCGTGGTGGGGCTGTGCCTGGGGGCGTTTCCGCTGGCCGAGGCCGGCCTGCTGGACGGTAAAACCGCGTCCACCCACTGGCAGTGCGCCGCCCTGCTGGCCGAGCGCTATCCCAAGGTCGATGTCGATCCCGACGTGTTGTACGTCGACGCCGGCCAGGTGCTGACGTCGGCCGGCGTCGCGGCCGGCCTCGATTGCTGCCTGCATTTGCTGCGCCAGCTGCGCGGCGCCGATGCCGCCAACCGCGTGGCCCGCCAACTGGTGATCGCGCCGCACCGGCAGGGCGGCCAGGCGCAGTTCATCGAGCGGCCGTTGCCGGTCTCCAGCAGCGATGGCCGCTTCGCCGACGTGCTGGAATGGGTCACGCGGCGCCTGGAGCAGCCCCACAGCATCGACGCGCTGGCGGAACGGGCCGCCATGAGCCGGCGCAACTTCACGCGTCATTTCCGCCAGGCCACCGGCACCTCGTTCAAGCAGTGGTTGCTGGGCCAGCGGCTGGCGCATGCGCAATGGATGCTCGAAAGCGGCGACGCGTCGATCGAGGTGGTGGCGCAGGAGGCGGGGTTCGGCTCGGCGTTGTCGTTGCGGCAGCATTTCCGCGCGGTGTTGCAGACCTCGCCGTCGGCCTACCGGGGCGCTTACCGCCGCTGACACGCCGCTGACTACATCATGCCGGCGATGCGGGCGTTGCGTTCGCGTTCGAGCTTGGTGATGTAGCGCTGCACGTAGGCCAGGGTGCTGCGCTGGATGTTGACGAACTCGCAGCCGAGGCGGCGGTTGGTCTTGTTGTTGAGCAGGGTCAGGTCGAGCGAATTGCGCACCTGCAGCGCGGTGGTGACCTGGCCGATCTCCGGCAGGTCGATGCGGCAGTTCGGGTATTCCTTGCCGATGGCGTCGCCCAGGATCATCTTGTTGTCGAGGATGGCGATGCCGCCGCAGCTGATGTCGGCCAGCGGGAAGGTGGTGCTGCCGCCCAGTTCCTCCGGCAGCGCGATGACCACGCGCACCGGATTGGTCACCGGCGTGGCGATGCGGTAATACTCGCGCCGCTGCAGGCGGATCAGGGTCGGCGGCACGGCGATCTTGAAGGCCGGATTGCCCTCGAATACGGTGGCTTCGATCCGCTCGGCGGCGAACAGGATGCGGACCTTGTCGAGCGTGGTCTCGAACGACAGCCGCTGCGAGCTCAGGATGCGCTGGTTTTGCTCCTTGTCGATCGAACTGTCGAGCACGACCGTGTCGAGCTGGTCGTCGACGTCGAGGATGGAGGTGACGCAGACGTCGGATTCGCCCTTGATCAACATGCGGATCAACTGGTTTTTGTCACCGATGCCACGCAGCAGGGATACGATCTCCTTGCGGGACTCGATTTCATAGTCATGCCAGTTTTCCAATTCGACATCCTGAAAGTGTGGATACATCTGGGCCGGCGTCAAATTTCGGTGAGTGGGAGGCTGGTGTCCGGCGCTTCGGGAAGCGGCAAGCCGGACTTTTGCGCTGATTCAATATAATATAGCCACGCCAATAGTTCCGCAATCGTACGATAGAGCGTGGGCGGAATTTGTTGATCTAAATCCACATCCATGAGCAAAGACACAAGTTCCTTCGACTCGTGGATGAACACGCCGGCCTCCTTGGCGACGCCGATGATCTGCTCGGCCACCAGGCCGCGTCCCTTGGCCACGACCTTGGGCGCCGGCGCGCCTTCCTGGTAGGCCAGGGCCACCGCCTGCTGCAGCGGCCGGCGTGGGGTGTCATCCGCCATTGCCGCCTCCGGGGCCGACTTCGCCATCATTCTGCCGCGTGATCAGCAGCGACGACAGCGGAGCGCCGGCCGCCTCCATCGCCCGCTCCAGCCGGCCGGCCTGGGTGCGCAGCGTGTCGGCGGTGCCGTCGCTGCCGGCCTGCACCTGGATGTGGACCTGGCCGCCGATCAAGGTGACCGAGGCCGACACCTCGCCCAGCAGCGGAAAGCGGAAGCGCACGCCGCTGCGCCAGATCTGTTCCGGCGTCTCGTCGTCGGCGCCGCCATTCTGCTTGCCGCCTTCGCGCTGTTCGCGCCGCACGTCCCACTGCATCGGCTGGCCCGGCCAGGCCTCGCCCTGCCACTGGACGCGGCCCTGTTCGTGGGTGTGCAGTTGCTGGTTGATCATCTGGGCGGCCGTCAGGTCGGGGCCGTTGGCGGCTGCGCGCGCGGCGGCGTTCTCGCCGCCTTGCGCCATGCGCTGCATCTGCGGCTCGCGCATCAGTTCGGGCAAGCTGCGCTCGCCCTTGACCCATTCGGTCACATGCGATTCGTAGAACAGGCCGCTCTTGGAGATGGTGTCCTGCAGTTTTTGCGCCAGTTCGTCGGTGGCCGGCAGGCTGTTGCCGAACAGCGCCGTCTTGCCGATCAGCGCCAGTTGCGCCATCTGGCCGCCCTGGGCCGCCGTCAGCACAGTGGTCAGCACGCGCGCGGTGCTGCTCAAGGTCGATTGCGGCGTGGTGTGGTCGAGTTCGGGCAGTTCGCTCGACGGCGTCAATGGCGCCTTGCCCAGCAGCGTGGCCGCCAGGCTCTGCGGCTTGACGGCGTCGGCGGGCAGCGGCGTGCCGGTGGCTGATGCCGCTTGCGCGGCGGCGGCCGTCGGCAATGGACGTCCCGCCGGGCCGGCCGGCCCGGCGTCGGCGGGTTTCCCCTGCGTGGCGGCCTGGGCCGCCTCGGCGCCGGGCCGCGTCGCCGTGGAC
>NZ_JBEGHG010000027.1:0-19233 GCF_040675865.1 Burkholderia sp. LMU1-1-1.1 | reverse complement strand
ATCCCGAACAGGACCGTGAAACAACTCTGCGCCGATGATAGTGCTGCAACCAGTGTGAAAGTAGGTTATCGTCAGGCTAGTTATAAGAAGAAGCCCACCAGGTGATCCTGGTGGGCTTTTTTGCGTCTGCGGCCCGTGTCCTAAAATACATCTGGAGACACGTAGGGCGGATTAGCGCAGCGTAATCGGCCATGCATGCGCCGCCAACGGATCAAAGATGGCCGATTACGGCGTTCCGCCTAATCCGCCCTACGTGTCTTCGCGTCACGCAACCAGATTTGCCCCCAAGCGCTTGCCAAGACAAAGCAACGTCAACGTCGGCGGCAATCCCCAAGGTCCGGGAATCACCGAAGCATCACAAACAAACAAATTCCGCGTCTTGGTCTGCAAATCACTATCAACCACCTCGCCAATACGCAAACTCCCGCCAGGATGCGCAGCGAAATGCCAGCTTTTAAAGATCTTTTTCGCCCCGGCCGCCCGTAGGATCTCGCGCGCCATGCCAACCCCGGTCGCCAGCTTGGCACGATCGCCGGCGGTCAACGTCTTATCCACCCAGCGCGGCCCGATACCCCCACCGATATCGTCACGTATCTTCACCATCAAAGTCAGCGTCTTCGCATGCGACATCAGCCGGTCAAACCGCCCGACCTGCGCCGCGAATGCCTGATACATCGGCTTGGGCAACGTCATATCCGCCAGCGCAATACCTTCCTCGTGCAGATACATCCCGGCCGCCATCGGCACCTCGGCACCGCCGTCGATATCATCCACCACGCCCATCACCGCGATCACCGGATCGCTGAAGAAAGCGCTGCTTTCCGCGTGTAGACCGGAACGATGCAACAGACGCGGACTGCCGATACCGCCTCCGGCCAACACCACGTTCGCGCCGAACGCCTGGTGCATTTCACCATCCCGCCGATAGCGCACGCCGGTCGCACGGCCGTGTTCCACGATCACTTGCTCCACCTTGGCCTGGTCGATCAGGACCGCGCCAAGCTGAACGGCTTCATCGATGAAATCCCGGGCGGTCCACTTGGCGCCGAACGGACAACCATAGACACAACGCCAGCAACCGGTGCGGCATGACTGCGGGCGGATCAGTTTGTCGAGCTTGCGCCATCCGAGCTTGCGCGCCATGGCGCCTTGCTGGATGCGCTTGGCCATCGGGCCGATCAGCTCGTCCGGTAGCGGCGCCATCGGCAACTCGGCGCGCAGCGATTCCAATGCCGGCGCCAGATCGATGCCGTGGGCGGCGAACATGGGCAACGGCGGCGGCGCGGCGGTGGCGAAGTTGATCGTCGACGTACCGCCTGCGGCCACGCCGCTGACCAGCAGCGAAGCGTCGCGGTGGATGAACGCGCCCTTGCCGGGAACGGCGGCGATGCCGGCCATCTGCGACAGCGTGCCTTGCAGTGGCACCGCGCTGCCCTGTTCCAGCACCAGCACGCGCAGGCCGCGCCGCGCCAATTCGCGCGCGACGCTGGCGCCGCCCGGGCCGCTGCCAACAATGATGGCGTCATAGTTCTCGGTGCTGGGCTGGCTCATGGGTTGTTGGGTATTTGAAAGCGGCTGGTGCAAGCGCACCATCCCATTCTATCCCACGATGCGCCGGCGCCGCGTTGAACAACCGGTTGTGACACTTGTGCCAAATTGGAACAGGCGACGCCGAATCACCGGGGGTGCGGGCGTGGCATGGCGTTTGCTCAATGACTGTATAAATCTTAAAACCAGCCAGGAGACATCATGCATCATCCATTCCGCATTCTCGCCGCCACCACCGTGCTCGCGGCGGTGGCCTTCACTTCCTTGTCCGTCTACGCCCACGGCAACGTGGTGCCGCAGGCGGTCGACACCACCGGCCTGACGGCGCTCGGTGAAAAGTGGCTCGACCAGAACCCATACCGCGGTAATCCGCTGGCGTTGAAGATCGGTTCATCCGCCTACAACCAGAACTGCGCGCGCTGCCACGGCCTGGAGGCGGTCACCGGCGGCATCGCGCCCGATCTGCGCCTGATGGACCGCGACTGCACCGACGTCAAAAACGAGACCAAGAAAAAGGCCTGCTACAAGGAGACCGACAACTACTATCTGAGCTCGATCCGGCATGGCAAGGTGCGCAACGGCGCGGTGTATATGCCGCCGTTCGAGGGTGTCTTCAACCAGGAGGCCATGTGGGCCATCAAGACCTATCTGGAAGCCCGCCGCGACGCCGCCAAATAATCGGGAGCCCATCATGCCGATCGCCCGCTGGCGCGCCGCCGCGCTGATTCCGATGGCCGCCGCTCTACTGGGCGCGGCCGCCCCCGCCCATGCCGACTGGGAAAAGATACGCCAGTCCGGATCGCTGAAGGTGGCCGTGTACGACCAGTTCGCGCCCTTTTCCGAGCGTGGCGCAGGCATAGACGTGGACGTCGCGCAGGCGTTGGCGACGAAGCTGGGCCTCAAACTCAGCCTGCTGCCGTTTCCAGCCGGTGAAAACCTCGGCGACGACCTGCGCAACATGGTGTGGAAGGGGCATTACCTCGGTTATGGTCCCGCCGACGTGATGCTGCATGTGCCGGTCGAGCCGCTGCTGATGAACGAGAACGACAAGGTCGCCATCTTCGCACCCTACCATGTGGAGACGGTGCGGCTGGTGCGCAGCGCGCGCGCGATGCCGGCCTTCGACGGCATCGATGCATTGGCCGGCAAAACCGTCGGCGTCGAAAAGGTCTCCATCGCGGCGATGGTGTTGCTGGGTGAAGGGAATGGCCGCTTCCGCGACAAGGTGCGCATTTTCGATACGGCGGCCGAGGCGCTGGCGCAGCTCAAGGCCGGCCAGCTCGACGCCGTGCTGGCCAACCGTTCGGAAATCGACGCCGTGTTCCGCGACGATCCGGCCTTCCCGTTGAACGAGGTCGCCTTTCAGCGCCTGCCGCGTGCCGGATGGGCGGTCGGCATGGCCGTGCGCAAGGACGATCTCGAGATGGCGAAACTGCTGCAGGCGGCCGTCAACGAGATGAAGGCCAGTGGCGAGCTGAAAGCCATTTTCGCCAGGTATGGTGTGCACGAGCAGGCGCCATGAGGCAGCGCGCGGTGGTGGCGGCGGGCGTGCTGTTCGCCTGCGCCGGCGCGGCGGCCGACGACAGCGCGCCGGCGACCTATCCGGCGGCGTCAGTGCTGTCGGTCGATATCGTTGGCGTGGCGCCGTTGCCCGGTATCGGCACGGACCGCAACCAGCTGCCGTACCAGGTGCAGACGGCCGGCGGGCGCGCGCTCGACGCCCCGGCCGGCCGCAATCTCGGCGAGTTCATGGCCCGTAACCTGACGGGGGTGAACGTCAACGAGATCGCCGGCAGCCCGTTCCAGAACGACATCACCTACCGCGGCTTCCGCGCGTCGCCGGTGCTCGGTTCATCGCAAGGCATCTCGGTGTATCTGGACGGCGTGCGCGTCAACGAGCCGTTCGGCGATGTCGTCAACTGGGACATGCTGCCCGAGGCGGCGATCGGCGGCATCATGCTCGCGCCGGGATCGAATCCGCTGTATGGGCTCAACACGCTGGGCGGAGCGCTGGTGCTGGCGACCAAAACCGGTAAAAGCCAGCCCGGCGTGGACGCCGACGTATCGACCGCCAGCAACGGCCGGCGCCGCGCCGACATCGCTTACGGTTACGATAGCGCCGACAGCGGCGGGCGGTGGAATGCATTCATCGCCGCCACCACCTTCCACGACCGCGGCTGGCGCGACCATTCCGACGGACGGCTGGGCAATGTCTACGCCAAGCTGGCCGGCACCGCCGGCGACAACGACTGGAGCGTCGCGCTGCTGGCGGCGAGCAGTCGGCTGATAGGCAACGGCCTGCTCCCCGAGGCCTTGTACGGGGACGATCGCCGTGCCGTCTATACTTCGCCCGACGAAACGCGCAACCGCCTGCGCCAGATCGTCTTCGACCTGACGCACCGCTTCGACGGCCACACCGAGCTGGCCGTCGCGCTGTATGCGCGCGGCAGCCGGCGCGACACCGTCAACGGCGACATCAACGACGACTATGCCGAGGGCGAGAGCGCGCACGCGGCGTCCTACAACACCACGTCGACCCGGCAGAGCAGCCATGGTTTCAGCGCGCAGTTCAGCAGGCATGCCGACTCGCACCAGCTGGCGGCGGGCCTGACCTTCGACCGCGGCACCGTGGGCTTCGCGCAGTACGAGCGGGAAGCGGACTTCGCCCCCGACCGTTCGGTCGTCGTGGATGCGGAGGCGGAACGCGAGGCCGGTTCCTCGGTCGACGGCGCCGCCCGCGCGGCCGGCCTGTACGCCGCCGACACATGGACCGTGGCACCCGACACCTGGCTGACCGTCTCCGCGCGGTACAACCATGCCAGAGTGGGCAACCAGCTACGCCGCGACGAGGAGACGCAGCCGCGCGAAACGTTCGACTACCGCAAGCTCAATCCCGCCATCGGTATCGCGCGCCGGGTGGCCGGCGGCGCGACGCTGTTCGCCAACCTGTCGCAGAGCAACCGCGTGCCGACGGTGATCGAATTGGGTTGCGCCGATCCGGAGCGGCCCTGCCGTCTGCCGGTGGGGCTGCAATCGGACCCCTTTCTGAAGCAGGTGGTCTCGCGCACCGCCGAAGCGGGCGTGCGCTGGCGGGGCGCGCGTGGCGACACGGCGTCGCTGTCGCTGTACCGCACCGTGAATCGCGACGACATCCTGTTCCGCAGCGCCGCGCTGGCGCAGCAAGGCTACTTTGCCAATTTCGCCCGTACCCGCCACCAGGGCGTGGACCTGGGCGTCACCGGCCGCGCCGGCCCGTGGTCCGTGCGGCTGAACTACAGCTATCTGGACGCGACCTACGACGCGCGGGGCGATCTGTTCAGCGGCACGCGCGACGTCCATATCGTGCCCGGCACCCGTCTCGCCGGACTGCCGCGCAATACGGCCAAGCTGGGACTGGAGTGGAGCGCGACGCCGGCGCTGACGCTGGGCGCGGACCTGGTGGCGACCTCCGACATGGCCACCCAGGGCGACGAGGACGGCGCCGCCGCGTCGGCGGGGCGCGACTGGCGCATCCGCGGCCACGCGCTGCTGGACGCGCACGCCACCTACCGTCCGGCGCCGAAATGGGAGTTGTACGCGCGCGTGACCAACCTCGCGGACCGCCGTTACGAAAGCTACGGCGCGGTCGGGGTGGACATGTTCCCCAATGGCGCCCTGGCGCCGCCCGGTGGCGGCGAGGCCGGGATGGCGCGCTTTGTCGCACCCGGCGCGCCGCGCTCGGTGGCGGCCGGGCTGCGCTACCGTTTCTAGAACTGGTACTGGGCGCCGACGCCCAGCAGCCAGTTGCGGCCGGGGGCCGCTTCGTAAAAGCGTTTGTTGGTGTCGCCGACGATCAGCGATCCCACGTACCGCCGGTCCGTCAGATTGTTCGCCCGCGCGAACTGCTTGAAGCGCCAGCCGCGCCATTGCTGGCTGGCGGTGACGCGCGCATTGAGCACGCCGTAGCCGGGCGCCGGTTGCTCGGTATTGCTGTCCTCCGCGTAGATCTTGCCGCTGGCGATACCCTCCAGCGCGGCGCCGAAGCGGCCGCCGGCCTCTTTCCAGGCCAGTTCGGCGTAGGCGTTGGCGTTGGGGACGCCGGGCAGCCGGCTGCCTTGCAGGACCACACCGAAGGCCTCGTCGTAGACGGCGCGCAGGGTGGTCAACGCCACGCGCGTGCTCAGGCCGTGGCGCCACGCGCTGTCGAGCGACAGCTCGAACCCCTGGCGCAGCGTGCGGCCGGCGTTGCGGTAGCTGGTGCGTCCGCCACCGCTGCTGTCGACCACCAGCTCGTCGCGGGTGCGGACCTGGAACACGGCGGCGTTGATCCGCGTGCCGGTGTTCAGCCGGGCCTTGACGCCGGCCTCCAGGTGCGTGCTTTGCGCCGCCCGCAGCCGGAAGTTGAAGCCGCCGCCTCCGCCCGAGTAAAACAGCTCGTTGAGAGTCGGCGTCTCGAAGCCGCGCGCGGAGCTGGCGTAGACGTTCAGCGTCGGCGCCAGTTTATACAGCACGCCCAGCACCGGTGTGGTGTGGCTGAAATCGAGGCTGCCGCTATCGTCGCCGTTGCCGCGGAAATGGTCGTCCACCGAGATTTTCACGGTGCTGTGGCGCAGGCCCGCGCTCAGCATCCAGGCGCCGGCCTCCCATTCCGCCTGAACGTAGGGATCGACGCTGGTGACCTTGTCGGTCTCGTCTCGCCGCAGCGCGCCCTTGACGCCGAAGCGCGTACCGATGAAGTTCTCGAAGCCCTGGCGCGCGTCGCTGGAGCGGCCGTATTCCAGGCCGACCGTGGTGCCGAGCTTTCCGCCCGCCAGCTGGCTGACGTGCAGCCAGTTCAGGTCCGCGCCGTAAAAGTCGCGCTCGAAATCGACCACGCCGCCCGAGTGGCTGGCCGGCGCCTGGAAGGCTTTGGAAAACGCCTGGTACTGGATCACGCCGCGGTTGCCGCCATAGACGGTCGCGCGCAGGCGGTCCTCGCCGAAGCGCTGCTCCCAGCTGGCGCCGATCTGCTGGTGGTCGATGCTCTTGCGGGTGTCGTAGCGGTCGGCCAGGGTGCGCTTCGGGCTTTGCGGGTCGGCGGCGTCGGTTTCGCCGGCGCGCGGGTCGCGCAGGTAGGTGGCCCAGCTGACGCCGAGCGCGTCCTGGGTGTCGTCCTGGCGCAGCGCGCTGGCGACGATGGTCAGGCTGGCCCCCGCCAGCGGCGTCAGGGTCAGTTTGGCGAACGCCTGGTCGCGGGTCGCGGCGCTGTGGGCGCGGTAGCCGTCGGTCTCGAAGCGCGAGGCGTCGAGCACATAGCCGATGCCGGCCTGCTTGCCCTGCGCGTTCAGGTCGGCCTTGCGGCTGCCGTAGCTGCCGGCGGTGAGCGTGGTCTCGATCGCCGGCGCACCCTCGCCGTCGCGCGTGAACATCTGGATCACGCCGCCGGAGTGGTTGCCGTACAGAGCGGAGAACGGCCCGCGCAGCACTTCGATGCGCTCGGCCATGTCCAGATTGAAGGTGGCCGCCTGGCCCTGGCCGTCCGGCATGCTGGCCGGGATGCCGTCGGCGATCAAGCGCACGCCGCGCACCCCGAAGGCCGAGCGGGCGCCAAAGCCGCGCGAGGAGATCTGCAGGTCCTGGGCGTAGTTCTGGCGGTTTTGCGCCACCAGGCCCGGCACCGCCGCCAATGCCTCGCTGGCGTTGACGCGCGCCTGGCCGTCGCGGATGCGCGCGGCGTCCAGCACGTCGACCGAGGCGGGCATGTCGAACACCGTGTGGCCCACGCGGGTGGCGCTGACCACCACCACGTCGGCCGGCACCTCGGCCAGGTCGGCCGCCATGGCGCCGCCGCCGAGGGCGAACAACGCCGCCACCGCGTTGAGGGGGAAAAAGGCTTGCTTCATGTTGTCTCCGTGTTTTTGGTCGTTGTAATGACGACCGGTAAGCAATATACCTGCCATCCGGTGTTTGTGGCACGACGCTTGCAACCGTAACCGCATTTACCCTGAAAGGCGATTTTATGAACAACCTGCGCTTGCTCTCCCGCCTCGTCGTCGCGCTGCTGGCCGCGCCGGCCTTTGCCGCGCCGCTGGCCTATGTGCCGAACGAGAAATCCGGTTCCATCAGCGTCATCGACACCGCCAGCGACACCGTGCTGCGCCAGATCCCCGCCGGCAAGCGGCCGCGCGGCATCGCCGCCGATCCGCGTGGCGCGCGGCTGTTCGTCACCGACGCCGCCGCCGGCGCGCTGCTGGTGATCGACGCCGCCAGCGGCGCGGTGACGCGGTCGATCGCGCTTGGCAAGTCACCCGAGGGCGTGGGCGCCTCGGCGGACGGCCGCTACGTCGCCGTCGCGGTAGAGGAGGGCAACAGCGTCGCGCTGATCGACGCGCACGAAGGCAGGGTGCTGGCCGATATTCCAGTGCGCGGGAAAAATCCCGAACACGCGGTGTTCAGTCCGGACGGCCGCTGGCTGCTGGTCAGCGCCGAGGAGGCGGAGCAGGTCGACGTGATCGACGTCGCGGCGCGCCGCCAGAGCGGTTCGATCGCCGTCGGCCTGCGCCCGCGCGGCATGGGCTTCAGCCCCGACGGCGCCCGCGCCTATGTGGCCTGCGAGCTGGCCAACGCGGTCTACGTGATCGACATGGCGACGCTGGCGGCGGTGGCGCGGGTGCCGGCCGGGCGCAACGCCAACGGCATCGCCGTCCATCCCGACGGCAGCCGGGTCTACGTCTCGAACGGCATCGACGCCAGCGTGATGGCGATCGACACCGCTAGCAACACGGTAGTGGCGACCATCGCCGTCGGCAAGCGCCCGTGGAACATGGCGCTGACGCCGGACGGCGCCAAGCTGTATGTCGCCAACGGCCGCTCCGACAGCGTTTCGGTCATCGATACGGCCGCCGCGGCCAGGCGCGCAGACGTCGCCGTCGGCGAACTGCCCTGGGGGGTGGTGATCCGCTGAGCCGCCGGCCGCGCTGCTCCATAGGATGACACCTGTTCCAAATATGAACAGCCGGCGCGGCGCGCAATGCCCCGCCGGCCGGGCTTTCCCCTCTCCGCGCGGGCCACGACGGTGCTGGCACGGTGCTTGCGAAAAAGAGTCTACGCACCAGCGACCGCCGCTCCGCCACGGAGCGGCCTCATAACCACAGCAGAAAGAGGACGACATGGATCTCGCAGACATCAGCAAACTAGGCGTAGCCAACCCATTCAAGGCGCGCTACGACAATTACATCGGCGGCAAATTCGTCGCCCCGGTCAAGGGCCAGTACTTCGGCAACATCACGCCGATCACCGGCCAGGTGTTCTGCGAGGTGGCGCGCTCCACCGCCGAGGACGTGGAGCTGGCGCTGGACGCCGCCCACGCGGCCAAGGACGCGTGGGGCAAGACCTCGCAGACCGAGCGCGCCAACATCCTTAACAAGATCGCCGACCGCATCGAAGCCAACCTGGCGCTGATCGCCACCGCCGAGACCATCGACAACGGCAAGCCTATCCGCGAGACCACCGCCGCCGACATCCCGCTGGCGGTCGACCATTTCCGCTATTTCGCCGGCTGCATCCGCGCCCAGGAGGGCTCGGTGGCGCAGATCGACGCCGAGACCTACGCCTACCACTTCCACGAGCCGCTCGGCGTGGTCGGCCAGATCATCCCGTGGAACTTCCCGATCCTGATGGCGGTGTGGAAGCTGGCGCCGGCGCTGGCCGCCGGCAACTGCGTGGTGCTCAAGCCCGCCGAGCAGACCCCCGCCTCGATCATGGTGCTGCTGGAGGTGATCGGCGACCTGCTGCCGCCGGGCGTGCTCAATGTGGTCAACGGCTACGGCCTGGAGGCGGGCAAGCCGCTGGCGTCGAACAAGCGCATCGCCAAGATCGCCTTCACCGGCGAGACCGGCACCGGGCGCCTGATCATGCAGTACGCCGCGCAGAACCTGATCCCGGTCACGCTGGAACTGGGCGGCAAGTCGCCCAACATCTTCTTCGAGGACGTGATGGACGCCGACGACGCCTTCTTCGACAAGTGCCTGGAGGGCTTCGCGATGTTCGCGCTGAACCAGGGCGAGGTGTGCACCTGTCCGTCGCGGGTGCTTATCCAGGAATCGATCTACGAAAAATTCATCGAGCGCGCGCTGGCGCGCGTGGCCGCGATCAAGCAGGGCAACCCGCTCGACGCCGGCACCATGCTCGGCGCGCAGGCGTCGAACGAGCAGCTCGAGAAGATCATGTCGTACATCGACATCGGCAAGCAGGAGGGCGCGCAGCTGCTGGCCGGCGGCGAACGCAATGTGCAGGGCGGCGACTTGAAGGACGGCTACTACGTGCGCCCCACCGTCTTCAAGGGCGACAACAAGATGCGCATCTTCCAGGAGGAGATCTTCGGGCCGGTGGTGTCGGTGACCACCTTCAAGGACGAGGCGGACGCGCTGCGCATCGCCAACGACACGCTGTACGGCCTGGGCGCCGGCCTGTGGACGCGCGACGGCTCGCGCGCCTTCCGCGTCGGCCGCGCCATCCAGGCCGGCCGCGTCTGGACCAACTGCTACCACCTGTATCCGGCGCACGCCGCGTTCGGCGGCTACAAGCAGTCGGGCATCGGCCGCGAGAACCACAAGATGATGCTCGACCACTACCAGCAGACCAAGAACCTGTTGGTCAGCTACAGCCCGAACGCGCTCGGCTTCTTCTAGCCATGCCCGCCGCGATCCCCCGCGTCACGGCGACCCCGGCGGCGCTCGACATGCTCGCCGGGCTGCGCCGCCGCCACGGTCCGCTGCTGTTCTTCCAGTCGGGCGGCTGCTGCGACGGCAGCGCGCCGATGTGCTATCCGGCGGGCGAGTTCGATATCAGCGACACCGATGTCTATCTCGGCAACCTGGACGGGACGCCGTTCTACATGGGGCGCGAGCAGTTCGAGTATTGGGAACACACGCAGTTGATCATCGACGTGGTCGACGGCAACGGCGGCATGTTCTCGCTCGACAACGGCACCGGCCGGCGCTTCCTGACCCGTTCGCGCCTGTTCAGCGACGAGGAGCTGGCGGCCCTGCCACCGCCGGCGCGGTAACGCGGCGGCAGATAAAAATCATAATAACCGGAGAAGATTGTGCAAAAATTAGTCATCGCATCGTTGGCGGGGATCTCGATCCTGACGCTGGCGCAGGCGGCCGATGTCACCACGGCCATGCTCAAGAACGCGGCCACCAGCACCGACAGCGTGCTGTCGTTCGGCCTGGGTTCGGAGGGCCAGCGCTACTCGCCGCTGGCGCAGGTGAACACCAAGACCGTCGCCAAGCTGGTGCCGGCGTGGTCGTTCTCGTTCGGCGGCGAAAAGCAGCGCGGCCAGGAGTCGCAGCCGCTGATCTACAAGGGCAAGATGTTCGTCACCGCGTCGTATTCGCGCATCTTCGCGATCGATCTGAAAACCGGCGCCAAGCTGTGGAAGTACGAGCACCGCCTGCCCGACGGCATCATGCCGTGCTGCGACGTGGTCAACCGCGGCGCCGCGTTGTACGGCAACCTGGTCATCTTCGGCACGCTCGACGCGCAGCTCGTGGCGCTCGACCAGGACACCGGCAAGATCGTCTGGAAGGAGAAGGTCGACGACTATGCCGCCGGCTATTCGATGACGGCCGCGCCGTTGATCGCCGACGGCGTGCTGCTGACGGGCGTCTCCGGCGGCGAGTTCGGCGTCGTCGGCCGGGTCGAGGCGCGCAATCCGCTGACCGGCGATCTGCTATGGACCCGTCCCACCGTCGAGGGCCATATGGGCCACCGCTACGACAAGGACGGCAAGGAAAGCGACAACGACGTCACCGGCACCTTGAACAAGACCTGGCCGGGGGAGCTGTGGAAGACCGGCGGCGCCTCGACCTGGATGGGCGGGACCTACGATGCCAAGACCGGCCTGGCCTACTTCGGCACCGGCAATCCGGCGCCGTGGAACAGCCATCTACGCCCCGGGGACAACCTGTACTCGTCGTCCACCGTGGCGTTGGATGTGAAGACCGGCCAGATCAAGTGGGCCTACCAGAACACCCCCAACGATTCGTGGGACTTCGACGGCGCCAATGAATTCGTCACCTTCGACATGGACGGCAAGCGGTTCGGCGGCAAGGCCGACCGCAACGGTTTCTTCTACGTGAACGACGCCAGCACCGGCAAGCTGCACAACGCCTTCCCGTTCGTCAAGAAGATCACCTGGGCGTCGGGCATCGACCTGAAGACCGGCCGGCCGAACTTCATCGCGGCCAACCGCCCGGGCGATCCGACCAAGGGCGAGGAGGGCAAGAAGGGCGGCACGGTGTTCGCGGCGCCCGCCTTCCTCGGCGCGAAGAACCAGATGCCAATGGCGTACAGCCAGCAGACAGGCTTGTTCTACGTGCCCGCCAACGAGTGGGGCATGGACATCTGGAACGAGCCGATCAGCTACAAGAAGGGCGGGGCCTACCTCGGCGCCGGCTTCACCATCCGGCCCCTGTTCGACGACTATATCGGCGCGCTGCGCGCGATCGATCCGAAGTCCGGCAAGATCGTCTGGGAGGTCAAGAACACGGCGCCGCTGTGGGGCGGCGTGATGACCACCGCCGGCGGGCTGGTGTTCTACGGCACGCCGGAGGGCTACCTCAAGGCGCTCGACGCCAAGTCGGGCAAAGAGCTGTGGAAGTTCCAGACCGGCTCCGGCGTGGTGGCGCCGCCGGTCACCTGGCAGGACGGCGATACGCAATACGTGGCTGTCGTTTCCGGCTGGGGCGGCGCGGTGCCGCTGTGGGGCGGCGAGGTGGCCAAGAAGGTCAATTTCCTGGAGCAGGGCGGCTCGGTGTGGGTGTTCAAGCTCTCCTCCAAATAACACGGTTCCTGTAATTTTCGGGCGGCTTCGGCCGCCCTTTTTTTTTCGGTCTACTTCTGAACAGTGTCACACCGCGATTGATCCGATCCGGCACAGGAGGCGCGCGCGGGGCGCCGCGCCGCCCGTGGCGGCGCGTGGGCACGCGAATTGCCATGACAGGCTTACATCGTTCGATGTGCACAACAATAACGGGAGATCGAAAAATGAAGACAGTAGTGATGCTGGGCGCGCTGGCCATCGCCGCGACGCAGGGCGCGCGGGCGGCCGATTTCAAGGCCGGCGACTGGAACGTCTCGCTGGGCGGCATCGTCAACGCCTACTACACGCAGGTGTCGTGTAGCGGCGACGCGGTCGGCGGGCTGGCGCTGGGCGGCAAGGCGGTCGGCTGCGGCGGCGAGAAGGACCGCACCACCATCGGCAACGGCCTGCTGCCGAACGGGCTGGTGACGTCGGCCACGTCGCGCCAGGGCGACTACGACGTCAAGGCGCTGATCGGCATCTACAACGCCACCGCCACCGACAGCGCGATCGCCGTCAACAGCGGCGTCGACGTGCGCCAGGCCTACTTCACCTTCGGTAACGACCGCATGGGCACCGTCAAACTGGGACGCGACAACGGCATCTTCGGCGCCACGGCAATCTTCGCCGACATGACGCTGATCGGCACAGGCGCGCCGGTGCAGGCCACCCAGCGCGGACGCGTCACGCTGGGCCACATCGGCGCCGGCTACAGCTACGTGGGCTACTATGGACAGATCGCCTACAGCGCGCCGAAGTCGTCGCTTGGCGGCTTCGGCCTCGACGCGGCGCTGGTCAGCCCCGTGGCCGACACGCCGATCGTGGCGGCGCCGGTGTACACGGCGAAAACCAGTCCGCAGTTCCAGGCGCAGGTCAGCTACGCCGCCGACGGCTTCAAGACCTGGCTGGGCGCGAAGTCGCAAAAGTTCAGCGCCACCGCGCCCGGCGTGCGCGACTTCACGATGGCGGGCGTGGAGGCCGGTGCGTCGTACCAGGCCGGCGCGCTGGGCGTGCTGGCCAACTTCCAGGGCGGCAGGGGGCTCGGCATCCTGTCCGACGCCGACCAGGGCGACACCAGGTCCAAGGCCTACTTCGTGCAGGCGACGTACAAGCCGGCGGACAAGGTCAAGCTTGGCCTGAGCTACGGCATCAGCCGCAACGACGACGACACCGCCGGCACGTTCGGCCTGAAGTCCAACGCCAACCTGACCGGCGGCGTGTACTGGTCGCTGACCAGCGCGATCACGTTGGTGGGCGAAGTGGGCCAGACCCGTTCCAAGGCGTTCACCGGCGCCGAGGCCAGGATGAACGGCGCCTCGCTGGGCGGCATCATCTTCTTCTGATGACGCGCGCCTCGAAGTGGCGGCGCGCGCTGTGCTGCCTTCTTTGCGCGCTGGCCGGCTTGCTGGCGCTGGCGCTTGGCGCCACGCCGTCGCGCGCCGGCGTGCTCGCGCGCGCCGATGTGGTCAAGCGCTTCCCCGCGCCGTGGATGGTGGGCGAGCGCGATGCCGAGCTGCCGGTGTGGCCCCTGTTCCGCCAGAACGCCACGGCCACGGAGCTGGTGGGCTACGTGTTCGAGTCGATCGACCTGGCGCCCATCCCCGGATTTGCGGGCGTGCCGCTGAACCTGATTGTGGCCATCGACGCCGGCGGCGGCTTCCTCGGCGTCGAGGTGCTGTCGCATCACGAGCCGGTATTCCTCGACGGCCTGGGCGAGGCGCCGCTGCGCCAGTTCGTCGCGCAGTACAAGGGGCTGTCGCTGAGGCAGGCCATCAGCATCGAGACCGGCGTGCGCCGCGCGCGCCATCCGGATGCCGCGCACGCCTACATCGACGGCGTCTCCAAGGCGACGGCGTCGGTGCGCATCATCAACCAGAGCGTGCTGGCGGCGGCGCTAAAAGTCTCGCGCAAGAAGCTCGGCCTGGCCGGCGGGCGCGATCCGGACCAGATCGCGCGCGTGCGCCAGGACGTGTTCCGGCCGATGGATGTGGAGCGGATGCTCGGTGCGGGGTTGCTGCGGCGTCTGCGCGTGAGCAACCGCGAGGTCGAACAGCTGTTCGCCGGCGGCGTCGGCGCCGGCCTCGACGCCGAAGCGCTGGCCCGTCCGGACGACAGCTTCATCGATCTGTACGTGGCCTGCGTGTCGGTGCCGTCGATCGGCCGCAACCTGTTGACGGCGGCCGGCTGGGACAAGCTGCGCGGGCGCCTCGAGCCGGGCGACCACGCGTTGATCGTCATCTCCTCCGGGCGTTACAGCGTCACCGGCGAGGACTTCGTGCGCGGCAGCGTACCGGAGCGCATCCTGCTGCGGCAGGATAAGCTGCCCATCGATATGCGCGACCTCGATCTGGACGTGCGGCTGGCGGTGCCGCTGGCGGCCGACAATGTCATCATCCTGCGCGTCATCGGCCAGGCCGGCCTGGATCCCGGGGCGCCGTTCGAGCTGGCGTTGCCGATCACCCGCAACAAGGGCATCGTCTACCCGGAGCGCATCACCCGCACGCTGTCGATCCGCTATCAACTGCCGGCCGACCTGTTGATCGCCGCCGACGGCGGCGACAAGTCGTGGCCGGGCGTCTGGCGCGAACGCCGCCTCGAGCTGGCCGCGCTGGCGGCCGGACTGCTGGTGCTGGCCGCCGCGCTGACGATGCGCAAGCGCCTGACGGCGCACGCGGCCCGCTTCGACTGGTTCCGCCGCGCCTATCTGCTGTTTACGATCGGTTTCATCGGCTACTACGCGCAGGGGCAGCTGTCGATCGTCAACCTCACCGGCGCGATCCAGGCGCTGACGGCGCGCCGCGGCCTGGAGTTCATGATGTTCGATCCGATGACGGTGGCCCTGTGGGTATTCGTGCCGGTGTCGCTGCTGATCTGGGGACGCGGCACTTTTTGCGGCTGGCTGTGCCCCTTCGGCGCGCTGCAGGAGCTGACCGGCAAGCTGGCGCGGCGTCTGCACGTGCCGCGGCCGCGCATCAAACCGCGGCTGGACGCGCATCTCAAGCGCGTCAAATACGTGGCGCTGGCCGGCATCGTCGCCAGCGCCTTCCTTTCCAGCGCGGTCACCGACAAGCTGGTGGAGCTCGAGCCGTTCAAGACCGCCATCACGCTGAACTTCGTGCGCGGCTGGCCCTATGTCGCGTACGCGGTGGGCCTGCTGCTGGCCAGCGGCTTGGTCTACAAGTTCTTTTGCCGCTACCTGTGCCCCTTCGGCGCCTTGCTGGCGCTGCTGGGCAAGCTTCGCCTGCTGAACTGGATACCGCGTCACAAGGAGTGCGGCGCGCCATGCCAGACCTGCCGCCACCGCTGTGATTATCAGGCGATCGCACCGTCGGGCAAGGTCGATTACGACGAGTGCTTCCAGTGCATGGATTGCGTGGTGGTCTACGAGAGCGACGAGCTGTGCGCATTGCGCATCGTGGAAATCAAGCGCCGCCGCGCGATACCGATACATCCCGCGAGGAGCGGCCTATGAAACGACGAACCTTCATCGCCAGCGCCGTGGGCACCCTGGCCGGCGTGGCCGGCTGCGCGTGGCCGACGGACGACACCTTGCACCACGGCGCGGCGCTCGCCTTCGGCACCGCCATCTCCATCTCGGTGGCGCATCCCGACGCCGCGCTGGCGGCGCGCGCCATCGCCGACGGCCTGCGGGCCGCGTGCGAGATCGATCGGCTGATGAGCATTTACCACCCCGGCAGCCAGGTGCACCGGCTGAACCGGGACGGCGTGCTGGCGCATCCCGACCCGCGGCTGCTGGCGGTGCTGGGGCAGGCCGCCGAGCTGTCGCGGCTGACCGGCGGCGCCTTCGACGTGACGGTGCAGCCCTTGTGGCGCCTCTATTCGCAGGCGGCGGCGCGCGGCGCGCTGCCGGCGGAGGCCGAGCTCCATCGCGTGCGGGCGCTGGTCGACTGGCGGCGCCTGTCGTTCGACGCGGAACTGGTCCGCCTCGGCCGCCCAGGCATGGCGTTGACGCTCAACGGCCTGGCGCAGGGCTACGCCGCCGACCAGGCGCTGGCGGCGGTGCAGGCGCACGGCATCCGCGACGCGCTGCTCGACACCGGCGAGTTTGTCGCGCGCGGGCAAAAGGCGCGGGGCCGGCCCTGGATACTGGGCGTGCGCGATCCGCGCGACCCCGGCGCGCTGGCCGCCATGCTGTACGCCCAAGGCTGTAGCGTGGCCACGTCCGGCGACTACGAATGCAGCTTCACGCCGGACCACCGGCACCACCACATCTTCGATCCGGCGCTGGGCGACTCGCCCGCCGAATTGGCCAGCGTGACGGTGCTGGCGCCGACCGGGATGCTGGCGGACGGCCTGTCGACCGCGTTCATGGTGATGGGCTGGGAGCGCGCCAGCGCGCTGGCGGCCCACTTGCCGGCGGTGGACCTGATGGCGATCGATAAGCGCGGGCGGCAGCGGCGCACGGTCGGTTTCCCGGCGGACGCCTGAGGCGGCGATGGGCGCCTTGCTACTTCAGGTGGGGCAGCTTGCGGTAGATCGTGTTGCGCGACACCCCGAGCGCGCGCGCGGTGGCCGAGACGTTGCCGCCGTGGGCCTCGAGCGAGCGCACGATGACCGACTGCTCCATTTCTTCGAGGTTGGCGCCGCTGGCCATCATGCGCGCGGCACCGGCGTCCGCGCCGGCGCGGTCGTCGCGCGCCGGTTCATGTTCTATATCGTCGAGGAAGTCGTCGGGCATATGCCGCAGGCCGATCTCGTGTTCGTCGCCGGCCATCACGAGCGCGGTGCGCAGCAGATTGGTGAGCTGACGGAAGTTGCCGGGCCAGCGGTGGCGGCGGAACAGGCCAAGGATTTCGTCGGAGACGTGGTAACGGCCGTTGTTGGACTCCGACGCCAGGATTTTCTTGACCACCGTCTCAAGGTCGGTGCGCTCGCGCAGCGGCGGCAGCTTGACCACCAGTCCGTTGAGCCGGTAGTAGAGATCTTCGCGGAACAATCCGCGCGCCATGCGCTCGCGCAGATTGTGATTGGTGGCGCAGATCAGCTCCACGTTCACCGGGATCGACTTGTCGCTGCCCAGCGGCGTGACCATGCGTTCCTGCAGCACGCGCAGCAGGCGCGCCTGCAGGCTGAATGGCATGTCGCCGATCTCGTCGAGGAACAGCGTGCCGCCGTTGGCCTGCAATATTTTGCCGACCGCGCCTTTCTTGCGCGCGCCGGTGAAGGCGCCGTCCTCGTAGCCGAACAACTCCGATTCGATCAGGGTCTCTGGGATCGACGCGCAGTTGACCGCCACGAAGGGGCTCGTCGCGCGCGGCGAATCGTTGTGGATCGCCTGCGCCAGCAGCTCCTTGCCGGTGCCGGTCTCGCCCATGATCATGATGGGGATGTCGCGTCCGAGCACGCGGGTGACCTTTTCGATCACCAGTTCCAGTTGCGGGTCTCCGGTGCGCAGGTAGCGCAGGCCCGACAGGCGGCGGGCGGTGGCCGCGGCCTGGTTGGCGGCCACCGCGCTGGTCGCCGGGGGCGCGCGTTCCGGCGCCAGAGATTGCTGGAACACGGTGTTCGCGAGCCGCAGCTGCGCGCGCCCGTACACCCGCACGCCGCTGTGCATGCATAGATCGAGCAGGCCGGGCGACGCGGTGCGGTTGTGGTCGTACAGCGCCGACACCGGCAGTCCGAACAGGGAGCTGAAGGTGTGCGACTGCAGCGCGGCGAACGACAGGCCGAGTTGGAACAGGCCGTTGCGGTTGGCCGCCAGGAAGCGTCCGCCGGGGCTGAAGGAGGCGATGCCCTCCATCAGCGTGCCGATGAACTCCGGCCGCGCATGGAAGTGCAACGTGATGCTTTCGTCGAAGGTGGCGGAGAACAGCTGGTTCTCGATCATCAGCGCCGACATGCGTACCAGCGCCATGGTGTGCTTGTGATAGCTGCGCTGGTCGCCCGAGACGTCGAGCACGCCGATCACCCTGCCGAGGTGGTCGGCGATCGGCGCGGCGGAGCAGGTCAGGAAGTGGTTGGCGGTCAGGTAGTGCTGGTCCGCGTGGACCAGCGCCGGCATGCGTTCGGCGATGGCGGTGCCGATGGCGTTGGTGCCGCGGCTACGCTCGGACCAGGCGACGCCGGGCTGCAGCGCGACGCGGCTGGCCTTTTCCAGGAAGTCGTCGTCGCCCAGCGAGTGGACGATCACGCCGTTGGCGTCCGTCAGGATCACCATGTTGTGGGTGTTGACGATTTGCTGGTAAAGCGTCTCCATCGCCGGGATGGCGTGGGCGTGGAGCAGGCGATTTTGCTCGATCAGCAGCGACAGGTCGTTGCGCGCCAGCGGACAGAAATCCGGCGGCGATTCGGGGCGCAGCCCATATTGCTGGGATCGCTGATGCGAGGTCTCTATGATGATGGGCATGTTGTCGGCCCACGACTCGCCGACAGACGAGGTGTTCAGATTTGGAGCAGTCTGGCGTTCCATATGGTTCTCTAGTCTCCGGCGGCCGTTATCGGCTCTGCTTCTAATGTAGCACCTGTGCGGCGCGTGGGCAAAAGCTTACTGCTCAGCCGTTGTTATAACCGTTTGTAAGCAAACGGGATGCCAGCGGAAAATAAATCTTGGCAGTTCGATCCGACCTTTGCTATAGTTCGCCTCCTCGCAAAACGGTGCACACAAAACAGCGTGTCGCAGAGTGAAGCGGGAAGAAAAAGAAGGTTGACGAAATAGGCGAAACGCTTCATACTCTTCCTTCTGCGCTGATGAACAAAACGATTTGTCAAGCGTGCAAGCAGTACCGAACAAGTTCTTTAAAAATTAACAGTCGATAAGTGTGGACGTTTGATGAAAGTGCACGCGGAGCCTCGGTTCCGCGATACTTAAAATATCAAATGTTCACAAGAAGTAATGAAAT
>NZ_JBEGHG010000026.1:0-22334 GCF_040675865.1 Burkholderia sp. LMU1-1-1.1 | reverse complement strand
CGATGATAGTGCTGCAACCAGTGTGAAAGTAGGTTATCGTCAGGCTAGTTATAAGAAGAAGCCCACCAGGTGATCCTGGTGGGCTTTTTTGCGTCCATGCGCCGGGTCTTAAGCGGACCACGGAGACGCGTAGGGCGGATTAGCGAAGCGTAATCGGCCAATGTACGCTCCGTCGGCGGCTCATAAATGGCCGATTACGGCGTCCCGCCTAATCCGCCCTACGTGTCTCCGTGTCCTGCAGGCGTTCGTTGACACCTCCATGCTTCTCCGCGTCATAGCCGCGTCACATGCGCGCGCTAGACTTGCCTCTTTTTCAATTTGAGGTCCGCTAGCATGAAAACTCTTTCCTTATTGTCGCTCGCCGTATTCTCCGTCCTGGCCGGCTGCGGTGGCAGCGACAACGAGGCGCCCGCGCGCCCGTCGACGACCGGCGTGTTCCTCGATGGCGCGGTTGAAAACCTGGACTATGTCGCCGGCACCGCCGCCAAAGCCAGCACGACTTCCAAAGGCGAGTTCACGTGTTACGCTGGCGACACCGTCAGCTTCAGTATCGGCGGCATTGCCCTGGGCAGCGCACCGTGCGCGGCCACCATCACGCCGCTGCAACTGGCCGGCGTTACCGACATCAAGGACGTCAAAGTGATCAACCGCTTGCTGGCCCTGCAACTGCTGGATGAAGACAGCGATCCGTCGAACGGCATCAAGCTCGTCGCCGACGTGAAAACCGCGCTCGCATCCCGAAGCGCGGACTTCAGCGCGTCCGCCGCCACCTTCAATACCGCCATGACCGACAACCTGAAAGCCGCCGGCGCCAAGTACGCCGCCCGCACCGTCGACGACAACCGCCGCAGCCTTGTACGTGAACACTTCGAAGACACTCTGGCCTCCAAGGTCGGCACGCCGGTCAACGAATCCTTCACGCAGAAGACCCCACTCGGCGATGTGGCCGTCAGCGTGACCCGCTATCAAATCCAGGCGACTAACAATTTCTATATCCCCTACGAGGGCGGCAACGCCAAGGTCAAGGAAGACTTCCCGCTCGGTTTCCTGCCATCCTACGGTTCGTCGATCGCGTTCAAAGGCATCGCCGCCAATGGCGATCTGGAGTTTTACGGCCTGACCGATCGCGGCCCCAACGGCGACGGTCCGAACCTGCCGTCATTGAGCGGCACCGGTG
Source organism: Burkholderia sp. LMU1-1-1.1 (assembly GCF_040675865.1). Classification (NCBI taxonomy): domain Bacteria; kingdom Pseudomonadati; phylum Pseudomonadota; class Betaproteobacteria; order Burkholderiales; family Burkholderiaceae; genus Burkholderia; species Burkholderia sp. LMU1-1-1.1. The sequence continues at coordinate 21,157 of NZ_JBEGHG010000026.1, read as the reverse complement.
TCACCGGCGCCAAGATCTTCCCGTCGCCGAGCTTTACGCCCGCGTTCGGCCTGATCACCGTCGGCAAATCCGGTGCGGCGCTGACGGCGTCGACGCCGATCAAGGTCTCCGCCAACGTCAACGCTTCCGGACTTCCGGTCGCGCCTGGTTCGGTGGGCAACTCGGCCGAGTTGCCGGTGATGGACGCGATGAAGTACGACGCCGCCAGCAAAGCCACGTTCAACGCCGGCGGCCTGGATTCGGAAGCCATCGTGGTCGACAAGAAGCGCAACGTGCTGTGGGTGTCGGACGAATACGGTCCGTTCATCGTCAAGATCGATCCGGCCACCGGCGTCATCCTGAACAAGTACGCGCCAGGCAGTGGCTTGCCGGAAATCTTCCTCAAGCGCCGCGCCAATCGCGGCATGGAAGGCATGGCGCTGGATACGACCACCGACAAGCTGCACGCCTTCCTGCAAAGTCCGCTCAGCGACGGCAACGCGCCTTATACGGTCACCGGCAAGAGCGAGGCGGTCGAACGCTATGCGCGCTTCACCCGTTGGGTCGAGTTCGATCCGACCACTGGCACCTCCGGCAAGATGTACGCCTATCCGCTCGATGCCGCCGATTACCAGGATGGCCGCACCGGCAACGCCAAGCTGGGCGACGTGGTCGCGCTGGGCAACGGTAAGTTCATCGTGATCGAGCAGGGCGCGGCGCCCGGCGGCAAGGTATTCAACAAGCTGATGCTGGTGGAGATCGGCGCGGCGACCGACATCGCGGCGGCGGCCTTCAACGTGGCGACGTCGGATCTGGAGAAAAGCAGCATGGGCGGCGCGGCTGTCAATGGCGCCGACTGGAAATCGGTGGTGGCGCTGAAGAAAACCCAGCTGCTCGACCTGAACGCGATCGGCTGGCTGGCGGAGAAGGCCGAAGGCTTGACCATCGTCGATGGCAACACGCTCGCGCTGGTCAATGACAATGACTTCGGCCTCAAAACCAAGGTCTACAACGCGGCCGGCGTGGCGGTGGACGATGCCGATGTCACCAAGTGCAATGTCGATGCGAACGGCGTCATCATCACCAGCAGCGCCGCCGGCTGTAATGCGGCCAACACGATCCGCGTTGCCCGTGGCGACGACCGCGAGCGTCCAAGCCGCCTGTGGCTGATTAAGTTCACCAAGGCGTTGACCGCGTTTTAACGGGAGGATGGGGCGGGCCTGCGCCCGCCCGTCGTCACGATCTTGTCATAATTTTATGGGATATTGAAAGTTTGCTTACTACAATATCCGGGACAACTATGCAGATCACCTTGCCGAAAGCTTCCTCCGCCATCCAGGCCTTGCTGGTCGCGGCGACCTTGCCGCTCACCATGCAATCGGCCTTCGCCGCCGACTTCACCATCAACGGCGCCAACAGCACGGTCCGCACCCTCGGCAAGGACGACACCGGCACCGTGACTGCCAGCGGCTCGCTGACGGTCGGCGGCGGCGCGGTGGCGGTGACCATCACCGGTAACAATGCGACACTCAACAACCAGGGCAGCATCCGCCAAACCGGCAGCGGCCGCGCGATCCGCGACAACACCGGCGCCACCGGCCTGCTCATCATCAACGGCAGCACCGCCAACGGCGCCGCCTTGATGCAGACCGCCGACGCCGACGTGATCCAGATGGCCAAGGCCAACGCCAGCGTCACGCTGAACAACTACGGCTCGATGATCTCGCTCAACGCCAGCGCCGGCGGCGCCCAGGCGGTCGACTTCAGCTCCATCACCAGCGGCGCCAACGTCGTTAACAACTTCAGCGGCGGCCTGCTGCAGGCGACCGAGGCGGACGCGGTGCGCGCCGGCGTCAACGGCGTCGTCAACAACAACGGCACCATCCGTTCGCTGACCACCAGCGGCGCCAGCAGCGATGGCGTCGACGCCCAAGGCAACACCGGCATCAAGATTTTCAACGGCGCGACCGGCCTGATCGAGGGTGGACGCCACGGCATCACCGGCGGCCAGGACAATGCCAACGCGAGCTTCGTCATCGACCTGACCAACCTGGCCGGCGGCGTGGTGCGCGGTAACAACGGTTCCGGCATCAATCTTGACGGGTTCAACAAGAACCAGACCGCCAACATCATCAACCACGGCAGCATCATCGGCCACGGCGTCACCGGCGATGGCGACGGGCTCGATGTCGACGGCCTGGCCACCATCACCAACACCGGCATCATCCGTTCGGTCAACGCCTTCAGCGCGCCGGCCGACGGCCTCGCTTACAGCGAGGGCATCAGCTTCGGCGGCGGCGCCGTCACCAATAGCGGCACGATCGAAGGGCTGGTCTCGGCCGGCAACACGAACGCGGTCGGTCGCGGCATCACCCTGGCCGGTAACGATCTGAGCAACGGTACCCGCGAGGGTCTGTACGGCAACGCGACGATCACCAATCAAGCCGGCGGCCTGATACGCGGCCAGAGCGATTCGGCCATCGTCGCCGTCGGCGCCGCCAGCGGTCACACCGTCACCATCTTCAACCAGGCCGGCGCCACGATCCAGGGCGGGGGCGCGACCAACGCCGCGATCAAGACCGGCGCCGACAATACCGTCATCGTTAGCGGCGGCAATATCGACGGCGCCAGCAGTGGCAAGGCCATCGAAATGGGCAGCGGTAACAACAGCCTGACCATTACCGGTGGCGGCATCACCGGCGGCATCAATGGCGGCGTCGGCGGCACCAACACGATGGTGGTCCAGGCCGGCGGCAGCTTCGCCTACGCCGGATCGATTTCGAACTTCAACAGCGTCGAATTCAAAAGCGGCGACGTGACCCTGTCAGGTGTGAGCACCTACTCCGGCTCCACCGTGCTGAGCGGCGGCACCCTGACCCTGGACGGGGCCAACCGCATCGCCGCCGGCAGCCAGCTGATCCTGAATGGCGGCGCGCTGCGCCTGACCAACGCGGGCGCGGATGGCCAGACTTTCGCCAGCCTGTCCCTGCTCGACAGCGCCTCCGTGCAACTCGGTTCTTCCTCGTTGACCTTCAACGGCCTGGGCGCGGTGGTCAGCGGCAAGACGCTGTCCTTCACCGAGGCCGCCACCGGCGGATACGCGTTCCGCCTGCTGGGCGACTACTCGGCCGACACCAGCTTCCTGGCGCTGATCGGCATAACCAGCATCAACGGCCAGCGGGCGACGTTCCGCTTCGACGGCGCTTACACCGATGTGGCCGCCGCAGCGGCCGTGCCGGAGCCGGCCACCTACGCCATGCTACTGGGCGGGCTGGGCCTGATTGGCGCCTTCGTCCGCCGTCGTCAGCAAGGGGTTTAGCCGATATCAAAGCGTAAGGGGCGCCGGGTTGCTACCTTCTTAGGGGTGAACCCGGAAGGAATTTCCCAATGGAATATGCGCAGCTGACCCCCGGCCGCCGTTTCGCCCCTCTTCATAGCCTGTTGTATTACAGCCAGCGCATCGTCACGCGGCCCGCGTTGCGCCGCCTGGTGGTGCGCGCGCTGAGCGCTGCCTTGCGCGTGCGGCAGGGATCGGGCAAAGAGTTGTACGGCAATACCGCGCAGGAGGACGCCGCGCTGGCGGACTTGAGCGACAGCGGATACGCGCCGCTGGGAAATTTGCTCGACAACGCGCAATGCGACGAGATCAAGGACTATCTAAAAAATAAGGCCCTGTTCGACCGCGATCACGACCGCGAGTCGTTCACGCTGATGCAGGCGCCCGCAGGCGTGCGCGTGGCCGACTATCATTTGCGCGACGTCATCGCCTGCCCGCACATCCTGGCGCTGGCCAACAGTCCGCCGCTGCTGGGGCTGGCCGCCCGTTACATGGACTGCAAGCCGACGATCTCCGCGTTGGGGCTGCGCTGGTCGTTTCCGGTGGAAGGGGATTGCAGCGCGTTGCAGGCCTTCCACCGCGACTCGGAAGATTGGCGCTATTTAAAGGTCCTGGTCTACCTGACCGACGTCGATCTCGACGCCGGGCCGCACGTTTATCTGCATGGGAGCCATCTGACCAGGGCGCCGATGCGGCTGCGCTTTTATACGGACACCGAAATCTCCAGCGCCTACGGCGCGGAGATGTTGCTGACGGCGGTCGGTTCGCGCGGGTTCTGCTTCGCCGTCGACACCGCCGGCATCCACAAAGGCACGGCGCCGGCGCGGCAACCGCGCCTGATGCTGCAGATCCAGTACTCGCTGCTGCCCAGCTACGCCTACCAGTACTCGCCCGAGATTTATCAGGGCCCGCTGATCCTCGACCCCTATGTGAACCGCCTGATCGTCAAGCCGCGCGGCTAGCGGCGCCCTTGCTCAGGCTTTCGCCATCCTCCTTGCGCAGCGACCGGAAGGTCAGCGACGACAGCATCGTCAGCACCGCCAGCGTGATGAAGGCATAGTGCAGCGCCGACGTCAGCGCCAGGCGGTTCGACTGCGGCAGGTCGCCGAGGAACCAGCCGGTGATCAGCGAACCGGCGGCCAGGCCGAAACTCATCGACAACTGCTGCATCGAACTGGCGATGGTGCTGGCCATGCTCGAATCGGCGTTGTCGATATCGGCATAGGCGATGCTGTTCATGCTGGAGAACTGCAGCGAATTGAAAAAGCCCAGGCAAAGGCTGATCATCACGATCACATACAGCGGCGTGCCCTGATGGACCAGGGAGAACATGCCGATGGTCAGGCCGATCAGCAGCGTGTTCACGGTGAGCACCTGGCGGTAGCCGAACCTGGCGAGCACGCGCGCCGAAATGAACTTCATGCCCATCGCGGCGGCGGCGGACGGCATCATCAGCAGGCCCGATTGCCATGCCGGCAGGCCAAGGCCCAGCTGGTACAACAGCGGCAGCAGGAACGGCAATCCGCCCACGCCGATGCGTGTGACGAAACCGCCCGCCACCGACACGCGGAAGGTGCGTATCTTGAACAGCGTTAGCCGCAGCAGGGGGAACTTGGCGTCCTGCGCGTGCCATACGTAGGCGGCCAGCAGGCTGCAGGCGATCAGCAGCAGCACCGTCGCCGACGTCGCATCGAGCTTGTGTTCACCGAAGATCTCCAGCAGCCATGACAGCAAGGCCACCCCGGTGCCGAAGAGGACAAGGCCGATCAGGTCCGGCGGCCGCACGCTGTCGCCGCGATAGTCCGGCATGTAGCGGTGCGCCAGGAAGATGGCCGCCAGGCCGACCGGCACGTTGACGAAGAAGATATCGCGCCACGTCAGCCAGTGCACGATCAAGCCGCCGACGGTGGGGCCGAGCAGGGGCCCGATCAGCGCCGGGATGATCACGAAATTCATCGCCGCCAGCAGTTCGGCCTTGGGGAAGGTGCGGATGATGGCCAGGCGCCCGACCGGCATCATCATCGCCGCGCCCAGGCCTTGCAGCAGCCTTGCCGCGACCAGCATCGGCGAATTGACGGACAGCCCGCACAGCACCGACGCCACCGTGAAAATGGCCACCGCCGACATGAAGACGCGCCGCGTGCCGAAGCGGTCGGCCATCCAGCCGCTGATCGGGATCGCCACCGCCAGGCTGAGGATGTAGCTGGTGACCACCGCTTTCAAGCTTAGCGGCGTGACCTGCAGGCTCACCGCCATGCTGGGAATCGCCGTGTTGACGATGGTCGAATCCAGCTGCTCCATGAAGAGGGCGGTGGCGACGACCCAAGGCAGATAGCGTTTGGCGGCGGAAGTAGTCATGCCTTCAATTGTCACATAAAAGGCAAGGACGGGTCATTAGGCCGGATTGTATGGGGCGCCGGGTGTTTCCCCCAAACCCGCTCCCCAGCGGTCCTCGAACATGATCTCGCTCAGCGGGCGTCGCTGGTCCCAGCGCTCCAGCTCCAGCATCGGCGCGCTGTAAAACTCCTCCACCTGCCCCACGCACAGCACGGCAATCGGCTGGCTGCCCTCCGGCATGCCGCAAATCTCCCGCAGCCGCTGCGGATCGAACATCGACACCCATCCCGCACCGATCCCCTCCGCGCGCGCCGCCAGCCAGAAGTTCTGCAGCGCGCACGCGGCCGACGCCAAATCCATCTCCGGCATGGTCCGGCGGCCGAACACATAGTTCTCGCGCTTGTCGACCAGGCCGACCACCAGCACCTCGGCGCAGGCCAGTATGCCTTCCACCTTCAACTGCATGAACTCCTCCGCGCGCTTGCCCAGCGCCTCGGCGGTCTTGATGCGCTCCTCGTTCACGTGCTGGTGGATGCTGGCGCGCAGCTCCGCGCTGGCGATGCGGATGAAGCGCCATGGCTGCATCAAGCCGACGCTAGGTCCGTTGTGCGCGGCGGCGATGAAGCGCAACAGCTGCCCGTCTTCCAACGGCCCCGGTTTGAAGTGGCGCACATCGCGCCGCTCGCGTATCGCGCGGTAGACGCCCTCGATCTCGGTATCGGAAAAAGCGTGTGGATTCATGGCGTCTTCTTCAGCGCGACCAGTGCGTCGAGCAGCGGCTGCGTGGCGTCGGCGATGCGATCCAGGCTGGTCTCGCGCAGCGCAGAGGTATCGACTGTGTGGTCGGAATGCAGACCGGCCCAGCGCAGCAGCGCGCCGCTGGCTTCGGGCGTATCGAACAGGCCGTGCAGGTAGGTGCCCAGTATCTGGTCGTCGGCCGAGCGCGCGCCCTCCGGCCGGCCGTCGATCAGGAAGGCGGGCGATGCCAGCGCGCCGCCGGTCGAGGCGCCCATGTGGATTTCGTAGCCCGCCACGGTGGCGCCATCGGCATCGAAGGCGCACGTGCCATGGACTTGTACCAGTCGTTTGTCGGCCGTCATTTCGGTGGACATGTCGAGCAGGCCGAGGGCGTCCGAGCCCCCGGCCTTGCCCTCGATGCCGAGTGGGTCGGTGACACTGCGTCCCAGCATCTGGAAGCCGCCGCATACGCCGATGACTTTACCGCCGTAGCGCAGGTGACGGGCGATCTCCTTCGGCCAGCCTTGTGCGCGCAGCCACTCAAGATCGCCGCGCGTGTTCTTGCTGCCGGGGAGGATGATCAGGTCGGCCTTGGGTATGGGCTCGCCCTGGCGCACGAAATGGAGATCGACGTCGGGATGGGCGCGCAGCGCGTCGAAGTCGGTGTGGTTGCTCATGCGCGGCAGGCTTGGCACCACCACGCGGAAAGCGCCCTTGGATGCCTGCACCGGCTGCACCGCGTCCTCGGCGTCGAGGAACAGACCGTGAAGATACGGCAGCACGGCGAGCACCGGCTTGCCGGTCTGCTGTTCCAGCCATTCCAGGCCCGGTTCCAGCAGCTTGATATCGCCGCGGAAGCGGTTGATGACGAAGCCTATGGTGCGCGCGCGCTCGCTCTCCGACAGGCAGGACAAGGTGCCGACGATGTGCGCGAACACGCCGCCGCGATCGATGTCCGCCACCAGCACCACCGGGCAGTCGACCTTTTCGGCAAAGCCCATGTTGGCGATGTCGCGATCGCGCAGATTGATCTCCGCCGGGCTGCCCGCGCCTTCGACGATCACGCTGTCGTATTGCGTCAGCAGGCGGTCGTGCGATTCGAGCACCGCCTGCATGGCCACGGTTTTGTACTGGTGGTAGTCGCGCGCGTTCATCTCGGCGCGCACCTTGCCATGGATGACGACCTGCGCGCCGATGTCGCTCGATGGTTTGAGCAGCACCGGATTCATGTCCGTGTGCGGCGCCAGGCCGGCGGCGATGGCCTGCAGCGCCTGCGCGCGGCCGATCTCGCCGCCGTCCGCCGTCACCGCGCTGTTGAGCGCCATGTTCTGCGGCTTGAACGGCACCACGCGCACGCCCTCGCGCTTGAGCAGCCGGCACAGGGCCGCGACCACGGTACTTTTGCCGGCGTCGGAGGTGGTGCCCTGTACCATCAGGGTCGAATAGGGGAAATTCACGTTAGTTTTTCCTGTGCTGGCGCGCCAGTTCGAGTTTTTCGCACAGGATGGTGGTGCCGGCGACCATGCGCGGGCCGGCGCGGTTCAGCAACTCGCCGTCCAGGGTGAAGAGATTGTCGTTGCGGACCGCCTTCATCGTGGTGTACGGCTTCCACAGCGCGACGCCGCCGTAGTCCTTCTCGGCGGTGCCGAAGACCGCCTCGGGGTCCGCCTGCAGCACCGCTTCCACGCTGACCACGGGCGCCGTGGTTTTGAGGTCGGCAAAGATGTTGACTCCTCCGCACAGGCGCATGGCGTCGCTGACGATGGACGCCCCATTGAGCGTGTACAGCGGCTTGTCCCACACCTGGTAGAACATGCGCACCGCCGGACGGTTGGAATACTGCTTGGCCAGCACAGCGAACTGCTTGCGGATTTCGGCGGCGGCGGGCTGCGCGACGCTTTCGGTGCCCATCAACTGGCCGAGGCGCAGCAGGTTGTCGGGGATGCCGTCCAGCTTCAAAGGCTCGCTATGGAAAATCGGAATGCCCAATTGGCGCAGCGTTTCGATCTGGCGCTCGGAGCTGCCGTGCATCCAGGCGACGATCAAATCGGGCTTCATGGCGATCACCCGTTCCATGTCGATCTGGCGGTTGGTGCCGATGCGCGGCAGTTTCTTTGCCGCTTCCGGGAAGTCGCTGTAGGTGACGGCGCCGACGATCTTGTCGCCGCCGCCCGCCGCATACAGCAATTCCGTCACATGCGGCGCCATCGCGATGATGCGCTGGGCGGGTTTTTGCAGCGTGATCACGTTGCCGTCGTCGTCGCGCACGCTGATGGGGGCGGCACTGGCGTCGGCAGTGGAAGCTGCGGCGGCGATGGCGGCTGTGCATAGGCAAAGCGCCGCGAGTTGGTTCTTCTTCATTGGTTAGTCCATTCGGTTAATGCGGTTTGCAGGCGCTGCCAGCCCGCTTCGTCGGGTGGCAGGCCAAGGCGGATGCCGCGCGCGGCGTGCTTGAACAGCCGCACCCAGATGCCGCGTTCCGCCATATGCTGCCAGAAGGCCTCCGGCCGCGCCTCGCTCCACCACTGGAACAACGGTGTGCCGTTCGACGCGATGCCGTGCGCGGCCAGCAGCCGGCGCAGGCGTTCGCCGCTGGCATGCAGCTGTTCGCGCGTGCCGGCTTGCCATTGCTTGTCGCGCAGCGCGGCGATGGCGATGTGCTGGGCCGGACCGCTGATGGTCCACGGGCCGAGCAGGTCGGCCAGGCCGCGCAGCAGATCCGGATGGGCGGCCACGAAGCCGAGGCGGATGCCGGCCAGCCCGAAGAACTTGCCGACCGAGCGCAGTACGATCAGACCGGATCTGCCGCTGTGGGCGGCGACACTATTGTGTTGCGACGTGTCGCCGAAGGCCTCGTCGACGACCAGCCAGCCGCCGCGCGCCGCCAGTTGATTCGCCCATTCCAGCAGCCGCGCGGCCGGCACCGTGGCGCCGGTGGGATTGTTGGGATTGACGACGACCACGACGTCGCTGGCGGCGACCGCCGCGTCCAGTTCGGCGTAAGGCGTTTGGGTCAGCGTGTGACCGTGATCGCTCCAGTGATGCGCGTGCTCCGCGTAGGACGGCGCGCTGACGGCAACGCGCGACGGCTTGCGCAGCCGGGGAAGCGCTTGTATCGCCGCCTGCGTGCCGGCCACCGGCAGCATCAGCGGCGCGCCGTAGTAGGCCTGCGCCGCACGCGCCAGTTCGGGATCGGCTTCCGGCAGGCGGTGCCACGCGTTGTCCGGCAGAGGCGGCGCGGGATACCAGCGCGGATTGATGCCGGTCGACAGATCGAGCCAGTCATCGCGGCCGAAACGCAGCGCGGCGTCGCGCAGATTGCCGCCGTGTTCAAGCATGTGCGTACTCCAGGATGAATGCCGCGACCAGCGCGCAGGATAGCCACAGCGCCGTGGTGCGGACCACCAGCTGCCATGCGCGGGCGATATCGACCCCGGTGGCCGGCTCGCCATGGCCCAGCGGCGGACGTTCCTCGACCTCGCCGTCGTAGATGGCCGCGCCGCCCAGTCGCACGCCGAGCGCGCCGGCGCCGCTGGCCATGACCGGGCCGGCGTTCGGGCTGCTCCATGCCGGCGCTTGCGCGCGCCAGCACGCCCAGGCGCGCCGTTTTCCTTGCAGTCCCGGCGCCAGCAGCACGTAGGACAGCGCGGTCAGGCGCGCGGGCAGGTAATTGAGGACGTCGTCGAGGCGCGCGGCGGCGCAGCCGAATTGCACCAGGCGGGGAGTGCGGTAGCCCCACATGGCGTCGAGCGTGTTCGCCATGCGGAACATCGCCGCGCCCGGACCGCCGGCGACCATAAACCAGAACAGTGTGCCGAAGACGGCGTCGTTGCCGTTTTCAAGCAGGGATTCGGCGCTGGCCTTGGTCAGTTCGATCTCGCTGGCGCTGGTGGTGTCGCGGCTGACGATGCGGGCCGTCAGCAAACGGGCGTTGGGCAGATCCTCCCGCGCCAGCGCCTCGGCGATCGGCAGGTTGTGGTCGCGCAGGCTGCGCAGGCCCAGTGCGAAGTAGAGCATGACGGCGTGCAGCGCATACATCAACCACGCGCTTAGCGGCGCGGCCAGCCAAACGAGCAAGGCGGCGATGACGGTCAGCGGCAGCACGGCCAGTGTCCAGGCCAGCACGCCGCGCCAGAAGCGCGAGTGGCCGCGATTGAGGCCGCGCTCCAGCGCCATCGCCAGATTGCCGAAGCCGACCAGCGGATGCCAGCGGCGCGCCTCGCCCAGTAAAAAGTCCAGCAGTACGCCGGCCACCATCAACACCGCAACGGCGTAAAAGCTCAACCCTGACAGCACGACTATCCTTTTAAGATCAGCGGCAGGCCGGCGGCGACGAACACCGCGCGGTCGCAGATCGCCGCCACCGATTGATTCAGACGTCCCTGTTCGTCGAGGAAGCAGCGCGAGATGGCGCCGGACGGCATGATGCCCAGTCCCACCTCGTTCGATACCAGTACCACGTCGCTGGTGCATTTGATCAGCGCGCTGGCCAGCATGTCCTGCTGTTCGTGGAACAGCGCCGGCAGGGTGATCTCGCCGACCTCGGGATACTGCTCGCCGCTGCTGAACAGCAGGTTGCTGAGCCACAGCGTCAGGCAATCGACCATGATCAGGCGGTCCGGGGACGACCAGCGCAGCAACTGGTTACCGAGGGCCAGCGGCTCCTCGACGGTGGTCCATTCGCCGGGGCGAGTGGCGCGGTGGTGCGCGATGCGGGCCGCCATTTCGGCGTCGCCGGCGGTGGCGGTGGCGATGTAGACGACTTCCTTGCCTGATTCTACGGCCAGGCGTTCGGCGTAGGCGCTTTTACCGGAGCGTGCGCCGCCCAGAACGAGTGTACGTGTCATACCGGACTCCTTGAAAACAGGGCGGCGACGGCCGCCGGGTTGGATGGGAAGTAAGCGTGAAAATACGAAGCGGTGAGCGATCCTGCGCGATACCAGGCTTCACCTTGTATTGCGGAGGGATGTTTAATAGTATGCGCCGCCGGCTGCACAGTTGTCGCCAATTTGGAGTAATGGAACGTGTGGCCGCGCAGGATTCCCTGTTCCGTGGGGAGCGCCTGCGGTCCGAGACCGGCCAGGCGTGGCTGCATTGCCACACTGCCGGTCAGTAGGCCGGCCATCGGCCAAATAGCACCGGATTGGTCGGCCAGCGTATCGGCCAGCGCCATCATGCCGCCGCATTCGGCGACGATGGGGACGCCCTTCTCGTGGGCGGCGCGCATGGACGATTTCCAGGCGCCTGCCCGCGACAACGCTTCGGCGTGCAGTTCCGGGTAGCCGCCGGGCAGATAGACCGCGTCGGCGCCATCGGGCACCGGTTCGTCGGCCAGCGGCGAGAAGAACGTCAAGGTCGCGCCGAGCGCTTGCAGGGTATCCAGGTTGGCGGGATAGAGGAACATGAACGCCGGATCGCGCGCGATGGCGATGGTTTTTCCGACCAGTGCGGGCGCCGGTTCCGGGGCCATGGACGTGGGAATGGCGATGTCGATGGCGCGCAGCCGCTCCCACGCGGCTTCGTCGAACACCAGCTGGTCGGCCAGCGTGTCGAGCAATCCGTCGATGTCGCTCACTTCCCCCGGCAGCACGAGGCCGAGATGGCGTTCCGGCAGCGATCTTGTCTGGCGCGGCATGGTGCCGAACAACGGAATATCGCGCAGCGACGCCGCCACCATTTTGGCGTGGTTTTCGCTGGCGACGCGGTTGGCGATCACGCCCGCCATGTCGACCGGGCCGTAATCGCGCAGGCCGTGCACCAGCGCGCCGGCAGTTTGCGCCATCGAGGAGGCGTCGATCACCGCCATCACCGGCACGCCGAACTCGCGCGCGAGGTCGGCGGACGACGGCGTGCCGTCATACAGGCCCATGACGCCTTCGATCAGGATCACATCCGCTTCGGCGGCCGCCCGCGCCAACTGGGCGCGGCATTGTTCCGGGCCGACCATCCACAGATCCAGCGTGCGCACCGGCGCACCGCTGGCGCGCTCCAGCAGCATCGGGTCGATGAAATCCGGACCGCACTTGAACACGCGCACGCGTTTGCCCAACCGAACCAGCTTGCGCGCCAGCGCCGCCGTCACGGTGGTCTTGCCTTGGCCGGAGGCCACGGCGGCGATCAGCAGCGCTTTGACCGTCGCCATTACCACTCGGTCCCGAGTTGCGCGCCGATGCCGGCCTTGAATGCGTGTTTGACGACTTCCATTTCGGTCACTGTGTCGGCGATGGCGATCAGTTCCGGCGGCGCGCCACGGCCGGTGATGACCACGTGCTGCATCGGCGGACGCGCCAGCAGGTCGTTGATCACCATCTCTACGTCCAGATAGCGGTATTTCAGCGCGATATTGAGTTCGTCGAACACCACCAGGCCGATATCGGGATCGGCGAGGAATTTCTTCGCCTGTTCCCACGCCAGCAGCGCTTTTTCGGTGTCGCGCTCGCGGTTTTGCGTCTCCCAGGTATAGCCTTCACCCATCGTGTGGAAGCTCACCTCGTCCGGGAAGCGGCGCAGGAAAGCTTCCTCGCCGGTCTGCATCGCGCCTTTGATGAACTGCACCACGCCCACCTTCATGCCGTGGCCCAGGGCGCGGATCACCATGCCGAAGCCGCTCGAGCTCTTGCCCTTACCGTTGCCGGTGTTGACGATGATGATGCCGATTTGCTTGTCGGCGGCGGCGATCTGCGCGTCGATGATGGCCTTTTTGCGTTCCATGCGCACGCGATGGCGCTCGTTGAGCGCCGCTGTTTCGGCGGCGATATCTGTGTTCTGGTCGGTCATTCGTTGTCCTCGGTGGGAATGAAGATGCTGCGTTTGCCGTGCTGGATGATGTCGATCGGGTGGCCCAGGTACTCGCTCAGGAGATCGGCCCGCATCACGTCGGCGGTGGTGCCGGCCAGCCAGCGGCCGTCGCCCATCAGCAGCAGCGCGTGGGTGGAGACGCCGTGCGCCAGGGTCAGGTCGTGGCCGATCATGACGGCGGTCTTTCCTTGCTCGCGGCACAGCTGCGACAGCAGCTTCATGACACCGACCTGGTGTCCCAGATCGAGCGCGTTGGCCGGTTCGTCGAGCAGCAGCAGCGGCGTGTCCTGCGCCAGCATGGCGGCGATGGCCACGCGTTGGCGTTCGCCGCCGGACAGCGTACGCACGTCGCGCGCGGCCAGTTCGGCCACCTCCATCGCCTCCAGCGACTTCATGGCGATTGCCTGGTCCTCGCCGCCTTCCCAATAGCGGTTGTCGTGGTAGGGATGGCGCGCCGACAGCACGGTTTCGATCACGGTGTAGGCGAAGGCGTCGCTGCGGCTCTGCGCCAGGAAGGCGCGCTGGCGTGCCAGTTCGGCCAGCGGCCACTCGTTCAATGCCCGCCCGCCGATGGCCACGTGGCCGCCGTCCGGCGGGCGCAGGCCGGCCAGGGTGCGCAGCAGGGTGCTTTTGCCGGCGCCGTTGCGGCCGATGACGCTCCAGCATTCGCCGTCCTGGACAAGCCAGTTCAGGTCCGCGATCAGCTGGCGCTTGCCGATTTTCAGGGAGAGGTGGTGGGTGCTGATCATATTATTTACGCAGCCGATGTAGCTGGTACAGGAACACCGGCGCGCCGATCAGGGCCGTGACCACGCCCACCGGCAACTGCTGCGGCGCGATGATGGTGCGGGCCAGCGTATCGGCCAGCAGCAAATAGCTGCCGCCGGCCAGCGCCGCCGCCGGGATCAGCAAGCGGTGGTCGGGACCGACGGCGAAGCGGCAGGCGTGCGGCACGATCAGGCCGACGAAGCCGATGCTGCCGGCGCTGGTCACGGCGCTGGCGGTCAGCAGCCCCGAGGTGAAGAACAGGCCTTTGCGCAGGGCGCCGACGCGGATGCCCAGGGTGGCGGCGGCCTCCGCGTGCAGCGCCATCACGTTCATGGCGCGCGCGTTGCGCAGCGCGAAGATCAGCGCCCCGGCCAGCACCACCCACGGCATCCAGCGCAGCGGCGCGCCGGACAGGTCGCCGATCATCCAGAACACCATGGTGCGCAGGCGGCTCTCCGGCGCGATCGACAGCATCAGGGTGACCAGCGCCATGCAGGCGGACGACAGGATCACGCCGGTCAGCAGCAGCAGGGCGGTGCCGCCTTCGGCCGCCGCGCCGCCGCGCAGGTCGCGCCGCGCCAGCATGTAGAGCGTCATCGACACGACCACCGCGCCGGCGAAGGCCGCCGCGTCGACCATCCACGCGGCGCACATGAACATCAGCGCGGCCAGCGCGCCGACCGAGGCGCCCGAGGATATGCCCAGGACATACGGGTCGGCCAGCGGGTTGCGCAACAGCGCTTGCATCATGACGCCGGCCAGCGACAGCGCGGCGCCGGTGACGAAGGCGGTGATGGCGCGGCTCAGGCGCAGGTCGAGCAGGGTGGCGGACAAGGTCGAGGTCTGGCCATGCAGCAGATCGGTGACCGCTGCGGGGATATCGGAAAGGGGAATCGCGACCGAACCGGTCATGCCCGAGAAAACCAGGCTGGCAAACGCGAACAGGGCCAGGCCGGTCAAGGTGACGGCGGCGCGCTGCTGCAGATTGCGTGAGAAAGAATGCATGCACTACTTTCAGAGAGTGGGAAGCACTGGCAGATTACAGTATTACAAGCTTAAGCAAGACTTAGCGATGACACTGGAGACAGGTAGGGCGGATTAGCGGGAACCGCGTAATCGGCCATGTATGAGCCGTCGGCGGCGCGGCGATGGCCGATTACGCTGCGCTAATCCGCCCTACGTGTCTCCACGGGTTTCAACTTACCCAGGCCTATTTATAGCCGTAGCGGATGCCCGCAAATACATTCGAACCCGGCGTGGCGTAATTCCGCGCCAGATCATACCGCTTGTCGCCGATGTTATTCCAGCGGACCAGCGCAGACCAGTCGCGCGAGAAGGCGTAGGTCGCGTACAGGTTCACCAGACCGTAGCCGCCCAGCCGATTGCGATTCGCCGCATCGTCATAGCGGTCGCCCGACACTTCCAGCTCCGCGCCGGCCTTCAGCGCGCCGATGCCATAGTCGGCGGTCACGTTGCCGTGCTTTTTGGCGCGGCGCAGCAGGCGTTTTCCGGTCGTCTCATCTTTCGGGTCTTGCAGGTCGACGTTGGCGGCGAGGTTGATGCCGGCCAGCTTTGTGGCGGCCGACAGCGTGATCCCCTCCAGCGTCGCGCGATTGACGTTGTAGGCGCAGCCGCTCGGATAGCCGGTGCGGCCGAACGGGCACGGGTTGATGTTAACCAGCATATCCGTCAAGCGGTTGCGGTAGTACCCGGCGCTCAACGCGTTGACGCCGTCGTCGTAGCGCAGGCCGACTTCGGCGTTGCGGCCTTTTTCCGGCTTGTTGGCCGGATTGCCATAGCCTGGGAAGTACAACTCGTTGTAGGTCGGCGCGCGGAAGCTGGTGCCGTAGCTGGCGGTGGCGCGCAGCGCCTGCGTGATGTTGTAGCCGTAGCCCACCGAGCCGGTATTCTGCGAACCGTAGGCAGTGTTGTCGCGGCGGACGCTCGCGCTCAGCAGATTGGCGCCGCGACGGGCGTTGTACGAAGCGGCGAACGAGTTGGTGGTGCGCTCTGGATCGCGCAGGTCGAAGCCGTTGGTCCGCACTTCCTCCTTGCGATGTTCATACAGCAGTTGCAGCAAATCGGCGCCAATGCGCAGATCGTTCTGCCAGGTGATAAAGCTTTGCTTGGTGTTGATGCGCGCATAACCGCTGGCGCCGGCGTTGGTGTAGTTTTCGCCCTTGTCCTTGGTCTCCGAGTACTGCAGCAGACTGTCCCACATCGGCGTCAGCTGTCCCTTGGCGTAAACGCTGGCGGTGTCGATGACGTTCTTGCTGCGCACGTCGTACGAGCCGGCGTTGGCGCTGTCGTATTGCGAATCGAGTTTGCTGTGCATGAAAAGCGCGCCGGCCTCGTAACCCTTGGCCAGCTGCAGGCTGAATTGACCGGAGACGTTTTCCTTGTCGTAGCCGTCGTCGTCCGGATTGTACGAGGACAGGCCGGGGCGTGCGCTCGAGAAGCCGTCCGACTTTTCCTTGCCGGCGCTGACCGCGTAACCGAAGCTGTGCTCACCGCCCGTGGCGCCCGATACCGTCACGTCGGCTTCGCGCGTGTTGTCGCTGCCGTAGCCGGCGAAGGCCGTCACCGCCGGCGCGCCCTGGCCCTTTTTGGTGAAGATCTGGATCACGCCGCCGATGGCGTCCGCCCCGTACAGGGAGCTCAGTGAACCGTAGACGATTTCGATATGATCGATCGCGGTCAGCGGGATGGCGCTCCAGTTGGCCGCGCCGGTGGTGGAAGAGCCGATACGCACGCCGTCGACCAGCACGATGCTTTGATTGCTGTTGGCGCCACGGATGTAGACGTTGGACGAGCTGCCGGCGCCGCCGTTGCGCGTCACTTCGATACCACGCTGGCGCTTGAGCAGGTCGACCACCGACCCGGCGCCGGCTTCGGCGATCTGTTCGGCCTTGATGGTGACGGTGTCGCTGATGATGTCGGCCAGCGCCTGCGGCGTGCGGGTGGCGGTCACCACGACGGTGCCGGCGGGCGCCTCGTCGGCGTAGGCGCCGGTGTGCGAGAAAGCGGCGGCCATTGCCAGTGCCAGCGAGGTCAGTGCCACCGGGCGGCGTGCCAGGCGGGAGATAGGAAAGGACATGATTTATTTTTCTGTTAGGAGCAACCGGCCTACTTCCCCGTGGGCCAGATTGAACAGAAGCGGAAAACCGAGAGATGCGCGCGCACATTCGGTTCGCCCACTTCCACCTGCTTTGGCCGGTATCCGGGCTGGCAAGTTAGACCATCTCACCTTCCCATGCGGAGCACAGTGGTTGTCAGAGCTGGTTTGTCGCGCGCCGCGCGACACTTGCTTACCGTTGCGGGGGCAGCACACGTGGGCCGCGGGGCGGCTTCGTGTTTCCCGTTTAACTGCGCGTCCGGACGGACGCGCGGGCACCAAAGCCGGTCATTATACGGGTTTGGTGTGGGACTTGATAACTAGCGAAAAATAAATCGGTGAAGGGGTTCTGGCTTTTTTGCTATCATTATCGCCACCTTGCCAGGTGGTTCACCTGCTGTCGTTGGAGTGCCCATGTTCGACCCTCGTCTTGTTCCGCCATCCGCTCCGGTGACGTTGCGCCCGATGGTCAATCCGCGTCCGGTGGTGAAAGTGGTGCCGCTTTTCGACGGCCACCAAGTCGTCATCGTCGATAACTTTTTGGCGGAACCCGAAACGATGGTGGAATACGCGGCGCTCCAGCGCGGAGAGTTCCTCGACTCGGCCGGCAATTACTATCCCGGACCGGAATTGCCGTTGACGGGACGCTTCGTCTCCAGCGTGCAGGAAGCGTTCCTGCTGCACGCGCGTGCGCCGCTCAAAGCGCGCCGGGTGCTCGGTATCGCCTGCCGTCTGTCGCTGGCGACGCGGCGTCCGGAGCAGCTGTTGCCGGGCCAGCGCATGCCGCATCGTGATTCCTACGATCTGGAGCCGATGGAGGGCGTCGGGGCCATGGTCCTGTATCTGTTCAAGGACGAGCGGCTGGGCGGCACCAGCTTTTTCAAGCCCAGGTTGCCACCTGCGGAAATCAACGCGCTGCTGCGCGAATTGAGGCGCATGGAACAGGCGGGGGAGTCACCGGTACTCACCAAGCCGCCGACATTCGCCATCGCCTCGGACGAGCATTTCGAGAAGGTGCTAACGGTTGAACCCAAGTTCAACAGGGCGATTTTTTATAACGGCCAGGTGTTCCACTCCGGGCATCTCGCGGCACCCCATTTGTTGGTCGATGATCCTGCTGTCGGCAGGCTGACGGTCAACGCCTTCTTCAAGCTGCGCATGGCCGCGAGCTGAGTCCGGGCCCGGATTTATTCTAGGATCAAAGTGGCGCCGTAGGCGATATGGTGTGGAATCCGGGCGGCTTGCAGGGCCATCTCCGGCGGCGCCAGGCCGGCGTGGCAGGCGGACAGCAGACGCATGGCGCCCGCGTGGCAGATGACGATGGCTCCGCCGTCGTCGCCCAGCTGGCGCTGGAGGTCGGCGTGGAAGGCCGCGATGCGCGCGGCCATCCGCAGCACGCTCTCGCCGCCGCCCGGTTGGTAGTCGACCATATCGGCGGCCCAGGCGTCTATTTCGGCGCGCGGAATGTCATCCCAGGCGCGCATCTCCCAGCCGCCGAAGTGCATTTCGACCAGGCGGGCGTCGAAGATCGGAGTGGCCGACAGGCAGGCGGCGAGTCCCGCGCAGCGGCGCAATGGACTGGAATATACGGGCAAACCCGCGGGCAGTCGCGGCGCCAGCGCGGCGAGGGTGCGCTCCAGCTCCCCCGGCGCGACGTCCAGATCGGTGCTGCCGTAGCAGACGCCCGCATCGACCAGCGGTTGGGGATGGCGGATCAGTATCAGCCGCATGGGTCAGAAAAACTGCGCGCCGGTGTGCAGGCCGGCGAGCACGCACAGGTAGAAGATCGCTTCGGTCACTTGCTGTACGGCGCCCAGGCAATCGCCGGTGTAGCCGCCGATGCGCCGCACGAACTTCCGTGCCAGCCAGAGGGTCGCGACCAGCGCCAGGGCCAAGCCGCTGATCAGCATTGTCCATGACAGCCAGCCCAGATAGATCAGCATCAGCGCCGGCAGCAGGGCGGTGATGGCGGCGATGGCGAATTCCATGGTGCGCATCTTTTGCGCCAGGGGCTTGGCCTTGCCCTCGGCGCGCGCGTAGTCCAGCCGCCAGATCAGCGAGACCGCCATCAGCCGCGACATCGGATGGGCCAGTAGCAGGGCCGCCAGCACCCTGGAGGGCGGTATCTGGGTCAAGATCGCGCACTTCAGTAGCAGCAGGCAGAATATGCCGATCGCGCCGTAGGCGCCGATGCGGGAATCCTTCATGATCTCCAGCACGCGTTCCTGCGTCACGCCGCCGCCGAAACCGTCGCACATGTCGGCGAAGCCGTCTTCATGGAAGGCGCCGGTGACGTAAATGCCGGCGGCGACCGACAGGATGACGGCGATCGCCGGCGGGAGGAACTTGAAGGCGAGAACGTAGACCGCGCCGGTGATCAGCGCGACAACCACGCCGACCAGCGGAAAATAGCGCGACGCTTGATTGAGCCACGCGGGATCGAAGCCTACCCAGCGCGGGATCGGCAGGCGCGTGAAGAACTGCAGCGCGGTGAAGAACAGTCGGAGCTGGTGCACTGACCCGGCCCTTACTCGGACTTTTCGCTGACCTGGGCCGATTCGAACGTGGCCATCTGGTTCAGGAAGTTGACCGCCGCGTGCAACAGCGGCAACGCCAGCGCGCAGCCGGTGCCTTCGCCCAGGCGCAAGCCGAGATTGAGCAAAGGCTTGGCGTCCAGCGCCGCCAGCATTTGTTCATGGCCGTTTTCATCGGAGCAGTGCGCGAAGACGCAGTAATCGAGAATCGCCGGTTGCAGGCGGGCGGCGACCAGCAGCGCGCTGGTGACAATGAAGCCGTCGATCAGCAGCACCTTGCGCAGTTCGGCCGCCTTCAGCATGGCGCCCGCCATCATGGCGATTTCCAATCCACCGAAGGTGGCCAGCACGTCGAGCGGCTCCGTGACGGCTTCGTGCCGGGCGACTGCCGCTTCGATCACGCGCTGCTTATGGTGGATGCCTTCGGCGGAGAGTCCGGTGCCGGCGCCCACGCAGTTTGCCACCGGGATGCCCGTCAGCTTGTGCATCAGCGCGGCGGCGGAGGTGGTGTTACCAATGCCCATCTCGCCGAAGCCGACGACATTGCCATCCAATTCTGCGGCCAGCATCATGCCGGCGGCCAGTGCCGCCTCGCAGGTGGCGTGGGTCATCGCCGGTTCCTGCGCGAAGTTGTGGGTGCCGTTGGCCAGTTTGCGGTCGGTCAGGCCGTCGCGCGGGCCGAAGTCGTGATTGACGCCGGCGTCGATGACGTGCAGCTCGCAGTTGTTCTGCGACGCGAAGACGTTGATCGCGGCTCCGCGCGCCAGGAAGTTTTCCACCATCTGCCAGGTCACGTCCTGCGGATAGGCGGAGATGCCTTCGGCGACGATGCCGTGATCGGCGGCGAAGACCAGGATGGCCGGCTGCGTCAGCGCCACTTCGCGGCTGTTCTGTATAAGGCCGATCTGTTTGGCCAGCGATTCCAGCACCCCCAGGCTGCCAAGCGGTTTGGTCTTGTTGTTAATAGCGCGGTCGAGCAGGGCGCCGAGCGCATCGTTGTTAGTAGCGGAGATGGTTGGAATGAACATGGGCTGCTTATGGATCGAAGAATTTGGCATTTTACTCTTGCCAGCCACGGCGGCCCTTGCTATAGTTCGCCCCCTCGCAGAACGACGTACACAAATACGGAGTTAGCGTAGAAGACGAAGAAAAAGAAGTGCTTGACGAAATATTCGAAACGCCTCATAATCTTGCCTCTTCGCTGATGAACACAACGCTTCTTCAGCAAGCAGTACCGAACAAGTTCTTTAAAAATTAACAGTCGATAAGTGTGGACGTTTGATGAAAGTGCACGCGGAGCCTCGGTTCCGCGATACTTAAAATATCAAATGTTCACAAGAAGTAATGAAATAGGCGCTACGAAAGTAGTGGCCTGTCAGTATTTTGAGTGAGCGACCCGTCGGCAACGACGGTGGCAGAAATGCCAAATAAACAGAGATTAAACTGAAGAGTTTGATCCTGGCTCAGATTGAACGCTGGCGGCATGCCTTACACATGCAAGTCGAACGGCAGCGCGGGGCAACCTGGCGGCGAGTGGCGAACGGGTGAGTA
>NZ_JBEGHG010000025.1:0-26920 GCF_040675865.1 Burkholderia sp. LMU1-1-1.1 | reverse complement strand
GCGCTGGTTATGGACATACAATCACGACCGGCCACACATGGCACTCGGCGGCATTACGCCGATTCAGAAATTGGCCCTCGCCGCATAGCCTCTACTTCTGGTGCGCATCATTAATGGGGGGATTACCTGATTGTCCGTTGGTGAGGATCTCAACGTCGTCGAGGCGCTCCAGGCACACCGCAGCATCATCATGTTGTGCTCTTAAGATAGATAGAAGCCCATATAATGATTGATAATAAAACCCTAGTGCTGCACTGACGGCCGAGTGGCTTCCGTCATTTATTTGTGCTGCCGAACTCAAATTTGTTCTCCTGTTCTACTGCGGATCTAATATCTTTTTGGCAATGCTTGGCAGAGCTGCGGTGATGCTTGTCATAGCCCTACCTGCGCGGGGTGCGTATCGGTAGCATAACATCTTGTCTATTTGCAAAACTCACCAAATATCACACTTGTGGGGTGCCGCTGATCATAATGGGCTAAAGACCGAGAGTATCGTTGCGTTCGATTCATACATTTCATCAATGGATGAACACCGCAACAATCGATTACGCCTCAACAGGGCATGTTTAACGGCAGACATGCTCAGGGAGAGATGTTCGACGGAACACACGCCGTTCACTGAACTCGTTCAAGCTGATATGTTCCTAGCATTGTTTGGAGTGGCTCAAATGAAGCGGCGCAATGAAACTAATTTTTATGGCAGCTTCTGCCGACCCTGTACCGTCGTGTATACGTCCGAGTCGCGCCGGTCTCCAATATCTCTCAAGGCGGTTGATCCGGACATTCGAAACAGCATGCTTTTCGCCATTGGCGTGGTTTCGGGTGCAGATCTAGCGGAAAGAGTTGTTGAGGCGCGTTCCAAGATCGATGATTTCCGGTACTTGCTGATAGGTAGGATGCTTGGCTTTGGTTTTGAGGATGCCGTAAACTTGCAAGATCTAACTAAATAACGATATCACGAGGAGTTGATGCTCGTCGCAAAGGTGGACTTGGGAGGAAGCCTGAGCGCTGCTATACGAAGTAAACTGGCTGCTAGCTAGTTGCAGGCTGAGGTAGTGGACCAAAAATGGACCAGAAAACAAAAAAGCCAACCGGTTAAGGTTGGCGTTTTCGCTTGAGAATCTTGGTAGGCCGTGCGGGATTCGAACCTGCGACCAACGGATTAAAAGTCCGCTGCTCTACCAGCTGAGCTAACGACCCAAGGGTGCTTCGGTGGTAGGCCGTGCGGGATTCGAACCTGCGACCAACGGATTAAAAGTCCGCTGCTCTACCAGCTGAGCTAACGACCCCCGAAGAAGCGAGATTATAGGGGGTATCGGCCCAACCTGTCAAATGCCCTCAGGACATTATTTGCCGCCGAGGCGCTGTTTCGCCGTGACGGCGGCCGAGGACTCCGGATATTGCTTGATCAGATCCTGCAGCGTCTTCTTGGCGGCCTTGTCCTTCAGCTCGGTCTGGCAGCTGGCGATGTTGAGCATGGCGTCCGGCGCCTTCGGGCTGTCCGGATAGTTCTTCAGCACCTGCAATTGGGCGTTGATGGCGCTCTTGCAGTCGCGCTGGGCGTAGAAGGCATTGCCGAGCCAGTACTGCGCGTTAGGCGTGTACACGGACGCGGGGAACTGGCGCACGAAGTCGGATAGGGCCGTGCCCGCCGCCTTGTAGTCGCCGGCCTTGAACAGTTCCATGGCGGCGTCGTAGTTCTTCTGCTCGTTAGGATCGACCTGGGCGGCCTTGCCGTCCACCGTCACTTCGCGCGGCTCGAGCTTGCGCAGACGCGCGTCGAGGTCGACGTAGAAGTCCTTCTGGCGCTTTTGCGCGTTCGACAGCTCGTTTTGCAGCACTTCGATCTGGCCGCGCAGCTTGTTGAGCTCCTGCATCGTGTTTTCGTTCTGCGTGACCAGGTCCAGCGCGCTGGACTTGTCGGACTTGGTGTCCAGGCGCGCGTTCATTTCGATGCGCATCGCTTCGACCTTGGCGCGCAGGTCGAGCAGGGCTTTACGGGCTTCGTCGTCGTCGAACAGGCCGGCGTGGGCTTGCATCGGCAGCCAGGTCAGCGCGGCCAGCAGGGCGGCGGCGAGGCCGGATTTGGTGAGTTTCTTCATGTCGGGCGCTTTCAGCAAATCAAAATGGAAACGGGGCAGGGCGCGGATGAATACCGCGCGCCGCCCCGTATTATGCCTGTGACCCGGCAAAAGGGTAGTGCTTTCGATTACTTGTAGACGATGTCGGCACGACGGTTCTGGGCCCATGCCTCTTCGTTCGAACCGGTCGCTTTTGGCTTCTCTTTGCCCAGCGAGACCGCTTCGATCTGCGATTCCGGCACGCCCAGCGTGGTCATCGCTTTACGCACGGCTTCGGCGCGCTTCTGGCCCAGCGCCAGGTTGTACTCGGAGCTGCCGCGTTCGTCGGTGTTGCCTTGGATCAGGATCGAGCGCGATTTGTTCTTGGCCAGGTAGGCCGAGTGGTTTTCCACCACCGGCTTGCCGTCGGCGCGCACGACATAGCTGTCCAGGTCGAAGTAGATGCTACGGTTGGCCAGCACGCCTTTTGGATCGTCCAGCGGGTCCAGCGATTTGGTTTCAACCGGGGCGACGGTGCGGGTGTCCGATTGCGACGGCGCGGCCTTGTCGGCTGGACGCTCGACGACAGGTGCCGGCTCCGACACTTTGACCGGGGTCGAGCAGGCGGACAGGATGGCGGCGGTGGTGATGATGAAAGCTAAGCTGCTGAGTTTACGCATTTGATTCTCCTAGTAATATTAAAGACCAGATTTATTTACTGCATGAACGGACCCCAGGTGGGCTCCTTGATATTGCCCGCCTGCGTGGTCAGGCGTTGCTTTACACGTCCGTCGACGGACACCACGGCCAGCGATTTGCGGCCGCCTGCTGTCGTGGCGTACATGATGTATTTGCCGTTGGGGGCGAAGCTCGGCGATTCGTCGCTGGTGGTGTCCGACAGGCGCTGCTCCTGGCCGCTGGCCAGGTCCAGCACGTACAGCTGGAAGTTGCCGTCGCGACGCGAGATGTAGGCCAGGGTCTTGCCGTCCGACGAGATGCGCGGGCTGGTGTTATACGTGCCGCTGAAGGTCACGCGCTTGGCTTCGCCGCCGTCGGCGCTCATGCGGTAGATCTGCGGGCCGCCGCTGCGGTCGCTGGTGAAGTAGATGCTCTGGCCGTCGGCCGAGAATTGCGGCTCGGTGTCGATGCCGTTGCTGTTGGAGACGCGGCGCAGTCCGCTGCCGTCGGTGTTGACCGTGTAGACTTGGGTGTGGCCGTCCTTCGACAGCGCCACGGCCAGCTTGTTGCCGGCAGGCGACCACGATGGGGCCGAGTTGCTGCCTTTTTCGTTGGCGACCACGGTGCGGGCGCGGGTGACCAGGTTTTGCACGTAGACCACCGGCTTTTTCTGTTCGAACGAGACGTAGGCGACCTTGGTGCCGTCCGGCGACCACGATGGCGAGATGATCGGCTCGTTCGAGCGCAGCGCCAGTTGTTCGCCTTCGCCGTCGGCGTCGGCCACCAGCAGCTGGTAGTTGCGGCCTTCCTGCTTGACGTAGGAGATGCGGGTGGAGAAGGCGCCACGGATGCCGGTCAGCTTGAAGTAGACGTCGTCGGCGATCAGGTGGGCCGACAGGCGGGTGAACTGCGCGGTCACAGCCTTGTCCAAATTGGAGATCTTGGCTT
The DNA here is from genome assembly GCF_040675865.1 of Burkholderia sp. LMU1-1-1.1. Lineage (NCBI taxonomy): Bacteria > Pseudomonadati > Pseudomonadota > Betaproteobacteria > Burkholderiales > Burkholderiaceae > Burkholderia > Burkholderia sp. LMU1-1-1.1. The sequence continues at coordinate 23,234 of NZ_JBEGHG010000025.1, read as the reverse complement.
GCTTGACGGTGTCGAGCAGCTTGTAGCGCACGTCGTAGCGGCCGTCGGCCAGCGCGTCGACGGTGCCGACGACGAGCGCGTCGGCGCCCTTGGCTTTCCAGGCGCCGTAGTCGATGTTGTTGACGTCGGTGATGACGCCGGCGTCGATCACTTTGAAGGCGCCGCTGCGCTCGAGGTCGGCCTTGATGATCTCCGAGATTTTTTGCGGCGACACGCCTTCGTTGGCGAAGCCGGCCACGGCGACCGGGATCTGGTTGCTGCCGACGCCGGAAATTTCGATGCGCATCTGCGCCTGGGCGCTGCCCATGGTGGCGGCGATGGTCAGGCCGGCGTAAAGGAGGGTCAGTTTTTTCATATCAATGCATATCCTTCATGTTGAAGTCGGCTGTAATGTCGCGCTCTACCGTACCATCTTTCTTCTTTGGTAGCGGTGACGATTTGGCAATCGCGTTTTCAATGGCGTTGTCGTAGGCGGCCGAGCCGCTACTTTTCACCTTGCGCACGCCGATGATCTCACCGGACGGCAGTTGGGTGATCTGGTAGGTGGCGCTCAGGCTGTCGTCGATCGTGCCGTAGACCAGGTTGCTCCTGATCTTGGCAACGATGGCCGCCTTGTAACCGCCGTCGGCGCGGCCGCCGGTCGATTGCGCGGCCGTGCCGGTCGAGCCCTTGGCGGCCGAACCCGTGATGCGGCTCATTTCCGCCGCGAACGCCTTGTCCTTGGCGGCCTTCTCGGCTTTTTCCTTGGCCAGTTTTTCGGCGGCTGCCTTTTTCTTGTCTTTTTCCTTCTCGGCCAGTTCCTTCTTGTCCTTCTCGGCCTGTTCTTTCTCTTCCTTCAGCTTTTGCTCGGCGAGTTTCTTGTCAGCCAGCTTCTTCGCTTCCAGCTTGGCTTGCTTCTCTTCGGCTTCCTGCTTCAGCTTGGCTTCCTTGGCTTCGGCCAGCTTCTTCTCTTCGAGTTTCTTCTTGGCCTTCAGGCGTTCGAGGGCGATGTCCGGTTCCTTCGGCGCGGGCGGCGCCTCCACCGGCGGTGGCGGCGGCGTCTTGATCACGGGCGTCGGTTCGGGCTCCGGCTCCGGTTCCGGCGCGGGCTCGGGGGTAGGGGCGGGCGGCGCGGCGTCCTGCACCTTCATGTCCCAGATTTCGGCCTGCACTTCGGTCGGCTCATTGTTCTGCCAGCTCACGCCGACCCACAGGAACAGCAGCAACACCGCGTGCATCGCCACGGCCAGCACCACGGAGCGCCAGCCTTCGTTATGTCGCGGAACCTTGTACGGACCGCTTGCGGTTGCGGGTTTCATCGTCTGCACTAGTTATTTGGTGGACAAGCCGACCCGGTTGATGCCCATCTTCTTCGCTTCCGAGATCAGCTGGATCACGTCGTCGTACTTGCTTTCCTTGTCGCCGGCGATCAGTACCGGATAGTCGGGATGGTCGGCGTGCAGCGCGCGCAGTTTCTTGACCAGCGCGTCGCGGTTGGGCGCCGTTTCGGGCGCGTCCTCGCCTTTGCCCTTGACGCCGATCGACAGCGCGCCGTTCGGCTTGATGACGATTTGCACGTAGTCGCTTGGCGGCTTGGTCGATTTTTCAGCGTTCGGCAGGTCGACGATGCTCGGATCGGTGGCCGACGGCATGACCATGAAAATGATCAGCAGAACCAGCATGACGTCGATGTACGGCACGACGTTGATCTCGGACTTGAACTTGCGGCCGCGACCGCCGCGCATGCTGCTGGAGAAAGAGGAAGCCATGGTCTCTCTGCCTTCTTAACGCGATTGACGTTGCAGGATGTTGGAGAACTCTTCGACGAAACTTTCGAAGCGGATCGCCAGACGGTCGATGTCGTGCGAGAAGCGGTTGTAGGCGACGACCGCCGGAATCGCCGCGAACAGGCCGATGGCGGTGGCGATCAGCGCTTCGGCGATGCCGGGCGCGACGGCGGCCAGCGTGGCCTGCTGCACGTTGGCCAGGCCGCGGAAGGCGTTCATGATGCCCCAGACGGTGCCCAGCAGACCGATGTACGGCGACACCGAGCCGACCGAGGCCAGGAAGGCCAGGTGCGATTCGAGCACGTCCATCTCGCGCTGGAAGGCGGCGCGCATGGCGCGGCGCGCGCCGTCGAGGATGGCGCCGTGGTCGATCGTTTCGCGGCTGGCGGCGTAGGCGGCCTTGCTCTTGATGAACTCGCCCATGCCGGCTTCGAAGATGCGCGCCAGCGGGCCGCTGGTGGCGCGGTCCTTGCCGGCGTTCTGGTGCAACGCGTGCAGGTTGCCGCCGGCCCAGAAGGTTTTTTCGAAGTCGATCGTCAGGCGGCGCGCCGAGCGCACCGCGAACAATTTACTGAAGATGTAGGTCCAGCTGGTCAGCGAGATGATGAACAACAACGCCATGATCAGCTGCACGATCAGGTGCGCGTTGGTGATGAGGGACAGGAAAGAGAGGTCTTGGGTGACGTTCATTGTTTATCAGTCTGATCAGTCTGTTTTGGTGATGTTGGTGGTGCTGCGCATTTTGTCCGCGACCGCTGGCGGCACGGCGCGGGGGCGCAGCGTCGAATCGACGCAGCCGACCTTGACCCGCGCCGAGTTCAGCAGTTGCTCGCCGCACCATGCCTCCTGGACAAAGGAGATCGAGGCGCGTCCTAATTTTTCGATACTAAGTGTCAATTTTATTACGTCGTCAAGCTTAGCAGGCGCATGATACTCCGCGCTGACGCTTTTGACGACAAACATAGCGTCGTGCTCCAGCAATAAAGCGTGCTGGCTCACATTGAGCTGGCGCAGCCACTCGGTGCGGGCGCGCTCGAAGAACTTCAGATAGTTCGCGTAATAGACGATACCGCCGGCGTCGGTGTCTTCGTAGTAGACCCGGACGTTCCAGATGAACTCTGCTGGCATGTTGTGATGATTGCAAGTGGGATTGAGCAACATTCTACGCGATTTTGTTCTTTTGGTTGAAGGTTAGACGGGCGAATCCACGTCCATCCCGCCACTTGTGCGGGTTTTCAACTCGGGGCGCAAAGATTGCACTGGTGACAGTTAAGCGGTTTACAGGCAACTTGCCAAGGATTGTAACAACCGCTTACGAATTGCGGGGTTGGGCATACGCGCGCTTTACCCCGCACGGCGAGGGACCGCCGGGGTCGTACCCCGTACGGGGTACGACCCTCTAAACTTGGGGTTTACTGGTTGCGCTTGATGGTGAACGGACTGAAGCCTTGGCACGTCGGCATCATCTCGATGCGGTTGATATTGATGTGTGGTGGCAGCGTGGCGATCCAGAACGCGGTGTTGGCGATGTCCTCGGCCGTCAGCGGCGTCGTGCCTTCGTACACCTTGGCGGCCGCTTCGTCGTCGCCCTTCATGCGCACGTTCGAGAATTCGGTGCCGCCGCACAGCCCAGGCGCCAGATTGGTCGCGCGCACGCCCGTGCCGACCAGGTCCGCGCGCAGATTAAGCGTGAACTGCTCGACAAATGCCTTGGTGGCGCCATAGACATTGCCGCCTGGATACGGGTATGCGCCGGCCACCGAGCCGAGATTGATGACCGTGCCGCTGCCGCGCTTGACCATGTCCGGCAGGATCGCGCGGGTCATGGCGACCAGGCCGCTGCAGTTGGTGGCGATCATCGTGTCCCAGTCGTCGAGCGACGATTCGTGCGCCGGGGTGACGCCCAGCGCCAGGCCGGCGTTATTAATCAGTACGTCGATCTGCTTCCATTCGGCCGGCAGGCCGTCCAGCGCGGCCTTGATCGAGGCCTTGTCGGTGACGTCCAGCACCACCGGCAGCACGGCGTCGCCCAACTCGGCCGACAGGGTTTGCAGGCGGTCCTCGCGGCGTCCGCTGATCAGCACCTTGTGGCCGTTTTGAACGAAAGTGCGGGCCATGGCGGCGCCGAAGCCGGCGGTGGCGCCAGTGATGAAGACGATCATGTTTGTCCTTGGTTGGTGTGGGATGGTGTCAAAATTGTAGCCTAAAACCCAACGCCGGGCCGATGAGAGCGGTGGGGCGTACACCGAGGGGACTCGGCGTCACCGTACGAGCCGGGTGCGCGCCGGGTTGCGGGTTATCCAAATGCTTAATCTTTGAGCAATCACTTCCTTGCTCAAATCTGGCGCATAAATTACAATCCGGGTTCCATTACGTCTCACGTAACTGGCGAAAAGCTGCGGTCGGCCCCAAAATGGTGCGTCGATCCGTCGGCGAAAGGTGGGCATCCACCGGGAAACGTGAGATTTCAATAGCCGTTCGCCTGGGCAGCCCATCGATGGAAAGCACGAAAGAGGCTGCCTGTCCGCTATCGGCGTCCCTCATTCGATCCAGCCTGCCAAGTCATACAGTTACTCATTCGATTGGAGTTTTTCATGTTCGCAAAAGATCACACCCTCGCCAGCGTTGACCCGGAATTGTTCGGCGCCATCCAAAAAGAAAACACCCGCCAGCACGACCACATCGAGCTGATCGCGTCGGAGAACTACACCTCGCCGGCCGTGATGGAAGCGCAAGGCTCGCAGCTGACCAATAAATATGCCGAAGGCTATCCAGGCAAGCGCTACTACGGTGGCTGCGAATACGTCGACGTCGTCGAGCAACTGGCGATCGACCGCGTCAAGCAACTGTTCGGCGCGGAAGCGGCCAACGTGCAGCCGAACTCGGGTTCGCAGGCCAACCAGGGCGTGTTCTTCGCCGTGCTGAAGCCGGGCGACACCATCATGGGCATGTCGCTGGCCGAAGGCGGCCACCTGACCCACGGCATGCCGCTGAACATGTCCGGCAAATGGTTCAACGTCGTTTCCTACGGCCTGACCCCGGAAGAGGACATCGACTACGCCGCCATGGAAGCGCTGGCCAAGGAACACAAGCCTAAGCTGATCATCGCCGGCGCGTCGGCCTTCTCCAAGAAAATCGACTTCGAGCGTTTCGCCGCCGTCGCCAAGGCCGTGGGCGCCTACTTCATGGTCGACATGGCGCACTACGCCGGCCTGATCGCCGCCGGCCTGTATCCGAACCCGGTGCCGCACGCCGACTTCGTCACTTCGACCACGCACAAATCGCTGCGCGGCCCGCGCGGCGGCATCATCCTGATGAAGGCCGAGCACGAGAAGATCATCAACTCGGCCATCTTCCCCGGCATCCAGGGTGGTCCGCTGATGCACGTGATCGCCGGCAAGGCCGTCGCCTTCAAGGAAGCGCTGACGCCAGAGTTCAAGGCCTACCAGCAACAAGTCGTCAAGAACGCCGACGTGCTGGCCAAGACCCTGATCAAGCGCGGCCTGCGCATCGTGTCGGGCGGCACCGAGTCGCACGTGATGCTGGTGGACCTGCGTCCGAAGAACCTGACCGGCAAGGAAGCCGAGGCTATCCTGGGCACCGCGCACATCACCACCAACAAGAACGGCATCCCGAACGATCCGCAGAAGCCATTCGTGACTTCCGGCATCCGTCTGGGCAGCCCGGCGATGACCACGCGCGGTTTCAAGGAAGCGGAAGCGGAAGAAGTCGGCAACCTGATCGCCGACGTGCTGGACAACCCGCACGACGCCGCCACCATCGAGCGCGTCAAAGCGGCGGTGAAGGTGCTGGCCGATAAATATCCGGTCTACGCCAAGTAATTTGCGGTTTTGCTGTAAGTAGTATCGCGGGACGCCGGCTTGGCTGGCGTCCCGTTAAGTAGTTCAATGTAAGTTTGCCCATGGCTCATATGAAATGTCCGTTCTGCCAGCATGACGATACCCAGGTTCTCGATACGCGTGTATCCGAGGAAGGGGATTCCATTCGCCGGCGCCGACGTTGCGGCAAATGCGATAAACGATTTACCACGTATGAGCGCATCGAGCTGGTCATGCCGTACGTGGTCAAGAAGAACGGCAGCCGCACCGAGTATTCGGCCGCCAAGTTGCGCGGCAGCCTGACCCTGGCCCTGCGCAAGCGCCCCGTGGCGGCGCCCGCCGTTGACGCGGCCATTTTGTCGATCGAAGAAAAATTGCTCACCAGTGGCAAGCGCGAAGTCGACACCGGCTACATCGGCGAGCTGGTGATGCAGGAGTTGCAGCGCCTCGACAAGATCGCGTATATCCGCTTCGCATCGGTGTATAAAAACTTCGAGGATCTGGCCGAGTTCCAGGACGCCATCGCCGAAGTCGGACAGGACCGCAAGCCGCGCAAAAGCTAGCATCCTGCTAGCGCACCCTTGATCCACCTCATACCTCGGCCATTAGCCGCTGCTACCGTGTAGCATAGTCCCTATCGACTTGCGGAGGTGTGCATGCTCACGGCCCGTGCTGTTGCCGGCTTTACTTTGGTCGAGGTGATGATCGCCGTGCTCGTGCTGGCGCTGGGCATTGTCGGCGGTGTGTCGATGCAACTGGCGGCGCTGCGCGCCCGGCATCAGTCGACCTTGCTGGCACAGGCGTCGTGGCTGGCCGTCGGCATGGCCGAACGCATGCGCGCCAATCCCGAGCAGATGCGCCTGCCCGATGGCGCCAACCTCTATCTCACCTTCGATTACGACGTGCTGGCCGAGCCCAATCCGCCGGCGCCGGCTGCGCTGTGCTATGGCGGCGATTGCGACGGTGCCCAACTGGCCGCGTTCGATCTGTATGAGATGAAGGCGCTGATGCGCGAGAACTTGCCGGCGGGCCGCGCGGTGGTCTGCCGCGATGCCGGCTTGTGGTCGGGCGGCAAGCTGCGCTGGGCGTGCAGCGGTGGCGCCGGCGCGCCTTTGGTGGTCAAGGTCGGTTGGCGGGGCAAGAATCCGGATGGCACGCCGCGCAAGGACGAGGCCGGCGAGTACGTGCCCGGTGTGGCCTTGACCGTGGGGGCGCCATGAAGCCGGCGCGCCAGCGGGGCTGGACCATCATCGAACTGGTCATCGCCACCGGCCTGGGACTCGTGCTGACCTTGCTGGCGAGTGGATTATTGTTGGCAACCAGCGGCGGCTACCGCAACCACAGCGAGAACATGTGGATCAACGATGGCGGCCGCTACGCGTTGGAGATTATTTCGCAGGCGATACGGCAGGGCGCTTATGTCAACTGGGATAGCAAGGAGGCACCGGCCGAGTTGGCCGCGCACGAGCCGGCGGCTATCGCCGGGCTCGACGCCAGTAGCATCAGCAAGGCCAGCGACGGTATCTCCGGCGTCGAGCCGGACGTGGCCAACGGCAGCGATGTGCTGGCGCTGCGCTTCTCCGGACATGGCGAGGGCGCGAACGGCGACGGCTCCAGCCTCAACTGCGCCGGCTTCGGCGTGGGCGCGCCATCGGCCGTGATCGAGCGCGGCTGGAGTATCTTTTACGTCGCCGCCGATGCCGGTGGCGAGCCGGAACTGCGCTGCAAATATCGCAGCGCGGCGGGCTGGGGCGCGGATGCCATCGTGCGTGGCGTCGATTCCTTTCAGGTGCTGTACGGACTCGACAGCGACGATCCGGCCGATGGCATACCCAATACGTTTGTCAACGCGACCGCGATCAACAGCATGGACGCGGGGCTGGCGCTGGTTGGCGCCACGGCGGAGGAACTTCAGCGCGATTTGCATCGCAAGACCCACTGGAAGCGCGTCTGCAGCGTGAAGCTTGCGTTGCTTCTGCATGGCGAGAACAACACGCGTGCCGACACGGTGGTACGCCGGTTCGATCTGTTCGGCCCGGCCTACTCCGAAGGCCATGGCGACGACTTGGGCGTGCGGATCGCGGAGGGAATATTCCCGGAATCGCAGCGATGGCGGGCGCGGCGGGTGTTCGGCATGACGGTCGCGCTGCGCAACAGGAGCGGTTGACATGGCGGCGCGCCTGAGGGTTCGCAAGGCGCTGCGGCAAGAGCGCGGCGTGGCGTTGCTGGTGTGCTTGCTCATGCTGATCTTGGTGATGCTGTTGGGGGTGTCGGCGGCGCAGCTGAGTTTGCAGGGCGAGAAGGCCGCGCGTGGCGAGCGCGATCGGGAAGTGGCGTTTCAGGCGGCGGAGGATGCGTTGGCGGATGCGGAACGTGACATTCAGGCGGGCGGCGGCGAGGTCGTCGATCCGGCCTGCGGCGAGGCGCCGGTGTGGCAGCGGGTCGACCTGTCCGGCGCCGTGGATGGCGGCTGCACGGTCGCGTACGGCGCGGCGACCGGAGCGTCGATGCCGACCGGGCAAGGCTTTGCACCGTTTAAGAAGCCGCGTTACCTGATCGAGCGTGCCGAGTGCCACCATCCGGGGGAGGATGCGTCGGCCGCCGCCACGCCCAGCTATTGCTATCGGGTGACGGCGATCGGCTTCGGCGCGAAACCGGCGACCGAGGTGGTGTTGCAAAGCGTGTTCAGCAAGCCTGAGTAAGGAGGGCGTATGTTTGCGATGAACGGTCGGCGCTGGTTGATGGGAACCCTGAAAGGGCTGGCGATGCTAGCCGTCATGATTGCCTCTTGCGCGTACGCTTTTCCGCCCGCGCTCGAGATCGCCAGCGAGCCGCTGACGGCGGCGTGCCGCGTCGCCACGCCGCCAGCCGGCGCTGACGAGTTCGACGGCGCCTCCTTGCTGCGTGTGGCGCCGCCGCCGGCAAGCGCCAGTGCCGGTGACTTGTTTCAGGCGAGTATGAACAAGGCCGACTGGGGCGGACACTTTTCCCGCTACGTCTTGTCGCCCATTGGCGCGGGATCTTCGTACGCGCCAACGGCGATGTGGGACGCCGGCGTGCTGCTGACGGGTGACGGCGCGCGTCCGCCTTCGCCGGCCCCGGCCGCACGCAAGATCTTCACGGCCATCGTGCAGCCCGACGGCGCGTTGGAGATGATCCCTTTCGAATGGAGCGCCCTGTCGACCGAGCAGCGGCAGCAATTGGATCAGGCGCCGCCGCCGGCCACTCCCGGCGCCGATGCACTAGGCGAGCAACGACTGGCTTTTCTTCGCGGCGATCGCTCGCAGGAAGGCGCTCTCTTCCACAACCGCAGTAGCGTGCTGGGTGATTCCGTCAACAGCACGCCGGTGTATGTGGGGCCGGCCTCCGGCGCGGGGCCAGGCACGCGGCCCAACGTCATCTATATCGGCGCCAATGACGGCATGCTGCACGCCTTCAACGCCGCCGATGGCAACGAACTATTCGCCTATGTGCCGAGCGCGCTGGTCGCCACGTTGAACCGTCTGTCCAGTCCGGATTATGTCCACCAGGCTTATGTCGACGGGCCCGCCAGCGCCGGCGAGGCGATGATCAATGGCGGCAACAAGACTGTCCTGATCTCCGGCATGGGCGGCGGAGCACAAGGCGTTTTCGCGCTGGACATTACCGACCCGCTGCGCTTTGCCGACGCCGGCGGCGTGCTGTGGGAATTCACCGACCGCGACGACGCGCTGATGGGCAACGTCACCACCCGGCCGCAGATCGCCAAATTACTAACGCGTACTGTCGCGGGCATGCCGATCTATAAGCATTTCGCGGTCGTCGCCAGCGGGTTGAACAATTACGCAGCGGACGGCAACGCCAGCCCGACGGGCAAAGGCGCCTTGTTCCTGTTGGCGCTTGACAAGCCGCGCGGCGCCGCCTGGCAGCTCAACGTCAACTACTATCGGCTCACAACGCCGATTGCCGATGCCGCGCTGGCCAACGCGCTCAACGCACCGGTGCTGGTGGCCGACCGCACCGGCGCGTTGCGCTACGGCTATGCCGGCGACTTGCAGGGCAACCTGTGGCGCTTCGATTTCGGCGGCGGCGCGCCTTGGGCCGGCGCGGTCGGCCCCGGCGCAGGCGGCACACCGCTGTTTGTCGCGCGCGACGATAGCGGCAAGCGCCAGCCGATCACCCAGCAGCCCTTGCTGGCGTATGCCGACGGCGGCGGCTATCTTGTCTTGTTCGGGACCGGCAAGTTGATCGAAAAAGCCGACCGCACCTCGGCCAGTTTCGCGCCGCAGTCCTATTACGCGATCCGCGACAGTCTGCGAGATCCCGCCGAGGTCATCACCAGCCGCAGCCAGCTGACGCGGCGCGTACTGAGTGGTAGTGCCGGTGCGGCGCCGTTCAGCTTAAGCGGCGCCAAAATGGAATTCGACAGCATGGGCTGGTATGTCGATTTCTTGCAAGCGGAGACAACGGGTGAGCGCAGCATCGATAGCGGCGTGCTGGCTGGTGGCGAGGTCTTTTTCAATACGCTGCTGCCGGGTAGCGATCCCTGCGACAAAGCCCGCAGCCGCACCTATGCGTTCAATGTGCTCACCGGTCTAACCAAGGATAGCGCCGTTGCAAGACTGCCGACACCGCCGTCCACCGAGCAGCCGCTTGTCGGGCAAATATCGGACGACTACAGGGCGACGCCGTCTCTGCTTCCGGTCGGGGCCAGCAGGACGCCGCGCGATCCAACCGGCCGTACGCACCTGCTCAAAGAGCTGGCTGTTGTCAACGTCACTCCATGGGGAAGCGTGACCGTTGGCCGCGTCAAAGTGCAGTTGCGCGCCGGGCGTCTGAGTTGGCGCGAGGTGGGCAATTGGCGTCAACTGCACGAGGCCGTCAAATGAGCCGCCGCGCGCATGCCGGCTTCAGCATGATCGAAATGCTGATCGTGATGGTGATCCTGGCCGTCCTGGCCGCTGCCGCCATGCCCGCGTGGCAGCGGCATGTGATCAGCACCCGCCGCAACGAGGCGCAGGCGATGCTGCTGAAGTTGATGTTGCAGCAGGAACGCTATTTCACGCAACAAGGCACATACATCGCGTTTTCCTCCAGTTCGACAGGTTACGAGGAACGCCAGTTTCAGTGGTGGAGCGGCAGCCGCGCGCCGGACAGCGGCTACGAGATCGAAGGCAAGGCCTGCGACGACGAGCCGATCGAGCAATGCGTGCAATTGGTCGCCACGGCGGGCACCGGCATGGTGGACCCCGACTATCGTGATGACGAGTGCCGCGAAATGACGCTCACCAGCATCGGCGAGCGGCTGTCGAAAGGCACGCGCGCCGAGTGCTGGCGATGAGCGGGGCGGCCATGGAGCGGAACAACGTCGGAGTGTCGCTGGTGGAATTGCTAGTGGTGCTGGTGCTGGCCGGCATACTGCTCGGCGCCGCCGCGCCCGCCTATCACGACGTGATGAAGCGACAGCAGTTGCGTGTCGCCGTCAATGACCTGGTCGCTGCCATCGACCTGACCCGCTCGCATGCGATCGCGCGCGGCGGTCCGGTCATGCTGGGACCGCTGGAGCCGAGCGGCAGGGACTGGGCCAAGGGCTGGGTGGTGTTCGTCGATGACAATGGCAACCGCCGGCCGGACGCAGGCGAGCAGCGCCTCTTCCAACATGGCCCGCTGCCGGACGGGATGACGGTCGTCTCCGCCTTCTCATCCGGCGGAACGCCGCTCTACCTCGCCTACAACGGCGCGGGACGCAGTTGTAATGCCAGTAACAGCCTGTCAGCGCGCTGGGGCACGCTGTCGCTGGCGCGAGGCGACGATGCGCGCAACATCAAAATCAATATGCTGGGCCGACTACGCGTATGCAATCCGGCCACCGACCGTGTCAATTGCGGCGGTGTCAATGACTGATGCATCGGTTGAGAGGTGGTCTGCTCCGCCGTGATGTTTAACGCATCTCGGCGCGTCTCGCATCGAGATCTTCGCGTATTTGCTTGAGGAACGCGGCGGTCTCCTCGGAATGCTTCTGGACCTCGGCCTGGGCGGCGGCCGTATTCTTGCCGGATTCAAATGACGCCACCATATTCGACAGTACTGTCGCGTTGAACGCCGCGATACCCAGCACCGTGGCGATGGCCGTCGCGATCATCGTCCATTTCAGGTTCTTGATATCGCTACGCGTCTCATGGGAGGAGGCGATCGCTTCCGCGATCAGGCGTTCGATGGACGCAACCCTGGCATCCATCCTTGTTTCGATGGTTTCCAGTTTTGCATTAAACTCTTCTCTGGTGGGACCGTTCATCGCTATTTGGCTGGAAGCGCCTTGATGGATAATACAGCCATCGACGCAATCGGGGCTGACCCGCGTCGAAGGGCTGGAGCGTCATCAAAGCTGGTACGCAGCTTGATTTATCCTTCTGCCGATGGTCGGGGTGTGGTCACGCCAGCACCGCGATTTCCGTTTGCTTATAATGGCGAAGTCCGCAATTGTCGCGGGCGCAGTCAACGACCAAGGACAATGTGAACATCAGCAACGATCTCGAAGGCATGACCCTGGCCCTGGAATGGGCCGCGAAGGGGCTGTACACCACCTCGCCCAATCCGCACATCGGCTGCGTGATCGTGCGCGACGGACAGGTCATCGGCGCCGGTGTGACGCAGCAGGCCGGCGGCGACCATGCGGAAATCCAGGCGCTCAAGGATGCGCAGGCGCGCGGCCACGACGTGCGCGGCGCCACCGCCTATGTCACCCTGGAACCGTGCAACCACTTTGGCCGCACGCCGCCATGCTCGGACGCGCTGGTGCGCGCCGGCCTCGGCCGCGTGGTGGCGGCGATGGAAGACCCGAATCCGCTGGTCGCCGGGCAGGGCCTGGCGAAGTTGCGCGCCGCCGGCATCGAAACCAGCACCGGCCTGCTGGCCGAGCAGGCCTATGAATTGAACATCGGCTTTTTCTCGCGCATGACGCGCGGCCTGCCGTGGGTGCGCATGAAGAGCGCCGCCAGCCTGGACGGCATGACGGCGCTGCACAACGGCGTGAGCCAGTGGATCACCGGGCCGGAAGCGCGCGCCGACGGCCACGCGTGGCGCGCGCGCGCCTGCGCCATCCTGACCGGCATCGGCACCGTCAAGGCCGACGATCCGCAGTTGACGGTGCGGGCGGTCGAGACGCCGCGCCAGCCGCGCCGCATCGTGGTCGACAGCAAGCTCGATATCAGCCTGTCCGCCAAGATACTGGAGGGCGGCGGTACCTGGATCGTGGCGGCGGTCGCCAATCCGGAGAAGGAGGCGGCGTTGCGCGCCGTCGGCGCCGAGGTCATCATGCTGCCCAACGCCGCCGGCAAGGTGGACTTGCCGGAACTGATGCGCGAGCTGGGCCGCCGGCAGATCAATGAATTGCATGTCGAGGCGGGCGGCAAGCTCAATGGCTCGCTGATCCGCGAGGGCTGCGTCGACGAGCTGCTGCTGTACCTGGCGCCGAGCCTGATCGGCGACGCGCAGGGCATGTTCGCGCTGCCGGCGCTGACCGACCTGTCGCTGCAGCAGCGGCTAAAATTTCACGAGGTTAAGCAGATCGGCGAAGATTTGCGTATCCTTGCACGATTCACCCATCTTTAAGATTGCACTCACATGTTTACTGGAATCGTCGCCGCTGTCGGCAAAATTGAATCGGTCAAACCTTTGGAAGGCGGCTCGTTCGCGGGCGTACGCCTGAACGTCAACGCGGGCGGCTTGCCGCTGGCCGACGTCGCGCTGGGCGACTCGATCGCCCTCAACGGCGCCTGCATGACCGTGATCGCAAAGGATGACACCAATTTCAGCGTCGACGTTTCGCGCGAGAGCCTCAATTGCACCGTCGGCCTCGACACCCTGACCGAAGTGAACCTGGAAAAGGCCGTGACCCTGAGCGAGCGCCTCGGCGGCCATCTGGTGACGGGCCACGTCGACGGCCTCGGCGTGGTGCGCAAGTTCGAGGCGGTGGGCGAGTCGTGGGAGCTGGTCGTCGAGGCGCCGCACCACTTGGCCAAGTTCCTGGCGTTCAAGGGCTCGATCGTGGTCAACGGCGTGTCGCTGACGGTCAACCGCGTGACCGACATCGGCACCGGCGCGGATCTGGTATGCCAGTTCTCGATCAACCTGATTCCCCACACCATCGCCGTGACGACCCTGAAGCACCTGAGCGTCGGCAAGCAGGTCAACCTGGAAATCGACCTGATCGCCCGCTATGTCGAGCGCATGGTGTCGATCGGCGCCGCGACCATGCCTTAAGTGGTTAATGCCGCTACCAGAGCTTGGCCAGTGGTAGCACAATGCCGCTGAACAGCGACCAATCCGGGGAGGCTGACGTCAGTCCCCTGGCGACACCCCAATCGATGGTAAGGCGCTTGGTCGGACTATAGGAGGCGGCCAGCAACAGTTGCGCGGTGTTGGCCTGGCCGCTGCGGCGCGTCCCCGACAGTTCCGTGGTGACGCCCCATTTTTCCGACACGGGAGCGGAGAACGAGGCCGACCATCCTTTCTGAATCCTTCCACTGCCGGCTTCGTAGGCCCCCAGCCGTGTCGCGTTCAGATTGGCGTCCATGTGGACGATGCCCATGTCCTGGCTGTAGATGCCGTTGAGGATGTAGTCGCTGCGGCCGCTGCCGATGGCGTCCTTGGCTGTCGGCAGTTTTACGGCCATTTCCAGACCGAAGGCTGTGCCGTCGTCGACGAGGAAGGCGCGCTTCAGCTCCAACGTCGTATCGCCGATGCCGCGCTGGCGCGGATCGCCGTCGACGCGCGAGGAGACGTAGCCTTCGCCGCCGATCACCACGCCCCATTGTTCGTTGAACCCCAGCTTGAAAGTGTACGGTAAGCTGGTGCGCCGGTCGTCGTCGGTTTTCGTGCTCAAGCCGCCGAGTTCGAGTTCCAGTTGGCCGGGCGCCGGCAACTGCGCCGGGCTCGATACCGATGGACGGTAGGGGGTGATCGGCGGCCCGTCTTGCGCATGCAGCGGCACGGCCATGGCGCCCAAGGCAAGCGAAACCAGTAGTTTTGCCGCCAAGGCCGGGTTTTGTCGCGCCACTTGCCCCATCCGAAAGTCTCCAGGTTGATTTTGATTCAGGTTCCGATTGTAAGGCCCTCCTGCATGCCGCATGCCTTACCAGTCGGTAATGTTTGCAATATGTAAAGGTCGGGGGCCGGTAAGTCGGTCTTTTGCCGGATAAAAGCGGCTGTTTACGGTAGGGAAGGCGTAAATCCTTTAAAATAGCGGCCTGTTCTCGCATAGTTCCCAAGGATTAAAAATGTCAATTTCCAGCACCGAAGAAATCGTCGCCGAATTGCGCGCTGGCCGCATGGTGATCCTGGTCGATGAAGAAGACCGGGAAAACGAAGGTGACCTGGTGCTCGCGGCGGATTTCGTCACGCCGGAAGCCATCAATTTCATGGTCAAGCACGCGCGCGGCCTGGTCTGCCTGACCCTGACCGAAGAGCGCTGCGACCAGTTGAACCTGTCGATGATGTCGACCCGTAACGGCACCGCCTTCGGTACCAATTTCACCGTGTCGATCGAGGCCGCCGAAGGCGTGACCACCGGTATCTCGGCCGCTGACCGCGCCAAGACCATCCAGGTGGCCGTGGCCAAGGACACGCTGCCGACGGATATCGTCCAGCCGGGCCACATCTTCCCGCTGAAGGCGCAAAAGGGCGGCGTGCTGATGCGCGCGGGCCATACCGAAGCCGGTTGCGACCTGACCGCGATGGCGGGCCTGACCCCGGCCTCGGTGATCTGCGAGATCATGAAGGACGACGGCACGATGGCGCGCCTGCCGGATCTGCTGGAATTCGCCAGGGAACACAATCTGAAGATCGGCACCATCGCCGACCTGATCCACTATCGCAGCCGCAACGAGTCGCTGGTCGAGCAGATCGGCGAGCGCCAGTTGAAGACGGCGCAGGGCGAGTTCCGCATGATCGCCTACCGCGACAAGCCGAGCGGCTCGGCCCACCTGGCGCTGGTGCACGGCCAGATCGAGAAGAGCAAGGAAACCCTGGTGCGCGTGCACCAGCCGGTATCCATCCTCGACATCCTGGAATCCGAGGCGACCACCCACTCGTGGAATCTGTCGTCGTCGCTGGCGGCGGTCAAGGCCGCCGAGCGCGGCGTGATCGTGCTGCTCAATTGCGAGGAGACGGCCGAGCAGTTCTTCGCGCAGTTCCAGGCGCTCGACAAGCCGGAGACCAAACCGAAAGGCCGCGCGGCCAGCATGGACCTGCGCAGCTACGGCATCGGCGCGCAAATTTTGAAGGAAGTCGGCGTCTGCAAGATGCAGCTGCTGGCCAGCCCGCGCAAGATGCCGTCGATGACAGGCTTCGATCTTGAAGTGACCGGCTACCTGGCCAAACCGAACTAACAACACACATATTAAAGAGGTCCATCATGACGGTAGGAAGCTACGAAACCAATTTGTCCGGCGACGGTTTGCGCGTTGGCATCGTCCAGGCGCGTTTTAACGAGGACGTCTGCCACGGCTTGCTGTCCGCGTGCCTGGCCGAACTGAAGCACCTGGGCGTGGCCGACGAGGACGTGCTGCACGTGGCTGTTCCCGGCGCGCTGGAAGTGCCGCTGGTGCTGCAAAAGATGGCCGAGTCGCAGCAGTTCGACGCGCTGATCGCGCTGGGCGCGGTCATCCGTGGCGAGACCTACCACTTCGAGCTGGTGTCGAACGAGTCGGGCGCCGGCATCACCCGTATCGGCCTCGATTATGGTATTCCTATCGCTAACGCGATTCTGACCACCGAGAACGACGAGCAGGCGGAAGCGCGCATGGCCGTCAAAGGCGCCGACGCCGCCCGCGTGGCGGTCGAGATGGCCAACCTGACCATCGCGCTCGAAGAGCTGAGCCAGGACCAGGGCGACGACGAGTAAGCCAGCGCAGGACCGGAGTAAACTACGTAAGCTGCGGACCCAAAAGAACCACGGAACCACGTAGGGCGGATTAGCGCAGCGTAATCGGCCAAGCTCCGTCGGCGGCCCCTGCAACCCGAGGGGCATGCCGGCAAAACCGCATTTTTGAAATAGCACCAAGTAATTAATAACAGGTACAACCATGACAGATAAAATTTTGCACGCCAACCCTAGCAAGAGTCGCACGCCGCGTCACCGCGCACGCGAGTTCGCGTTGCAGGGTTTGTATCAGTGGCTGCTGAACAATGAAGACGCCGCCACCGTGGTGAACAACATCCGTGGCGCGCACGGCTTCGACAAGGCCGACGGCGACCACTTCACCGTGCTGCTGTACGGCGCGATCAAGGATTCCGTGGCGCTGCGCGAAACGTTCGCGCCGCTGGTCGACCGTGGCATTTCCGAACTGTCCCCGATCGAGCACGCCGTGCTGCTGATCGGCGCGTTCGAACTGAAGAACAACCTGGAAATCCCTTACCGCGTCGTCATTAACGAGGCGGTGGAATTGACCAAATCGTTCGGCGGTATCGACGGCCACAAATACGTCAATGGCGTGCTGGACAAGCTGGCCGCGCGCCTGCGTCCGGACGAAGTGGCGGCCGACAAGAAGCGCTAAGCCGCTCCCGGTATCGTCAAAAGCCACCCAAGGTATCTTGTGGTGGCTTTTTTTATATTGGTGTTGACCTTGCTCAGGTTGCCCCGCAGAATTAATTAATATTCGACTAATTTTGAGGGCGCATTATCGAACTCTATCCCGCCCAAGGCCCGCAGGCATGGCGACGGCGCGGCTGGCTGGCGCTGATCGGCGGCGCCCACGTGCTGGCGTTCTTCGCCTGGCAGACGCCTGAGCGGCCTCTGGCGGCTTCCATGACGCCCCACGCGGCCATCACCTATATCCTCGCGCCGATCAAGCGGCTTCCGCCGCCTGCGCCGACGACTCCCAAGGTCGCCGCGCGGCCGTTATCCAAGCCTCACAACGCCAGGTTGGAGACCCAGTCGCCCATCGAGACTGCTCCCATCGCTCCGACGCAGCCGCAAGCGATCACCCAGACTATATCGCCGCCGCCCGATCCGTTTGCCGAACCGGCCGTCAAGCCGGCCGAGGACTTGCGGCAACGCTCGCTGAAAAGCGCCGCGCTGGTCGACAAGCAACTGCGCAAGGAGGCCTGGAATCCGCGCGACAAAAGGATCGCCAACGATACGACCTTGCTGGCCGCCAGGATAGGCGGCGCCTATGCCGGCGGCGACAGTGGCACAACGATGGAGGAGGTGAGCACACCCGACGGCCGGCTAATGACCAAGGTGCGCACACCCGGTGGCGGCACTTACTGCGCGTATAAGGAAAACAATGCACTCACCGGGGGCCGCGATCCCTTCCGCGACGGCGTCAAGACCAAGGTGACCACTTGCCCGTGAGCCGCCGACGGAGCTTGGCGGATTACGCTGCGCTCATCCGCCCACGAAAGCCACAAACAAAAAGGCCGTTCAGTCTGCACTGAACGGCCTTTTTTCACGACGCCCTCTATATATTAGAGGCCGGCGATTTGCGTGTCGTGGTTCGCGCTTGGCGCTGCCGCGATCGGCGCGGTTTGCTGCTGAGGCTGCTGCTGCGGCTTGGCGGCCGCCAGCATTGGCGTGATCGTCGGCACTTTCTTGCCTGCCGAAACCTGCTTCAAGCGATTGTATTCCGCCATCACCTTCGAGCCGTAGCCGTCGTCGTGTTCGAACGCTGCCGCGCCGACGTAGATTTTCAGGCCGGCTTCGACCGAACCGCCGCGCTGGACGTAATCCTTGAGGATCAGCGAGCCGACGCGGATGTTGGCGACCGGATTGAGCGCCGCTTGCAGGCCGCCCATTTCCTGGAACTTGTCGTGGTGGATCTTCGACATGACCTGCATCAGGCCCTGCGCGCCGACCGGGCTTTCCGCGAACGGATTGAGGCCGGATTCGATCGCCATCACGGCCAGGATCAGCAGCGGATCAAGCTTGATCTCGCGGGCCGTCAGGTAGGCGGTGGAAACGAGCATGTTGGCGGCGTCGCCCGCCACGCGGTAACGCTTGGACAGCCACGAGGTGACCCATTGCTGCTGCTTCTGGGTGCCCATCAGGGCTTTTTCGTCGGCGCTCAGCGGTGCATCCTTGGCGTTGGCCACGGTGGCTGCGGGAGCGGGGGCTGGATTTTGCATCAGGGCCGACAGCGGCGGCGCCACGACGGCGACGGCTGGGACTTCTGGAGCCGGGTTCAGGCTGTCGCTCAAGGCTTTGGCCAGGTCCGGACGGACAAAAAATACTGCCATGACAACTAAAGCGGTCACACCAAGAATGGTCAAAGTGTGCTGGGCGGTGGTCAACACACCCTTTGCCGATACGCGGGCCGAAAACATCGACGCCGCTGGCTGGCTGGCCAGGAAAGTGCGGGCCGCAGCCGACGCACTAGTGAAGCGATTAATCATAGAGTTCCCCTGAAATGCCGTAAAAGCGGGTCCCTGCCAGCGTTGAACGCAGCTAACCGGGTGCTAATGCCATGCATCAGAAATATCATCGTCCGTCGCCGCTATGGGTGCGCGCGTTGGACGCCGTCATTGCTTGCCTGAGCTGATCTTTCCCTGTGGTATTCGACCAGTCGCAATACAACTTCTTTCGGGGGTAAGGCAGACGCCTTTTGAAAACACTCCTTAAAATGTCATGTGGAGCCCCGACTCCGTGAATGAATGAGCAACAACAACATGTACTTCCATGTGGTCCTGAGACCGTGTCCTCTTCAAGTAGGGCAAATTGTAGAAGCCGTTTTATATCAAGTCAATACTAACGCAATTGAAAGCTATTACTTTTAAGTCTTACTTTTTTGCTTGTGTTCGCTGGAAAACCAATAAAATCAACTACTTGACCTGTATTTTTAAACAGTACGCTTCACTGCAAGAAAAAATTAAAAAACGATGAAATATTCAGATTTACGAGATTTTATTTCTCAGCTGCAACGAATGGACGAACTTAGGCCTATTTTATTGCCTGTTTCGCCGTATTTAGAGATGACCGAGGTATCCGACCGCACATTGCGGGCCGGCGGACCGGCATTGCTGTTCAAAAATCCGACCGGCCACGCGATGCCGGTGTTGACCAATTTGTTCGGCACGCCGCGCCGGGTCGCGCTCGGCATGGGCGCCGAGGACGTCGGCGAGCTGCGCAAAATCGGCCACGTGCTGGCGCGCTTGAAGGAGCCGGAGCCGCCCAAGGATTTCAAGGACCTGCTGGGCCTGGGCTCCCTGGTCAAAGCCGTTTGGGACATGGCGCCGAAGGAATTGCGCGGCGCGCCGTGCCACGACATCGTGTGGGAGGGCGCCGATGTCGATCTGGCCAAACTGCCGATTCAACATTGCTGGCCGGGCGATATCGCGCCGTTGATCACCTGGGGCCTGGTGATCACCAAGGGGCCTAATAAGAAGCGCCAGAATCTGGGCATCTATCGCCAGCAGGTGCTGGGGCCGAACAAGGTCATCATGCGCTGGCTGGCGCATCGCGGCGGCGCGCTCGATTTCCGCGAGCACGCCATACAGAACAAGGGCAAGCCTTATCCGATCTGTGTCGCGCTCGGCGCCGATCCCGCTACTATATTAGGCGCGGTCACGCCGGTGCCCGACAGCTTGTCGGAATACCAGTTCGCCGGCCTGCTGCGCGGCAGCCGCACCGAGCTGGTCAAGGCCATCGGCAGCGAGCTGCGGGTGCCGGCGTCGGCCGAGATCGTGCTCGAAGGCCATATCTATCCCGACGAGAACCACCCGTCCGGCTACGAGCACGCGCTCGAGGGACCGTATGGCGACCACACCGGCTACTATAATGAGCAGGATTCCTTCCCGGTGTTTACGATCGACCGCATCACGATGCGCCGCGATCCGATCTACCACTCCACGTATACAGGCAAGCCGCCGGACGAGCCGGCCGTGCTGGGGCTGGCGCTGAACGAGGTGTTCATCCCGCTGCTGCAAAAGCAGTTCACCGAGATCACCGATTTCTACCTGCCGCCGGAGGGTTGCAGCTACCGCATGGCGGTGGTGCAGATCAAGAAGCAGTACGCCGGCCACGCCAAGCGCGTGATGTTCGGCGTGTGGAGCTTCCTGCGCCAGTTTATGTATACCAAGTTCATCGTGGTGGTGGACGAGGACGTGAACGTGCGCGACTGGAAGGAAGTGATCTGGGCCATCACCACCCGCGTCGATCCGACCCGCGACACCACCTTGGTCGACAACACGCCGATCGATTACCTCGACTTCGCCTCGCCGGTCAGTGGCCTGGGCAGCAAGATGGGCATCGACGCGACCAACAAGTGGCTCGGTGAGACGACCCGCGAGTGGGGCACGACGATCACCATGACGCCCGAGGTGAAAACGCGTGTCGATCAGATTTGGCAGGAGTTGGGCCTGTAGGGTATAATTGATCTTGGCGGGCCCCTGCGCATTGTGGCATGGCTAACCTGGTCAGGTCGGGAACGAAGCAGCCACGGCTATTAACCATAAGTGCCGCAGATCAGGCTCGCCTCCTTCGGGAATCCTTCGGGAATATTAAAAAGCTGCCATCAGGCAGCTTTTTTTATTTCTCGGCTTACTTGATTAGTCGCCGCGCAGTTCGGCCTCGTACGGCCGCTCCGACGCGACGATCATCGGGTTGGCCTTCATCAGGTCCGATTCCGGCTTCAGCGCGATCTCGTGTTTGGCGTTGGTGTTGTAGACCTTGGCGCCCACCTTCAGCTGCGCCGGCTTGTCGAACTTGAACAGCACCACATCCACGCTCGGGGCGAACAGGCTCATCGCGCCGGCCATCTTCTTGATCGCCTTGTTCATTTGCCCGACGCTGCCCATCACGGTCGCGTACGGCCATTGCAAGCCCTCCGGCAGCGGCGTCACGGCTTCATAGTTGACGGCCGTCTTGTCTTCCTTCGGCAGGCTGGTCATGATCTTGACATCGTCGTTCATCCAGCGCGGATTGGGGGCGCCGATGGCCAGCCGGAAGTCCGGGGTGAGCGCCGGCAGCGGCGTGCGTTCGCTGCCGTTGACGACCGTCAGCACGACGTCGGAAGGTTTGTAGGCCTTGTTGACCGGCTGTACCTTGAGGAACAGGTTGATCCTGTCGCGCTCGGCCGGCGGCAGCGCGTAGAAGCGGTCCAGGCGCAAGCCCTCGATCAGTTTCTTATAGGGCGTCCATTCACGCTCGGCGGCGTGCAGGTTCAGGGACAGCATCAGCAGGGAGAGCAGGGCGATTTTTTTCATTTTTCACGGATTGAAGCAAAAACAAATTGTAGGGCAGAATTGTTGCCGTACCTATTATCGCGCCGAGTTGTTACAATTGCCGCTTTGGCGCGCCCAACGCAGCCCCTTTGCTCCTGCTATCTACGGTAAAATCCAGCATGTCCTATCAAGTCCTCGCCCGTAAATACCGCCCCAAGAACTTCGAAACGCTCGTCGGCCAGGAGCACGTCGTGCGCGCGCTCACGCACGCCCTGCACAGCGGACGGCTGCACCACGCCTACCTGTTCACCGGCACGCGGGGTGTCGGCAAGACCACCTTGTCGCGCATCCTGGCCAAGTCGCTCAACTGTGTCGGCCCGGACGGCAACGGCGGCATCACGCCGACCCCTTGCGGCGTATGCGAGGCGTGCACCGCGATCGACGCGGGCCGCTTTGTCGATTACATCGAGATGGACGCGGCATCGAACCGGGGCGTGGACGAGATGGCGCAGCTGCTGGAGCAGGCGGTGTATGCGCCGAGCAATGCGCGCTTCAAGGTCTATATGATCGACGAGGTGCACATGCTGACCAACCACGCCTTCAACTCGATGCTGAAGACGCTGGAGGAGCCGCCCGAGCACGTCAAGTTCATCCTGGCGACGACCGATCCGCAAAAGATTCCGGTGACGGTGCTGTCGCGCTGCCTGCAATTTAATTTGAAGCAGATGCCGCCGGGCCACATCATCGGCCATCTGGAAAATATACTGGGGCAGGAGGGCATCGCCTTCGAACAGCCGGCCTTGCGCCTGCTGGCCGCCGGCGCCCACGGTTCGATGCGCGACGCGCTGTCGCTGACCGACCAGGCCATCGCCTATGCGGCCGGCGAGGTGACGCTCGACGCGGTGCAGGGCATGCTCGGCGCGCTCGACCAGTCCTATCTGATCCGCCTGCTCGACGCGCTGGCGGCGCAGGATGGCGCCGACCTGCTGGCCGTGGCCGACGAGATGGCCACGCGCAGCCTGTCCTACAACGGCGCGCTGCAGGATCTGGGCACGTTGTTGCACCGGATCGCGCTGGCGCAGACGGTGCCGGCCGCGTTGCCGGAGGATTTGCCCGAGTACGCCGATGTCGTGCGTCTGGCCGCCGCGTTCGACGCGGAAGAAGTGCAACTGTATTACCAGATCGCCGTGCATGGCCGCAATGAACTGGGCCTGGCGCCGGATGAATACGCCGGCTTCTCGATGACCTTGCTGCGCATGCTGGCCTTTCGGCCCGGCGTAGGCGGGGCCGAGGGACAACCGGCGGGCGCGCCGGGGATATCGCGTCCGGCGGCCGTGGCCGCCGCCCGTGCCGCCGCCGCGCCGCCCGCGCGCGCGGCAGCGCATGTGCAAGCCAACCACGCCAGCATGACGCCGCCCGCGGTGGTCGCCGGCGCCGCCGCCGCGATGGCGCGTGGCGAGATGCCGCCTGCGGCCGCTCCCGCGCCCGCGAT
>NZ_JBEGHG010000024.1:0-51173 GCF_040675865.1 Burkholderia sp. LMU1-1-1.1 | reverse complement strand
GGCCGGCGCCGCGACGGCCAGGTGGACGCTGGTGGCGCCGGCGTCCGCGCGCACCGTGAGCGCCAGCAGCGGCCCCGGGCCCAGCGGGCGCCGCCACAGCGGCGGGGGGCGGGTACTGAAGATCTGTTCCACGCGTCGCTCCCAGCCGCGTCGCCTTTGCAGGCAGTAGCCGTGCAGGGTCAGCTCGAGCGTGTCGAGGCAGAGCGCGTACTGGCGATGGAACATGGCGCCCGGGATGGCGCGCGCGCCGCCGCCACCTTCGCCGTCGCCGTCCACGGGCAGCGCCACGTAGCGGAACGACGGCGGCGGCGCCACGCGGATGGCCGCGCGGCGCCGTTCGGCATCGGCCGCCAGCGCCAGGTTGCCGTCGCGCCGGGCATGCGCGAGGGCACGGCGCAGGAAGGCGTCGTCGCACTCGGCGACGGGCCGCCTAGGCGCCGCCATGCTGGTCCAGGAACAGCGGCCTGCGCTCGAAGCCGATGTGGTAGACGGCGTACTGCAGCACGATCTGGTGCTCGCCGATGTTGTACAGCCCGAAGCTCTTCTCGACATTAAGCACGTAGCCGCGCGGCGACACCGTCAGGCAGCGGTTGACCAGGTCCATCGATTCCTGGACCTCCGCCTCGGTGCGCATGTTCTGCGGATTGTCATTACCGACGACGATGCGCTTGATGAAGCGGATGTTCGTCAATTGGAAGGTCGCCATACTCATGCCGGTCTCCTTGAAATGGGGCTCAGGCCAGCGGCTGGGTGCGCGCGGCGGCCGGGCCCTGGGCCTTGACGACGTCGTCGACCAGCCGCGCCAGCCCTTCCGACTTGTCGTTGGCGACCAGCTTGAGCTTGATGTGCACGGCGTTGCCGTTCTTGGCGGCCAGGCCGCCGTGGGCCAGGTTGACCATCAGCGCGGCCTTTCTTTCGGCCGGGGCGGCGCGCCCCAGTTGGTCGATCAGATCGTCGTGCGCGCCGGTGCGCTCGTGTTCCTCGAAGTCGCCCAGCTCGACGTCCAGTTCGATCTCCGCCTCGCCGATCACCAGCGAGCTGTGCGGCACCAGCGACAGCAGCGGCACGCGGTACAGGTAGTTGGCGTCGGCCGGCGCGGTGCTGTGGATGGCCGGCAGTTCCAGCTCCATCACCGTGGGCTGCTTGTGATCGTCGAAAAACGAGGCGATGTTGGCCAGCTGCGCCTTCTCCACCATGTGCTGCGCGTTCATCACGGAGCCGGCGATCGCCCGCACCATGTCTTCCAGACTCGTCAAGATAGCCATCTCTATTCCCGTGTAGTGGTTGGTCGCCGACGGCTGTCAGCGCCAATCGAGCATAGCGGGGCGGGGCGCGTCGTCGCTGACCAATACTGGCGCGCCGCCAGCGAGCGTCAGCGTGCGCGCGGCCGGCGGCCCCACCATGATGCTGGGCCGGCGCGCCGCGCCGGCCGCCATTGCCATCGGGAGGACGACCATGAGATTGTTGCTTTGCATCTTGGTGTGGGCGCTGGGGGCGGGCGCCGCCGCCGCGCAGGACGCCGGCGGCGGGGACGCCTGCACGCCGCGTCCGGGCGAGCCGGCCGCCGCGCGGGTGGCCCGCCTGCGGTCGCCGGTCGCCGCCGCCATCGCCACGCTGGACAACGCCCGGGTCACCTTGCCGTCGCCGAGCCTGGCAAGCGGCGCGCTGGGCTATCTGTCCATCTCGCCCAATTTCGCCGAACGGCTCGACCGCATTTGCGTGCTGGGCTATTTCGAACTGCGGCGCCACCGCGCGCTGTTGACGTTGCCGCTGGAGGTCGAAAGCGTGGAGATGGTCAAGAGCGCCAGCCCGCGCGACGCCGACCAGACCGAGGTCGCCACGCGCGTCTACTTCCGCGTGCCGGCCGTCGACGACTTCGACGGCGCCGCCGCGCCGCCGCCGTTCTGGAAGTTCTGGGCGCGCGACCAGTCGCTGCACCTGAAGATCGCCGCCTTCGCCTACGACGCCGGCGAGCGCGGCCGGCCGTATTTCGGCCGCGACCTGGCGCTCACCGTCTCCGGCAAGGGCGCGAGCATCGTCGCGGCGCTGCTGTTCGCCGCCTGCTTCTATCTGGTGGCGGCCGCCGCCATTCCGCCGGGCGCGCGCGTGCCCGGCGCCGGCGGCGCGCCGGGGCGGCGCTGGCGCGGCGGCGCCGGCCGCCTGCTGCCGTGGAATATCACCGGCGCCAACGGCCAGGCCAGCCTGTCGCAGTTGCAGATGCTGGTGTTTACGCTGATCGTGGCCACGCTGCTGTTCTACCAGTGGCTGCGCACCGGCCTGCTGCAGGAGTTGTCGACCGACCTGCTGTACCTGATCGGCATCTCGACCGCCGGCACCGCCGCCAGCCAGGCCGCGATCGCCATCCGCAAGGATCTCGACCCGGCGATCTACCAGTACGTGCAGCAGCTCGGCTGGTTCACCGCGCCGATCGCCGACCTGCACGGCAAGGGCCGTCCCAGCGGCCTGCTGTTGACCAACAAGCGCTTCGACATCTACAAGTTCCAGATGCTGGTGTTCACCTTCGTCATCGCCGCGTATGTTATCGCCAGCGGCGCCAACGAGCTGGGCAACATCCAGATCTCGGCCACCTTGCTGACCTTGATGGGCATGAGCCAGGGCGCCTACGTCGGCGGGCGCGCGGCGGCCGACCAGCTCACGCCGCTGCAGGACCAGTTGCGCGGCATGCAGAGCCTGCAGCGGCGCTACCGCGCCGCCGCCGATCCGCGCGTGGCGGAGGAGCTGCGGCGGCAATTCCGGCTGGCCGCGGCCCAGGCCGGCGCCATGTTCGGCGCCATGTTCGGGCGGGTGTTGCCGGCCTATATGCTGGACATGCCGTCCGACGCGGCCGTGCCGGCGCAGGAGGCCGGGATCGACGCCGACGCCGCCGCCGACGCCCCCGTCGTGACGGCGCCGGCCGCGCCAGCACCATGAAAAAAAGCCCATCGCGGCTGGCCGGGATGGACTTTTTCGGGGACGCGCGGCGTCAGTCTTTGGATGGCGCGGCGGCGATGGCCTCGTCGAGCGCGCGGTGGGTGAGCACGGTGGCCGCCGCGCCGGCGGCGTTGAGCAGCGTGAAGCTCTGTTCGGTGTGCCCGCGCAGCGTGCCGCCGACATCCTCGGCGAAGCCGGCCACCACGATGGCGATCTCCTCGCCGCCGTTCGCCCGGCACAGATCGTCGATGCAGGCCTCGGCGCGTGCCGCCAGCGCCTTGACGGCCTCGCTGCGGCGCGCCGCCAGGTCGTCCGACAGCGACTGCCGCAGCGCCAGCATGTCCCGCAGCGGCACCGATTGCCCCTGCGACTTCAGCGCCGTCAACTGCGTGTGCAACAGGCTGGTGAACACTTCACCCTGCAGTTGCTTCCATTGCTGGCCGAGGTCGAGCGCGTTCTTGAGCGAGAGCGCCAGCGCCGCCTGTCGATCCGGTGATCGGGCGCCAGCCTGCTTCAGGCCGGCTTGGGAAGCCTCGTTCAGCTGCCGGCACATGGCCAGCGACGCCTGGCCGAAGGCGAGCCAGGCGGAAAGTGGAGTGGGGGTCATGGTGGTGTCCTTTTCAAGGGCGGTTGGAGGAGGAGGCGGCGGCGGGGGTGCGGCGCGCCATGCCCAGGCGGTCGATCATGCGCACGATGGCGGCCATTTGCGGCGCGCCCTTGGCGAAGAACGGCGGCCGCGCGGGATCGTAGGGCGGCGTGTTCCTGGCCGTCGAATAGCCCCAGAAGTCCCAGCAGCCTTTGGGGTTGGCCGGGATGCCGGCCGAGGCCACCGCCTGCGGATACAGGATGATGAGCCGGTTGGTGTCGGCGAACTGGTTGTAGCCGGTGCCGCCGTAAAAGCGGTCGCCGATGCGGCTGGCGCCCTGCTCGCAGCCGTGCAGGGCGACATGCACGGCGCACGATTCGCGTTCGCAAGCGCTCGGCACGTAGACGTAGGCCGTCGCGTCCATGCTGGCCCGCTTGTCGTCGACGAACTCGCTTTGGGCGAAGGCCAGCGTGCGGCCTGCCGCCACGCCGTCGTTGGCCGGCCGGCTGTCCGCGCCGTACAGGCGGCGCAGCAGCACGTCGGCCTGCACGAAGCCGCAGTCGTTGATGTACGGGGCATCGGTCTTTTCGCACGGCACGCCGGCGCCGCGCGTGATGATGGCGTGGCCGGCGCCGGTGCTCTTGTCGTAGGTGATGCGTTGCGGCGGCACCCCGGCCTTCAGGTAGTACCGCTCGACGGCGTCGACGACGATGGTCTTGACGGTGCGGTCGCCGCTGCCGCTGAACGCGTACAGCGTTTGCTTGCCGACATTGCCGACCGGGTCGATCAACCCTTGCTCGGCGAACTGGTTGGCGTTGATCCACGAGATGCCGGCGTCCGGTCCGGCCGCCGCGATCGGCGGCGTCATGCAGGTGGTGGTGGCGTTGGCCATCAGGCTTTGCGACGGGTACGTGCCGGCGCAGTAGTACGGGCCGCCGGCGATGACGCCGACGCCGACGAAGCGCGCCGAATAGGCCGTGGCCAGCTGGGCGGCCATGAAGGCGCCCGAGGAGAGCCCGGACACCGTGGTGCGGGTCAGGTCGGCGCCGAGGGCGGGCAGGGGGGCGGGCGGAGCGGCCAGCGCGAGCCGGCAGGCGCCGGCCAGCAGCGCGGCGGAGATATAGCGTGTCATGGTCTACCTTTCAGAGTGGGTCGGACGGATGCAGGCCGAAGGCGCTGCCGTTCAACTATAGGCAGCGCGCGGCGTCCGGACATGGCCATTGCTGACCATGCGCCCCGGCCAAGGGATCGAGGCGAATCACGGCAAATACTGGTTGCCGGTGCGCGCCGCCGCCTCGTACACCAGCGGCAGTTCGAAGCGCCTGGCGCGCATGCTGGCGCCGTTCATCGTGACGATGAACTGGCGCGACGCCGCCACCGGCAAGGAGGCCGGCGCGCGGTGCCCGAGCACGATTTGCAGCGCCATGCGGCCGGCGACCTCGCCCTGTTCGTAGGGCGAGCTGCCGATCGCCAGCATGCCGCCGTCCTCGATGTAGAAGCCGTTGAACGAGACCACCGGCGCCGCCGAGTGGGCCTCGGTCCAGGCCACCACCTCGGGCGCCGGCACCGGCGCGCTGTCGGCGCCGCGCCGCAGGCCCCGGTAGCCGCTCACCAGCACCACGTCGTGGGTGGCCGACAGCGCCCGCACGCCGGCCTGCCACTCGGCCCAGGTGTCGACCTGCAGCACCGTGCCCAATTCCAGCGGCGCCCAGGCGTAGCGCCGCACCTGGCCGGCGTCGCCGCCGACGGTCTCGGAACGGTCGCCGATGAAGGCGATCCGCAGCGGCCGCGACAAGGCCTGGAA
Source organism: Burkholderia sp. LMU1-1-1.1 (assembly GCF_040675865.1). Lineage (NCBI taxonomy): Bacteria > Pseudomonadati > Pseudomonadota > Betaproteobacteria > Burkholderiales > Burkholderiaceae > Burkholderia > Burkholderia sp. LMU1-1-1.1. Next base: position 45,852 of record NZ_JBEGHG010000024.1, on the reverse strand, counting down.
ATTGGCGGCGCTGCGCAGGGCCTCGCGCATGGCGGCCAGCGGGATGCGTTCGAGTACGCCGGTGACGTTGGCCGCGCGCCCGTAGCCGTAATCGGCGGCGTCGCGGTTGACGCCGGCGAACACGATCTTGATGCGCGCATCGTTGGCGAAGTGGCGCGCCGCGTATTGCTGGGCGTCGTCGTCGATGGCGATGACCACGTCCGGCCGGGCGGTGGCGATGACGTTGCGCGCGGCCACGCCGGCGCTGGCCTTGAACGCGGCCGATGGATGGCGTTTGGTGTCCATGTAGTACCAGCGCACCTGGTACAGGTACTTGCGGTCCAGTACGCGGTTCAGGCCGACGTTGATGTCCCGCACCCAGGCGTAGTCAGGATCGTAGCTGTGCAGCACCAGGATGCTCGGCTTGCTGACGTTGTACCAGCCGAACAGCAGCAGCGCGCCGCACATGAACAGGCCGAGCAAGATTTTTTCCAGGCGTGGCATCAGCGTAGCCCCAGTATTTTCCAATAGGGGAAGGCGGCGTAGACGGCCAGCAGGCGGACCAGGTTCAGCAAGGCGTTGAGCAGCAGGAAACGGGTCTCGCCGTACAGCGGCGCGGCGCGGTTCATCTGGCGCATCGGCAGGTAGTAGCTGCACTGGTAGGGCAGCCACCAGATCTCCGAGAACACCAGGATGATGAAGCCGACCAGCCATTCGTTGACGCCGTTGACCTGCGCCAGCGGCATCAGCACGGTGGCCAGGATCACCGTGGTGGCGTTGCTCGGCGCGGCCAGCCGGACCAGGTTGACGACGGCGTAGAGCGCCAGCACGAACAGGGCGAAATGGTCGCGCATGGCCGCGCCCAGGTCGGGCAGGCGCGCCGCCAGCGCGCGGTCCAGGCCCAGGTGGTTGAAGGCGGCGACGATGCCGGTGATGCCGCCCAGGTACAGCAGGAAGGTCCAGTCGACCTTTTCCTTCAGTTCCTGCTTGCCGAGGGTGCCGTACAACAGCAGCCCGAACAGCATCGCGAAGCCCAGCCACGGCGCCTGCACCTTGTGCAGCGAGCCGGTGACGATGCCGGCCGCCATGAAGGCGACGCCGGCCAGCGCGGCCCGCTCGCGCCCGGTCAGCGGGCCGAGCAGGGCGCGCTGCCGGTCCAGCAGGGCGCGCGGAAGGTGCGGCCGCTCGCCGTTGCGCCAGCCCAGGGCGATCGCCGCCGCCTGCGCCGCCAGCAGCACGGCCGCCGTCACCAGCGCCGCGCGCAGCCAGGCCATCCACTGGAAGTGGTCCTGTCCCTGCGGCGACAGCAGGCCGAAGACGGCGAAGTTGACTGACTTGCTGGTGATGAAGATGGCCGAGAACAGCGTACCGCCGCCGAAGCAGCTGAGCGCCAGCCGGCCCGCCGCCGGGCCGGGCCGGCGCAGGCGCAGGTTGTCGGCCATGTCGGCGTAGAACGGCGCCAGCAGCGCGATGCGGCCGTTGGCGGTGGGGATGATCGGCGTCAGCAGCAGCCCGGTGGCGAACAGGCCGGCGTTGTGCCAGCCCTGGCCGTTGGGCAGGCGCCGCAGCAATAGCAGCATGACGCGGTAGCCCAGGCCCGAGCTGACCACCACCGTGCCCAGCGCCAGGGTGCTGAGCGCCATCATGAAGCCGTCCGAGGCGAAGCCGGACAGGATCACCGGCACCGGCACCAGGCCGGTCAGCAAGGTCGCCAGCAGCGCGAACAGCGCCGGGATGTAGTCGTCGACCAGGCTGAAGACCCACATCGCGATCGTCGCTGAGAAGATGGCCAGGAAGATCACGCCGCCGCGCCCGACGCCGAGGGCGTCGCCCCAGGCCAGTGTCAGCAGCGGCAACGCGATGACCAGCAGCCAGCCCGGGGCGGCGTGGCGCCGGCGGGCTTCCGGCGGCCGCGGCCGCGGCGGGCGCGCCAGCGTCTCGCCGGCCAGGTGGCTGGCCAGCGACAGCAGCAGGTCGGTGCGCAGCGCCGGATGGGCCTCGGCCAGCGCCTGCATCGCCGCACGGGGCAGGCACAGCACGGTGGCGTCGGCGGCGGCGACGGCGCCGGTCAGGTAGGCGTGGGCGTCGGTCGCCGCCTCCTCGCCGAAGCGCCCGGCGCGCACCGGGCGGCGCCGGCCCAGCGGCGAAACCAGCGTAACGGCGCCGTCGAGCAGCAGATAGAAACAGTCGGCGGCGTCGCCGGCGGCGTAGATCGGCGCGCCGGCGCCGAAGCGGCGGCGCCGCGCCTGGGCCAGCAGGCGCGCCAGGCCCGGGCGGCCGGCGCGGCCGAGCAGGGCGTCGTCGAGCAGGCGGGCGGCGGCGTCGATGTCGGCCTCGGCCTCGGAGTCGGGGGCGCGCACCGGTCTACTCCTTGTGCCGGTCGTCGCCCGCCGGGGCGTCGCCGGACGGCCCGGCGTTGAACCACTTGAGCACCACCAGCACGGCCGAAAAGACCGACGCCGCCAGCCCGATGGCGGCCTTGAGCTGCTCGAGCAAGGCGCGCGAGAACAGCGGCTTGTCGCGGTCGATGAAGCGGCGGGTGCCCTCGGAGGGGGCCGGGCCGCCGGCCGACAGGATGGCCGCCTCGTCCAGGCGGATCGGCAGCCGCGCGGCCAGCGCCGGCCCGTACAGCGTCTCCAGCAGCTTGACGATGGCGCGCGCCTCGACACGGCGGTTGGCCACCAGGCGCAGCTTGATGCCGACGGTTTTGATGGCGCGTGGCGGCACCGGCGGCGCCCCGCCGTAGGTGCAGGCGCCGATCTCGGCGTCGGCGGCCCACGCGTGGCGCAGCGCGAAGGCCGGCGCGAACGGCACTTCCAGCAGGTGGTAGCCCTGCTGCTTGACGAGGTAGTCGACGACGTCGGAGGGGGCGAACGAGGTGACGACGATGGCGTCGGGCAGGCGTTCGCCGCGCTGTTCGAGCAGCTGGTCGGTGGGGATGTTCGACTCGATGTAGTCGATCCCGGCGCGCAGGCCGGCGAAGGCCAGGACCTGGTGGGCGATGAGCCGGGTGCCGCCCTTTTGGCTGTTGAGGTTGACGCGGCGGCCGCGCAGCGCGGTGATGGCGTCGATGTCCGGGCGGGCCAGGAAGTGCAGCAGTTCCGGCGCCACCGTGGCCACCTGCACCACGTTGCGGTCGGGCAGGTCGAGGCCGCCCTGGATGAAGGCCAGGTCGAGTTTGCCGGCCGCCACCAGCGCCAGCGCCTCCTGCGAGCCGCCGGTCGGGCGCAGCGAGAGCGTCACGCCGTTGCCGGCGGCCGTCTCCTGCAGCGCCCGGGCGAGGAAATGGCGGTTGCCGGTGAGGTCGCCACCGGAGATGGTCATCGCATGCTCGCGCGGCAGCAGTTCGAGCAGCGAGGCGGCCGCCAGGCCGGCCAGGGCCAGCATGCCGGCCGCCGCCAGCGCGCGCGCCGCCGGGCCGTGGCGCCGCCAGCGCCGCGCCAGCGGCGCCAGGGTGGGGGGATGGGGCATGGGTTCTCCTCGAGGGATCAGCAAACGGCGACCAGGCCGAAGCCGGCGACCAGCGCCTGGCCGGCGGCGCCGCGGGCGAAGCGCACGAAGGCCTCGCGCTCGCCGCCGGGCTCGCCGTGCAGCAGCAGGTGGAAGCCGTGGGTGTAGGGATAGCGGCCCGACAGCACGGTGGCGGCGGTGGGCGGCACGCCGTCGACCGCCAGCAGCGCCACCGGCTCGCGCCCGCCGCGCGCGTGGCCGGCCAGGTAGCCGATCGCGCCCGGGGTGGCCGCCACCGCCGCCAGCGCCGCCTCGCCGGCCAGCTCGCGCGCCTCCGGCGAGAAGTCGGCGCCCTCGAGCAGCAATTGCTCGGTCGACTGGCGGGCCGGCGCGCCGCGCGGATGGGCGTACACCGTCACCGGCAGGTCCGGCCCGCCCAGCGCGCGCCAGTTGGCGATCTCGCCGGTGAGCAGGCCGCGCACCTGCGCGCGCGCCAGGTCCGCCAGCGGCAGGGCGCGATGGACGACGATGCCGATGTCGTCGCGGGCGATCAGGTGCTGGCGGGCGCCGGGGCCGTCCTCGGCGTCGGACAACGCGCGCGTCATCGCCGCCACGTCGATGGCCCGGCGGCTGGCGGCGATGTAGGCGGGCACCGAGCCGCCGCGCTCGACGATGACGTCGAGCGCCGGGCTCCCGCCCGGCAAGCCGGCGCGCCGCTCGCGCAGGAAGGCTTGCGCCAGCGCCCTGACCAGCGGCAGCATGGCGTCGGCGCCGCTGATCAGCAGCGAGCGGCGCGCCGGGTTGCCGTTCGGCGCGCATGCCGCGCCGGCCAGCGTGGCGGCCAGCACGGCGCAGGCGTCGCGCCTATTCACGCGCGTCTCCCGCCGCCGCCGGCGCGCCGGCGCCGACGGCGTAGGCGATGAAGCGCGCCGCCGTCGTCGTCGGCGGGCCGAGCGTGACCAGCATCATCGGCGCGTGCAACGGGTAGTCTTGCGGCGCCAGGTCGGCGGCGACGCCATTGACGCGCAGTATTTTCACCTGCGCCGCCGGCATGGCCGCCGCCGCCATGAAGCTGATGGCGAACGGCCGCGCCGCCACGCGCGCCAGCCGGGCGCCCGCGTCCAGCACCCGGCACGACGGCGTGTAGGTGTCTTCGTCGCCCAGCACGAGATTGCGCCAGCTGATCGACACGCCCCCGGCGGGCGGGCCGACCAGCACCTCGATGGCCTCGTCGGGACCGCCCAAGCGGTGCCAGTTGGCCGTGCGGCCGGTGAAGATGTTGCGCAGTTGGCGCAAGGTCAGCGTCTCGACCGGATTGGTGGCGTGCACCACCGGGACGATCGGGTCGCGGCTGATGACGCTGGCGTGGAACACTTGGCCGCGCGCGGCGGCGGCGGCCGACAGCAGGTCGGACTGCGCGCCGCTGGCCATGGCGATGTCGGTCACGCCGTCGAGCAGCGCCTTGTAGCCGCGCGCGGTGCCGCAGCCGCCGTTGACGACGATGCGGGCCTGGTGCGCGCCCATGTACGACTCGGCGACGCGCTGCATGCGCGGCTGCAGGGTCGTCGAGCCGGTCAGCTGCAGCGCCGGCGCGCGGAGGGGGGCGGCGCTCATAGGTCGATGATCAAGGTGTCGCCGAACGAGAAGCCGCGCACGCGCTCGGTGTTCAGCGGCAGCTTGACGCCGGTGCGCACCTCGATCTTTTGCCGCAGGCGGCGCACCAGCGTGTCGATGCGGTTCTGGTCGTAGCTCAGGTAGTCCTCGCCGAAGGCCTGCACGATGAGCTTGCGCGAGACCGCCTCGCCGACCTCCACCACGGTGAACATCTTGATGAAGGTGAACTCAAGGCTGGTCAGTTCGATCACGGCGCCGTCCGGCGTTTCCAGATGCCGGTGGCGCATGCTCAGGCGCCAGCCCGGCGTCAGTTGGCGCGCCAGGCTGACGATGCATTCACGCAATTGCTCCTCGCGGGAATGGGCTCGGCGCCCCGCTTTGGAGGAGTTTGCGTTGAAAATGGTGATGGCGCGGTGGTCCTCGGCCACCGGCAAGTCCTGCGGCGGCGGCGCCTTGTCGGTTTCCGTCGAAGGGATATTCTCGCGCAATTGACGGCAACACGCGATTACATCCTTAACCTCGACGACTTTATAGCCGGCATTTTGGAAGAGGTTCGCCAACTCGTCGGTCGAGTCGGAACTGCGTCCCAGTAAAAGAAGATCGTTCATATTAGCCCAATATTGTTTGTTGCCAACGGATAAATATTAGGCCACGAAAAACATTCTATCCTGACGTTATCTGGCGAACGATTTGCTTGCAACGCCAATCAAGAGAAATAAGGAAAGCCTCATGCTTTTATTTTTGAACTCGGCTCGGGCGCATAAGGGAGGCTTGGCCCTGCGATGCGCGGTGAAGTTTTATTCCTTTTAATATTGGAAATATAACGGCGCGTTTTGAACGGGCTTTTCTGGAATCTCTCCCGCGCTGTCTCCCGGTATTAATTTAAAAGGTTGGGGAGGTAAGGTCGGCGGGGAATATTCCGCTGCTTGACGGAGTATGGGGAAAGGCTAGTCAATTAAATGTCGGTATCGAACCGGTTTCGCGCGATGATTATGTCCGGGCGCGAGTCCAGGCCCGGGTTTAAGCTTATATTGCGGGGACGGTTATTCAGTTTGGTACGGTTTGGCCGCATGCGCTGGATGCCGTGGCCTCGAGCGGCGCGCGCTGCGGCCACGCGCTGCGGTCCCGTCCCGTTACTGCGGCGTCAAGGCCGGCGCCACGGTCCGTCCGCCGAGGTGGCGGGCGGCGAATTCGTCCGGTGACATCGGCTTGCCGAGCAGGAAACCCTGGGCGATGTCGCAGCCGGCCTCGCGCAGCCAGTCCAGCTGCGCCTGTTCCTCGACGCCTTCGGCCACGACCGACAGGCCGAAGCCGCGCGCCAGCGCCAGGATGGCGTGGACGATGGTTTCGCCGCGCTTGGGCAGCAATTGCACGAAGCTGCGGTCGACCTTGAGCTGGTTGATGGGGAAGCATTGCAGGTAGGCCAGCGACGAGTAGCCGGTGCCGAAATCGTCGATCGCCAGCCGCACGCCGAGCGCGCGCACGGCGTGCATGAAGGCGATGGCGCCGTCGACGTCCTCCATCAGCACGCTCTCGGTGAGCTCCAGTTCGAGCCGGCCCGGCGCCAGGCCGCTACGCGCCAGCGCGCGCGTCACATCGTCGATGAAGCACGGCTCGCGCAGCTGGCGGGCCGACATGTTGACCGCCACCGTCAGCGCCGGCGCGCCGGCGCGCTCCCACGCGGCGACCTGGTCGCAGGCGCGATGCAGCACCCAGCGGCCCAGTTGCACGATCAATCCGCTTTCTTCGGCGATCGGAATGAATTCGGCCGGCGACACCGGGCCGTGTTCCGGATGGTTCCAGCGCAGCAGCGCCTCGACCCCGACCAGCGCGCCGCCGGCGCAGCCGAATTGCGGCTGGTAGTGCACCGACAGGCGGTCCTGCTCGATGGCGCGGCGCAGCTCCCGTTCCAGCGCGGCGCGGCGCTGGGTGGCGGCCGTCATGGCCGGCACGAACTCGGCGAGCCGGTTGCGCCCGCCGTGCTTGGCATGGTACAGGGCGGTGTCGGCGCTGCTCATCAGCTCGCCCATGGTGCGGGCGTCGTCCGGGTACAGGCAGAAGCCCACGCTGCCGGTGGCGAAGAACTCGCCCTGCGTGAGCTGGAACGGCGCCTGCAGCGCCCGCGTCACGCCGGCGGCCAGCGCCAGCGCGGCGGCGCGGTCCGGCACCGGGCCGGCGATGATCGCGAACTCGTCGCCGCCGATGCGGCCCACCAGGTCGGACGGACGGACCGCGCCGGTGAGCGCCTCGGCCACATGCTGGAGCAGTTCGTCGCCGACGGCGTGGCCGGCGGTGTCGTTGACCAGCTTGAAGTTGTCCAGGTCGACCAGCAGCAGCGCCAGTTGCTGTCCCTCCGCCTGGGCGCGCGCCAGGTCGGCGCTCAGGCGGGCGTAGGTGGCGTGGCGGTTGGGCAGGCGCGTCACGTGGTCGGTGTGGGCCATGTAATCGAGCTTGCGCTCGGCGGCGGCGGCCCGCGCCCGCGTTTTGCGGCTCAGCGCGGCCACCACCAGCATGGCCAGCAGCGAGGCGACCGCCAGCAGGCCAAGGTAGCGCAGCAGCACCGCGCGCAGCTTGGCGGTGCTGGTATGCAGCACCGTGCGGCCCAGCGTCGTGTCGCGGTAACGCACCGTGTCGGTCACGGTGATCATGCCGTCCGGCACGGCGCCGTCGGGCGGCTGGCGCGCCGGCAGACGGCTGTCGGGATAGGAGAACTCGGCGAACAGATTGCCCTCCCGGTCGTACACGCCGACCGCGCGCAGGCCGGGGGCGTAGCGGAACGCGTGCAGCGCGTCCCGGCCGGCGTCGCGGTCGCGGAACATCAGCGGCGCGGTCACGCTGTCGGCCACGATCGCCGCCTGCACCCTGGCGCCCTCGATCAAGGTGTGGCGCATGTCGAGCAGCTGGTAGGCGATCAACACGGCGCCGGCGATCACCAGCGCGGCGGCCGCAGCGATGATCTGGCCGGTGCCGAGCGCGCTGGAGATCGGCGCCGGCGCGAGGGCGCGTTGGTGATTCACCTTGCGCTTCATCGGACGTTCCTCGCCAGCCGCAGCAGGCGTGAACTGAACCGCAGGCCGGCGCGCGCCGCTTCCACGGTGTCGATGTCGAAGCGCAGATGCTGGTCCTCCTCGACCAGCGCGACGGCGCCGGCGTAGCCGTTCTTGGGCTCGTCGACGATGGCGAGGGTGCCGCTGGCGGCGGTGGTGGGGCGCGTGGCGCCGGCGCGCAACACGGCGACGTCGCATTGCGTTCCCGGCCCCGGTTCGAGCACGGCGAGCTTGCGCTCGCCGACCGGCTTGCCCTGCAGCTTGCGCAGGCTGTCCCACAGGGCGTGCGCGCTGCTCAGGCAAACGGTCAGCGGGCGCGCCGCCTCGGCGCCGGGCCAGGTGGTGAACTGGGCGATGTTGTAGACGTATGCCGCCTTGAGCGCGGCGTCGTCGGACTGCGCCAGGCCGGCCCGCGCCAGCACGAGCAGCGACAGCGCGGTGCACCACAGCAGCAGGAGTTTCATGGTGTTCGGTTCAGAATGCATAACCGAGCTTGGCGGTGATGGTGCGCCCCTCGCGTGGAATCGCTTCCTGCACAAACGCCGGGCCGGCCGGGTCCGCATAGCGGCGATTGGCGGCGTTGTAGAAGCTGAGCGACCAGTCCAGTCCGGAGGCGCGCTTGCGCGCGGGCACCAGGGTCAGGTTCCAGGTGCAGTGGCCGGCGGTGGCGGCGTTCTCGGTGAGCCGGCCCGACATGCATAGGCCCTCCACGCCGAGCCGGAGCGCTTCGAGCGGCCCCGCGCCCGTCCCCGGCAGCGGCCAGGTGGCGTTGAGCTTGGCCAGGTGGCGTGGTGAGTTGACCGGCCTGGCGCCGTCGCCGTCGCGCACGTGTTGCCAGGCGTAGTTGGCGCGCAGCCGGGTGCCGCCCGAAAACAGGCGTTCGCCCGCCAGTTCGATGCCGTTCGCCGACGCGCGCTCGGTGTTGTCGAACACCAGCAGGCCGTCCTCGCGCAAGGTTTCGGTGATCAGACCGTCGATGCGGTAGTGGAACATCGCCAGCGACAATTTGCTGTAGGCGTCCGGCCGGCGTTCCCACACCAGTTCGTGGGTGGAGATCTCCTCGGCGCGCAGGCGCGGGTTGGCCGCCTGGCCGCCTTCGCCCACGCCCACCGCGTAGTACAACTCGTAGGCGTTGGGCGAGCGGTATGCGGTGCCGTAGATCAGCTTGACCGTGTCGACGTCCGTGCCCTGCCAGATCAGCGCCGTGCGCGGATTGAAGCGGCTGCCGGTGATGCTGTCGCGGTCGAAACGCAGGCCGGCGTTGACGATCACCTTCGGCGTGAGCCGCATCTCGTCCTCGACATAGGCGCCCATGCGGTGGTCGGCGCGGCGGTCGTCCAGCATCGACTCGTAGGGATCGGGATTGAAGTTGAACTGGTCGCGCCGCGCGTTGCGCTGGAGGTCCAGGCCCGCCAGCAGCTTATGTCCGGCGTAGCCGGTGAGCGTGGCGTTGACGTTCAGGGCGTGCCATGCGGCGTGGTCGCCGTCGACGTTGACGCGCGGCCGGCCCTGGTCGTCCGGATAGCTGCCCATGCCCAGGTAGTCGGCGCGGCCCCAGTCCAGGCGGGTCGACACGGCGACCGTGTCGGTGGGCGCGGCGGTGTACGAGACGCTGGCGAAGCTTTGCGCGTCGCGCGTGTAGTTGGGGGCGTTGTACACGGCGCCGAAAGACGCCGTCGGCACGCCCTTGACGCGGGTGATATGGCCGGCGCTGAAGCCCCAGCCGCCGCGGCTGGCCTTGATGAAGGCGCCGCGCGTGCGTTGGTAGTCCAGGCCCTCGGCCAGGCCGTTGTTCTGGTCCGGCGTATCGAATTCGGCCGCGTACAGCGCGCCGCCGCGCAGCGTGGAGGCCTTGACCGAGAACAGCACGTCGGTGCCGTCCTGGGTGTGGTAGCCGTAGCTGGCGCGGCCGCGCCGCTCGCCCTTGCCGCCGGCCGAGAGCGTGCCCTGGGCGCCGGCCATGGCGCTGCCGGTCTTGGTGATGACATTGATCACGCCGAACAGCGCGTTGGAGCCGTAGACGGCGGCGCCGGGGCCGGGCACGTACTCGATGCGCTCCACCAGGTCCATGTCGACCAGGCTGTCGTCGCCGATGGAGGCCTGGTCGTACACGCTGTCGTTGACGCGCACGCCGTCGATCAGCAGCAGGAAGCGGCTGTCGTAGTCGCCCGGCCGCAGGAAGCCGCGCGCGCCCAGGTAATCGTAATTGCGGTCGCTCGATACGTACAGGCCGGGCAGGGTGGCCAGGGCCGCCCCGAGGGTGCGCCAGCCGTGCTCGCGGACATCCTGCGAGGTCAGCACCGAGACGGCCGATGGCGCTTCGCTGACGCGCTGGGCGAAGCGGGAGGCGGAAGTCACCATGGTGACTTCCATCAGGCTCTCCAGCGGCAGGGTGCTCAGTTCCTCTGGTGGGGAGACGTCGGCCGCCTGGACTCGGACAGCCTGCAGCGTCAGCATTACAAACAACGTGACGCAGCGGAGGCGCGGTGCACGGCAATCAGAGGGGTTCACGATATCGATTAAATTATTGGTGTATGGAAAGTATGTTACTCCCTGTGAAGACCATAAATGCCGTTTTTTAGCAATTAAGAAATGTTCCTGTGCGTTGTAGCAACAGCGCACAGGCCGGGGGCGCGACGCCGTGGGCGCCTTACCCGAACCGCCTAGACCCGAACCGCCTCGAGCAGCAGCGCGTGTTCGAAGCGCAAGGCCACCTTGGCGTTGCCGGCGCCGCCCACCTCGCCCAGGTCGCGGCCGTCGACATAGTCGCGCAGGCGCCAGCGCCCCGCGCCGAGGCCGCGTATCTCGACCGGCCCGTCCCAGCGCGGCGCGAAGAAGGCGAAATACAGCCTGCCGTCCTTCTCCACGGCGTGGCCTTCCGGCTTGTCGAAGCCGATGTCGTACAGATCCCCGCGATAGACGCCCTTGGGCAGCATCTTGTCGCGGTAGATGCCGATCCACTTGCGCCACTTGTCCTCGCGCCGCGGCGTCAGCAGGAAGCTGTCCTTCGGCTTGGGATCGACCGGCCAGGTGAACTTGGTCGACAGCACCGCGCCGATGCCGATGGTCGAGGCGAAATCCTCGCCGCCGTCGCTCAGTTCGACGTGGTCGCCCGCGTACGGCGCCGACGGCCCCATCAGCGCCTTCAGGGTCTTGCCCTTGTGGCGCACCTGCCACGACGACAGCGGGTCGGCGGCCGGCGCCTGGTTCATGTACGGCATGTTGTGGAAGGAGTACGAGGTGCCGCAGGGGCACAGCTCGACCACCGCCTTGGGGTTGATTTCCATCGCCGTGTCGTACACCATCTTCCAGAAATCCTGCAGCTTCTCGACCGATTCCTCGGGGCGCGCGTGCTTGTGGGCCGGGTTGTGGCAGGGCGCCACGCCGTTCAGGTGCTGGCCGTCGAGCTTGAGGCCCTGGTAGCCCCATTCGCCGAGGATCTTGCGCACCAGGTCGCGGGTCATGTCGATGGTCGGCTGGTAGGCCGGGCACAGGTACAGGCTGTTCCACCACGTCACCAGTTGCGGCGCGCCGTCCTTGTCCAGCAACAGCATGTCGGTGTGGTCGTGCAGCAGGTCCGAGCCGGGATCGACCGCCAGCGGCGTGATCCACAGGCGCGCCTTCAGGCCGGCATCCTTGATCGAGCCGACCAGGCCGCGCATGTCGGCTTCGCCGCCGGGGAATTTCCTGGTGTCGATCTTCCAGTCGCCCTCGTTGGTCTGCCAGCCGTCGTCGAGCACCGCCCATTCCAGGCCCAGTTCCTTGGCCTTTTTCAGCGTGCCGACCATCAGCGGGACCGTGAAATCGCGCTCGTAACCCCAGGCGCACCAGATCGGCTCGTAGCATTCGTCGGGGCAGTCGGGCGAGCGCAGGCCGCGTTCGGCCATCACCTGGCGGTAGCGGTCCAGCGCGCCGAAGTAGTCGCCCGTGTGCAGCGCCAGGAAGGTGTCGAGCGTGTCGAGCGATTCGCCCGGCTGCAACGTGGCCTCCAGTTCGCATTCGACGGCGAGCGCGGCGCCGCCCTTGACCGCGCGCACCGGCAGGGCCACCAGGCGCGGCACGGTGTCGATATGGCCGACGGCCAGGCCGCAGTCGCGCTGCCAGACGTCGGCCGCCGGCGTGCCGCTGCCGTAGTCGGACGCGTTCATGCCCATGAAGTTGCGCTGGTCGAAGCCGGCCTTCAGCGGCTGGACCCAGTCGCGCCGGTCCAGGTGGCTGGCGCCGGAATAGGTCCAGAATTCCGGCTTGCGGCCGGCGGCGGGCTGCAAGGTGTGCCCGCTGTTGCTCCAGGCGGTGACGGCGAGCGGGCCGGCGCCCGTGTTGCGGTAGCTGACGCGGACGATGGCGAAGCCCGGATGGCGCTCGTAGAAGGTGACGTTGACGGTTTTTTCGACGCCTTCGGCCGCCACGCCGGTGAAGCGGTGCCGCATGCCGGCGCCGTGCGGACCGTCGACGCGGTCGGCCGCCTGCGCGGTCAGCGCGAAGCGCTCGATCCAGCGGCCGTCTTTGAGCCGCAGCCGTTCGCTCGGGGCGAACGCTGTGACGGCGGTGGCGCGCGGCGCGTGTTTCGACAGCACGCGGCAGCGCAGCTGGCCGTCGAATTCCAGCGCCATGGCGGCGTCGCCGATGCGCGCGACGTTCTTGCGGTCGGCCTTTGCGGCGGCCGTGGCCATCGTGGCCGCTTCGGCGGCCCACGCGCTGGAAGCCGGCGTGGCCGATGCCACCGCCGTTCCGGCCAGCCATCCCAGCAGGGTGCGGCGCCGCTGGTCGTGCTCGTTATTCTGTCCCTGTTCGTTGTCCCGGTCGTTGGCCTTGTGGTGCGCTTGCTTCATACATCTCCTCGTCTGTCTTGTAGGTGGACTGCATGGCCGGCGCAGGGCGGCCGCAGCGACCACCTACACCAGCACGACTTGCGCGCCGCGTGCCCGCAGCGCTTCGACCGTCTCCGGCGCCGCGCCGGCGTCGGTGATGATGCGGTCGACTTGTTCGATCTTCGCGATCACGGACAGGCTGCGCCGTCCGATCTTGGACGAGTCGCCCACCGCGACCACGCTGCGCGCGATCTCCAGCATGCGCGAGTTCAGGCGCGCTTCCAGCAGATGCGGCGTCATCACGCCGATCTCCGGATCGAGGCCGTCGAAGCCGAGGAACAGGATGTCCGCGTGCAGCCCCTGCAACGCCGCCTCGGCCTGCGGCCCGCCCAGCGAGTACGAACTGGGCCTCAATACGCCGCCCAGCATGATCAGGGTCACGTGCGGCGCGCCGGCCAGCAGCACCGCGATGTTGAGCGCGTTGGTGATGACGTTGATCGACTGCAGCTTCAAGCCGCGTATCTGCTTGGCGATTTCCGCCGTCGTCGTGCCCGAATCGAGCACGATGGTCTGTCCCTCGCCGATCAGCTGCACGGCCGCCTCGGCGATGCGCATCTTCTCGGCGCGGCGCAAGGTTTGCTTGACGCCGATCGGCAGGTCCTCGTCGGCCCGCTGGGCCAGCGCGCCGCCGCGCGTGCGCACCACGGCGCCGATCTCGGCCAGCGCGTTCAGGTCGCTGCGCACGGTGACTTGCGAGATGTCGAACATCGCCACCAGCTCGGCCACCGTGATCCGGCCGCGCTCGGCGACCAGCTCGCGGATATGGCGGCGCCGTTCCTCCACCAGCAGGTTGTTGTCCGCGGGTGCTTCCTTCGCTATGGCTTTCGTTTCCGTCTTCTGGGTTTTTTTCATTGCCGATCTTTCCAATTTTTGCGCAAATAAAGAGTGTTCCCGATGATACAGGACGCCCGGCGCGAAAAGAATCGAAAGTTCGGCGTTATCCTTCCGTTCAGCGCCCGGAAGCCCTTGCCGGCGTGTTTTGCCAGGCGTTTGGGAAGGTTTTTTCGGCGTTTTCACGGAACAGCTTGTCGATTACCCGTCGTGGCAGGGACAAACCGCGTGCGGGCGTGTCCAGCTCGGGCACCGTCACGCTGTCGCCGGTCGCGAAGTAGCGCCAGTCGCGCCGCCAGACGGTGTCCAGGTCCTTGGCGAACTCCTGGTCGGGCTGGGCGGCCGATTGGGCCAGGTCGGAGCCGTACATCAGCCGGTCCTGATAGCGGATGAAGAATGCCCGCACGCGCTCGCGGTCGCGCTGCGACTGGTATTGCAATTGGCCGATGCGCGCGGCGACATCGACATTGACGGCCGGGTGGGCGTCCAGAAAACCCGCCAGCCGGTCGATGTCCCATTCGAGCGACGCCAGGTGGACGCCAGTGAAGCGTAATGTCGGGTGCTTGGCCAGCAGGCGGTCGCGGGCGGCCATTTGCTGGTCGTAGCTTGGCATTTCCGGGTGCAGGTACATGTGGTAGGCCGGATGGGCCTTGAAATATTCGCGGTCGCTGTTGACCGTCATTTTGTCCAGTGGCAGCCAGCAGTTGTGCGGTTCGCCCTGGTGGCCCAGCACCATGACGCCGCGTTGGGTCAGACCGTTGAACAGGCGGTCGAAGCGGGCGTCGTCCACCATCACCAGTTTGCCGGTGGCGTCGCGCAGGTCCATGCCGATGTTTTTCCACACCTTGACGCCGACGGCGCCGTCGGCCAGGGCGGTGTCGAGGTCTTTGAGGGTGGTTGCGGTCCAGTCTTGGCGCTCGAAACCTTTGGTGGAGAATGTGGCGACCCAGGCGACATCCTTTTGGTGGGCGTGGGCCAGTTTGCTGGCCACTTCTCGTTGCCGCGCCGGGGGAGGGAAGTCGCCGTAGTCGACGTTGATGGTCAGCGCGCGGAAGTTGTCCTTGCGGGCTTGGGCGAGGTAGGCGGTTTGGCTGTCGCCGTGCAGGTGCAGGTGGGCGTCGATCTTCGCTACTTTTTCGAAGTCGGCCATGGTGTAGGTGTCGTTGGCCGCGTGGGCGGGCAGGGCGGACAAGGCGGCGAGTACGATTGATATTAGGGTGAAACGCATGGGGTTCCTCTTTATTGGTGCTTATTTATGCCGCGTGGCCGCATGCATGGCGGATTACGCTTCGCTAATCCGCCCTACGTGTCTCCGTGATTTGCGGGTTGACGTGTCCGCAGATACGTGGATTCAATGGACCACGGTGACACGTAGGGCGGATTAGGCGGAACGCCGTAATCCGCCATCTATGCGCCGTCGGCGTCGCATGACATTGCCAATCACGCCGGTCCGTCCGGCCCTGACCCGGACAAACGATGCAACGCGATGGCGTCGAGCGGCGTGCCGGCGTCGCGGGCTGCATACAACGCTGCGCCGAGCACCGGCGCGAACAGTGGCGGCGCCACTTGGTATGGCCGCGCGCGGCCCTCCAGCACCCTGGTCAGCGGCACCCGCAACGGCCCGTCCGCCCCAACCAGCCCGCCGGTGAACGACACCGCGACCTCGACATCATCCGCCACGCCCAGCGTGCCACGCACGGCATCGACCAGGGCCGCCAGCTCACCGGCGGCGGCGTCGATGATCGCCACCGCCTGCCGGTCGCCCAGCGCGGCGGCATCGCTCACCAGCCGCGACAACCGCGCCACGCCGCTGCGTTCGCCCTTCAGATCACCGTAGACCACGCCGCACAGGTCCAGATCCTCCCGCAGCGCCAGCCGCTGGCGCACCAGGTCGTACAGCTCGCCGCGCGGCGCCCGTCCATCGCTCATGCGCGAGAACAAGCCCAGCCCGGCGCGGGCGATCCAGTGGGCCGATCCCTCGTCGCTGAACAATTCACCCCATCCCCCGGCGCGCGCCTGCTTGCCGCCATATTCGCCGTAGGCCATCGAGCCGGTGCCGGCGATGACGCTGATGCCGTCGGCGCAAGCCAGCGAGCCGGCCCAGCCGCACACCATGTCGTTGCCGCACCTGTAGCGGTCGTGGCCGAGGATGGCGCGCGGCAGCGCGTCGAGCGCGGGCATGACGGCGCGGTCCTCGCCGTAGGCGGGCAGGCCGAAGAAGGCTTGCGCGACATCGTCGGCGCGGATGCCTGCGGCGGCGAACAGCGCCCGGCAGCCGCGTTCCAGCATCGCTGCGGCGCCCTCCATCCCCACCTCGAGATAGTAGGCGCTGCCTTCCTCGTGCCGCGCGCGCACGTAGCCGTCCGCGTCCACCAGTGCGAACGCGGTTTTGGTGCCGCCGCCGTCAACGCCCAGAAACATCGTTTTTTCCTTCGCATGGATAGATCGTCACGCCGCGCACCACCCGGTTGACCGTGCCGGAGACGCTGGGCGTGTCCGGGCGCAGGCCGAGGTCGAGCGATTGCAGCAGCGCGTAGCTTTGGCAGAATACGATATACGGCAGCGCCAGCGCCAGTTCGCCGGCGTCGCCCATGCCGTCCAACAGCACGCAATCGCCATCCAGGGCCGGTTCGGCGATGCCGCTCAACGCCAGGACGCGGCCGGCGCGGCCGTCGTTGCGCAACTCGCGCAGCAGGTCGAGGTCGTAGCGGCGCGCGTGCGCGTCGTTCGACAGCATGACCACCACCAGCGTGCGGTCGTTGACGATGGTCTTCGGCCCGTGGCGGAAACCCAGCGGCGAATCGAACAGCGCCACCACCTGGCCGTCGGTCAGTTCCAGCAGTTTCAGCGCGGCCTCGCGCGCCAGCCCGCCCAGCTCGTTGCTGCCGAGGTAGACGACGCGGTTGAAGCGTTGCGCCACCAGTTCGTTCAGCAGCGGCAAGGCGGTGTGCGGCAGCTGGCGCGCGGCGGCCGATGGCGCGCCCACGGCGGCGTCCTTCACCGCGCCGAAGGCCAGCGCGGCCGACAGCAACATCGAGGTGAAGCTGGTGGTCATGGCGAAGCCACGGTCGTGGGTCTCCTCGGGCAGCAGGATCGCCAGCGCGTTGGCGCGGCCTTCGGCCATGCGATACAGCTCGCCGTCGGCGTTGCAGGTGATGACCAGGTGGTGCACGTTGGCGACCAGCTGGTCGGCCAGCGCCACCGCCGCGACGCTTTCCGGGCTGCTGCCGGAGCGGCCGAACGACACCAGCAAGGTCGGCACGGCCGGTTGCAGGAACGAATGCGGGCCGGATACCAGGTCGGTGGTCGGCACGGCCTCGGCCCGCAAGCCCTGGCGCAGCAGCGCTGGGACCAGGCATTCGCCGATGAAGGCCGAGGTGCCGGCGCCGGTCAGCACGATGCGCAGGTCCGGCCGTGCCAGCAGCGGGGCGAGGAAGGCGTCCAGGCCGGCGCGCCGGCCGGCCAGCAGCGCGGCGATCTTCGGCCAGACGACGCCTTGTTGTGCGACTTCGCGCGCCGTCAGGCCCGCGCCGGCCGCGTCCAGCGAGGCCTCGTCGATGCCGAGGATGCTTGTGTTGCTATCTACTACTAACATGTTTCCAACTCCTTTGTTGCGGCGCCTGCCGCGCAGGCGTCCATATATTGACGCAGCACTCTGGCCACGCCTTCCTTGAGCAAGTCGGCCGGCCGGTTGCGCAGGCGGCCTTCGCGCACCGCCTCGTACTGGGCCGGCAGATACTGGCTCAGCAAGGTAAGCGGCGGCGCGTGGCGTTCGAGGTAGTCGATCAACGCCGTCTGGGCGCGCTGGATATCCGGGTGCGGCCAGTAATAGCGAATCCGGTCGCTCAGGCTGTACTGCTGGTCGAAGCGGACGCGCACAGGATCGCCGTAGTACTTGAGCCAGTAGCCCGGCTCGGCGCGCATGGTCTCCAGCACCACGTTCTTGAAGTTCGAACCGGGACGGCCGTCGAGCATTTCCTCCTCGATGTCGGCCAGCGCCCACAGTGTCTCGCGCAGCGCGAAGGTCAGGCCGGGGCCGACCTTGAGGATGGCGAAGTGGTCGCGCACCAGCGCGGCCAGGCTGTCGCGGATCTGGTAATCGGTCGAGTGGGCTTCGTAGACCATGGTGGACTCGCCCTCGATGAAGCGGCTCAGTTCTTGCGCCTTCTCCGGGCGGTAGTCGATCACCTTGTGGTGGTCGAACTCCACGCCCGGCTGCACCACCAGGCCGATCACGCGCGGCCACGCGGCGTGCAGGCCGGCCTCGGCGAAGGCTGCGCGGTGCACCGCGCTGGTGGCGGCCGCGGCCTGCGGCGTGGTGACCGCCAGTTCGTCGAGGTCCTCATGCGCGCCGCCGGGCACCGGCACTTCGGTACCGACGATGTAGACCGGGGCCTCGCCGCCGGCCTGCTTCCAGGCGGTTTCGGCGACCGCGCACAGCCGCGCGGCGCGGCGGGCGACGATGGCGTCGGGCAGGGGTACCGGATCGCCGGCGCAGGACATCGAACAGTCCAGGTGGATCTTGCGGAAACCGGCCAGCACGTATTGTTCGATCAGCACCTCGGCGCGCGCCATGGCGTCGTCGGCCGGCTGGTCCTGCCAGGCGTTCGGGCCCAGGTGGTCGCCGCCGAGCAGCACGCGTTCGCGCGGCAGGCCGACCTTGCCGGCGATGCCGTGCACGAAGTCGCGGAAGGCCACGGGCGTCATGCCGGTGTAGCCGCCATCCTGGTTGACCTGGTTCGAGGTGGCCTCGATCAGCACCGGCTCGCCGGCGGCGGCCGCCACCTCCATGGCCGCCTCGATCACCAGCGGGTGGGCCGAGCACACCGAGTAGATGCCGGCCGCTTCGCCGGCCTTGTGGCGCCGCACCAGGTTGAGAAGATATTGCATGTCAGGTTCCTTGAAGTCTGTTGGTTCAGGCGGGTGGGTTGTCGTCCGGCTGCAGGGCCAGGCACAGCGCGGCCGCCAGCGACAGCGCGATGCCGGCGAGCTTGTAGCCATTCGGCAGCGTGGCCGCCAAGGTCATGGCGATCACCGTGGTCAGCAGCGGCGCGCCGGCATTGACCAGGGGCGAGACCACCAGCGCCTTGCCGTGCCGGAAGGCGTGCACCAGCGTGAGGGCGCCGACCGCGTTGAGGATTTGCGTGGCGGCGGCCAGCAACGGTCCGCTCGGGCCGTAGTTGATCGGCTGCGAGAAGTCGGTCATCGCCAGCGCCACCGGAATGAACAGCAGGGCGCTGGCGGTCATGTAGAAGAAGATGCTCTCGGCGTCCATGCTGGCGTTGGCCAGCTTCATGAAGTAGGCTTGCAGGCCCCAGGCCAGCAGCACGCCGATGGCCAGCACGAACCACAGGCCGTATTGGCGTGGCGCGCCGCCCGGCGTGAAGTCGAACAGCGGCAGCGCGCACACCGCCAGCACGATGCCGGCGACGCCGAGCATGCCCGTGCGTTCGCGCAGGAACAGATAGGACAGCGCGATGGTGATCACCGGCGACAGCGAGATCAGCGGAAAGATCAGATAGGTCGGTCCGGCCTTGACGGCGTAGAACAGGATCATCTGTCCGCCCGCGCCGAGCAGGCCGATCGTCAGGCCGAAGGCGATGGAGCGGGCGTCGCGCCGCACGCGCCAGCCGTTACGCGCCAGCACCAGCAGGGCCGGTGGCACCATCGTCAGCGCCCACACCACGTAGATCAAGGTTTCGGGAAAACCGTTCTGGCCGGGCAGGCCGGCGAAGGCGCCCCACACGCCCCACAGCAGGGTGGTGGTCAGCGCGTAGCCGAGCCAGCCGGTGGGACGGGTGCCTGCTTTGTTGGGCATCGTTATCGAAGATGTCATGGTTAGAACTTCACGCTCATGCCGGCGGCGTAGGTGCGGCCCCAGGTTTCAAAGCCGTACTGCGCGTCGGCGCGGCCCAGGTTGGAGCGCATGACCGCATCGCCGAGGTTCTTGCCTTCGACGAACAGCGTGATCGTCGGCGTGATGTCCCACGAGGCCGAGGCGGTGATCCACGTCAGCGAGTCGACCTTGTTCGGGAAGCCGGCCAGCACATTGGTGCTTTGCGTGTATTCGCCGGTGTAGTCGAACGAGATGGAGGCGTTGACGCCGTTCTTCTCGTACAGGAAGCCGAGCGACGACGCCGTCGGCGCCACGCCTTCGAGCTGGCCGACGTAGGCGCCGCCCTGGTAGGCCTTGGTCCAGGTCTTGGCGAACTTGGCGTTGATGCCGAAGCCGTTGTCGAACAGGTGCTGGACGCCGATCTCCATGCCGCGCACGCGGGCCTTGTCGCCGTTGACCGGATGCGTGACCGTGTACAGGTAGCCCGGCACGCCGATGTCGACGTGTTCGTCGGTCTGGTAGGTGACGAAATTCTTGATCTGCTTGGCGAAGACGGCCGCCGTGATCGCCGATTTCGGACGGTAGTACCACTCGACGGACAGGTCCTGCTGCACGGCCGTCGTCGGCTGCAGATTCGGATCGCCGACGATGTTGAGGATGTAGCTGCGGTCGAGCGTGTTGTCGGTGCGGGTCGGCGCCAGCTTGTCGAGCGAGGGACGGGCCATGACCTTGGCCAGCGCGCCGCGCACCACGAAGTCGTCGCGCGCCCACCAGCTCAGGTTGGCCGATGGCAGCAGCTTGGTGTAGCTGCCGTCCTGCGACACCGGCACCGCCGGGCTGTACGTCACGATCGGGCTGCTGGTTGGGATGTCCGGCGTGGCGTCGTCGATGGCGACGATCTGGTCGATCGCGCTGCGCGAGCTGGTCCTGGTGCGCACCAGGCGCGCGCCGATGTTGCCGTTCCAGTTTTCGCCCGACAGCTCCAGTTGGCCGTGCAGGGTGGCGGTCTTCTCGCGCACCGAATAGGAGTCGGTCGGCACGAACACCGGTTGCGACTTGCGGACGTCGAAGGTCTCGCCGGTGGGGTTGCCGCTGTCGTCGAGGACCGGTTTGCCGTCCAGGCTCTTGAGCGCGGCGAAATAGGCCGGCACGTCGAAGCGGATGAAGCTGCCGGGGAAGCTGCCGCCGGCGTTGCGCATGTAGTTCGGCAGCGTCATCGGACTGACGACGTCGGCGCCGAGCGAGGAGAAGGTGGTCGAGTACATATTGCAGTACTGGCAGGCGCCGCCGCTCTTCTCGTTGCCGATGGCGTTGCGGTCCTTCTTGCGGTTGGTGGCGCTGACGCCGAACTGCAGCGCGTCGACGTGCCAGGCGCCGCCCAGCGACAGGCGGCCGTCGAGCGTGGCGCCGTCGACGGTGTCCTTGATGTCGGTGCCGGTCAGGCCGGCGAAGTGGACGCCGTAGTCCTTGTTGCCCAGGCGGCCGGCCGCCAGTTCGGTCGCGAGGTCGCGGCCATCTTCGAGCGTGACGCGGATGTCGGGCAGGGCGCCGTTGTTGGCGCGGTAGTAGCCGGTGTTGCGCCCGGCGATGCCGGCGACGACGAAGCTATCCTTGCCGCCGGAATCGCGCTCGGACGTCGAGCGGTACAGGTCGCCCGACAGCTTGAGGGCGGGGCTGGGTTTCCAGTCGCCGTGCCAACCCAGTTGCCGGGTGTCGACCACGCGGTCGGTGGTCACGTTGCTCATTTCGGGCACCAGGTCGCTCACCGTCATGCTGGTGATCAGGCGGTCCTTGATCACCACGTCGGACCAGCGGCCGGGCGCGTGCTCGACGTAGTACGACTGCTGGTAGCCCACCTGCGGCGAATCGAGGCGGGTGGCCAGCGCGTCGACCGTCATGCGGAACTGCGGCGTGACCTTCCATTCGAACGCGCCGGACAGCGCGGTGCGTTTCTTTTCCTCGAAGATGGAACCGAAGGAGATGCAGCACGGCGCCAGCAGATTGCTTTCGCCGCTGCCGATGGCGCCGTCGCCGTTGGCGTCGAAGCTGCCCGGAGAATCGGCGTTGTAGGTCTGGTAGCCGAGCGAGTCGGTGCGCACGTTGCGCCTGGAGAGCACGGCGCCGACGAGCACGCCCATGGTGTTGTTGTTGAAGGTGTTGCTGACGACGCCGGAGAGCTTGCCGCCGTTCTTGCGCGACAGGTCGTTGCGGTCGCCCTCGAAGCGCACCGACGCGTGGTAGCCGGGATTGTCCATCGGCCGCGCCGAGCGCAGGTTGACCGAGCCGCCGATGCTGCCTTCCATCTGGGCCGCCTCGGCCGATTTCATCACGTCGGCGCCGCTGATCACCTCCGACGGCAGCACGTCGAAGGCGAAGTCGCGGCCGTCGCCGTCGGTGGCGAGGATGCGTTTGTTCAGGGTGACGATGTTGTAGCCGGAACCCAGCCCGCGCACGTTGATGTACTGGCCTTCGCCGCCGCGCGTGCGGGACACCGAGATGCCGGAGATGTGCGTCAGCGAGTCGGCCACGTTATCGTCCGGGAAGCGGCCCAGTTCCGTCGCCGAGATCGAGTCCTGGATCACGTCGGCGTTGCGTTTCAGTTCCAGCGATCGGGCCAGCGCGGCGCGCGCGCCGGTCACAACGACGACCGGCGGCGGCTCCTGCTCCGCGCCGGCTTGTTGCTGCACCGGTGCCGGTTGGGCCTGGGCATGCGCGATCCCATACAACGCCATCTCCACGGCCACCGCCATCAGGCTGCGTCGAAGTCCCTTGCCAATTGCTCCATCCATGCCATTCTCCTGTTTTTTCTGTTGTCTGCCACCGATAGTAATAAAACGAAATCGAAAATGCAAGGAACTTTCGAAGTCTTTCGTTAAGCATCGAGACTAGCGTTGCAAAAGTGCCGTATAAGCCTTTTTGACTGCAATCGAAATAATTCGAAAGTTTCTTGTATTTTCTTTGTTTGCTTACTACTATTCTTTTCGCGACCCGGATGAGATGGCCGGTCGCTTAACCCAACTGGAGAAATGCCTATGAACTGTGTCAAAACTACTGCGGGCCGCGTGGTTGCCGGCCTGCTGCTATCCACCTGTGTTGGCGCCGCGCTTGCCGCCAGCATGACCGTCAGCCCGGGCCAATCGATACAGGCCGCCGTGGACCAGGCCGGCGCTGGCGATACCATCCGCGTGCTGGCGGGCACTTACGCGCAAAAGGTGCAGATCTCCGGGAAATCCGGCACCGCCAGCGCCTTTATCACGCTGAAAGGCGATCCCGGCGCCATCATCAGCGGCAGCGGGTTGAGCCCGACCGGCCGCCAGGGGCTGATCACGATCAAGAATTCAAACTATGTGCGGGTGGAAGGGTTCGACGTGACGGGTTTTACGTCGAGCGGCAGCAATACGCCGGTCGGCATCCTGATCGAAGGGAACGGTGCGAAGCTGCAGATCGTCAACAACAAAGTCCACGACATCCGCAACACCAGCACCTGCAAGGACCCGTGCTCGGTCGGCGCCCATGGTGTGGCCGTGTTCGGCACGAACGCGACCGGCGTCACCGACCTGCTGGTGCAGGGCAACGAGGTCTATAAAAACGTGCTGCAGGCCAGCGAGGCGCTGGTCATCAACGGCAACGTCGACCGCTTCGAGGTGCTGAACAACAACGTGCACGACAATAACAATATCGGTTTCGACTTCATCGGCTACGAGGGCGAGTGCTCGGGTTGCGGCGAGAACGACCGGGTCCGCAACGGCATGGTCCGCAACAACATCGCGACAAACAATTCGAGCTCGACCAATCCGTGGTACGGCGGCGAGGGCTCGGCGGGCGGCTTCTATGTCGACGGCGGGCGCAACATCATCTTCGACCGCAACGTCTCGAGCGGCAACGACATCGGATTTGAATTCGCCAGCGAACACAGCGGCAAGGCCACCGAAGATATCGTGATGACGAATAATTTCGTCTACAACAACCGCGAGGCAGGCTTGTCGGTGGGCGGCTATTCTTCCGGTGCGGGCCAGGCGCGCCGCATCCACGTGAACAACAATTCCTTCTACAAGAACATGGGCTGGGGAACGGAGGTGGTGTTCCAGTACAAGGTGCTCGATTCCCGCTTCAGCAATAACATCTTCTACGGCGAAGGCACGATCGCGGAGAACTACGTGGTCGAGGGCAGCGGACACAGCGGCAATGTGTGGGGCGTCAATCTGTGGTGGGGCGGCGCATCCGGCTCGACCAACCTGCCGGGCACCCAGGTCAAGGCCGATCCGCGCTACGTGGCGCCGCAGACCGGCAACCTCAACCTTCAACAGACCTCGCCGGCCATCAACGTCGGGGCCGTCGGCGCCGCGCTGACCACCTGGACCTCGCCGCTGTGGGCGACTTACTTCCCTTCCGGCGCGATCCCGGTCAACGGCGTCAAGGACATCAACGGCCAGTCGCGGGCGGAAGGCGTGATCGATCTGGGCGCGGACGAATACGGCACCGCGCCTTAGCCGAAGGGCAGGGGTGAATTAGAATCCCGGCGCCGGCACTTCCGGGATCTGGTTGTGCAAACTGGCGTTGATCACGTTCCAACCACGGATCACCGCGATCGCGTAGCTGATTTCAGCGATCGCGGTCTCGTTGAAATGTTCCTTGAGCAGGGCGAAATCGGCGTCGGTCGGCTGCTTGTGGGGCAGCGCGTTGACCGCTTCGGCCCAGTTGAGCGCCGCGCGTTCGCCGTCGCTGAAGAACGAGGACGGCGCCTCGCGCCAGCCGGCGATGGCGTTCAGGTGGCGCGGGTCGGCGCCTTGCTTGATCAGGTCGCGCCAGTGCATGTCGACGCACACGCCGCAGCCGTTGATCTGCGACACGCGAAGGTTGATCAGCTCGACCAGGCGCACGCCCAGCGAGCTTTTCTTGACCGACGCCGATAGCGCGATCATGGCTTGCAGATTGGCCGGGGCGGCGGAGTAGAAGCAGGAAATACGGGCGGCTTGCGTCATGATGGTGCCTTTCAAGGAAGGAGGGGCGCACCGTGCGCCGCTCATACCTTGTTAGACGGGCCGGCCGCGCGGCCTGTGACAGCTTTTGGAAAATAGTTTGCGGCGTGGCCCTTCATGGGCGACCCGCCTGCGCGCGGCCGCGTCCGTTTGGCCCTTTGCGGCGGATCGATACGCGCCGGGGCGGCGGACGCGGTGTCGCCAACGCGTCGCCGAGCCGGCTGATGAAACCCTGCTCGTCGCCGCGCGAGCCGCCCCTGACCGCCGCCACCACGGCCGGACCCAACGCCCGGGTGGCGATGTGCCGCCCCAGGCTGCGATAGCTGTCGAACTGGCTCTCGTCGAACCATTGGTCGGCCGTCGTTTCGTGGGGAAACGACGGATGCAAGCGGCTGTAGTTGAAGATATCGGCGTTCTCGCCTCCGGTCAGCGCCGGTTTCAGGTACAACAGCACGCCTTCCTGGGTGCCGCCGTCGGCCTGGTGGTAGTGGATGCGGCCGTTGACGAAACTGCCGCGCGGCGCGCCGCCGGCCACGCCGGGCAGCTTGGCCACGTCCAGCGTGATCGGCACGTTGAAGTCGGTCAGGCATTTGCGGATGGCGTTGCCAAGGTCTTCGAAGCGGTCGTCGTTGTCGCAACTGGCGTCGACCACGACGATCAGTTGGCACCGGCGCCGCACCAGCTCGTACAAGCCGAGGTTTTCAAAATGACCGCCGTCCGACAAATAGACGAAATCGGATTCCGCGTTGGTCAGTCCGAACAGTTCCTTGACGATGCAAAACAGACCGAAGGACGGCGACGCGCGCCGCCAGGTGTTCCCGGCCGGATTGGGCGACCAGCGTCCAAGGCGCAGATTGAACAGCGTCATCAGGAAGCTCAGCGGCGGCGACGAGTGGTAGCCCATGTTGGGGCTGGCGGCCGCGCCGGAGATGGCGACGGCGGTGCCCAGCTTGATGCCGTTGTCGTGGTCGTCCCCGAAGGCGCTTTGCGCGGCGTAGGAGGCGGTGGGGCGAAAGCCGCCGGCCGCGACGTTCTCGGCCGGCAATTCGAAGCCGCAAAAAGCCGGGCTGAAAACAAAGTTCGCGGCCTTGCGGGTCTGCCACGCCAGTTCCGAGCCTTGCACCAGATTGACCGCGCTATTGAACAAATGGTAGGGCCGGGGCACGGGTCCGGCGCGCACCGGCTCGCCCGCTTCCGCGCGCGGATGCAGCAGGTCGTTCAGCGGCAGGTCGTCGCCGGGATCGAATCCGGTGAAGGGATGCGGCACGCGGGTGTTGTTGCTGGCGCCGAAATAAGCGCGGGCCAGGCGCAGCCGGTACATCATATAAAGCGAGAATTTATTGATGTCGACCCGCCAGCCCAGCAGTACGGCGGCGAGTGCGCAGACCGCCATGGTCGGCAGGATATCGCGCCAGGCCAGGTTGTCGCTGAGCATAAGATAGCGGTCGAAGAACAGCGGCAGGACCGCCGCGTCGTCGAAGAAAGCTGGATACGGGACGGGCGGCAGGCCGCCGGCGATCAGCGCCATCAAGCCGGTGGTGAGCAGGCCGAGAAACAGCACGCTGAACGCGTACGGCGCCAGTTGCGCCACCAGTTCCAGCCTGCCGGATTTGCCCGGTTGGCCGGTCCCCTTGCCGCTGCCCGAGCGCAGGCCCAGGTAGGTGACCAGGGTGGTGAAGCCGGTGGCCAGCGACGCCGATGTGGCGTAGCGGTCGAACGCCCAGGCCAGCAGCGGCGGCAGATAGAACGTGGCGCAGCACACCACCAGCCAGGCCGCCGCCATGATCACGGTCCACGCTCCCTGGCGGGCCCACCATTCGCGGCTGGCGTCGCTGTACAGGCGGCCGATCAGCCCGATCATCAAGGTCATCGTCACGCCGAAGACGCACAGCATGGCCGGCATGCCCAGTGTTACCAGATGGACGTTGATCAAGCCGCTCAAGGCGCTAGCGCCCAAGCTTTTGCACAACCACACCGTCAGCAGGGTGCCTACCGCCAGCGCGCCGATGGCGCACAGCGCGTGGCCCAGCGCCTCCGAACCGGTCTGGCGCCACGCGCCCGGCGAGAAGCGCCAGCGTTTCGGCGCGTCCGGCGCCAGCGCCGCGCGCCGGTTCAGAACTTGCGCCAGCAGCCAGCCGCCGCCCCAGAACAGCGAGTACACAAGGCCCGGCAACAGCAGGTAGGCGGCCTCGCGGGATGGAAAGGTAAGCTCGTCCAGGTAGCGGATCATTTCGTCGCGGTACTGCACGAAGGCGATGCTGCCCAGGAAGGCGGCGATCATCAGCGGGTAGCAGACGCTGCGCAGCACCCACTTTTGATCCTGCAGCCAGCCGTAGGTTTGCAGCACCGGCCCCTTGAGCGAGATATTCAATGCCATGCTGGAGACGCACAGCAGGAAAATGAGCGCGCCCAGTGGCAGGACGACCGCGCGCTGATGGTCGCGCAGCCCGTCGACCACCAGCAGCATCACGCGCGGCAGCAGGAACAGCAGCGCCATCCAGGTCACCAGCATGGTCATGTTCAGCAGCGTGTTGCGCACATAGGTGCAGATCAGCGTCCAGGTGTCGGCGGTGAACAGGCCGCTCTTTGGCGTCAGGTAGTTGCTGTATTTGCGCAGGAATTGCACTTCCGGCGGCTCCGAGCGGGGCGCGGGACCGTCGCCGGCGCTGCGCAATTGCTTTTCCACTTCGGCCACGCCGCCCGGCTCGCCATGTATCCATTTGCTCAGCCAGCCGCCGATGTAGCCGCCGCCGGACACCGTGGAGAGATAGTCGAATTTGCTCAGCAGCCCCAGGTCCGCCAGCGCCTGCAGGACGCCGAGATTGAACGTTGCGCTGCGGATGCCGCCGCCGGACAGGGCAAGTCCGGCGAACTGCCGCTTCGCCGCGCTGGCATAGAGCGATGACATCGTGGCGTCCGCGGTCTTGGGCTGTCCGGCGTCGGCCGCCGTGTCCGATGATTTTGAAGGCGTGAATAGCGCCTGCTCGTGGGCGAACACCGCGGCGAATGTGTGCGGCGTTTGTTTATCAGCCATGACATCTCTCCTTGATTTTTCTCAAGTCGTTGAAGCCGCTTGCATGATAAGCATACGCCCGTCGGATGAAACAAAAACGCCTTATGATATAAAAAATATAACTGTTGTAATTGTGAAGATGTGTGCCGTGAAACTTGCAATTGTGATATTTTTAAGGGTTGGCGACAGCGCGGACGGGTCGCCGCCGCCCGGGACGACTTTCACACTATCGTTTGCGGAATGCCGGCCAGCTTGTCCGGATTGCGCACCACCAGCACGGCGGCGATGCGGCCGTCCTCGATGACGAACGATTGCGCCGACTCCAGTTTGCCTTCCACATAGCGCAGCAATCCCGGTTCGCCGTTGACCCTGGCCTGGCGGTAGGCGACATTGTGGGGATACTGGTGCTCCAGCGACCAGAACACGCCCGCCACCCGGCCGGCGCCGCGCAGGATGCGCATGAACGATTTGATCTTGCCGCCGCCGTCGGACACCAATTGCACGTCGTCGGCCATCATGGTCTTCATGGCGGCGCGGTCGCCGGCCTGGGCGGCGGCCATGAAGCGTCCGAGCAGGGCGCGGTGCGTGTCTTTGGGCACGTCGAAGCGGGGTGTTTGCTGGCGCACCCGCTCCTGGGCGCGGTGCACCATCTGGCGGCAGGCGGCCTCGCTTTTGCCCAGCATGTCGGCGATGTCGGCGTAGTCGTGATCGAACACCTGGCGCATCAGGAAGGCGGCGCGCTCCTCGGGCGACAGGCGTTCGAGCACCCATAAAAACGCCATGGATACCTCGCTGGCCATTTCCGCGCTGCTTTCGGGCGTGCGCTCATCCAGTTCGACGATGGGCTCGGGCAGCCACCAGCCCACATAGGTTTCGCGCTCGGCCTGGCGTGCGCGCAGGCGGTCGATGGCCAGGCGGGTGGTGAGGGTCACCAGCCAGGCTTCGGCCGATTGCACCGCCAACTGGTCGCTGCCGTGCCAGCGCAGCCACGCGTCCTGCACCACGTCCTCGGCATCGGCGCGCACACCGAGCATGCGGTAGGCGATGGCGAACAGGCGGGGTCTGAGGGCGGTGAAGGCGGCGGAGTCTGTCATGGTGTCTGCAAATGGAGTGGTCTTCCCTGCTAGACGCGCGAGCGGCGCGTTTTGTGACATCCTACCTTAACTGGCACCCCCCTCCGGACTGGTCAGGGAGCGCCGTGTTTCAGTGATCCGTATGCAGATACGACGGCGTCTTGGGCAGGCGCAGGCTGAACAGGAAGGCGATCGCCATCATGACCGTCACATAGATGAAGAACCAGTTTTCGTGGCCCAGGTTCTTGAAGCCGAGGCCGACGAATTCGGCAGAGCCGCCGAAGATGGCGTTGGCGATGGCGTAGGAGAATCCGACGCCCAGTGCCCGTACTTCGGGCGGGAACATCTCGGCCTTCACCAGGCCGCTGATCGAGGTGTACAGGCTGACGATCGCCAACGCCACCGTGATCAGCGCGAAGGCGAGGTAAGGACTGGTGTTGCCGCGCAGGATGGCGAGGATGGGGTAGGTCGCCAGCGCCCCCAGCGCGCCGAACAGCATCATCGATTGCCGGCGGCCGATGCGGTCGGCCAGCATGCCGAACAGCGGCTGCATGCACATGTACAGGAACAGGGCGCCGGTCATGACCACGCTGGCCGTCTTGGCGGGCATGCCCGAGGTGTTGACCAGGTACTTTTGCATGTAGGTGGTAAAGGTGTAGAAGATCAGCGAGCCGCCGGCGGTGTAGCCGAGCACGGTGATGAAGGCGGCGCGGTGGTGCTTGAAGATGCCCGCCAGGGTGCCGGCGTCCTTGTTCTTGCTGTCTTCCGGCTTGATGGTTTCGTGCAGCGTCCGGCGCAGCATCAGCGAGACCACGGCGGCGATGGCGCCGATCACGAACGGGATGCGCCAGCCCCAGGCCTTCAGTTCGGCCTCGCTGAGGAACTGCTCCAGCACCACCACGGTCAACACCGCCAGCAGCTGGCCGCCGATCAGGGTCACGTACTGGAACGACGAGAAGAAGCCGCGCTGGCCGCGCAGCGCCACTTCGCTCATGTAGGTGGCCGTGGTGCCGTACTCGCCGCCCACCGACAGGCCCTGGAACATGCGGATGACCAGCAGCAGGATAGGCGCGGCGACGCCGATGGTGGCGTAGGTCGGCAGCACCGCGATCGCCAGCGAGCCGCCGCACATCATCAGCACGGAAATGACCATCGACTTCTTGCGGCCGACCCGGTCGGCGATGCGGCCGAACATCCAGCCGCCGATGGGGCGCATCAGGAAGCCGACCGCGAAGACGGCGGCCGCTTTCAGGAATTCGGCGGTGGAGTTTCCGCTAGGGAAGAACTGGCTGGCGAAGTAGATCGATGCGAACGAGTAGACATAGAAGTCGAACCATTCGACCAGGTTGCCGGACGACGCGCTGATGATGGCGAATACCCGCTTGCGTTTTTCTTCGGCGGTGTAATGGGGGTGGTCCGTGGCGGCCATGTGGGTTCCTCGCGAGATAGTTGGATACTGTTCATCGCGGCGCAATATGAACGAGGCCGCGATATGGCTTGCGATTGTAAAGTATCCCAGCTGAAACTGCTGGCGCGTTAGGTTGGGGACGCCCCGTGCGGCCGAGCCGTCCTGGCTAGGCGCCTTCCGCCGCGCGCCGCCAGAGGCACAAGGTGGCGATGTGCGTGGCGTCGAGTATCTGGAAGCCGATCTCGCAGCGGACCCCGCGCCGCAAGCGGGGCGTGAGGTCCTCGCACACGCGGAAGCGCATGCTTTGCGCCGCCAGATCGAGGTGTTCGAGCTCGATGGCATCGAAGTTGAAGTAGCGCCGCACCTCGCCATGCACCGCTTTGAAGAAGCTTTCCTTGGCGGAGAAAACCAGGGTCAGGGGGACGTCGGGGCCAAGCGCCTCTTCAAATCCGGCCAGGTGGCGCAATTCGCCGTCATTGGCCACGATGGCGCGCACCTCCTGCGCGCCCTGGCCGCCGAGGATGGTCTCGATATCGATGCCCACGCCGTGATAGCCCATGGCGACGGGTAGTACCACGGCCGCCGCCATGTCGGCCGCGTGGGTGATGCTGCCGATCAGATCGGCCGGCCACAGCGGTTCGCGCATCGGACCCGTGCCGATCTGGGGGATGTCCCGGCGCAGCGGCGCCATCGCCGATCGTGCGCACAAGCGGCCGTAAAAGAACTCCCGCTGCCGCTTGGGCACGGCGGCGGCGATGTGGGCGGGGCAATCGATGCCGGCCGAACGGAAACTGTCGGCGTCGATCGCCGCCGGCTGGAAGCGGATGCACGCCACAGGGAGCGTCGCCGCGCCGTCGACAGGCCAATCCAGTAGATACACGTGTCGCGATAAGTCGCTCATGCAAATTAATATTCTTAAAAATCAATAGTTGACGCGAATCTTACCGGAGGATCGGCTCTGCCGGTGGAGGGACGGGCATGGTATCGTGTTCGTTTTTACATCACCGCATAACGTCGAAGGAAGTCCCATGCATCGAAATCCTGTCGGAGTACAACCATGACGCTGCGCCGTCGGGCGAAATTCGTCCTGGCGCCGCTGGCCATGCTGGCGATGCTGGCGCCGGCCGCCGCCCAGCAGCTGGCGCCGACGCCGGACCCCGCTTTGCCGTTGTGGGAGGTCGGCCTCTTCGGCGGTGCCGCCTCCACCCCGGCTTACCCCGGCTCCGAGGACCGCTCCACGCGCGCGCTGGTGCTGCCCATGCTGATCTATCGCGGCAAGGTGCTGCGCGCCGACCGCTCCGGCGTGGGCGCGCGCCTGATCAACACCGAGCGGGTCGAGCTCGACCTTGGTTTCGCGCTGTCGCTGCCGGCCCGCTCCGACGACGTCGCCGTCCGCGCCGGCATGCCGGATCTACGTTCGCTGCTGGAGTTCGGCCCGCGTTTGAAGGTGCTGCTGGCCGAGCCCACGGCGACGAGCCGCGTGCGGCTGGAGCTGCCGCTGCGGGTGCCGATCGAGCTTAAAAGCGGGTTTCGGCGCCAAGGCCTGGTGTTCGAACCGCGCGTGGTGTTCGAGGCCGGCGACGCCACCGGCAAGTGGCAGGCGGATGCCAACCTCGGCGCGGTGTTCGGCAACGCCCGCCTGCACCAGTATTTCTATGAGGTCGAGCCGCGCTACGCGACGGCGACGCGCCCGGCCTACCACGCGTCGGGCGGCTTGATGATGACCAGGCTCGGCCTGAGCCTGTCGCGCCGGCTGTCGCCGGACTGGCGGGTGTTCGGGTTCACCCGCTACGACAATTACAGCCATGCGAGCAACCGCGACAGTCCGCTGTTCCTGCGCAACAGCGGCCTGTCGGTCGGCGCCGGCTTCACATGGACGATACACCGCTCGGCGGCGCGGGCGTGGGAGTAGGCGGCCTGCCGCGCGGCCCCTCCGCGGCACGCGGTTTCTTGTTGCTCGTCAACTATTTGGTTTAATTGCCCCGCTACAATAGTCTCTCTACCATGTGTCGCTCGACGGTCCGCCTGGCGCCGTCGCTGCCGGAGGCGAATGTATGAATCGGGGCGTCAACAGCAAGATGCGGCAGCGCGGCGCCATCGCCATCGTCTTCGGCCTGATGCTCGCCTGCCTGATCGGCTTCGTCGGCATCGCGCTCGACCTGTCGCGGGTGTATAACCGCCGGGCCGATCTGCAGGCGGTGGCGAACGTGGCGGCGCTGACGGCGGCGCGCCAGCTCAACGGCACCCTGGCCGGCGTCAACAACGCCACGGCCCAGGCGCTGCTGGCGATGAATGCGCTCAAGTATCAATACAACCGGCTGCCCATCGCATGGGACGAGCAGGCGCTGTCGTTCAGCGCCTCGCCGAACGGCGGCTGGGTCGACGCCGACACGGCCCGCAGCGCCCCCGATGGCTTGGCCTATGTGCGCGCCGCCACCGGCAACCTGGACGCGTCGATGGGGCACGTCGAGATGTTTTTCTTGCGCGTGCTGTCCGAGTCGCTGGCTTCGATGGACGTCGGGGTGACGGCGGTGGCGGGGCGCTCGACGATCGACGTCGCGCCGCTGGCGGTGTGCGCCTTGTCCAACAGCGAGGCGGTCTCGCGCGCCAATCCGAATCCGCCCGCCAACGTCGAACTGGTGCAATACGGCTTCCGGCGCGGCGTCGCCTACGACCTGATGCAGCTCAACCCCGGGGGCACCGGCGCCGAGAACTTCGTCATCGACCCGTTTTCGCCGCCCGGTGTCGCCGGCGCGGCGGCCAACCTCGCGCCCGGCCTGCTCGGCCCCTATGTCTGCACGGGGCAACTCGGCATGCCGCGCGTGAGCGGCGGCGCGCTCACCGTCGGCCGGCCGTTCCCGCTGGCGTCGCTGTTCAACCAGCTCAATTCCCGTTTCGACCAGTACACCGGCGCGCTGTGCTCCTATGCCACCGCGCCGCCCGACACCAATATCCGGCAGTACGCGTTCGGCGGCGCCGGCAGCGGCACGCCGTGGATGAGCGTGGCCCCCGCCGGGCAGGTGGCGCAGGCGACGACCGCCGGCGGCAAGCTGTGGACCGTCGCCGATCCCCTGCCGCAGCCGGCCGGCACCACCGGCCCGATGTACGGACCGCTGTGGACCTACGCCAGGGCCGTGCCGTACTCCTCCTATGTGGCGGGCGCCGCCGAGCCGGCCGCCGGCTACACCGCGTTCGCCACCACCGCCTGGAGCACGCTGTACGGGCCGGGGGCGCCCGCCGCCGCCGCGTCGTACCCGGCCGGGAGCGCCACGCCCTACAGGGCCACCAGCGGCACCAACTTCCTGGCGCCGCCCCAGGCGCACAGGGGCGTGGCGGGGCGCCGCGTGCTGAATGTGGCCCTGCTGGCCTGTCCGGTGTCCGCCGGCGCGCTGTCGACGGCCACGGTGCTCGGCGTCGGCAAGTTTCTGATGACGGTGCCGGCCACCGCCACCAGCGTCCATGCGGAGTTCGGCGGACTGGTGGCCGAGCAATCGTTGGGCGGCGCGGTGGAGCTCTATCCATGAGGGGCGCCGGCGCCCGCTCGCATGCCGGCGCCGTGACCGCCGAGTTCGCGATCGTGATCACCATTTTCCTGGCCATCGTTTGCGGCGTGGTTGAACTGGCGCGCGTGTTGTACCTATTTAATACGCTGCAGGTGGTGACGCAGCGGGCGGCGGCGGCGGCGGCGAACGCCGACTTCAGCGACGCGGCCGCCATGGCCGGTGTGCGCCAGCGGGCCATCTTCCGCGGTTCCGCCGGCACGCTGTCCATCGGCGCGCCGGTCACGGACAACCACATCCGCATCGACTACCTGTCGCTGGCGGACGCCGGCGGCACCGCCATCACCGAGATCCCGGCAGCGTCGTTGCCGGCGTGCCCGGCCAACAACCGCGTCAACTGCATGCAGGATCCGTACGGTCCGAGTTGCATCCGGATGGTGCGGGCGCGGATCTGCGACCCGGCCGACACCGCCCAATGCGTCAGGGTCGCGTATCAGCCACTGTTTTCCTTCATCGCCATACCGCTTAGCCTGCCGAGGGCGCCGGCCATCAACACGGTAGAGACACTGGGGGCGCCGCCGGGGCAGGCGCCGTGCCCGTGAGCGGCGGCCGGGGCTGGTCCGCCCGGATCTTGAACCAGATCGAATACATCGCCGGCAGGAACACCAGGGTCAGTATCGTTCCGGCGAAGGTGCCGCCGATCAGGGTGTAGGCCAGGGTGCCCCAGAACACCGAATGGGTCAGCGGGATGAAGGCCAGGATCGCCGCCAGCGCGGTCAGCACCACCGGCCGGGCGCGCTGCACGGTGGCTTCGACCACCGCCTCGAACGGCGCCAGCCCGGCCTGTTCGTTATGGTGGATCTGGCCGATCAGGATCAGGGTGTTGCGCATCAGGATGCCCGACAGCGCGATCAGTCCGACCAGCGCGTTGATGCCGAACGGCTGGGCGAACAGCAGCAGGGTCGGCACCACGCCGATCAGGCCCAGCGGGCTGGTCAGGAAGACCATGACCATCGCCGACATCGATCGCACCTGGAAGATCAGGATCAGCAGCGTGATGGCCAGCATGATGGGGAACAGCGGCAGCATCGCTTGCATCGCCTTGCCCGATTCCTCGATGGCGCCGGCCTCGTCGATGCGGTAGCCGGCCGGCAGCTTGGCCATCAGCGGCCGCAGCTGCGCCGTCATGGCGACCGACACGTCGTTCGGTTGCAAGCCCTCGGCGATGTCGCCGCGCACCGTGATGGTCGGCATGCGGTCGCGCCGGCGCATGATCGGTTCCTCGCCGCGCACGTCGACCTCGCCCACCTGCGACAGCGGGATGCGCTGGCCGTTGGCGCCGGTCAGCGTGAAGTCGGCGATCCGCGCCGGATCGAGCCGCAATTCGCCGGCCGAGCGGGCCACCACCTGCACGGTGCGGATGTCCTCGCGCACGGCCGTCAGCGGCACGCCGCTGAGCAGGAACTGCAGTTGTTGCGCCACCGCGCTGGAGGTCAGCCCGACCGCCTGCAGGCGGTCCT
Organism: Burkholderia sp. LMU1-1-1.1; assembly: GCF_040675865.1. NCBI lineage: Bacteria > Pseudomonadati > Pseudomonadota > Betaproteobacteria > Burkholderiales > Burkholderiaceae > Burkholderia > Burkholderia sp. LMU1-1-1.1. Next base: position 10,731 of record NZ_JBEGHG010000024.1, on the reverse strand, counting down.
GCTGCAACGTGAAATGCAGCGACGGCGTGCGCGTGCCCCAGTCCTGGTTCACGGTACGCATCATCGGGCTGGCGCTCATGGCCAGCTGGACGTCGGCGGCGATCGCGCGCAGCTTGTCCGGGTCCGGTCCGCTGACGCGGTAGGCGACCGGGAACGGCGAATACGGACCGAACACGAGCTGGGTGACGCGCACCCGCGCCTCGGGCGCCATGCCGTCGGCGATCGCCTGGCGCAGGCGGTGCTTGAGTGCCTCGCGCTGTTCCTGGTTGTCGGTGCGCACGACGATTTTGGCGAACGACGGGTCGGGCAGTTCCGGTCCCATCGCCAGATAGAAGCGCGGCGCGCCCTGGCCGATGTAGGCGGTGACGATCTTGGCCTCCGGCTGCTTCGATAGCCAGGCCTCGACCTTGGCGGTGCTGGCGCTGGTCTCGGCGATCGACGTGCCGTACGGCATTTGCACCTCGACCAGCACCTCGGGACGGTCGGAGATCGGGAAGAACTGCTTCTTGACCACGGCCATGCCCAGCACCGACAGCACGAACAGGCCCACCACCGCGCCGGCGACCAGCCATTTGCGGGCGATGACGCGCCCGAGCACCCGGCGGAAGCGGTTGTAGCGCGGCGTGTCGTACAGCGCGTCGTGGCCGCCCTCGACCTGTTTGAGCTCGGGCAGCATCTTGACGCCGAGGTAGGGCGTGAACACCACGGCCACCACCCACGAGGCGATCAGCGCGATGCCGACGATCCAGAACATATTGCTGGTGTATTCGCCGGCGGTGGAGCGGGCGAAGCCGTTGGGCATGAAGCCGACCGCCGTCACCAGGGTGCCCGAGAGCATGGGCGCGGCGGTGTGGCTCCACGCGTAGGCCGAGGCGGCGACGCGGCTGTAGCCTTCCTCCATCTTGACCACCATCATTTCGATGGCGATGATGGCGTCGTCGACCAGCAGGCCGAGGCCCAGGATCAGCGAGCCGAGCGTGATGCGGTCGAAGTTCTTGCCGGTCGCGGCCATGACGACGAACACCACCGTCAGGGTCAGCGGCACGGCGGCCGCGACCACGATGCCGACGCGCCAGCCCATGCTGACGAAGCACACCACCATCACCACCAGCAGCGCGACGAAGAACTTGACCATGAATTCATCGACCGCCGAGCTGATGTTGACGGCCTGGTCGGTGACCTTGGTCAGCGCCATGCCCAGCGGCATGTCGGCGTTGATGGCGCCGACTTCCTTGTCGAGCGCCTTGCCCAGGTCGAGGCCGTTCCAGCCGTCGCGCATGATGATGCCCAGCAGCAGGGCAGGTTCGCCGCCGTTGCGGATCATGAACGTGGCCGGGTCCTCGTAGCCGCGCTTGACGGTGGCGATGTCGGACAGTTTCAGCGTGCGGCCCTGGGCCACGACCGGCGTGTCGCGGATCTTTTGCAATTCGTCGAAGGCGCCGTCGAGGCGCAGGAACACCGACGGGCCCCTGGTTTCGACCGAGCCGGCCGGCGTCAGCACGTTCTGGGCGTTGAGCGCGGCGAACACCTCCTGCGGGGCGATGCCCAGCGTCGCCAGGCGCTCGTGCGAGAACTCGACGAAGATGCGCTCCGGCTGCTCGCCGACGATGTTGACTTTTTTGACGCCCGGCACGTGCAGCAGCCGCTGGCGCAGCGTCTCGGCGTCGCGCACCAGCAGGCGCTGCGCTTCGCCCTTGGCCTTGAGCGCGAACAGCGCGAAGGTGACGTCGGCGTATTCGTCGTTGACCATCGGCCCGATCACGCCGGCCGGCAGGTTGGCGGCCTCGTCGCCGACCTTCTTGCGCGCCTGGTAGAACTGCTCCGGCACCTCGGCCGGCGGGGTGGTGTCGAGCAGGGTCAAGGTGGTGAACGCCAAGCCGGGCCGGGTGTAGGTCTCGGAACGGTCGTACCAGCGCAGTTCCTGCAGGCGTTTTTCCAGCTTCTCGGCGACCTGGTCCTGCATCTCGCGCGCGGTGGCGCCCGGCCAGGCGGTGATCACGGTCATCACCTTGACGGTGAAGGCCGGGTCTTCCGCCCGCCCCAGTTTAAAGAACGAGACGATGCCGGCCAGGGTGATCAGGCAAATCAGAAAGAGGGTGACGGAGCGCTCGCGCACGGCGAGCGCCGACAGGTTGAATCGGCCTTCGCTCATTGCTTCGCTCCTGTGGCGGGCTGGGCCGCCAGCCGCACTTGTTCGCCGTCGCGCAGCAGATGCGTGCCCAGCGCCACGACGCGGTCGCCTTGTTTGAGCTCGCCCGCGACACGGGCGTTGTCGTCGCCGATGCGCTGGACCGTGACCGGCCGCCAGGCCACCTTGGCCGGCGTGCCCTGGATGACCCACACGCCGGTGCCCTTGCCGGCGTTGTACAGGGCGCCGATCGGCACCGACCAGCCGGCCTGCGCCGGCGCGGGGCCGTCGGCGATCCGGACCGCGACCGTGGTGCCCAGCGGCGCGTCGGCCAGCCCGCCCTCGAGCACGTAACGCGCCTCGAAGGTGCGGGTCTGGCGGTCGGCGGCGTTGGACAGCTGGCGCAACCTGGCCGGGACGGTGGTGCTTTCCTTGCCGAACAGTGTGGCCTCGCCGGCCGAGCCCAGCGCGGGGCGCAAGGTTTCCGGCAGTTGGATGACGGCTTCGCGCCGCCCCGCGTGCGCCACGCGCACGACCACCTGGCCGGCCGCGACCACCTGGCCCGGCTCGACCAGCGTTTCCATGACGACGCCGTCGGCGTCGGCCAGCAGTTGGCCGTAGCGGCTGGCGTTGCCGGCGACCTCGGCCTGGGCTTCGGCGGCGTTGAGCTGGGCCTTGGCGGCGTCGGCCGCCGCCTTGACCTGGTCGTAGGCCGACGCCGAGATGGCGCCGGTGCCGCGCAGGTCGCGGTAGCGCGCCTCCTCGTCGGCCGCCTGGCGGGCGCGGGCGCGGGCGGCGACGACGGCCTCCCGTTGGGCGCTGGCGGCCAGTTGCAGATCGGCCGGATCGATGCGCATCAGCGTCTGGCCGCGCTTGACGCTCTGGCCGGCGTCGACCAGGCGTTCGAGCACCTTGCCGGAGACGCGGAAGCCGAGGTCGCTCTGGACCCGGGCCGCGACGGTGCCGCTGAAGGTGCGCGAGGTGGCAGCGCCGGCGCCCTCGACGGTGGCGGCGCGCACCAGCGGCGCGCCGGTGCGTGGATCGGGGGGCGCTTTGTCGCCGCAGGCAGCGAGCGCGAGCGGAAGGACGGCAAAGACCGAGGAAAGAGCGTAGCGGTGGCCGAGCATGGGAATCCCGTGGAGAACTGAACAGGATCCTATTTTGTGACTAGTGACTAAATTTGTCAATGGTCACATCCAATACGACGGTTTTTAGGGGGAGAGGCTGCGCAGCACCAGACTGGAAAGCAGGGCCGGCGCTTCGGCGGTGTGGTCGAGGCCGTGCTGTAACAGCAGCGGATTGAGATACGGGCGCATCACCAGATGGATCGCCGCCGCCGCCTCGTCGAGCGGGGTCTTGCGTTCGAAATCCTCGCTCTCGCGGCCCTGGCGCAGCACGTCCCGCAGCATCGCCTGGATACGATTGTCGTAGGCGCGCGTCGTCGGCCAGCGTTCGGTCGCGGCCGAGGCCGCGATATCCCACAGCTTGCGATCCTCGAAGAACAGGCGCAGGCTCGATTCGACGGCGGTCTTGAACAGACGCCGCAGCTTCTCGGGCGGGCTGTCGGTGCCCTCGACGGCGGCCCTGATATCGTTTTCGATCTCGCCCAGGCAGTTGGCGCAGATCTGCTCGCCGATGGCCTGCTTCGATTCGAAGAACTTGTAGATATAAGCCTTGGAAAAGCCGATGGATTTGGCGAGGTCGGAGACGGCGGTTTTTTCGTAGCCGTACAGACGGAAATGTTCGGTCGCGGCGGCGACGATCTGGTCGCGCACGTCGTGATCGGCGGGGCCTCGCGCGGAAGCCGAAGGGGTGCTGGGTTTGGTCATGTGGTTTAGCTTACTCGGTGTATCGAGATTGTACAACGAGTGACCATTTAGTGATATAGTCACAAAATCGTCACTCTACATGGAAATCCCCATGCCGCTCAAACGCTTTCTCCTGATACTCGTCGCCGCCGGTGCGGCGGGTTGCGCCGTCGGACCGGATTACAGCCGGCCCGCCACCCCCTTGCCCGAGCGATATCTTGGGCAAGCCGCCGTCGAGCAGCGCCAGGCCACCGCCAGCGCCGACCTGATCGCGTGGTGGGACGGCTTCGGCGATGCGCAACTGACGCGCTACGTCACGCTGGCGCTGGCGCAGAACCTGGACCTTGCGCAGGCGGCGGCCCGCGTGGCGCAGGCGCGGGCGGGTCTGGGCGCGGCGACCGCCGCGTTGCTGCCGTCGGGCACCGTCGGCGCGCAAGGGGCGCGGGCCTACCAGTCGGTGGAGACGCCGTTGGGGCAGGTGTTGAATTCGCAACCAGGCTTCGATCGCTACGGCAACTCCTACGAGGCCAATCTGAACGCGGGCTGGGAACTGGACGCCTTCGGCGGCCTGCGCCGGGGACGCGAGGCGGCGCTGGCCGATTATCAGGCCTCGGAGGCCGGCGCCGCCGCCACCCGGCTGGCGGTGGCGGCGCAGACCGCCGACATCTATATAGGCATCCGTGGCCTGCAGGCCCGCCTCGATATCGCGCGCGGGCAGGTGAGGACGCAGCAGGAGCTGCTGTCGACGCTCAATCTGTTATATGGCAAGGGTCTGGCGGCCGAACTCCAGGTGCGGCAGGTCGAGGGCGCGCTGGCCCAGGTGCGGGCCTCGGTGCCGGTGCTCGAAGCGGGGTTGGACACGGCCATGAACGCGCTGGACGTGATGCTGGGCACGGCGCCCGGCACGCACCGGGAGGAGCTGGCGCAGGCCGGCGCCGGGTCGGGCACACCAGCGGCCACACCGGTGGCGATACCGGCGGCCCCGCGCATCGCGGCCACCGGATCGCCGGGCGACCTGTTGCGCCGCCGGCCCGATCTGATCGTGGCCGAGCGCCGCCTGGCGGCGTCGAACGCGCGCATCGGCGTGGCCATCGCCGAGTACTATCCGAAGTTCTCGTTGACCGGACTGGTGGGCAGCGCCACGTCGGTGTCCGGCGGCAACCTGTTCTCCAGCGGCGCCAGCCAGGCGGCGGGCGTGCTGGGCTTGCGCTGGCGCTTGTTCGACTTCGGCCGCATCAACGCCCAGATCGACCTGGCCAAGGGGCAGGAGGCGGAGTCCCTGGCCGCCTACCGCCTGGCCGTGCTGCGCGCCACCGAGGAGGTGGAAAACGTCTTCTCGGCGCTGGTCAAGCGCGAGGAACAGGCCGGCGTGCTGGCGCAGGGCGTGGAATCGCTCGCCAGGGCCAGGGGCGCCTCGTTCGCGGCGTATCAGAAAGGGGTCGTCAGCCTGATCGAGGTGCTGCAAGCCGACGAGAACCTGCTGCGCGCCACCGATATGCGGGCCCAGGCGCAAACCGAGTCCGCCCGCGCGGCGGTGGCCGCCTTCAAGGCGCTCGGCGGCGGCTGGCAGGCGGGGCCATCCGAAGCGGTGGCGAGCAGGTAAGCCGCCTGGCTCCCGATTCCGCAAGTCCTTGATCTGGATCATATCCTTACCGGGCTGGCGCCAACCATAATCACCGCACCGCCGGCCGTGGGCCGGGCGCCGACGATGGAGGTGATATGGAAACAAAGGCTTGGAGCGCCGACATGGCGCTGGGCATTCCGCTGTTCGACGAGGCACACGAGGCCATGGCCGAGCAGGTCGTGCAGTTGCTGGACGGCCCCGACGAGCAGGTCGAGGCCGGCATGACGCGCCTGACCGAGGCGCTCGAGGACGATTTCCGCCTGGAGGAGTCGTTGATGGAGGCGATCGACTATCCGGCGATTTGCTCGCACCGCGAACAGCACGCCCGGGTGCTCGCCGCGCTGCACCGCCTGGCGCCGGGCGACGTCGCCGCCGCGCGCCACGCCGCCAGCCTGATCCTGCCATGGTTCGAGATGCACCTGGCCACCGCCGATACGGCGCTGGCCATCGCCTTGCAGATGGCGGGGCGCGCCACGCCGCAATAGCCCGTCTGTTCAACCTTGTGATTATTGTTAGCCCGCGGAGAGTGTTGCGTTCAAATCAAGGCAGAATTGTCCCCTGAGTTTTTCTCGTCGTCGGCTATCGATAAGAAAGTGGGACATGGAAACAATCCACCCTCGCACACAAGCAACGGGACGTTGGGCCGCGACGGCGCTGCTGACGCTGATGGCCGCGCTGGCCATGGGCGCGCCCGCCGCCGTCGCCGCCCAGGGCTATACCGCGATCCCGAACGGGGAAACTTATCTCGATAGCGCCGGCGTGCCGATCCAGGCGCACGGCGGCTTCACGGTCAAGCACGAAGGCATGTATTACTGGGTGGGCGAGGACAAGACGCACAACCGGGCGTCGTTCCGCGGCGTGGCCTTGTACAAATCCGCCGACTTGAAGAATTGGCAGCTGGTCGGATCCATCCTGACGCCGGAGACCTTGGACGTCTACGGCAACAAGGTGCTCGCGCACTGCAAGATCGAGCGGCCCAAGATCCTGTTCAACCAGGCCACCGGCAAGTTCGTCCTGTGGGGACATTGGGAAACCTATGACGGTTACGGCCCGTCGCGGGTGGTCGTGGCGACGGCCAGCAACATCGAGGGACCTTACGTGGTCACCGCCAAGGGCCATTTCCGGCCGGGCGAGGGCAACAGCGAGGGTGTCGGCTATCACGTCGGCATTCCGACACCCGACTACGGCGCCACGCCGGACGCGTCGGGCAACTATCCGACCTTCCTTCCCAAGCCCGCCTATCCGCCCCAGGTGGCGAGCGGCGCGGCCTCCAACGAACTGCTCAACTTCGGCTACGACACGACGTTGAAGGCGGTGGCGGTGGTGCTGGACGCCGAAGGGTACGCCACCGGCACGCGCTCCGCCGTCAATACCGTGCAGTACAACATCGGCGCGACGCCGTCGACCACGCTGGCGGCGCCGGTGATCGCGCCGTTCGCCGGCGCGGGCACGCAAGTTGTCGTCAACGCCAACAAGCTGGACAACGCCTACATCACCAGCCCGACCGCCGGCGCGAGCATCTATTACACGGTCGACGGCGGCACGCCCGTTCCCGGCGCGGCCGGCACGACCTTGTACGCGGATGGCGCCGCGATCAAGCTGGACGGCAACAAGACCGTCAAGGCGATCGCCGTTCGCGGCGGAGCGCAGAGCACTGTGGCGACGGTCAACTACGCGCTGGCACCCGCCGGTTTCACGGCGCCCATCTATCCGCCCGTGATTTCCGTCCCGGGTGGCAACTACGCCGACGCCATCGCGGCGGTCAAAATTTACGCCACCAGCAGCGGCACCACCACCTACTTCACGGCGGACGGCAAGGACCCGGACCCGCCGGTCAAAGGCGGGAACATGGGCTTCGGCTCGCGCGATTTCTCGGTCTTCCTCGATCCCGCGACCGGCAAGGCTTATCTGGTCACCGCGCAGGACCATGTCTATCTACGCGTGTGGCAGTTGAGCGCCGACTTCACCGACGTCGTGCCGTCGACGCAGTACGCGATGTTCATCAACCAGGCGCGCGAGGCGCCGGCGCTGGTGCGGCATGGCGATTACATCTACATGCTCACGTCGAAGCAGTCGGGCTGGTATCCGAACCAGCTGCTGTACACGCGCACGCTGGACATCGCCAATCCCGGCGGCTGGGAGGCGCAGCGTCCGATCGGCGACAACACCGGCTTCCATAGCCAGCCGACGCAGATCATCAACACCAGCAAGACCGCCACGCCCGAGTATGTGTATCTTGGCGACCGCTGGAACCCGGCGCTGCTGGGCGGTTCGACCTACGTGTGGCTGCCGTTGAGCCTGGAGGCGGACGGCGGCATGCGCTTCGCCTGGACGCCCCGGCTCTACATCGACGACGCCACCGGCAAGGCCAGCGGCGTACCGGACCGGCTGGTGTCGCTCAACAAGCCGGTCACCGCCACCGCCAACGTCGCCTCGAGCGCGACGGCGCGCCGCACGGCGGACCAGGCCAACGACGGCATCATCGACCAGGCCGCCCACTTTTATCAGCCGACCGGCGTGCCGTTCTTCTGGCAGGTCGATCTGCGGCAGGAGGTCGACCTGGCGCGCATCGATCTGTCGTTGCGGTCGGTGGGCGGCTCGGACGCGGCGCACCGCTACAAGGTCTCGGGCAGCCACGACGGCGCGACCTGGACCCAGCTGTTCGACAATTCGGCCAACAGCCGGGTGGGTTTCCAGAGCCATCCGCTGAGCGGCACCTACCGCCACGTGCGGATCGACGTCAGCCAGGTCTGGGACATGGTGCACAACCAGGGCGCGAGCTGGTCGGCCGGCATCTTCGAGGCGTCCGTCTACGCCAAGCCCGGCAACTAAACCGCGCCGGCCTCACGCCATCTGCGCGATGGTGCGGCGGAAGCGCCGCAGCGCGCCGGCGAACAGCGCCGCGCCGATGGCGGCGATGGCGAGCATCTGCGGCCACACCACGTCGATGCCGGCGCCGCGGTACAGGATGGCCTGGCCGGCGGCGACGAAGTGCGTGGTCGGCGCCGCCAGCATCAGGTCTTGCACCAGCGCCGGCATGCTCTCGCGCGGCGTGGTGCCGCCCGACAGCATCTGCAGCGGCAGCAGCACCAGCACCATCAGCATGCCGAACTGCGGCATGCTGCGCGCCAGCGTCGCGAGGAAGATCCCCATCGACGTCGTGGCGAACAGGTGCAGCGCCGCCACCAGCACGAACAGCGCGACCGAGCCGCGCACCGGCACCTGCAGCGCGCCCTGCACGATGAACACCAGCGCCGCCAGCGCGGCCAGCACCACCACCAGGCCCATCGACCAGATCTTGGCCAGCATGATCTCGCCGGGCGTGACCGGCATCACCAGCAGGTGCTCGATGGTGCCGTGTTCGCGTTCGCGTATCAGCGCCGCGCCGGTCAGGATGATCGACAGCATGGTGACGTTGTTGATGATCTCCATGAGCGAGCCGAACCAGGCCTGCTCGAGGTTGGGGTTGAAGCGCATGCGCAGCGCCAGCGCCACCGGCGGCGCGGCCGCCGGCTGCCGCCGCCGCACGAAGTCGCCCACCTCGTCGGCGACGATCTGCTGGATGTAGCCGTTGCCGGTGAAGGCCTGGCTCATGCGCGTGGCGTCGACGTTGAGCTGGATCGCCGGCGCCCGCCCGGCCAGGGTGTCGCGCTGGTAGCCGGGCGGGATGGACAGCACGAAGGTGTAGTCGCCGTTGTCGAGGCCGGCGTCGCCGCGGGCGGCGTCCACCAGCGACGGCGTCTTGAAGTGGGGCGGATAGAAGCCGGCGGCGATGCGCGCCGACAGCGGCGAGCCGTCCAGGTCGACGATGGCGATGGCGGCGCTGTGCAGGCTCTCCGGCATGGCCGTGGCCGCCACATAGATCGATAGCGAAAAGGTGTAGGCGATCAGCACCAGCATGGCCGGGTCGCGCAGCAGGCTCCACAGCTCCTTGACGCCGAGCCGGTAGATGTGGGCCAGCCGGGTGGACGGGGCGGCGCGCACCGTCAGCCCTCCTGCTTTTTGAGCAGCGCCACCGAGGCGGCCAGGATCAGCGGCGCGGCCGCCAGCAGCGGCCACAGCGAGCCGCCCAGGTCGGCCAGGCCGAGCGCCTTGTTGAACACGCCGCGGCTGATGGTCAGGAAGTGGGTGGCCGGGTAGATCCGCCCGATCAGCGCGCCGGCCCCGGTCAGCCCGGAGACGGGGTTGAGCAGGCCGGCGAACTGCACGCAGGGGATGATGGTGCCGATCATCGTCACGAACAGCGCGGCGATCTGGCTGCGGGTGAAGGTCGACACCAGCAGCCCGAGGCCGGTGGCGCACACCACGTACACCAGCGCGGCGAGCGTGAGCGTGGCCAGGCTGCCCTTGACGGGCACGCCGAACACGGTCGCCGCCAGCGCCGTCAGCAGCGCGAAGTTGAGCATGCCCAGGCCGATGTAGGGCAGCTGCTTGCCGAGCAGGAATTCGACGCGGGTGACCGGCGTCACGTACAGGTTGAGGATGGAACCGAGCTCCTTCTCCCGCACCACCGACAGCGCGCTGAGCATGGCCGGTATCATCATCAGCAACATCGGGATCACCGCCGGGATCATCGCCGGCAGGCTGCGCACGTCCGGGTTGTAGCGGTAGCGCGTCTCGAGCGTGCCGGCGCCGGCCAGGGTGGCGCCGAGCCGGCGCAGCGCCAGCTCGGCCAGCCAGCCCTGGTGCATCGCCTGCACGTAGTCGCGGGTGGTCTCGGCGCGCATCGGCATGGCGCCGTCGACCCAGGCGCCGACGGCCACCGGCGCGCCGCGCTCGAGGTCGCGTCCGAAGCCGGGCGGCAGCTCGATGGCCAGCGCCAGTTCGCCGCTGCGCATGCGCCGGTCGAGCTCGGCGAGGTCGGCCAGCGGCGCGTGCTCGACGAAGTAGCGCGAGCCGGACAGGTTGAGCGCGTAGTTCTGGCTCAGGCCGCTCTGGTCGCGGTCCAGCACCGCGTACGACAGGTTGTCGACGTCCATGTTGATGCCGTAGCCGATGATGAACATCAGGATCGCCGTACCCAGCAGCGCGAGCGTGGCGCGCACCGGGTCGCGCCGCAGCTCGAGCGTCTCGCGCAGCGTGTAGCTCAGCGCGCGGCCGGCGGCGCGGCGCCAGCGCGGCGCCGGCGCCGATGCCGATGCCGGGGCCGGGGCGGCGGGCGTGTCCGGGAC